>DASXHD010000118.1:0-26135 GCA_036488725.1 Polyangiaceae bacterium | reverse complement strand
CGAGCGTCCCGAACTTCGCTTCCGCCTTCACCTGCTGCTTGTACGACTTGTACGCGTTGCGCTCGGTGTCTTCAGCGAGCGCTTTGATCGATAGCTTCACGTCGCTTCGACGCGGGTCCATCTCGATCACCTTCGCCTCGTGCTGCGAGTTGAGCGCGAACGCCTTTCGCAAATCGGTTCCGCGCGGCGTGCCCGTGCCCGCCGAGGTGATGAACCCGCGCGACTGACGACCCGTCGCCCCGAGGATGCGCACGTGCAGACCGTTCGGATCGTAACCGGTGACGACGACCTTCACCGGCCGATGCAAACCGACGCGCGTGTACGGCTGGCCCTCCGGCCAATCCGGCGGCACCGGATGAAGACCGATCTTGTGCGAGCCGACGTCGAGCGACGCGACGAACACTTCGATCTCGTCGCCGACTTTGACGGCATCTTCCGGCTTTTCGATCTTCTTGTCGCTCGTCGCGAGGTCGGACGTGTGAATCAGCCCGTCGATGCCTGGCTCGAGCTCGACGAACGCGCCGAACGGCTGAAGCCGCGCGACGCGCGCTTTGTGACGCGTCCCTTCGGCGTATTTCTTCGCGACCTCGGCCCACGGATCCGGCAAGACCGCTTTGCGCGAGAGCCAGAGCTTGCCCTTCGCGTCGATGCGCTGGAGCAAAACTTCGACTTGCTGATTGACGTGGAAGACGTCGCCCGGCGAGTCGCCGCGGTTGTGGCTCATCTCGGCGAGCGGCACGAGACCCTCGATGCCGCCGATGTCGACGAACGCGCCGAACGGCACGACGCTGCGAACGGTGCCGACGATCGCGCTGCCGACGACGAGGTGCTTGAGCGCTTCTTCGCGCTTCTCTTTCGCCTCCGCTTCGAGCATCGACTTGCGCGACAGCACGATGTCGGTGCCGCGCTTGGCGTACTGCGTGACGAAGAACGGAAGCCGCTGCCCGATGAGATCGTGCAGCCGCGCGCCGTGATAGAGCGCGACGTGCGACGCCGGCGCGAACGCGCGAAGGCCGTCGATGTCGACCTCGATGCCGCCTTTGATGACGCCGCTGACGAGACCTTCGACGGTCGTCTTCTCGCGGAGCGCTTTCGCGATCGGCATCTTCATGCGACGGCCGCGGCGCGGGTGACGCGTGAGGACGACGAGACCGCCGCGACCGCCGTCGTTGTGAACGACGCCGACGAAATTCGCGCCGACTTCGAGCGTGACGGGCGGAAGCGTGACGACGATCGGCGCTGCCGGAAAACCGACGCTCGCTTGCGTCGCCGGCGGAGGCGACGGTTCTTCGGCGGGCTTCGCTTCCGCGTCGGGCGCGGCCGCGGCCGGCTCTTCGACCTTCGGCGTGATGATGCGTCGTTCTTTCGCCGGCTCTTCGGCGGGCGGCGCCGTTCCTTCTGCGACGGGCGGCGGAGCATCGGTCGCGACGAGATCGCCCGGGTCTTCGAACTCGTCGTCCGAAACGTCGCTGCCCGGACCCTGCGCGGGCTCCTCCGGAAGCGAGAGCTCGCGTCGATCGAAAATCGCGTGACCCTTGCCGGACAAATCGATGAAGAGCGCCTCGTCGGTGATCTCGATGATCTTCCCGAAGACGACGTCGCCCACGCCGAACGCAGGACGCTCGCGCATCTCGCCTTCGGGTCGCGGCCTTCGCTCCTTCTTTCGATTGTGCTGCTGCTGCTGTTGCGGCTGACCTTCGTGCGGCGCGGCTCCCGCTTCGGCGCCGGGAGCGCCCGGGCCCTTCTTCTTCTTGCGACGACGGCGCTTCTTCTTGCCGCCCTCGGGATGCGCGCCTTCGGTCTGCGCGGGCGCGTTCTCTTGCGAGCCTTCTTCGCCGGACGCGTCTTCGCCGGATGCTTCTTCGCCGTTGGCAGGCGCGACCGCGGACGCTTCGGTCGGCGGAATGCTCGTGCTCTTCGGCGCCGCGTCCTCCTCCTTCTTTTCGGGAGCGGCGGTTTCGGTCTGGGTCGGCTCTGTGGAAGACATGAACGGCGGAACCCTAAAGCGCCTCGCATCAACTGTCGAGGGTCGTCCCTCGCGCAGTGCGGTCAGATCTCGCTCGGATCGTAAAGTCTCGGCGACCGCGGCTGCGGTTTGGCCGTTTTGTGCTGCGGCCGGCCGGCGGCATGATCGGGCGCCGGAAGCGTTTTCACCGCGGGTTTTGCGGTCGTTTCGCCCGCGGCGGCCGACGGAACGGCGAGCGGACGCGCCGGAGCCGATGCGGCGACCGCGTCCGGATGCGCCGCCACCGGCTCGGTCGAGCGCGCGTGGCGAAGCGTCAACGCGGTGACGACGGCGACGAGCGCGACGACCGCCAGGACCGCGACGTTGACGAGAAGAATCGAAACCGCGCTGCTCCGCCGTTTGCGCGCCGGCGCCGGTGCTTCCACGCGCTGCTGGATCGGAACGATGCCCGACGAAGCGCCCTCCGCCGTCGCTTCGCGCTCCATCGTCAGCGCGACCGGCGTCGAAGGCGGCGGCTCGACCGACGGAGGCGCCTCCGGCTCACGCGCTTCTTGCGGCGTCGCGATCGCAACCGCAGGCGCTGCAGCGGGCACCACACCGCTCGTGTGCTTCGGCTTCGTCTCCGCCGGCCAAATTTCTTCGACGACGTCCTCGTGCATCATCAGGCGCGCGCGCACCGCGATGCGAACGGCCGCCGCGAGCTCCGCGGCGCTCGCGTAACGTTCCTTCGGGTCGACCTCGAGCGCGCGCGCGACGATCGACGAAAGCGGCCGCGCCCAGCGATCGCTCTTCGGCGGCAGTGCTTCGTCGATGTGCCCGCCGAGCTGCCTTTCGATGACGCGCTCCGGCGGCTCGTTTCCGAAGAGCACGCGCCCGGTCACCGCTTCCCAAAGCATCACGCCCGCGCCGTACACGTCCGTCTGCGGACCGATCGCCGCTTCGTCGCCGAGCAGCGCCTCGGGCGCGTGCGTCTCTTTGCGAATGCAGAGCGGCTGCCGATACGCGAACCCGAGCTTCGAGCGACCCGTCGTCTCGACGAACGACGACCCGCGCAGCACGCCGCCGTGCACGACGCCGATCGCGTGAAGCGCGCTCAGCGCCGCGAGCACGTCCACGACCGCGCGAAGCCGTCCCCCGAGGCTCAGCCCGAAGAAGACGTCGTCGAGCGGCACCCCGTCGACGAAATCGCTGACGACCGAAAGCCCGGTGCCGATGCGATCGGCCGAGATCACCCGCACGACGTGCGGATGCGGCGGCGCGTCGCGAAGCTTGCACGCGAGATCGGTGACGCGCTCCATCGCGCGCGAGCCGATGTCGGCGTACGTCTCGAGCACCACGTCGCTGGGCTCGCCTTCGTCGCGATGACCGAGGTACGTCCCCGGCATCCGATCGCCGAGCTCGCGCACGATGCGAACGTGAGCGAGCGTTTCCTCGCGCGAGGGAGCCGAGGTCGCCACGCGTTGATTCTATATCAACTCACGGCGAACGGCCCTTGGGTTTGAGCGCATCGAACGCGAGCCCATGCGCTGCGAGTCTGTTTTGGTAATAGAAGAGGAGGCGCGTGTCCTCGAGCACGAGATCGGTCGCGCCCGCGCCGATCACCGGGTTCGTGTGATAGCCGGCGAACGCTCGCAGCGCCGAGTCGAGCACTTGCTCCGGACGGGCCGAAAGCTGCGGCGCGAGCACGATCTTTGCGTCGCGCTCGAGCTCGCGCGCGCGCTCGATCAGCGTCGCGATTTTCGCGACGAGCTCCTGCCGCGCGATGCGAACGGCGTCGCGATGGTTGAGCAGCGCGAAGAGATCACCTTTTCCTACAGTCGCGCGCAGATGATCGAACGCCGCCGCGGCGACGACGTGCGTCGCCATGATTACCGTCTCGCGCGCGAACGACTCGACGATCGCATCGCCGAGCTCGCGCGTGTACTGCGTGTCGCGACCCGCGTCGCGCCGCGGCTTGCCGTCCTCGCCGAAGAGATACGTCTCGGCTTCGACACGCCGCCCGTGCGTGTCGAACGAAACGCCGTGCTCGTCGACCCGATTGCCGAAGCAGTCGAGCGGCTGCGCGAACCGAATCACGACGCTCTCGTCGAGCCCGAGGAGCTTCTGCGAAAAGGCCGCGATGCGCGCCAGCCGCGTCGACTCGTCGTCCTCGATGATGTACCGAGCTTTGCCTTCTTCCTGCAGGAAGTCGTCGATCAGCGTCTCGGCCTCGAGCGTGAGCATGTAGTTGATCGTCGCAGGCACGAAGAAGACGCGCTGCGCCTTGCCGCGCTCCGCCGACCTGCTGAACGCCTCGATGCCGGTCCCCGCGAGCCCGAGCTTGAGCCGCCGCTCGACGCCGCCCGACCGCGACCGCGTGCCGCCCGGGAAAAACAAGCTGTGATACCCGCGCTCGATCAGCACGCACGAGTAGGTCTTCAGCACATCCTTGTAGAGTGCATGTTTCAGCCGGCGGTCGACGCGGTACGCGCCGAGGTTGTGCATGAAGAAAGAGAGCACCGGGTTGGTGAAGAGATTCTTGCCGGCGCCGTAGGTCGCGGGCGGCAACCCTGCGCGCTCGAGCGCGAATCCGAAGACGACCGAGTCGAGGTTCGAGAGGTGCGTCGGCGTGAAGACGATCGTGCCGATTTCGGCGAGGGCGGCGATCGTTTCGGTGGGACCTTGTACGACGACTCGCCCATCGAGCGCGTGGAGCGCGCCGAGCTGGGGGATGTTCCGCAGCGCCGACCGCGGCGAAAGAATGGTGCCGAGGAGCGGCACCATCGCCTTGGTCGCGAATTTGTAGACGGACGGGTTGAAATTTCCCGCGACGTCCCAGGCGTAACGCTCGGCCAGCCCCTGCAATTTTTCGCGGGCATCGGCCTCGGTCGCGCGGCCGAGGCTCGTCGCCAAAGACCGCCACTCGGCGTATTCCGGCCCGTCTTTTCCGGCCAAACGGCGCATTTCGAGGTAAGCCGCTTCGTTCAGCAGAAAAATCGGGTCGGCCGCCGACGCGACGACGCGCTGGGCGACCTCCTGTACGATTTCCCGCTTGGAGTCATTGAAGCCGAAGATGGGGGCCGAGGACATGCGGCCGATGGTACCCGCCACGCGTACGGTGTTAAAGTGAACTGACCGATGACCGACGAGGAGCTTGCCGACCTGCTCGAGGCAGCCCTGGCGAGGCGGACCGACCGCGTCGCTCAGGCGGCGCTTCGGTTGATGCCGGCCGAGGTTCGCGCCGAGGTCGTCGCGCTCCAAGAAGACTTGGCCAAGCTGGCGCTCGCCGAGCCCGCCGCCGCCGCGGATCCGTCGGTGCGCGCGCGCTTGCTCGCGACGGTGCGCTCGAAACAGACGCGCCGCGCACTCGTCATCGTCGACATGATCAACGACCACCTGACGCCCGGCCGCATCCTCGAAGTGCCGCGCGCGCGCGACATCGTTCCGGCGCTCGCTGCCCGCATCGCCCGCGCGCGCGCCGAGGCGACGCCGATCGTCTACGTCCTCGACAGCCACGACCCGAACGACCCCGACTTGGAAGATTGGGGCGAGCACGCCGTCGAAGGAAGCGAAGGCGCGCAAGTCTGGCCGCCGCTCGCGCCGACGCCCGATGACCGCATCGTGACCAAGCCGAGCTACTCGAGCTTCTTCCAATCGGATCTCGAGAAAGTGCTCGAAGATCTCCACGTCGACACGATCGAGCTCACCGGCTGCTCGACCGAAACGCAGCTCCTCGCGACCGCCACCGACGCGCTGCAACGCGGCTTCGTCGTCGAGGTCCCGCACGCGCTCCAAGCCGGCACGACCGCCGAAGCCGAGGAAGCCGCGCTCAAAACGCTGCAGTTCCTCGTCCCGTACAAGCCTTCCCGCCAAGCGCGCCTCGCGAAGCTCGCGACTGCGTGACGTTCGCGTACGCGTCGCTCGTGACCGCGTGCGGCCGCGTCTGCGAGGACGGCGCGGGTGCATTCGAGAACGGCGATTCGCTCGTCGTTTACGTCGCGACGGCGCAGGCGGCATCGGATGGTCTTTTCAAATACGTCGCGCGAGACCATCGGCCGGCTCGCGACGCTTCGCCCGAAGAGGCCTGCGGCGCGGTGACCGGCGCGGCGCGACTACCGAACGGCGCGCCTCAAGAGGACGTCGCCGTCGTCGTCGCACGCCGGGCGACCCGAGCCGTCCGAAACGGTAGGCGCTCACTTCGGAGGCCTGGCCCTGAGGGCTTTGCGGTCGACTTTGCCGCGATCATTTTTCGGCAGGTCCCCGGCGAATTCGACGATGCGCGGGTACTTGTGCTTCGCCATGCGCTCTTTCGCGAAATTCTGGAGCTCGGTCGCGAGCTCGGGCGACGGCGCGCGCCCACCGCGAAGCACGATGAACGCTTTCGTCTTCATGAGGCCGTCTTCTTCGACGCCGATGACCGCGGCGAGCTGAACCGCCTCGTGCTTCATCAAGCACTCTTCGACTTCGGTCGGCGAAACCCAGAGGCCGCTCACCTTCAGGAGCTCGTCGGCGCGACCTGCAAAATACAAATATCCGTCCTCGTCGATGCGGAAGAGATCGCCGGTGCGGCACCAATGGCCGAAGAAGGTTCGCCACGACTTGTCGCGATCGAGCCAGTAGCCCATCGAGACGCTGTCGCCCTTCACCCAGAGGACGCCGATTTCGCCGCGCGCGACCTCGGGCGCGCCGGGACCTGCCGCGTCCTCGGGCAGGATGCGTAGCTCGTAGCCTTCGACGGCTTTGCCGAGCGAGCCCACTTTGACGTCGCCGGGACGGTTCGACGCGTAGATGTGGAACATCTCGGCCGAGCCGATGCCGTCGTAGACGTCGCTCGCGAAACGCGCGAGCCAGCGATCGAGGAGCGCGCCCGGCAGCGCTTCACCCGCGCTCAGCGAAAAGCGAATCGACGAGAAATCCAGCTTCCGCGTCGATTCGTCGTAATCGAGCAGCTTGCCGAGCATCGTTGGTACGTTGGTAACAATCGTGGGATGGTACATTTCTACCGCGCGCGCGAGCGACTCGGGCGTCGGGCGTTCGCTGAAGAGGCCGACGGTCGCGCCGACCGCGAACGGGAACATGAGGTTCGTTCCGGTCGCGTAGCCGAAGTAGAGACGCGGCACGCTGACCGAGACGTCGCCGCGCCGATAGCCGACGGTCTTCTTCGCGTAGACCTCGGTGTTGAACGCGAAGTCGCGGTGGGCGTGCACGTTGGCCTTGGGCTCTCCGGTCGAGCCGCTCGTGAAGAGCCAAATCGCCGGCTCGTCGCGGTGGGTGGCGACGCGTGCGTCGCGAGGTTTCACGCGCGCGAGCGCGGTCGCGAGCTCGCCGCTCTCGGTGTCGTCGCCGGTCGCCGCGTCGGGCACCGTCCAAATCGCGCGCACTTCGGGCGGCACGTTCTTCAGCGCCTCGCGAACTTTGGGCACCGTGACGATCGCCGTCGCGCCCGTGTAACGCACGAGGTAGTCGATCGACGACGACGGGACGTCCGGGTTACCCATCGCGACGACCGCGCCGGCCGCGAGCGTTCCGAAAAACGCCCACGCGAACGGCGGCACGTCCGGCAAGACGATGAGCACGCGCTCGCCGCGCGCGACGCCCGCTTCGGCGAGGAGCGCCGCGAACGCGCGCGTCTTTTGGGCGACCTCGGCGTACGTCCACGACCGATCGCCGAACCGAATCGCGACGGTGTCGCCGAGCCCTTCGGCGAGACGATCGAAGAGAAAGTAGTCGGCGAGGTTGAACGTCTCCGGAAAAGTCGGACCGGACATGGGGCAGTTATAAGAGAGATCGTTCGGATCCGAACGATCTGTACGATTTTTTGTTCGCTGGCACGGCGGGCCGGCCCGGGCCTGGCCGGGCCAGGGTCGATTGCGAGAAAATCCCTGCTTTCGGCGCGGCACGCGCGCTGCAATTCGTCTTCGCGTGCGGGCGCACGGCAACGCGTCAGGCGGTCACGACGACTTGAACTCGGCCGGCCCAGTACGTCACGCCGTGCGCCCGCATTTTTTCCGCTGGATCGTGTGTCAGGATGATGTCAGCTTTGAACGCGCGTGAAGCGCACCGAACGTCTCTTCGCGATCGCCGAATACTTGCGAGGCCGCCGCACCGGCGCGACCGCCGAGGCGATCGCCGAGCGATTCGGCGTGACGGTTCGCACGGCGTACCGCGACCTCGCGAGCCTTCGGGACGCGGACCTCCCGCTCGTCGCCGAGCGCGGGCGCGGGGGCGGATACGCGCTCGACAAGAGCTACGCGCTCCCGCCGGTGAACTTCAACGCGCGCGAGGCCGCGGTGCTCATCAGCGCGGGGCAGTTCCTCGCCGAGATGCGCATCATTCCATTCGCGGCCACCCTCGCCTCGGCCATCGACAAGGTGCGCGCCGCGCTCGACCGCTCCGCCCAGCGCGAGCTCCAGAACCGATTGCACGAGCTCGCTTACGTCGGCGTGCCGGCTCGCCCGACGCGCGAAGACGTGCGCCGCGCGCTCGAGCAGGCGTGGTTCGAGCGTCGCGTGCTCGAAATTCGTTACCGAGGCGCAAACGAGATCACGACCACGCGCCGCATCCGGCTCGAGCGCATCGTCATGGATCGCGCCGAAATCCGCCTCAACGCGCTCGATCTCGACAAGAACGAGAAGCGACAGTTCGCGCTCGATCGCGTCGAGCACGCCGCGGTCATTGAAACATGACCGCCTCCAGCCTATAGGGTGCTCCGCCATGTCGATGAAGCGCTCCAAAGAGGTTCGGCGCCGCGGCCGCGACGGCGATGAAAACGATTTCTTTTCGAACAAGCCCGCCGCCAAGCAGTGGGAGTGGGAAAAGGACGTCTCGACGCAGCCGGACGACGCCTTCACCAAGTACTCGCCTCAAGCGCGCTTCGCGAAGGACGCGTTCGTGATGCACCCGAAGTTCGGCAAGGGCGTCGTGCTCGACGTCGACGCGTCGCGCGTCGAGGTGCTCTTTCAAGAGGGCCCGAAGAAGCTGGCCCACGGGCTTTCCTGATTACGACCGGATGCCCACGCACGCGCTCGCGTCGGTCGGGCCGGGCGCGGGGGCGAAATCGTCCGGGACCTGCACGTCGATCGCGGGGGTGAGCGGGCCGCGGTTGCCGGCGAGATCGTACGGGCGGATCGCGTAGCGGTAGGTCGTGCCGCCGACGACGCGCGCGTCCTCGAAGCGGAGCGACGCGCCGCGGATGCTTGCATAATGCAATAAGATCCCGGCTCCCTCCGCGCGGAGGAGCTCGTAGCCGTGGATGGCTTCGTTGTCGGTCGCGGCGCGCCAGCGGAGAACGACGCGGCCTCCGGAGACTTCGGCGCCGAGCGACGCGCCGCCGGCGGGCCACTCCGGCGCGATCGCGTCGTCGCTGTCGGGCGCGGCGCCGAGCGATTTCGGCCAGAGCGTGCAGACGACGCGCTTGAAGTTTTCGTCGAGCGCTTTGCAGACGTTGCCGTAGACGCATCGCACGACCGTCTCTTCGCGGCCCGCCGCCCATTTTTTCGGGATGTCCGGGTCGGCCAGGAGCGCGCGCGCCATGCCGATCAACTCCCCTTGGCCGCGCTCGAGGATTTGTTCGGCGAGCTCGCGCGTTCCGATTTTTCCGGCGGCGACGACCGGCGTCAACAGCCCCGCGGCGCGCACCGCGCGCGTCACCGCTTCGGCGATCGGGAGGTTCGCGCCGTCGGGATACGCGGCGCTCGGCATGCAGCGATCGCCGGAATATCCCGTGTACGGATAGAGCGGCTCGCCTTCGATGTGGCGCGCGTCCTCGAATTTTCCGCCCGCCGAGAGCGAGACGTAATCGAGCCCGGCGCGCGCGAGACGCACCGCGATGGGCGCGGCGTCGAGCGCGGTGTACCCGCCGCGAATGCACTCGTCGCCGACGAAGCGAACGCCCACCGGAAAATCTTCGCCGACGCATTTTCGAACGCGCTCGATCACGCGAAGCGGGAGGCGCAAGCGGTTTTCGAGCGAGCCGCCGTATTCGTCACGCCGCGCGTTCATGCGCGAGAGAAAAGACGAGAGCGTGTACGCGTGCGCCATGTGGAGCTCGACGCCGTCGAACCCGCATCGCCGCGCGCGCTCGGCCGCCGCGCCGTAGGCGTCGACGATCGCGTCGAGGTCCGCGTGCAAAAGCATGTCGACCGTCTGCCGCCAGCCGGAGCGCGAGATCTTCAAGAAGTGAATGATCTGCGGGAAGACTTTTCCGGGGCCGACGTCGTGGCAGCGCTTCGCGAGATCCGCGAGGCCGGGGACGAACGCGTCGTCCGAGATGCGAAGGAGCGGCCCGCTCTTCGATTGGTGAACGGCCATCGCCTCGAGCACGACGAGGCCCGCGCCTCCCTTCGCGAAACGCGTGTATCTTACACGTATCGCGTCGTTGACGAAGCCGTCCTCGCCCGACAGCCGCGTCACCATCGCGGGAAGGACGATTCGATTCGGCAGCACGACGCCGCCGCGAAGGGCGAGCGGCGAGAAGATCACCGAAGGACGCTCTGCGCGATGATGAGCTTGAGGACGTCGGTCGCGCCCTCGTAAATGCGGAGCGGGCGGATCTCGCGATAGAGCTGCTCGACTTTGCTGCCGAGCGCGACGCCCATGCCCCCGTGGAGCTGCACGGCGCGATCGACGATGCGTTGCGCGGATTCGGTCGCGACCATTTTCGCCATCGACGACGCGCGGTCGGCGAGGCGACGGCGGCCCTCTTCGGTCATCGTGCGGTTCGCCTCGAGCTCCGCCGCGGCGCTCGCGACGAGCAGCCGCGCGGCCACGAGCTCGGTCGTCATCTCGGCGACCGCGGCTTGAACGAGCTGGAGATCGGCGAGCGGTTTGCCGAATTGAACGCGTCGCTTCACGTGCGCGACGGTCTCTTCGAGCGCGCGCCACGCCATGCCGCACGCCGCCGCGCCCACCGTGACGCGAAACGTTCCGAGCGTGCCGAGCGCCAAGCGCAAGCCGTGTCCGACTTCGCCGACGAGCGCGCTCGCCGGCACGCGACACGACGAAAAGACGATGCGCCCGAGCGGATGATCGCCCGAAAGCCGAATGGCCGAGAGCTCGACGCCGGGCGCGTCGGCGGGAACGAAGAACGCTGAAATGCCTTTTTTCCCGGACTCGGGCGCCGCGTTCGCGAAGACGACGAAGTGATGCGCGATGCCGACGTTCGAGATGAGCGTCTTTTCGCCGTCGAGGATCCAAAAGTCGCCGTCGCGGCGCGCGCGCGTGCGCATCGACGCAACGTCGCTGCCCGCCTCGGGCTCGGTGAGCGCGAAGCCGCCCACGCGCTCGCCGCGTTTCATCTTGTCGACCGTCTTGCGAATGGCCGCGTCCTCCGACATCGCGAGCGGCGTCGCGCAGAGACCTTGCACCGCGAAGACGGCGTCGGCGAGCGGCGAGTGAAACGCGAGCTGCTCGCGCACGACGCACATCGCCCTCGGCCGCCCGAGGTGACGATAGAGGCCGAGCTCGCCGAGCCGTTTGCCGACCCGCGAGACGTCCTCGAGGTCTTCCTCACGATCGAGGTGAAGGTGCTCGATCTCGCGCGCGAGCTGACGGTCGTCGTCGGACCAGAAAAAATCGTGCTCCCACGGAGACGAGCGGAGCGCGCCGTTCATTTCTTCGCCGCCTTCCACCGGTCGTACGCGGCGCGAAAATCTGGGTGCATCATGCAAATTGCCTGGGCTTGCGCCTCGGCTTCGATCGCGGCGGCGAGCGCCATGGTGTGCTCGCTCTCGAGCATTTGTTTGGTCATGCCGTGCGCGAAGGCCGGACCGTCGGCGAGCTTTTTCGCGAGCTCGCGTGCTTGCAGAATACACGCATCCGGCGGGACGACGCGGTTGACGAGCCCGATGCGGTGCGCCTCGGCCGCGCCGATGATCTCGCCGGTGAAGAGGAGCTCGCTCGCGCGCCCGAGGCCGACGACGCGCGGCAAGAGGTACGCGGCCCCCATGTCCGCGCCGCAGAGACCGACTTGCGGAAAGATGAAACCGAATTTCGCTTTTTCGCTCGCGACCCGGAGATCGCACGCGAGCGCGATGACCGCGCCGGCGCCGACGGCCGTGCCGTTGATCGCGCCGACGACTGGGCGCCGCACTTTGCGGATGTTCTCGATGATCGCGCCGGTCACGCGCGTGAACGCGAGCATGCCTTGCATGTCGCGCGAGAAGAGCTCGCCGATGATGTCCTCGACGTCGCCGCCGGAGCAAAACGCGCGGCCCTCGCCGGCGATCAAAATCGCGCGCACGTCGGGCTCGCGATCGAGCGCGGCGAACGTGTCGCGGAGCTCTTCGTAAATCGCGAAGGTGAGCGCGTTGAGCTTGTCGGGCCGGTCGAGGACGATCTCGGCGACGCCGTCTTTCACGGCGTATCGAAACGTCTTCGGCGCGATCACGAGGCTGCCTCTTTTTCGCGCAGCCCGTCGCGGAGCTTGCCCAAAATGCGGCGCAGCTCGACTTGCTCCGACGCCGTGAGCGGCGCGAGCGTGCGCTCGACGGCGCGCGCGTGACGCGGCATCGCGTGCTGAACGAAGCCGCGCCCTTTACGTGTAAGATACACGCGTGAGACGCGCCGGTCGCGCGCGTCCGAACGCTTCACGACCAGGCCGTCGCGCGCGGCGCGATCGACGAGCCCGGTGAGGTTGCCGGCGGTGACGAGCAGCGCGCGGCTGAGCGTCGCGAGCGGCTGGCCGTCCTCGCGATCGAGCGCGGCGAGCAAATCGAAGCGCGCCATCGAGCACTCGGGCAAGAGCTCGTCGCGCAGCGTCGCGAGCACGCGCGCGTGACACTCGAGCATGCGCACCCACGCGGAGACCGAGACGTGCGAAGCGGAGCGCAGCAAAGGCGTCGGGCGCAGAGCTCCTGACCGTAAAGGCGCGGGGGCTTCGTTGTCGCGTCTCAAGGCAGCACCGCGGTGCCTTCGATTTCGACGAGCGCGCCCGGCTCGAGCAAGCCCGCGACCTTCACGAGGCTCATCGCCGGGTAGTACTTGCCCATGCGGCTGCGCCAACCTTCGCCGATCGCTTTGGTCGCCGAGCGATAAGCGTCGAGATCGGTGACGAACGCGAGGAGCTTCACGATGTGCTCGGTGCCGCCGCCCGCCGCGCGCACGACGCCGATGACGTTGTCGAGCGACGCGAGGAACTGCGTCGCGAAATCCGGCGAGACGATGCGCGCGTCCTTGTCCCACGCGATTTGCCCGGAGATGAAGAGCAGGCGTCCGCTCTGCGGAATGAGGCCGTCGGCGTAGCCGCGCGGCTTCGGCATGTTCGGGGGAGAAACGATTTGATTGCCCATGGACCTTTACCTATTTCGTGACTTGGCCGCCATCGATCGGGATGGCCTGACCGTTGATGGAACGTGCCGCCTCGGAGCAGAGCATCGCGACGACGTCGGCGACCTCGTCCGGTCGAACGAGCCTTCGCTGCGGGTTCATCGACTCGAGCGACTTGCGCGCGTCGTCGGGCGAGCGCTTCGTTTTTTGGACGATGTTGGCGATCGTCCGCTGCGTCATCTCGGTGTCGACGAAGCCGGGGCAAACGGCGTTCGCGGTGACGCCGGTCCTCGCGAGCTCGACGGCGATCGCGCGCGTGAGGCCGACGACCGCGTGCTTCGACGCGCAATATGCGGCGACGTACGCCTGACCGATGAGCCCCGCAATCGACGCGACGTTGACGATGCGGCCCCATTTGGCGGCGACCATCGCGGGGGCGAGCGCGCGCGCGAGGTGGAACGCGGCGGTCGCGTTGAGGGCCATCGCGCGCCCCCAGATCTCGTCGCTCGTCTCCACGAACGGCGCGCTCTCGCCGATGCCTGCACTATGCACGCAAATCGCGGGCTCGCCCGCTTCGCGCCGGACGCGCGCGAGGGCCGCGTCGAGCGACGCGAGGCTCGTGAGATCGCAGTCGACGTCGAGGCCGCCGATCTCGCTCGCGACGGCGGTGCGCTCGCGATCGAGGATGGCGACGCGCGCGCCGTCCTTTGCGATGCGTCGCGCTATGGCCGCGCCGATGCCGCGTCCTCCGCCGGTGACCACCGCGATGCGCGCTTCCATGGGGAGGCGAAGCTATACACCTAAAGTATTTCGGCTTCAACGCGCGGCGGCGCGGCGAAGGCGGTCGGCGACGGCTTCCCAACCGGGCTCGCCGGGTGGGGTTTCGACGACGATGAGCGTGCTCGAGCGGTCGAGGTCGTGCAAAAGCGCGTACAGCGCGGAGGCCGCGCCGGCGGGATCCCGCGGGAGCGCGTGAACGCCGCGCGGGGCGTCGCCGAAGACGATCACCGCGACACCCGGCGCGCCGGCGCGAGCGAGAGCGGCCGCGCGATCGACGAGCACGAGCGTCGTCTTCGGCGCGTAGTGACGTGCGGCCTGCCCCGGCGAGTCGCGCGGCGCCCCTTCGTCCACGTCGATAGTTGCATACTGCAACGAAGGCACCAGAGCTCGCAGCGCCTTGAGCGAAAGCGCGCCCGGGCGGAGCACGCGCGGCTCGCTCCGCACGTCGACGACGGTCGACTCGATTCCGCTCGGGCACGCGCCGGCGTCGATCACGAGGACGTCCTCGCTCCCGAGCGACGAGGCGACGTGCTCGGCGCGCGTCGGCGAAATCGACTGATAGCGATTCGCGCTCGGCGCGACGATGGGCTCCCCGAGGGCCGCGAGGATCGCGCGCGCGACCGGATGCGACGGCGCCCGAAGCGCGACGCCCGCGTTCCCGCCGGTGACCTCGCTCGGCACGCGGTCGTTCTTGCTCACGACCAGCGTGAGCGGCCCGGGCCAAAACGCGCGCGCGAGCTCGGACGCGAGCGGCGGCCACGCGGCGGCGCACCCTTTCGCGTCGTCCTCGCCGAGGACGTGCACGATGAGCGGGTGCGCGCTCGGCCTTCCCTTCGCCGCGAAGACGCGCTTCACCGCCTCCCGATCGCGCGCGAGTGCGCCGAGGCCGTAGACCGTTTCGGTCGGAAACGCGACGAGCCGTCCGGCGCGAAGGGCCGCAGCCGCTTCGGCGATGCTCTTCGGATCCGGATGCTCCGCATCGACTCGAACGACGCGCACGGCGCTCCTGTAGCACGTCGCTTGTGCTACCGTGCGGCGCGATGCGTGGCGAAATCCTCCTCGGAGGCGCGCTCGTCGCGACGCTCCTCGCGTGCGGCGGCCCCGGCTCGAAGACGCCGACTCCACCGACCGACGCAGGCGCCGACGCGACGCCTCCGCACGTCGTCTCGACGCTGCCGACCGACGTGCGAAATCCGCCGCCGTTCCATCTCGAGAGCAAGCACGTGACGCTCCGCGACCATCCCGACTGGGCCGCCTGCCACGCGGATTTTCATGCCGCGGCCGACCCGAGCAAAGCCCTCGCGGCGCTCGGCGCGGCGTGCGCGTCGGCGACCAAGATGCACGCCGAAGGCGCGCCCCTGACCGGCTCGCAAAACGCCACGAGCTCGCAGCCGGTGAGCTACGCCTTCCATGCGCGCGGGCACCACTGCTACCGCCTCTACGGCATCGCCGGAAACGGCGTGAAATCCCTCGTCGCCGTGCTCAGCGATCCCGCGGGCGCCGCCGTCGCCGAGTACCACTCCGACGACGTCTCCGCTTTCATCGCTCCCGACGAAGCCATGTGCTTCGCCGACGACGTGGACGTGAAAATCACAGTGAGCATCGGCATCGGCGACGGTCCGTACGCGCTTCAGGTCTGGTCGGACTGATGCGCACGCTCGCTCTCGTCGTGCTCGCGGGTTGCGGCGCGACGCAAATCGGCGTCGCGAACTACGAGGACCCGCGCACGAGCGACGCGCCGCACCGCCACAACGACGACACCATCACGCTGCCCGACGACGAAGCCGCCGTCGAGCCCGAGCACCCCATGGTGCAGTCGGTGCAAGAGCGCGCGACCGCGCACGTGCACACGCCGAAAGCCGTTTGCTCCGGCGTCGTCATCGGCCCGAAGCAAGTGCTTACTGCGCATCAATGTTTGCGCGACGTCTCCGGCGTCGTCGCGATCACCGACAAGGACGCGTGGCGCGTCGAGATCGCGTCGACGTCGCTCACGTGGACCGCGCGTCACGTCGCCTTCGTCGTCACGCCGACGTGCGACTGGAAGACGCTCGACGCCGCCATCCTCGTCCTCGACGAGCCCGCCGATTGGATCGTCCCGCTCAAACCGGCGACGGCGCCGGCGCCCGGCGCGACGGTACAAGCGATGGGGTTCGGCCGCTGCAAAAACGAGCACCGCCCGAGCGCCCAGCGCACCGGCGCCGTCGTCGAGCGCCAAAGCGACGCGCTCGAAGTCGAAATCGGTTTGTGCAAAGGCGACGTCGGCGGCGGCCTCGTCGACACGACTGGTGGCCTCCTCGCCGTCGTCTCCCACCAAGACGACCCCGACAACGCCGACCGCCACACGACGACGGGCTTCCGCATCGACACCCAACCCGTCCGCACCCTCTTCGCCACCGCCGACACCCTCGCCAAAACCGCCGCCCCCAAGTCCGCCGCCGCCCCCGCCTGCAACTGACTGGACGTACACGTGTGCGTCGCGTCGGATTACCCGGCGCAATTTCGGATCGGTTTGCGATCTCCCACCGGGAGAGTTGGTTTCGAGACTTGGAGTGGCAGCGATAGTCCTCGCGACTTGCGAGCAAATTTGTGACGCGGCGCCCCTAATTTCAGGCGCGAGGTCCTGCTCCCTCCGCGGTTGCCCTCGCTCGTCGTTACTGCGGGCGGCCGCGAGGGCTTTGAGGCCTCGCGTTCCGAGCTGTCTGATGGCCCCATTCAAACGACCCGGCGAGATTTGAAATCCGCCGGCGGTGGAGTCGCCACAGCCAACCCTACGACGAGCGTGCGCTTGCACCCGCTCGGTCCCCTTGCATAGCCTTGTTCGATTGTGTCCTTTCGTGGAAACGACTTTGAACGTAGTCGGCTAGGCCTAGCCGCTGCGGACGTAGCAGCGCGTGTGCCGCGCGAAATCCCCGGGATTTTGCGAAGTGAGGGTGGCCGGGCCAGGCCCGGGCCGGCCCGCGGGTCACTCGCGGCGGAGGGCTTCGATCGTGTCGAGGCGCGCGGCGCGGCGGGCTGGGAAAAATCCGAACACGACGCCGACGAAGCCGCTGAAGAGGACGCTCCCGATGACCCAGACGGGCGAAGGATGCATCGGCAGGTCCTTGAGCCAGCCGAGGAACGGCACGACCGCGCCGCCCAGCGCGATGCCGAGCAAGCCGCCGATCGACGAGAGCGCGATCGCTTCGACCAAAAACTGCAAAAGGATGTCACGCTCGCGCGCGCCGACCGCCATGCGAATGCCGATCTCGCGCGTTCGTTCGGTCACGCTGACGAGCATGATGTTCATCACGCCGATGCCGCCGATGAAGAGGCTCACCAGCGCGACGCCCGCGAGCAAAATCGTGAGCGCGCCGTATACCGTCTGCTGGAGCGCGAGGAATTCTTTCTGGGTGCGAACGGCGAAATCGGGATCGCGCCCCTCGGGGATGCGATGGCGCTGCCGCAGGATGGAATCGATCTGCGCGACGGCGCGATCGTTGGTCTCGGGCGACGTGGCCGAGATCATCAGCGCCCCCGCAAAGCCCGGCGGCGTCCGGAAAATGCGCGCGCGCAAGCTCCCGATCGGCATGATGACCATGTCGTCTTGGTCGCCGCCGATGGGCGCCTGGCCTTTCGACTCGAGCACGCCGAGCACGCGGTACGCGTATCGGTCGACGCGGATGTACTGCCCGACCGGGTCGGCGTCGCCGAAGAGGTTGGTCTTCACCGTCGTGCCGAGGACGCAGACTTTCGTCTTCAGCGTCTCGTCGTGCTCGTCCCACATCGAGCCGGACTGGAGCTTCCAGTTTCGCACCACGAGGTAGTCGCGCGTCGTGCCGATCGCGCTCGTCGACACGTTTTTGTCGCCGTAGACGAATTGCGCCTGCGCGCGCAGCATCGGCGCGACGGCCGCGATGCTCACCGACTCGCGACGGATCGCTTTGCCGTCGTCCTCGGTGAGCCGCACGCCGCCGCCTTGCGCGCCGCGAGCACCCGACGCGTTCGACTGCTGCGGAAAGACGATGATGAAGTTCGAGCCGAGCGACTCGATGCGCGAACCGATTTGATTGCGATACGCGTCGCCGAGCGCCGTGACGATCACGACCGCCGCGACACCGATCAGGATGCCGAGCACCGTGAGCGTCGCGCGGAGCAGATTGCGGCGGATCGCCCGCATCGCGCTGCGAATGGCGCTGAGCAAAGTTACTCCACCCTCAGCGCTTCGATCGGGTCGAGCTTGGCGGCGCGGCGCGCCGGCAAAAATCCGAACAGCACGCCCACGAGCCCGCTGATGCCCGACGCAAAGAGCAGCGACCAAATGTCCGGCGCCATCGACCACCCGAGCGCGCGCCCGAGCGCGACGATGATGCCCGAGCCGACCATCATCCCGAGCGTGCCCCCGAACAAGCTCAGCACCACCGCCTCGACGAGGAACTGCACGAGGATGTCGTTTTCGCGCGCGCCAATCGAGAGTCTGATTCCGATCTCGCGCGTCCGTTCGGCGACGCTGACGAGCATGATGTTCATGATCCCGATGCCGCCGACGACGAGACTCACCGCGGCGATGCCGATCAAGAGCTGCTGCAAGTACGTGGTGATCGAGCGCTGCGTTTCTTGGAGGTCCTCCTGCGTGCGGATCTGAAAATCATCGGGCGCGCCTTCGCGGATGCCGTGGCGTTGATGCAAAATCGACTGGATTTGCCGCTTGGCGCGCGAGGTCGTTTCCTCGGACGTCGCCGCGGCCATCAAGAGACCGACGTGACCCGGCGGCGTCGGCAAGACGCGCGCGCGAAACGAGCCGATCGGCATGAAGATGCGGTCGTCTTGGTCTTCGCCGAACAGCGAGCTGCCGCGCGCCTTGGTCACGCCGACGACCGTGTACGGCGCGCTGTTGATCCGGATCGTGTGGCCCACCGGATCCTGGCTGCCGAAGAGGTTCGTCGCGACCGTCGGCCCTAGGATGCAGACCTTCGTCTTCGCGCTCGCGTCGGTGTCGGACCAGATCGCGCCTTTGTCGATCTCGAATTTGCGGATCCAAAAATACGGGATGTTCACGCCGTCGATTTCGGTCTGCACGTTCTTGTCGGCCGAGACGACCTGGGCCATCGTCGTGAGAAAATCGGCGACGCCCGCGACGCTCACCGCCTCGCGCTCGATCGCTTTGCCGTCGTCCTCGGTGATGCGGCCGCTCGCTTTGCCGCGCGCGCCCGACGCCTGCGTCGGCTGAGGAAAAATGTAGAGGAGGTTCGAGCCGAGATCGCTGACCTTGCCGCCGATGAAGCTCGACGCGCCGGTGCCGAGCGCCCACACGATGACGAACGCGGCGGTCCCGATGAGGATGCCGAGCAGCGTCAGCACCGCGCGCAGCTTGTTGCGCGCGAGCGCGGAGAGCGCCGTGAAGAACGCCGAGAGGAGAACCGTCATGCACGCGCCTCTCGCCGCACGCCGCGCCGCTGGCGCGAAAACGCAGTGAGAAGGAGATAACGCAGGAGCGTGTCGGCGCACATCGCGAGGAAGAGCGCGGCGCCGATGACGACGCCCACGCGGGGAACGTGCGCGAGCTTCGCGGGGAGCGGCGTGTGCATCACCGAGAGCACGATGAAATCGACCACGCCGATCGATCCCCAAACGGCGAGCGAATAGCGCGTCGAGGCCTTCACGCGCTGGGCGAACGACATCGGCTGGCCGATGCGCTTCTCGAACATCCACGCGCCGAACCACGCTTGCCCGATGGCCGAGCACAAACCGGGGATGAGCGCGGGCTGCGTCGCGTGCCCGAGAATCGCCGCGTTGTAGACGAGCCCGACGACGGCGCCGACCATCCCGCCGAGCAGCATCATGAAGTAGACCGACCACGGAACCGGCGCGTTCGCCGCGTGGAGCGCGTGCATGAGCGCGGCGGCCTCACCGTCGGATGCGCCTTGCGCTTCGGGCGGCGGGAGCTTCGCGAGCTCCGCGGCCGCGTCGAGCGGCGCCTCCTGGTGAACGTCGTTCACCATGCGCCCGTCGCGGAAGGTCATCACGCGGTTCGCGCACGCGGCGATGTCTTGCTCGTGCGTGACGAGCACGATCGTGATGCCGCGCTCGCGATTCAACCGCTGGAGAAGCGCGAGCACCTCGAGCGACGTGCGCGTGTCGAGATTTCCGGTCGGCTCGTCGGCGAGGAGAAGCGGCGGATCCGAAACGAGCGCGCGCGCGATCGCGACGCGCTGCTGCTGGCCGCCGGAGAGCTGGTTCGGCGTGTGATCCATGCGATCGGCGAGACCGACGGCCGCGAGCGCTTGTTCGGCGCGTGCACGGCGAACGCCCGGCGCGATGCCGCGATACTGGAGCGGCAGCTCCACGTTCTCGACCGCGGTCGTGCGCGGCAACAAATTGAAGCCCTGAAAAATGAACCCGATGAGATGGTTGCGAACGATCGCCCGCGCGTCGTTGCTCCGCGCGCCGACCTCGATTCCCGCGAGCTCGTAGCTCCCGTGCGTCGGCCGATCGAGGCAGCCTAGGATGTTCATCAAGGTCGACTTGCCCGACCCGCTCGTCCCGACGACCGCGACGAACTCGCCCGGCGCGATCGCGAGATCGACGTCGCGGAGCGCGTGCACGACCCCTCCGCCGCCGACGTAGTCCTTGGACACGCCGCGCAGCGCGATGACCGCCGCGTCGCTCATCACGGCCCCTTTTTCTTCTTCTGGTCGAGCTCGTCGGTCACGATTTTGGTGCCGACCGGGAGGGCCTTGTCGGTGAGCTCGGTAAAGATTCCGTCGGTCACGCCGATCGACACGATCCGCTCTTCGTCTTTCTCGTCACCCGGCTTGTCGCTCACGAGAAGATGCACGCGCCCCTGCCCTTTTCCCAGCGGCGACTCGGGAGGCGGCGTGATCGCGCCGCCGTCGGGTCCGCTCTCGGGCGTCGGCTTGAATCGAAGCGCCGAGTTCGGGACGCGCGGAACGCCTTTGGCCTCGCGCGTCTTGATCGTGACCGTCGCCGTCATGCCCGGACGAAGCTTGCTCTCGGGGTTGTCCACGTCGACGACCGCCGAATACGTGACGACGCCCGACACGTTGTTCGGGCTGTAACGGACTTGCTCGACGATTCCTTTGAACGTCTCGCCCGGAAACGCGTCGACGACCGCCTCCGCCTCCATGTTCTCTCGGAGCTTGCCGACGTCGGCCTCGTCGATGTCGGCGAGGACGCGCATCTTCTTCAAATCCTGCGCGATGACGAACAAGACCGGCGACTGGAAGCTCGCGACGACCGTCGCGCCCGGATCGATCGAGCGCGTGACGACGATGCCGTCGACCGGCGAATAAATCTTCGTGAAGGTGACGTTCGTCATCGACTGCGAGAGCTGCGCGTCGGTCGCGGCGATCGCGGCCTTCGCCGAGGCGACGCCCGCGAGCCCGATGTCGTACTGACCCTTGGCCGCGTCGACGTCGGCGCGACTCGAGAGGTTTTGTGCGTAGAGCTTTTGCAAGCGGTCGTAGTTGATGCGCGCGGTCTCGAGGGTGGCCTTGGCGCTATCGAGCTGCGCCCGCTGCGCGCTCAAGTTGGCTTGCGCCTGGGTGACTTGCTGGCCGTAGAGGGTCGGGTCGATGACCGCGAGGACTTGCCCCTTCTTGACGACCGAGTTGAAGTCCACGTCCACCTCGGTCACGCGCCCGTTCACCTGCGCGCCGACGTTGACTTGGAGGAGCGGCTGCACCGCGCCGGTCGCTTGCACCTTCTCGATGACGTCGCCCACCGTGACGGTCTGCGTGACGAATTTCGAGGGCGCCGGCGGTTGATGCGTCGCGCGCCAACCGAGTCCGGCGGCGACGACCGCGGCGATGCCGCCAAAGATCGCCACGCGTCGGAGCCAGAGTCGTCCGCCCTCTTCGGCGGCCAGTGCTTTTCGTAAATCGTCAGCGGCTGTGGTCATGGGCCCTTTTGGTCCCAAACCTTAACCAGGTTCCGGCGGCCGGCACGTTAACGTTCACAAATTCGCCACGGCTGCGCCGGAACCAAACGAAATTGCGGCTTTCTTCCGGCCTGCCCAAGGGAGAGGGGCGAGTTTTTGTCCAAATCCCGGTGGTTCAAGTATCGTCCCTGCCGAATGCGTCCGTCCGGGCCCCGTGGTTGCCGTGGATGGTCGCGTTGCCTATGGCCAAGCTGACTGACCGCGAGCTCGTCGACCGCGCCCGCCAAGGCGACGTCGACGCCTTCGGGCAGCTCGTGCGCCGTCACCAGCCACGCATCCTCCGGCTCGCGCTCCACATGCTGCGGAGCCGGTCGGAGGCGGAGGACGTCGCGCAAGAGACGTTCATCCGCGCGTATCAAGCGCTCGCGCGATTCGACGGGCGGAGTGAGCCGTATACCTGGCTCTATCGTATCGCGGTGAACCTCTCGCTCAACACGATTCGGTCGCGCAAGAACTCGCGCAGCTCGGGCGACGCGAGCGATCCGCGGCTCGAGGCGTTCATGGTCGAGTCGCGTCCGGAGGCCGCAAATCCTGGGCTTTCCGCGGTCGAGCGCCAGCAGTACCAGGCGCTCTGCGAGGGCATCGATTCGCTGAGCGAGACGCTTCGAACGACGCTCGTGCTCGTCTGCGTCGACGGGCTTTCGCACGAGGAAGCCTCGGGCGTGCTCGGCGCGCCCGAAGGGACGATCGCCTGGCGTGTCCACGAGGCCAGGCGCAAACTCAGGGCGTTCATGGCGAGCAAGGGGTACGCGCTCGAGGGAGACGAGTCGTGAAGAAGCTGAACGACATGCTTTCGCAGTGGCCGATGGCCGAGCGTCCGCAGCTCGAGGCCGACGAGGCCGCCGAGCGCGTCGTCGCGGCGATCGAAGGGGGCCAGCTTCCGGCCTCGGTGGACGAGGCGCTGCTCGCGCCGCCGCTTCCCAAACAGGCCGATGAGGACGTAAGACCGGGGAGCGCCGCGCCCGTGGCTGCTCGAGTGGAGAGTAAGATGTCGAAGGACCGCACGCGAGACCGCACGAGCTTCCAAGAGCTGGCCAAGATGGCCTCGACGCCGCCGCCTCCCACGTCGGTCGCGCCGCCGAGCGCGAGCACGGCCGCCGCGGTTCAGCGCGGAAAAGAAGCCGAAAGCAGCGATTCGGGCATCGTCGATCTGAAGATGATCGCGAGCGCGGATCCGAGCGGCGAGCAGCGCGCGCAGACGACGCCGCTCGCGGCGCAAGGTCTCTTCGAGGACGAGTCGGCGCCGCCGAAGCCCGCGATCGCGCCGGCCGCCGCCGCGCAGCTCGCGAGCGCGCCTCCCCCGGCCGCAGCCGCCGTCGCGCAGGCCCCCATTGCCAAACAAGTCGCGAAACCAGTCGAAGAGAAGAAAGGCGGAGGCGGCGTGCTCGTCGTCCTCGGCTCGCTCGTCGCTGCGGCGGGCATCGCGGCCGGCGTCTTCTTTTACGTGAAGCACGAGCGCGCGACGCACGTCGTCGCGACGACCACGGTTTCGGCGCCCGACAAAGCGGTCGAGCAAAAAGCGAACGCGACGGAGCCGACGGCCACCGCGGCCGCGAGCCTCGCCCAAGCCGAGACGCCCGATCAGCTGCCCGAGGTGGACCCGAACGGCAAACCCACGGGCAAGATGCTGCCAAAAATCGCCGTGCATCACGCGACCACCGGCGCCGCGACCGCAGAGCCCGCGCCCGCGTTGACCGGGGCGACCGATCCGAAGCTCGTCGCGAACGTGCCGACCGGCGCCGCCGGCGGAAACAGCGGCGACTTGACCGAGGCGATGAAAGCCGCGGCGGGCGGCGGCACCGGGCTCGGCGAAGGCGCGCAATCGGGCAACCTGAGCCCGACGGTCGCGCAAGGCAGCGTACCGCAGCGGCCGTCGCAGGGTCAGGTCGCCGGCGCCATCGGCAACGTCATGCCGGCCGCTCGCGCGTGCATCGCGTCGGGCTCGCCAATGTCGCGCGCGACGATCACGTTCCAATCCGACGGCAGCGTGAAGAGCGTCAGCGTCACCGGATTCGCCGCCGGCAAGCCGGAAGAAGCGTGCATCAAGGGCGCCCTCTCGAAGGCGAAGGTCGATCCGTTCGCGGAGGCGACGTACCCGATGACCGTCTCGGTGCGCGCGGACTGAACGCTTTGACAATCGGGCCGATTTCGGCCATCTTCCGCGCCCCTTTCAGGTGGAACATGGTTTCTTCGACCCAGCAATTCGACCGCATTCGTAAACGCAAAAAGACGACGAGCGGCAAGCGCAACAAGCGCGAGCGCCGCGCGCTCGGCACGCCCAAGTTCGCGATTCACCCCGAGGGGTACGACGCGAAGGCCGCCGACGCGAAGCCGGCGAAGAAGAAGTAGCTCGGTTACTTTCGCTCGAGGTATCCGTCGGCTGCGAGGAGCTCCGCGCTCAAGATCGCGCCGCCGGCCGCGCCGCGCACCGTGTTGTGCGACAGGCCGACGAAACGATAATCGAGGATCGGGTCCGGACGCAGGCGACCGAGCGTGATCGCCATGCCGTTTCCCGCGTCGCGATCGAGGCGCGTCTGCGGGCGGTCGTCGTCGCCCTGGTAAATCAAGAACGGCTTGGGCGCGCTCGGTAGGCCGAGCTTTTGCGGCTTGCCTTCGAACGCGCGCCAGCGCGCGATGATCTCTTCTTTCGACGCGCGACGTTCGAGCGCGAACGACGCCGCGGCGAGGTGACCGTCGCTCACCGGGACGCGGACGCACTGCGCCGAGATGGTCGGCGATTTGGCGGGCGCGATGCGGCCGTCTTCGATTCGGCCCCAGATTTTGAGCGGCTCTTGCTCGCTCTTTTCTTCTTCGCCGCCGATGAACGGGATGATGCTGTCGCTCATCTCGGGATAGGTCGCGTGCGTTTTGCCTGCGCCGGACAGCGCCTGATATGTGCAAACTGCAACCTTCGTGACGCCGAGGTCGAGCAGCGGGTGAATCGCCGGGACGTAGCTTTGGAGCGAGCAGTTCGGCTTCACGGCGACGAAGCCGCGCTTGGTGCCGCGGCGGCGGCGTTGCGCGACGACGAGCTCGGCGTGATCGGCGTTGAGCTCGGGCACCATCATCGGCACGTCGGGCGTCGCGCGGTGGGCGCCGCAGTTGGAGACGACCGGGGTCTCGGCGCGCGCGTAAGCGTCTTCGAGCGCGCGCGTTTCGTCTTTGGTCATGTCGACGGCGCAAAACACGAAATCGACGCGGCTCGCGATCGCTTCGACGTCCGACGCGTCACGCACGACGAGCTCGCCCGCGGATTTCGGCGTGGCGCTCGGGAGGACCCAGCGATTCGCGACGGCGTCGGCGTAGCGTTGGCCGGCCGACTTCGGGCTCGCCGCGACCTCGGTCAGGTGAAACCAAGGATGATTCTCGAGGAGCGAGACGAAGCGCTGCCCGACCATCCCGGTCGCGCCGAGCACCGCCACGCGGAAATCGTACTTCACACTTTGGAAATAGCGCGACTCGGCGGCCTGGGCCAAGCGCTCAGGCGACGATGCTCGCCGCCCACGCGCTCTCGGGCGGCGGCAGCGCGGGCGCCCCGCATTGGCGAGAAGCGACGGCGTGAACGCGCGCCGCGAGCGCCTGCTCGTGCGGCGCGAGACCGTAGACGAGCGACTGGCCCTCGTGCGCGAGCGCGGCGAGCGCTTGCTGCGGCTGTCCGCTCTTGAGCATCACGAGCGTCCAGGCGAGGACGGCGAGCGGGCGCGGCTCGCGGCGGTTCTCGAGCTCGACCATCATCGTGTTGACGCCGATCGCGCCGAACGCCGAGTCGTCCATGAGGAGGAGCGACTCGAGCGCGCCGGGCTGACCGACGGGGCCGAGCTCGCGATGACAGCGCGCGAGCATTTCGCCGGCGCGCGCGAGATCGTTCATCGCCGCGAAGCCGAGCGTTGCGTGCGCTGCGAGAAGCGCGGAGGCCCGCCGCCGCGGACGCTGCGCGGCCATCGCCGGAATCATCGCGAGCGCGCGGCCGAAGAGCGTCGCGGCCTCGGGGAACGCGCCGAGCCGTTCGGCGGCGAGCGCGAGCGTGAAGAGCGCGCCCATCTGATAATCGGCGCGAAACACCGTGCGGACGACGCGCCGAGCGTCGCGCGTCGCCGCATCGAAATCGCCGCGATAAAGCGCCTCTTCCGCGCGCTTGATGCGTGAGCGCGCTTGGAAGATGGTGATCCAGCCGCCGACGACCGCTGCAAAAAAAATCAGCCCGGCGAG
>DASXHD010000048.1:0-78205 GCA_036488725.1 Polyangiaceae bacterium | reverse complement strand
AAGGCCCGGGAACGTATTCACCGCTGCCTGCTGATCAGCGATTACTAGCGATTCCGACTTCAAAGAGTCGAGTTGCAGACTCTTATCTGTACTGAGGTTGCTTTTTTGCGATTGGCTTCCCCTCGCGGGTTCGCAGCGCTTTGTAGCAACCATTGTAGCACGTGTGTAGCCCTGGACATAAGGGCCATGATGACTTGACGTCGTCCCCACATTCCTCCGATTTGAATATCGGCGGTCTCACTAGAGTTCCCGGCCGAACCGCTGGTAACTAGTGATAGGGGTTGCGCTCGTTGCGGGACTAAACCCAACATCTCACGACACGAGCTGACGACAGCCATGCAGCACCTAACCACGCGTTCTCCGAAGAGCACCCCGATATTTCTACCAGGTTCGCGTACTTTCTAGCCCAGGTAAGGTTCTTCGCGTTGCGTCGAATTAAACCACATGCTCCACCGCTTGTGCGGGCCCCCGTCAATTCCTTTGAGTTTTAGCCTTGCGGCCGTACTTCCCAGGCGGGGTGCTTAATGCGTTGGCTACGGCACCACAGGAGTCAAAGCCCGTGACACCTAGCACCCATCGTTTACGGCGTGGACTACCAGGGTATCTAATCCTGTTTGCTCCCCACGCTTTCGTGTCTCAGCGTCAGTACTCGTCCAGTTGGCCGCCTTCGCCACCGGTGTTCCTCTCGATATCTACGAATTTCACCTCTACACCGAGAATTCCACCAACCTCTCCGGTACTCAAGCCACGCAGTATCGAGTGCACTTCCTGGGTTGAGCCCAGGGCTTTCACATCCGACTTACATGGCCGCCTACACACGCTTTACGCCCAGTAATTCCGAACAACGTTTGCACCCTCTGTCTTACCGCGGCTGCTGGCACAGAGTTAGCCGGTGCTTGCTAAGGAGATACCGTCATCATGCGGTGATTAGCCCGCACTAATTCTTCTCTCCCCACAGAGCTTTACAACCCGAAGGCCTTCATCACTCACGCGGCGTCGCTGCGTCAGACTTTCGTCCATTGCGCAAGATTCCCCACTGCTGCCTCCCGTAGGAGTCTGGACCGTGTCTCAGTTCCAGTGTGGCTGATCATCCTCTCAGACCAGCTACCCGTCTTAGCCTTGGTAGGCCGTTACCCTACCAACTAGCTGATGGGCCGCGGGCTGATCCTCAGGTGCAAGCTTTCATGAAGAGGCCTGCTTTTACCTCATCCTCTTTCGAGGACGTGGTCTTATGCGGTATTAGCACTCCTTTCGGAATGTTATCCCCCGCTCGAGGGAAGATTACCCACGTGTTACTCACCCGTGCGCCACTTTACCGGGGCCGAAGCCCTTTCTCGTGCGACTTGCATGTGTTAGGCGCGCCGCTAACGTTCGTTCTGAGCCAGGATCAAACTCTCCAGTTAAAACTCTGGAGTAGCTGATGAGACTCGGTGTTACCCGAGCCTCGGCTCTCGATACTGTTAGGTATTGAATCTGACTTCGGCATCGCGTCTCCGGGTTGGAGAACGGAGCCTCGTCGATTCGGGAGCCCTCACAACGCTGCCGGCTAGGACAGCGCTTTGAGAGCGTACGATTCAGTTTTCAAGGACCGAGCGGAGGAAAAACTCCTCCAGGAAACGGGACGCGAACCTTATTGGTCTGCGTTCGTTCCGTCAACCGAATTTGCTACCAAACGCTCGAATTTTTCGTCCGTCGCGCTCAGAAGCTGGGTTCGAAAAGGTACTGGCCCGCTCGAAGCCCGTCAAGGAACCGACGCCAAGAAAGAAAGAAGTCTGACGATTGAGTTTTCCCCCAGCTTTCGATGGGGGTGGACTCGTGGCCCAAACCGCCGGAAGCGCGGAGGAAACCTCCTTGCACCCAAGGGCTGAGCCGCGTTTTTCCACAGGTTTTCCGGGCGCTCGAGGCGACCGAACTCTCCGTGGGGGCGCGGGAAGTACAAGAACGCCACTAGGGTGTCAAAGCTTTTTTTTCTTTGCAGATTGCATGTTTCGCTCAACCGAGCTTTTCGTCGGCGTACCAGCGGTTTCCGGCTTCGCGTACGAGGTTGAGCTCGCCGCCCGACGGGAGTCGAACGCGGAAGCCGCGCTCACGGCGATGGAGACGCGTGAGGGCGCCGAGCACCTCGACCGCGGACGAGAGCGAGCCCATGGTGAGCCAGGTCGGACGGTCTCGTTCGTCGATTTCGACGTCGACGGGGAACCAGATTCCGCGGCCTTTTGGGAGCGTCCAGTCGGCCTCGTGGGCGAGGGCGCGCTCGCAGGCGTCGAGGGCGCGGGTCACGGAGACGAAGCCGGCGCGTTTCTTCAGGAGGATGATGAGCGCGTAGCGGTCGGGGAGCGCGCGTAGGATGAAGCTGCGTTTTTCGCCGCGGCAGACGATCGTCGAGACGGCGCCGAGGGCTGGTCTTCGGCTGATTTCGTCGACGACGATGGCCCAGTGCGCGGCGGCGACTTTGATGTCGAACGGGTCGATCTCGACGCGGCGCGCGACGGCGTAGTCGACGCATTCGCCGTCCCAGTCGACGAGCGCGGCGGCGAACGCGCCGGGGACACGTCGCACGAGATCGCCGAGGATCGTCGCGAACGGGCTCTCGGCTTGGTCGCGCGCTGCCGTCGTCATGGCGCCGTCGCGGAGGCCATGAGCGCATCGGCGGCGGGGTCGATGACGACCGGATGACGTTTGCGCGCGTCGGCGAGGAGCGAAACCCAGGCGTGGCGGGCGCGGAGCGTGATGGCTTCGTCGGCGAAGCGGGCGCGGCGCTCTTCGAGCGACACGCGCTTCGCGGGGAGCTTTTCGAGCATGCGGATGACGTGGAGGCCGAAGCGCGTCTCGACGACTTCGCTCGTTTGGCCCGGCGCGAGAGCGAATGCGTCGGCGCAGAACGTCGCGTCGTACGTGCCGTCGGCGTCGACGATGCGGCCGTCGGCGGTGAACGTGCGGAGCTCTTCGGGGCGCACTTCGAGGCCCTCGGCGTCGACGAGCTTCGCGCGGGCGATGAAGTCGGCGGCGTCGCGGGCGCCGAGCACCGCGGCGCGGAGATTTTCGGCGACCTCGTGCGCGCGTTTCTTTTTTTCTGGATCGTTCGTTCGCACGACGACGTGGACGACGTGCGCTTGCTCGGGAAGATCGACGTCGCGCCAGTGGCGCTCGGTGAGCTTTTGGACTTCGGCGTCGGTCGGCGGGCCCGCGGCGCGCGCGTCCGCGAGGATGCGGTCGGTGACGAGGCGCGCGCGAACGGCGCGCTGGGCTTCGCGGACCTCGGGGGTCGCGTCGAGCTTGCGTGCCGTCGCGCCTTCGGCGAGGACGGCGTCGAAGAGGAGCGAATCGAGCGCTTTTTGTGGGGTTTCGTCGTTCTTCGCGGCCACCGCGGCGACCAGGCTCGCGTCGATGCTCACCGCGCCGCTGACCGCGATCGTCGCGCCGCCGAGCCGAGCCGAGGGCTGTGAAGGAACCGGCGCGCTCGTGCTCGAGCATGCGAGGACGACCACGGCGAAGAGAAGCGGGCGGCGCGTCGTCATGCGATCCCCAGGGTCGAGATGCGAGCTTGGGCGCGGAGCGCGACGACGGCGACGGCGACGAAATAGAGACCGGCGAGATCGTTTCCGTCGGCGATCGACCACGCGCCTGCCGCGAACGCGCCGCATGCGAGCACGAGAAGGCCGAGCGGGAACAGCGTGCGCCGAAACATTCCGGCGAACAGGATACGGCATTTCCCGAAGGCTTCAGCTCGTCAGCGCGTACATCAGTCCGGCGACGAGGAGGAGCAGCAGCGCGATGACCCAGCCGAGGGGCAGCGGGGTCCGGGCGGCGCGGACGCGGGCGCGCGCGGGGCGCTCTTTGAGGGCGCCGTGACGCGACGAGAGGAAGAGGCCGACGCCGCCCAGGATCACGATGCCGGCGAAAAGAGTCGTCAGGCGCACGAGGATGGCGCGCTCGGGGGCCTGCACGTTCCAGCCGACGAGCTGGAGGGCGAGCACGGCGGCGCACGCGATCGCGACGAAGACGGCGTCCCCGCGTTCGACGCGCCCGCGCGCGCGCGCACCAGCCACGACGCGCGCTCCCGCGACGCCGGCGCCGACGGGCTCGACGACCGGGGCGGCGAACGCGAACGCGAAGAGGCCCCAGCCGAGCATGCCCGCGATGCCGCGCGCCGCGCTCATGCGCGCTGGGGAGAGGGCGTCGGTGTCGCAAATCCACGTGACGAGGCTCGCTCCGACGAACGCGAGGAGCGCGAGCGTGCGCCATGTTTCGCGCGAGCCTGGCAGGACCCCTGGCGCGCGGCGAGAGACGATCTCGACGGCGGCGCCCGACGCGAGCGCGAGGAGCGCGAGGGTCGCGAACGACACGGCCGGCCAATCATGAAGACCGCGCGGGCCGTGCTTTTCGAACCCGACAGGCGCGACGGTCACCGCCCACGCGTACACGCCGGCGACGATCGGCTGCGCCGTCGGCCCGAGCTCGAAGACTTTGCGAAGCTCGCCGGCCATGACCTACCGCGCGAGCCGGCTCGCGGGGACGACGTTCGGCGCTTGCGTCGTCGTCTCCTCGGACGCCACGGAAAGGCCCATTTCCCGCCACAAATCGCGATCGAGGAGGTGGCTCGGGCGAACGTTTTGGAGGGCGGCGAGCATGACCGCTTTGGTGCCGGGGCGGGCGCGCTCGAGATCGTCGAGCATGCGGCCGGCGACTTTGCGTTGGAGATTTTCCTGCGAGCCGCAGAGGTCGCACGGCAAAATCGGGAAGGCGCGTTCGGCGGCGAGCTCGCGGATGTCTTCTTCGGCAGCGTACGCGAGCGGGCGGATCACCGTGATGGGGGCGCGTCCTTCGCCTTCGCTCACGAGCTTCGGCGGCATCGCGGCGAGCATCCCGGCGAACTGGAAGTTCAGCCAGAACGTCTGGAGGATGTCGTCCCTGTGATGACCGAGCGCGATTTTGTTGCAGCCGAGCTCGCTCGCGATTCGGTAGAGAACGCCGCGACGGAGGCGCGAGCAGAGGGAGCAGTAGGTTTTTCCCTCGGGGATTTTTTCTTTGACGATCGAGTACGTGTCCTCACGGACGAGGCGGAAATCGTAGGCCTCGCGCCGCATGTATTCTACAAGGACTTCGGCAGGATAGCCGGGATGGCCCTGGTCGATGTTGACGGCCAAGAGCGAGAAGCGGACGGGGGCGACGCGCTGGAGCTCTCGCAAGAGAAAGAGCAGCGTGTAGCTGTCTTTGCCGCCGCTGACGGCAACGAGGATGCGGTCGCCGTCGGCGATCATCGCGAAATCCCCCATGGCGCGGCCCATCGCACGCGCGAGACGCGCCTGTGCTTGCATCGGGGTTCGAGCATTGCACATTTCGGCAGATCTCGTCGCCGTCTGGTAGATTTGTAACCCGGCCATGCGCGGCTTTTGCTTTGCCTTTGTGGCGGCTGTCGTGCTCGCGCCCGCGGCTTGCCCGCGCGTCGCGCGCGCCGACACACACGAGAGCGACGAAGACCGCAAAGCGGCGGCGAAGCTGTTCGGCGAAGGGCAGCGCGCGTATCACGCGGGCGACTATCGGCACGCCGCGGAGTCGTTCGAGGGCGCGTACGCGCGGGCGCCGCGGTTGCCGCCACTTTGGAACGCGGCGCGCGCTTGGCAGAAGGGCGGCGAGCTCGTTCGCGCGGCGAATCTCTACGCGAGCTATTTGCGAAAGGCGCCGCCGAGCGCGCCGGATCGAAACAGCGCGACGACCGCGTTGCGCGATTTGTCGACGCGCGTCGCCGAGCTCGAGGTGCACGCGGCGTCGATGAGCGATCTGAAGCTCGACGGGACGGCGATCGAGCTCGACGATCAGAATCCTTCTTCGGTCGCGATCTACGTGACGCCCGGGGAGCACGTCGTCGAGGGCACGCAAAATGGCAAAGTGGTTCGGCAGACGACGACCGCGGCGATCGGGACGAGCGTGAGCGTCGTTTTGATCGCGCCCGTCGAAACGGTTTCGGCGCCCCCGTCGCTCGTCGTCCAGGAGAAACCGTCGCGCGGGTGGTCGCCGATCGTCGTCGCGATCGGCGGCGGCGTGACCGCGGTCGCCGCGGGGCTCTTGATTGCGTCGAGCGTCGACACGCTCTCGCAGCGGAGCACGTTCGACGCGAGCCCGACGCAAGCGAACCTCGACACGGGGCTCGCCGATCAGACGCGCACGAACGTTCTCCTCGGCGTGACGCTCGGGCTCGCGGTGCTCACGGGCATCGTCGCGATTTTTTTGGTCGACTGGAAACCGCGCGTGCACGCGTCGGTCGGTCTCGGCGGCGGAATGATCGGAGGCGTCTTCTGATGCACGATCCGTCGGCGCCGCCGCTTCGGCTCGGAAATTACGAGCCGCTCCTCGAGCTCGCGTCGGGCGGCATGGCGACCGTCTACGTCGCGCGGCAAATCGGCGCGGCCGGGTTCGAGCGCATCGTCGTCGTGAAGCGCGTGCACCGGCACCTCCTCGGCAATCGCGAGTTTTACGACATGTTCCGCGACGAGGCGCGCGTCGCGTCGATGGTGCGTCACCCGAACGTGGTGCCGGTGATCGACGTCGTGGAGGTGCACTCGCCCGAGCGCGAGCTCTTCTTGGTGATGGAGTACGTCGAGTCGTCGTCGGTCTCGACGTTGCGCAAGGCGGCGCACGAAGCCGTGGCGCGCGTGCCGGTGCCGATCGTGGCGCGCGTCCTCTACGACACGCTGATGGGGCTTCACGCGGCGCACACGGCGATCGACATTCAAGGGCGGCCGCTCGGCGTCGTGCATCGCGACGTGAGCCCGCAGAACATCATCGTCGGCGTCGATGGCTCGAGCCGACTGATCGACTTCGGCGTCGCGAAGGCGTCGCATCGGCTGACCGAGACCAAGAGCGGGAGCGTCAAAGGCAAGTACAGCTACATGGCGCCCGAGCAGGCCAAGGGGCTCGAGGTCGACCGGCGCACCGACATCTTCGCGGCGGGCGTCGTGCTCCACGAGTGCCTCACGGATCGGCGGCTTTTCCGCGGCGAAAACGAGCTCGATACGGTTCGGCGAATCATGGAGGGCGAGATCCCCGCGCCGTCGACCTTTCAGCCCGCGCTGCCCGCGGCGCTCGATGCGGTCACGCTCAAGGCGCTCGCGCGCGCGCCGGCCGAGCGCTTTCAGACCGCGACCGAGATGGCCGAAGCGATCGAATCGGCGGTGTCGCTCGCTTCGCACCGCGAGGTCGCGGCGTATCTCGAAAAAGTTTGTGGCCCACGGCTGGCCGAGCGACGCGAGGCGCTGCGCGAAATGCTTTCGGGCCAAGTGCCGCCGCTCGCCGTCGAGCTCATGAAGGACGCGGGCGACTCGCAGTCGTCGCGCTCGATGCGTTTCGTGGGCGAGGAGCCGACGCGCCACGAAGGCTCGGGCACCGACAGCCGCATCGCCGTCGAGTCCCCACCCGCCCGCGAAAACAAATCGCGCATTCCCCTCGTCGCCGGTATCGCCGCCGGCGTCGCCGCGCTCGTCGCGATCATCGTCGCGATGTCGATGCACGCCGCGCCCACGCCCATGGCGACGGCCACGCCCACGGTCACGGCAACGGCCACGGCAACGGTCACGGTGACCGCCCCCGCGACGATGTCCGCGCCAATCGCCACGGCCATCACCGTCGACCTCACCGCGGACGGGCCCATCGAGAGCGTCGACGTCCCCGGCAGCAAGAAAATCGAGCTCGCCGGTGACGTCGCGCACGTCACGCTCGATCCGTGGAAGGATCCCATCGACGTGCGCGCGACCCTCAAAGGCGGCAAGAAGGCCATCGGCAAGCTCGCGCCGGGCGCGACCGCGCTCGCGCTCGTGACCGAGCGACCGAAGGCGCCGACCGGCGGTCACGTGACGACGAAACCGCCTGATTTGCAGGGCAATCCGTACGGGGCGCCATGAAGCGCGCCGGGCTCGTCGCCGCGAGCGCGGGGCTCGCGGCCGTCGCGATCGTTGCATCTTGCACGATTTTCGATGGCCTCGAGGATCGCGTGACCGAGGGCGGCGTCGAAGCGGGCGACGCACAGACGGGAGACTCTTCGCTCTTACCGGGGCAGCAAGCGGGTTACTTGTCGCTCGCCGACGCGGTCGCGTTTTGCTCGAACGTCTTCGCGTGTCCGAACCTCCAGCCGACGGTCGAGATTTCGGTCACCGTGCCGGTCGACTCGAACACGTTCAGCTCGTGCGTCGACTGGCTCACCGGTCCGCTTCCGAAAGATCGCAACGGCGTCGCGCAGACCGCAGCGCAGCTCGAATGCGCCGCCAAAGCGACGACGTGCGACGCGGCGGGCGCGTGCTTTTGGGACAACGTGATCGACCAAACCGATCCGCGCTGCGCCGGAAACGACGCCGGCAAGACGGGCAAGTGCGGCGACGACGGCGGCTCGGTTTATTTTTGCTACTCGAACGCGGCCATCATCCGCTGCGACAATTCGTATTTCGCGCCCGGCTCGACGTGCCTGCTCGACGACGCGGGCCTCCCGTGGTGCAACCGGCTGCCGTGCGGCGGTCAGCAGTGCAACGGCGACTTGCTCGAGTACTGCGCGGTCGACGGACTGAACTTCAGCCAAAACTGCGCGCTCGGCGGGTACACGTGCGGGCTCGACCCGAGCGAGAATTACGACGACTGTCTCTCGAACGGCGCGGCCAAACATTGCAACGCGCTCGCCGTCTCGTGCTCGGGCAAGACGCTCACGATTTGCGACAGCCTGTCGCTCTCGAACTACGACTGCGCGACGTACGGCGGCACGTGCGATTCGACGGGTTTTCCGCGGTGCACGCGGCCCAACGAGAATTGCACGCCGCTCGACCCCGACGTCGACGTCTGCACCGCCAACACGATTTCGCTTTGCGTGAACGGCAACAAAACGTCATTCGACTGCAGCACGATCGGAAAGACCTGCGTCGCCGGTGCGAGCGGGCAATCGGGCCATTGCCAATAGGAGGGAACGTGCAGCACACGATGATGGATTACCCGCTGACGCTGGATTCGATTTTCCGGCGCGCGGGCACGCTCTACGCGGACGCCGAGATCGTCTCGCGCATGCCGGACAAATCGATCGCGCGCATCACGTACGGCGAGTTCGATCGGCGCGCGCGCAAGCTCGCCGCGGCGCTCGCGGGGCTCGGTCTGAAGAAACACGACCGCGTCGCGACCCTGATGTGGAATCACAACGCGCACCTCGAAGCGTACTTCGGGATCCCGATCGCGGGCGGCGTGCTCCACACGCTCAACTTGCGGCTGCATCCCGACGAGATCGCTTACATCGCGGCGCACGCGAACGATCGATTCGTCATCGTCGACGACACGCTCTTGCCGCTCTTCATGAAGTGTCCGCACGCGCGGAAGTTCGAGAAGGTCATCGTCGTTCCGCACACGAAGCAGCCCGTGCCGGAGCCGTTTCTCGATTACGAGGAGCTCCTCGCGGCCGCCGACGAGCGCGCGCCGCTGCCCGTGCTCGAAGAAAATGATCCGCTCGGCATGTGTTACACGTCCGGCACCACCGGTAAGCCGAAGGGCGTCGTCTACTCGCACCGCACGATGTGTCTTCACTCGCTCGGCGCGGCGCTCGCCGACACGCTCGCCGTTTCGCGCAACGACTCGGTCGTCGCGGTCGTGCCGATGTTTCACGCGAGCGCGTGGGGCCTGCCGTTCGCGTGCACGATGGTCGGCTGCAAACAAATTTATCCGGGGCCGCATCTCGACGCCGAGAGCCTGCTCGATTTGTTCGAGCGCGAACAAGTCACGTTCGCGGCGGGCGTGCCGACGATTTGGCTCGGCATCCTCGACGCGCTCGAGAAAAATCCGGGACGCTGGAAGCTGCGCGACGGGATCCGCATGGTCGTCGGCGGCTCGGCCGCGCCCGAAGGGATGATCCGCGCGATGGACAAATTCGGCCTGCGCGTCGTTCACGCGTGGGGCATGACCGAGACGTCGCCGCTCGGAACGGTGAGCCACGCGCCGCCCGAGGTGACGAACGAAGACGAGCGTTACGCGTACCGTGCGAAGCAAGGCATCCCGTCGCCGTTCATCGAGGTGCGCGCCGTCGGCGAGAACGGCGAGGTGCCTCACGACGGCAAAACGCCCGGCGAGCTCGAGGTGCGCGGCTCGTGGGTCGCGGCGAGCTACCACGAGCTTCCCGAAGAGACCGAGCGGCGCTGGACGAAAGACGGCTGGTTCAAAACGGGCGACGTCGTCACGCTCGACTCGCGCGGTTACGTGAAGATCACCGACCGCACGAAAGATCTCATCAAGTCGGGCGGCGAGTGGATCAGCTCGGTCGAGCTCGAGAACCTCCTCATGGGCTGCGCGGGCGTGAAGGAAGCGGCGGTCGTCGCGGTGCCGCACCCGAAATGGGCCGAGCGGCCGCTCGCGGTCGTCGTGAAGAAGGACGGCGCGGCGGTGACCGAGACGGATCTAAAAAGTTACCTTTCTACCAAGGTAGCGAAGTGGGCCGTGCCGGATGCGTACGTGTTCGTCGACGCGATCCCGCGGACGTCGGCCGGCAAGTTTTTGAAGAGCGAGCTCCGCGAACGATACAAAGATTGGAAGTGGACCTGACGGCCGCGGGTCAGGCGCGGGAAAAGTCGCGCTCGAGGAGGGCGGTGAGCTCGTCCTGCGGCTCGTCGGGTCGCGCCGCGGCGAGGAGCTCGCGCGCGCGGCGGACCGATGCGAGGCGCGCTTCGAGCGGGCCGCCTTCGCGGCGATGGCGATCGTAGAGGCGGCACTCGAACGCGTGGCACGCGCGCGGACGCTCGTCGTACACGCGGCAGGTCCCAGCGAACGCGCGACACGGCTGCTCGAAGCTCGCGCCGCTCGGGATGACGCGCAGTCGATTTTTTTTCGCGCAATCCACTTCGCCCGGCTCGAGGGGCACGCGTCCGAAGAGCGAGCCGTCGCAGCAGAGCCCGCACGATCGGCAGAGCGCTTCGAGATCGCGCTCGATCATGCCGCGTCGACGAGACCGAATGCGGCGACGCCGCGCCTGCGGAGCTCGCGACGGTACGACTCCTTCTGCGCGGGCGTTCCGGCGAGCGTCGCGACGAGCGCGGCGGACCATTCGTCGAGCATCGTCGTGCACGCCGAAAAATCCGCTTCTTCGCCGAGGAGGCTGGCGCGCCAGGTTTGGGCGGTCGTGACGAGCGCGTCGCTCCGAACGACGGCGCCGCTCTCGGATCGCGCGAGCATCCCGGCCGCGACGAGCGCGTCGACGGTCGCTTCGTCGAGCGCGCGCGAGTCGAGCCGCACGAGCCCGAGCATCGCCGGCAAGAGCTCGACGACGCGGCCGGGCGCCCCCGCCGCGAGCGCAACGTCGACGAGGGTCCGCACGTAAAGCTGAAACGCGTCGACCTCCGCGGGCGGCGGAATCGATTCGTTCTCGACGACCGCGAAGTCTTCGTCGGCAAACTCGATCACCTCGACCTCGTCCTCGGCCGCGACGACGGCGATGGGGACGGGCTCGGGCGCCGGCTCCAAAATTTCCACCGCCGTCGGCGGCGGGCGCGTCCGCCAGAGGTCCGGATTGTCGCTCGGGAATTCGCTCCGCATCCTTTCGCGTCTATCCAAAACGCACGAAATGGCCAAGAAATGCGATCAAAACGTGCCCGTCAGAATGGGCACGCTCACGAAGCGCGGGGCCGGCGGCGCGGCGTGCGCGTCGCGAAGCGGCTGCTCGAATTTGCCGGGATGATTTTTGACGACGAGCACGATGCCCGGAATGAACGTGGCCAATCCGACGACCGTCATGCCGACGGCGATCAGACCATCGACAGCGAGCATCAGCCCGCCCATGCCGTCGCCGTCCGTTCCCGAGCTTCCCACCGCGAGGACCGCGCCGCCGAGCACAGCTCCCCCGGTGAGAAAGAGCGATCCGATCGACGTGAGCACGATGCCGCCGGCATACGCGCCCGCGGCACGCGTGGGCCGCTCTTGCGCGTGCGCGGCGACCGAAGTCAGACCCAGAGCGAGAGTCAAAGCGAAAGCGGTTCGATGCTTCATGCCTCGAGCCTTCTGCAGAGCTCATGCCGAGGCTGCAAATGGCTGGTTTCGTGAACGCGGCGCCGATGCGCCCATGATCACGGCGTCGGCATCACGCACTTCAAACCGGTTTCGAAGACGGCCGGGTTCGGGCCGCGGTCGTCGCGGAAGAGGACGAGCGCCGTTCCGTCGGTCGCGAACGTCATGATGGGCGAGATGCTGTCGCCCGGCGCCGCCGTGACGCGCGTCGGCGGCTGGAGCTCGGTCGAGAGGTCGGCCGAGAGGGTGTGCGCGTAGAGCTCGTAGCCCGAGTTCTGATCGCGGTCGTCGGCGTAGACGAAGAGCACGCGGTCGCCGAGCGCGAGCAGGCTGACGTCGCGTTCTTGCGCAGGGCTCTTGCCGACGTCGGTCGGCGGGACGATCACCTTCGCGTCTTTGCCGATGACGGTGCCGTAGACGACGCGTTTGGCGGGGCTCGCGTCGAAGAAGGACGAAATGTAGCGATCGTTTTTTTTGTCGTAGACGAGCGACGAGCCTTCGCCATCCATCGACGGCGTCGTCAGCGTGACCGGCGAAGGCGCGGCGCCGGTGAGATCGAACCCGAACGTCTGGAACACGATCGCCTGCGACGTCGACTTCTGCTGCACCCAAACGAGCCCGAGCTCCGTGCGGCCCGCTGCGAGCGACGGACCTTGGTCGTCCGTCGCGCCGCTCGTGAGCGTCATGATGTTGCCGACGAGACGCCCTTCGAGATCGAGGCGTTGACCTTGGAGCTTGAAGTCACCGTTCGATCGCTCTTCTTGCCAAACGAGCGCGAAGCCCTGGCCGGTCCAAACGAGCGACGGATAGAGGGAGTAACCGTCGGAGACGGTGATGCGCTCGTCGCCGGGCGCCATTTTTTTTCCGGTCGGGTCGAGGAGCGCGAAATAAATTTCGTAATTTCCGTCGCGGCGATCCGACCACGCGATGCCGAAGCGATCACCGGTCCACGCGACCGACGTGCCGCTGCCGGCGGCGTCGCTGCCTGTGAGAACGAACGGATCGATCGTCGGTTTTCCGGTGCCGTCGAGCGGTTGCAGAAACGGCGAGAGCTGACCGCCGAGCGTGCCGTCGTACGACGCGAGGATGTCGACGGTCGACTTCGGCGAGCCACGGACGAAGCTGTCGGGCTCGGCCCAGTCGAACGACGGCTTCGACAGTTGGAACTCGCTGCCGAGCGTGGGCGTGTAGGTCGCGCCGTTGTCGATGATGCCGTCGCAGTCGTTGTCGACGCCGTCGCAGACCTCGGCGTTGCCCGGAAACGCGCGCGGATCGGTGTCGTCGCAGTCGTCGCCGCACGAGCCCGGGTCGCCCGGCTGATGGCCCGCGAGCGGCCCGCGGTGCCCGTCGCCGTCGACGTCGAGCGTGACCCACGTGTTGCTGCATTCGCCGGTGTGCTTGTCGCACGCGTCGGTCGTGCACGGGTTTCCGTCGTCGCACGACGTGTGGGCGATCGCGATGCACGCCTTGTCGTGAATTTTGGTGTCGTACTGGCAAACCCACGTCGCGCACATGTCCACGGTCGCGCAGTCCGAGTCGCGCTGACACGGCTGAAGCTGGCTCCGCGCGCCGCAACCTTGCGCGACGATCGCCGCGAAAAATCCTATCGCGAGGCTTTGCTTCACAAACATGCCGAAAAACCCGGCACGTCGATCGGCTCGCACACGAACCCGTTCGAGCAGCCGTGCGCGCCGCCGCCGAGGTCGCAGAGCCGCGCGCACTGCGTGTTCGCGCCGGTGATCAAGCACACGAAGCCTTCGGCGCAGCCGTCGCCGTTGTCGCACGGAGCGCCTTGCGAGCCGACGCCCATCGGCAGACAGAACGAGCCGTACACTTCGGATTCGCACGGGCCCTGCGGCGGGATCGCCGACGGGTAACAGGCCGAGCCGGGGATCGTGCAGTTCTGCTCGAAGACGTTGCACTCCAGATCGCTGATCGGCGCGCCCGCTTCGGGACAGTGCGGATCGACGAAACCGTTTCCGTCAGCGCCGCCGTCGGGACCGCGGCCGAACGTGCCCGCGTCGTCGTCCGTGCCGTCGTCGTCCGACGTCGCTTTGCCGCCGCACGCGGCGGCGGCGAGCAGGCACAGCAAGAAAGAAAAAGAAAACCGCATGGCGCGAGCATAGCAGCCAGAAGCACCAAGACGAGCATGGCGCGATGACCCGCGCTTAAGTACATTCATCGAAAGCATGGCGACGTTGCCTTCGAAGAAAGACGTGCTGCTCGGGCTCCTCGAGAAGACGAGCGTGCTCATGCACCTGGACGCGCGACGCGAGGACGTCCAGGTCCCGCGGCATTTGAAGACGAACCCGCAGCTCATCTTGCAGCTCGGGCTGAACCTCGCCGTGCCGATTCGCGATCTCGACGTGGGCGACGACGGCGTCCGCTGCACGCTCTCGTTCTCGCGGACGCCGTTTTTTTGCGTGCTTCCGTATCCGGCGATTTTCGCGATGGTGTCCGAGGACGGCGGCCGCGCGATGGTCTGGCCCGAGGACGTGCCGGCCGAGGTCGCGCGCGCGGCCGAAGCGGAGGCGCGCAAGCTCGGGCTCTTGAAAGAAGCGACCGAAGCGGCCGAGGCAGATGGCCCTCGTCTCGAAGCCGCGCCCTCGCCGCCGAAGCGGCCGAGGCCCGCGCTCGCCGACGAGCCGAAAGTTCGCGTCGAGGCCAAGCGCCCCGCGAAGCCCAAGGCCGCGGCGAAAGCGGCGGCGAAAGAAGCGCAGCGTCCGAAGCGCGCGCTCCCCCCTTACTTGCGCGTCATCAAGTAGGCGGCTTGGCGAGCGCGTCGCGCAGCCAATGGAGCGCGCAAACGGCTCCGCCGATGGAAACGAGCACCCAGCCTTGCGTCTGGTGGCCCGGACCGCGCACGAGATAAACGCCCGACACGAAGAGCGCCGCGGCGACCAAACCGGAGAAGATGCGCCGGCCGACGCGGTCGATGTTGTGCGTCGCGACGCTGTTGGTCATGCGCACCGTGAGGCGGCCGCTGCGCAAATCGTCGAGCACCTCGCGCAGGGCGAGCGGCAGGTCCCCACTCGCACGCGACACTTGCTCGACGCCGCGCCAGAGCTCCATCCCGATGCGCTCGGGCGAGTAGCGCCGCTTCACGAGCTCGACGAAATACGGTTGTCCTTCGGCGAAGACGTCGAGCTCCGGGTCGAGCTGCTTGCCGACGACTTCCATCGTCATGAGCGCCTTGCCGACGAGCAAAAAGTCGGGCGGGATTTCGAGGCCGTATTTCATCGCGCCTTGCACGATGTCGCGCAGCATGCCGGCGAGGTCGAGTTCGCCGAGCGGGCGGCCGAGGTATTTGTCGGCGAGCGTCGCGACCTCGGCGCGGTACTCGCGGAGGTCGACTTTTTTCGTCGGACGCGCGATCGCGTAGAGCGCGTCGGCGACGCCGTACGTGTCTTTGCGCGCGGCGGCGATCATCAGATCGATCGTGCGGTCGCGGAGCTCCGGCGAGAGACGCCCGACCATCCCGGTGTCGATGAGACCGACGACGGGATCTTCGTCCGACCCGAGGATGATGACGTTGCCGGGGTGCGGATCGGCGTGAAAAAAGCCGTCTTCGAAGATCATCTTCACGATGACCGCGACCGACGCCTTCGCGATTTTTTTCCCGTCGGCTTTCGTCTCGGTGATTTTTTTCCCGTCGAAGAATTCTTGGACGAGGACATGGCGCGAGGACGCTTGCCGGTAGATTTTCGGAAAGCGCACCTCGGGGTGGCCTTCGAAATTTTTCGCGAACCGCTCGCAGTGATCGGCCTCGACGAGGAAGTTGAGCTCGCTCGTGATGGATCGATCGAACTGGTTCACGAGCCCGACGGGCGAATAAATTTTCGTCTCGGGGACGGCGCGCTCGACCGCGGCGGCCATCATGTGCAGGAGCTCGAGATCGCGCACGACGGTCGGGCCGACGCCGGGCCGCTGCACTTTCACGACGACCTCGATCGGTTCGTCGGAGCCGTCGAGCTTCAGCGCGGCGCGATGCACCTGGCCAATCGACGCGCTCGCGAGCGGCTTTTCGTCGAAGCGCGCGAAGACGTCGGCGATGGGCGCGCCGAGGCTCGACTCGACTTGCTGCTTGATGTCCGAAAACGGTACGGGCGGGACCTCGTCTTGGAGCTTCTTCAGCTCGGCGACGATGTCCGCGGGGACGACGTCGGTGCGCGTCGAAGCGATTTGTCCGAGCTTGACGAAGCTCGGGCCGAGCTCCTGCGCGACGAGCCGAATGCGCTCGCCGCGGGAGATGCGGGCGCGCTCTTTTTCGCCGGCTTCGGAGTCTTTCTCGTCGGGTTTTTGCGTGTCGCGCGAGCCGAAAGCGCGCCCGACGATTTCGCCGAAGCCGTGCCGCACGAGCACGGCTGTGATCTCACGCAGCCGACCTAAATCGCGGACCGCCGAGAAGACGGACACTCAAGGGCACTGGTTGAGATCGCAGCGCCACGAAAGGCCAGGAGCGCCGTTCGCGTTGGCGATGCACTGGCACACGTCGGTGGGAGGCGGGCTGCCGGTGCAGGTGTTCGTGTAGAAGCACTGCTGGCCGGCGTTGGTGCACGCGGTGCCGTCGGCGGTCGTCTTGTCAGTCGGGCAGGCGTTTCCGGGGCCGCCGTCGGGCGCGACGGACTGGCAGAGCGAGCACGACGCGGGGACGCCGCCGTCTTGCGGCGGGATCGTCGAGCTGCAGGCCTCGTCGGTCACCGGTTGGTCGAGCGCTTGGTGGCTCGGGTTGTCGAGCGTGCACGCGAACTGGCCGCCGGTGCAGAGGCACGTCGCCTGCTGGACGAAGCTGCCGCAAAGATAACCGACGACGCACGTGAAGTTCTCGACGTGGCACTTGCTCGTCGTGCCTTCGTTGCCGGGCGGCGCCGTGGCCTCGAGGATGTTGGTCGGGCAAACCTGCTCGCCAGGTCCGCTGTCGGCCGCGGGGTTGTTGTCCGAGCACGCAATGGCGCAAACGCCGAGCACAGGGACGATCACGAACGACACGCGGAGAGCAAGTTTACGCATGAGGGATTCCTCGTCGGAAAAGCCGGAGTGCGCGGTGTTTAGCCCCTTCGTCCCAAAATCTCAATCGAAACGTTGCGCTGGAAATTTCCTAGCGAACGCGCACGACCGTCCCGGGCTCGGCGTGCGACGGCAGGATGGCCGCGAGGCCGGGCGTGAGACGCGGGCCGGTGAACGCGAAGAGACGCGCGGCGTCGCGCGGCGCGAGGTTCACGCAGCCGTGGCTGTGCGGGTGGCCGAAGTCGTCGTGCCAGAAGACGCCGTGGAGCGCGATCGCCTTGTCGAAGAATTGGACGTAGGGGACGTCTTCCATCGAGTAGCGCGCGCCCTCCGCGGCGGGATGCGCGTCCTCGGCGCGCAGCGGACCGATGTTGTCCATCGTGCTCGAGAGGAGCTTCACCCAGATGCGGAAGGTGCCTTTGCGCGTCGCGGTGTCGGTGCCAGGCGCGCCGGCGCCGGTCGATACGAGCGTCGCGAAAACTGGGCGCGCGCCTTCGTACGCGACGAGGGTTTGCCTCGCGAGCTCGACGTCGATCCAGTGCTCGCGCTCGCCGCGGACCTCGGGCGGCGGGGCGGCGAGCGTCGGACGGACGAGCGCGCGCGCGTCGATCCATTCGCGCTCGCCGATGCGCACGCGCGGGCTTTTTTCTTCGAGCACGCGCACGACCTCGCGCCGGACGTGCGTGCCGGTCGGCCGCGCGATCCACGCGAAATTCAGCCCGTCCGGACCGACGTCCTCGCCGTGAAAGCCGCTCGGTCGCGCCGCGCCGAGCTCGCCCGTGTCGATCCAAGTGCCGTGACGGGTCTTCACGAAGCGCTCGCCGCCTTTGGTGCGCTCCTCGGTCGTCGCGACGGCGAAGCCCGGGTCGAGCTGCTCGTCGGGCGCGTCGTCGCCGGCGCGATCGAGGCTCTCGTAGCCGTTCGCGCCGTTTTTCGCGACGAAGTAATAACGATACGGAAGGCCATCGCTGGCGATCGGCGCGTCGTCGTCGGGCGGATCGGTCGAGAGCTCGACGTGATCCGAGCACACCCACGACTCGAGCCCGACGTGGAGCCATCGCCCATCGCACTGCGCCCCGCGCGACGCGCCGTAAATCGGCAGGTGCGACCCCGCGAGTGTGGTCGCGCGCCGCAAATCGAGCCGCCCGGGCACCGCGACGATCACCGTCTCGGCTTTCGCCGCGACGACCGACCTCGCCACCCCCGGCAACGGCACCGCCCCCGCCTCCGTCCACGGCGGCAACAGCTGATCACCCCGCGCGCTCCCGCAGAGAGAGAGAAACAGGAAGATCAGGAGCTCAGAAGGCGAAAGAGAGAATTTTTTCAAAAAAAACTCTTTCTGCCGGACTTGTGACCTTCTGATCTTCCTGTTCATTCTCTCTGGTGTTGCGGGAGGCGGAGCTCGAAGGTGGCGCCGCGTTTGGTCGAGCGGACCGAGACGCGGCCGGCGTGGTCTTCGGCGATTTTTTTCACGATGGCGAGGCCGAGGCCGGTGCCGCCTTTTTTCCCCGCGGTCACGAACGAGCGGAAGACGCGGTGCTCGATTTCTTTCGGGATGCCCGGGCCGGTGTCGCTGAACGTGAGGACGAGCTCTTCGTCCTCTTCGCCTTTTTTCGCGCGCGTCACGCGAATCGAAAAACGACCGCCGCCCTGCGACGCCATCGCCTCGACCGCGTTGCGCGCGAGGTTGTGCACGACGCGGAGAATTTTTCCTTCGTCGAAGCGCGCGGTCCCCTTGTCTTGCAAGTCGATGACGAGCTCGATGCCGTCGCGTTTGAGCTGCGGCTCGATCGCGGCGCGCACCTCTTCGAAAAATTTCTGGAGGTAGACCTTGCGCACGAGCACGTTGCGTTCGCCGCGCGCGAACTCGAGGACCTCGCGCTGCATCGCCGAGATGTGATCGAATTGCTTGAGCGCTTGCTCGGCGTAGTCGGCGCGTTTTTTCTTCGACTCGGCCGCTTGCATCAGCTGCACGTAGCCGCTGATGACGGTGAGCGGCGTCTTCAAGTCGTGGATGACCGCCGACAGCAGCCGGCCGATCGTCGTGAGTCGCTCTTCGCGCTCGTGCTGCTCGCGCGCCATCTGAAGGCGAATCGCCGTCGACGCGTTCGCCGCGATGAGCTCGAGCAACGAGCGATCTTCGCCCGAAAAACCGGCGTGATCGCGTTTGTTGTATAATGCAATCGCTCCCATCGTCGCGCGGTCTTCGCCTTCGAGCGGGACGATGAGCGCGGTCTGAGAGTGGAAGCCGACGAGCTCGTCGAACGCGTTGTCGGTGCGTTCGTCCTTCGGCGCGTCGGCGGCGATGACCACCTCGGCGTTCGCCATCGACCAGCCGATGAGGCCCTGCCCTTCGCGCAGCGGGAAGCGGCGGAGCTTTCGGTGCTTGTCGTCGACGAGGTAGAGAAACGCGCTCTCCTCGCCTTCGCTCTCGCCCGGCTCGCGCAGCGCGACCGCGGCGGCGCGCGCCTCGCACGAGCGCATCGCTTCGCCGAGCACGGCCATGAAGAGCTCCTCGAGCGAGTGCGCACGCGCCATCGCGCTCTCGAGCGAGAACAGCAACTTCAAATCGCGAACGCGATGGAGGAGCTGCTCTTTGGTCTCGACGAGCTGGATGTTCTTCTGCACCGTCTCGAGGAAGAGGCGCGAGTTGTCGATGCTGACGGCCGCTTGCGTCGCGATCGCCGAGAGCAAATCGGCGTCGTCCTCGGTGAACTCGCCGGTCTTCTTGTTGAGCACCTGGACGACGCCGATGGTCTTGCCGAGGTGGTTTTTGAGCGGCGCGGCGAGGATGCTGCGCGTTTTGTAACCGGAGAGAAGATCCCACTGCGCCGAGAAGCGCGGGTCTTTGTACGCGTCGCGCACCGTGATGGGCCGGCCGGTCTTGGCGACGTGGCCCGCGATGCCCTCGCCGAGCGCGAGCCGAATCGATCGCACGTCGCTGCCGTGCGCGATGCGCGACACGAGCTCGCCCTTGCCGTCGTCGAGCAAGTAGAGCGTCGCGCGATCGGCGTCGACCGCCTCGGTGATTTTCACCAAGATGAGCTCGAGGACCTGATCGAGGTCCATGGTCGTGCCGAGCGCCTGACCGATTTCGCGGAGCGCCGACGAGATGCGCGTCTGGTGGGCGAGCGCTTCCTCGAGCTCCTCGACCCCACGCCGAACGGTCTTCGATCGAAGTTTTTCGATCGTGACCGGGGGGACGTCGCTCTTGGTGACCACGGCCCGAGAATACCATCGTCGTGATACAGTCGGGCGTCGTTGAAGACGCTGATCGTCACGCCCACGTTCAACGAACGCGAAAATCTGCCGACGTTCGTCGCGAGCGTACGCGCCGCCGTGCCCGAGGCGGACGTGATGGTCGTCGACGACGCGTCGCCCGACGGCACCGGCGAAATCGCGGACGAGCTGGCCTCGAAGGACGCGCGCGTCCACGTCATGCATCGGCCCGGCAAGCTCGGCCTCGGGACCGCGTACGTCGACGCATTTCGCTGGGGCCTGCAGCACGATTTCGATCGCTTCTTCGAAATGGACGCCGACTTTTCGCACGACCCGAAGGACCTTCCGAAGTTTTTCCGCGCGCTCGACGACGGGGCCGACGTCGTCATCGGCTCGCGCAACGTCTCGGGCGGCGGCGTCGAAGGTTGGGGCGTCGGCCGGCACGCGCTCAGCAAAGGCGGGTCGCTCTACGCGCGGACCATCCTCGGCCTCGGCGTGCGCGATCTCACGGCGGGCTTCAAAGCGTTCACGCGTCGCGCGCTCGAGACGATCGATCTCGAGCGCGTTCGATCGAACGGCTACTCGTTCCAAATCGAGATGACGTATCGCGCGCACCTCCGCGGACTGAAAATCGTCGAAGTGCCCGTCGTCTTCGTCGACCGCCGCGCCGGTTACTCGAAAATGAGCCGCCGCATTTTCGCCGAAGCGATCGGCGTCGTGTGGAAGCTGCGATTGGACGCCGCGCGCGGACGACTCTGAGGGCCTCATGCACACGCTCGAAATATTCTGGGACTTCTCTTCGCCGTTCGCTTACCTCGGCACGACGCAGGCCGACGCTCTCGCGGCGCGCACCGGGGCCAAGCTCGTGTGGAAGCCGATGCTGCTCGGCGGCGTGTTCAAGTCGATCGGCCAAGTCGACGCGCCCGTGCTGACGTGGAGCGAAGCGAAGCGCCTTCACACGTTCAAGGACTTGAAGCGGTGGGCCGATCACTACGGCGTGCCATTTCAGTTTCCTTCCCGCTTTCCGACCAACTCGCTCAAGGCGCTCCGCGCGTACCTCGCGCTACCGGAAGAGCGGCGCGGCGCGTTTCGCGAAAAAACATTTCGCGCTTACTGGGCCGAGGACAAGGACATCACCGACGACGCGACGCTCCGTGCGCTCATCGGCGAGGGCGCCGACGAAGTGCTCGCGCGCACGCAGCAGCCGGAGATCAAGCGCGCCCTGATCGACGCGACCGAAGAGGCCGTGAAGCGCGGCGTCTTCGGTGCGCCGACTTGGATCATCGACGGCGAGGAGCTCTTCTGGGGGCAAGACAGAATCCCGTTGGTCGAGCGGGCGTTGTCGGTTTGAGCCTCATTTCTTGAGCTCGGTCAGAATCGCATCGAGCTTCTCTGCGATGGTCTTCTGCACCGCTAGCGCCTCGTCGTTTTGCTCTGCGCTCGGTTGGTCGAGTGCTTTCGCCGCCATCGCGGGGCCGACGGTCATCAGCGCCGTCGCGATCGCTTGGCCTTCGGGCGTCTTCGCGAAGATGTCCGCGTAGCCGACCGAGAGACACGTCGAGACGTAGACGAGCGCGTCCCAATACGTCTTCACCTTCGGGTTCACGTCCTTCTCTGCGACGTAGAAGAGAAACGAGCCCCCGAGCACCGTGACGACGAGCGCGTCGAGCGGATCGCGCGCCACGCCGTCACGGAGCGCCGTCTTGAGCGACGCGTAGGAAAATCCATTTCCTTGCGCGCCGCCCACGACGAGCGCGGCCAAACCACTATTCAGCAGGGTCGACATGATGGACACCGTTCGAGAGCGGGACGACCTCGATGACCTCCGGTTCGCCCTTCGCTTCCGTCATTGCCGTGCTCAATTCGGTCCCGAGCTCGCCGAGCGCGCTCTTCGCCCTTTCGGTCAGCTTGCTCTTGTCGACTTGCGCGAAGCTCATGAGCTCGCGCAAGAGCGGATATGCGGCGCCGGCTTCGAGCACCGTCTTCAAGACGGGTGACATCGCGCCGAGCGCCGGCGCGGTTCCCGACGCGCTCGTGCCTTGCGCGCCGATGCCGCTCGTCTGAAGCACTTTGATTTCGGTGATGGCCTTGGCCGGCGACATGAGCTCGCGCGTGAGCTCGGGCGCGACCTCGAGTGCCTTGAGCGCGATTTCGCGCAGCATGACGCGCGCGCTGATCGCGTTCTCGGCGTCGAGCAGCTTCTTGCGCACTTGCGCTTGCATCTCGCCTTTGTGCGCTTCGGCGTTCGCCGCCGAAACCGTCGCCTCGGCTTGTTTGCGCGCGACCGCGGATTGCGCCTCGGCGAGCGCCTTTTGCACTTCGGCGTCGGCTTGCGCTTGGATGACCTGCATCGCCTTCTCGCGCTCCGCTTTCGCGGTCGTCTCGACGGTGATGATGGCCTGCTTCGCTTTCTCCTGCTCGGCGAGGGCGAGCGCCTTCGCGGCTTGCGCGCGGGCCTCTTGCTCTTCGCTCTGCGTGATCGCGATCTGTTTTCCGATGCGCGCGACCTCGACGGTCTTCTCCTTGTCGATGGCGGAGGCCTCGATGACTTTCTCGCGCTCGATCTCGGCGGCCTGAATCACGCGTTGCTTCGCGATCTCGGCGGCCTGCTGACCTTTCTCGGCTTCGATGTGCGCTTCGGCTTCGGCGCGCTGCTTGCCCGCGAGGGCCACCGCGACGGCCTTTTCCTGCTCGATCTTCGCGGTCTCGACCGCGCGCTGCTTCTCGAGCGACGCGAGATCGCGCATCTGCTCCTGGATGAAGACCGCTTTGGACGTCTCGGCGGTTTGAATCGCCGAATACTCGGCGACCTTGCGCACCTGATCGGCCTCGGCCTGCTTTTGGTCCTGCTCCATTTCGAGCTGACGTTTGCGCGCGGTGACGTTCTGCGCCTGGATCTGGTTGTCCTTCTCGCGCTGGATGCGGTTGGTCATCTCGCGGTTGGTCTGCACGCTCTCGGTGATCGCGCGCAGACCCTCGGCGTCGAACACGTCTTGCGGATCGAGATCCTTGACCGGCACCATCGCGAACGCGGTGATGGAGACGTTCTCGAGCGTGAGGCCGTTCTTCTTCAGCTCCTCGCTCAAGACCTCTTGAATGCGCTCGGCGAACTGCTTCCTGTTCGCGTGGAGCGCCATGAACGTTTGGTTCGCCGCGACGCTGCGGAGCGCGTCAGTGAGCTTGCCTTCGATGAGGTCGGCGATGACGCGCTCGTCGAGGTTGCGCTCGCCGAACGAGCGAGCGGCGGCGAGCACGTCTTCGCCGATCGGCTCCACTTTGATGTAGAGCTCGGTCGTCACGTTCGCCTTGATTTTGTCGGCGGTGACGAGCGCGTTCTTGCCCTCGCGCTCCACGCTCAGCTTGACGCTTCGCAGCGAAACGCGAAGCAGCTGGTGGAGAATCGGATACACGAGCACGCCGCCGCCGATGACGACTTTGTTGCCGCCGGAGCCCGTCCTCACGAGCGCTTCGTCGGCGCCGCAGCGCCGATAGAAACGCGAGAGAACCGTGAAAATCGAGACCAGCGAGACGAGCCCTGCGGCCACGCTGATCCCGATGACGATCGTACTTGTATCCATGGACAACATTGTTCCCTTCTCCAGTCTCGTAAGAGGTCGGTGATGGTTGGAGTTGCAACTAGCGAGCCGCGTCGTCGAGCGGGCTGACGAGGAGCTTGCCCTCGTCGTCGCAGTCGACGAACACCACTTGCTCGCGCTCTTGGGGCACGCGCTCGCCGTCCGCCAACTTGCAGACGACCCGAAGCTCGAGACCCGATTTGTCTTTCACGCGAACCTCGCCGAACTCCGGCGAGACGCGCGAAGAGATCACGACGCCGACCTGACCGACCAGCTCTTTGCGCGTCGTCGCTTCTTGATCTTTCGAAGAGAGCACCGGCCCGAGCAACTTCGCGAGCGTCGCGACGGCCGCATATCCCGACATGAGAGAGATGGGGAACGTCCACGCGAGCGTCAAGAGCGGCACAGTCCCGTCCGCGCGGATCGCAGCCAAATTCAGCAAGAATCCGCTGATCGCGAAGACGAGCGCGTAAGTCTGCCAGACGATCGAGAACGGGATCTTTCCGATCCCGAGCGGCCCGAAAAGGAACGCTCCGATCCCGCGCTCGCCGTCGGCGTCGGCGTCGTGATCGTGATCGACGTCATGATCGGCGTCGGCATCTGCGTCGGCGTCCGCGTCGACATCGTGATCGTCTCCGCCGCCCGCGAGGAGGCCAAGCAGCCCCGACGCTTGCAACAGCGCGAAGAGAATCGCGATGCCGGCCGCTACGGTGTACGGCGCGTTCGCCCACGCAAACAAATAGTGCAGCGCGGTCATGGCGGTCCCCGTCCTCGAAACAAAACTTAATCATCGCTCGCAGTCGCGCCGCATGGCACGAGCGATGCTGTTCAGGCTTTGGTCGCCGAGATCACGACGTGCGGGTACGGGAGCACGTCCGGCACGCGGACGATGCGCACGCGGAAACCGATTTCGGTGAGGAGCTCGCCCCACGCGCGGTGATGGCGGTACGCGAGCGGCTCGTGCCAGCCGACCATCACGCGATCGAGAACCTCGGTGAAGAGGAGCTGGTGGTGCGGCTCGGTCGTGATGTCTTTCATGAGCAGCACGCCGCCGGGGACGAGCATGTCGTGCAGACGCTCGAGCACGCCGCGCTGCGCGTCGGCCGGGATGTGGTGCATGACGTCGAGCATGTAGACCGCGTCGAACGGGCCTTCGAGCTGCGCGTCGCGGACGTCGCCGGCGACGAAGCTGTGGCCCGAGAGGCCGATGGAGCGCGCGACGCGCTCGGCCATCGCGACGCGACGCGCGTTGGGATCGATGCCGACGATCGATCGGCGCGGGTGCGTTTGGCCGAAGTACGCGGCGAACAAACCGAAGCCGCACCCGACGTCGAGGATGCGCCCCTCGTCCGGCAGCAGCAGGTCCATGACGCTCAGGAGCTTCGGCCGCAGGATCGAAAAGCGAATTGCAGAATACACGCGTTCGAGCGGCGGGAGCGCGCGCGCGATTTTGCGGATGGCGACGTGCGCGAAGACCTCGGGCGCTTCGTAGCTCGGCACCGCGGCGATGCTCGGACGACGCGGTCGCGAGCGCGGCGCGGGTGCTTCTTCTTTCGGAAAACGAAACGCCACGCGCGCAACGTACAAGGCGTGTACGCTCCGGCGCAACCCGCATGCGGCATGTCGACGAACGGCAGGCATCGATGCTCGCCTCGGCGATGCGCGAGCAGCACGTCGCGATCGTGCATGCGCTGGTCGGGCTCGCGGCGGAGCTTCGCTTCGACGAGCACGCGGCCGCGCTCGCGGGCGACACGAGCCACTGGCCCGACGTCTTGCGAATGCGGCGGACGAGCGGGCGCGCGTTTCTCTTCGTCGGCCACGCGCGCGCGTTCGGCGAGCCGGCGGACGACCCGCGCCAGCAGGTCGCGCTGAAACGCTGGCTCAGGCGCTTCGCGCGGCTCGCCGACGAACGTCGCCGAGCGCGCATCTACGGCGGTTACGTCGTCGTGGGCACGCACGACGCGCCCGCGGCGTACGCGTGGGCATCGCAGCTGACGTCGATCGCGCGCACGTACCGCATTCGTCGCGACGGCGAGCCCGCGCGCTTCATCGTGCGCAAGCTCGGCGATTTTTGGATGGCCGTTTAGGCACTCAAGTTTCGTGGCCCTTGAAGCCCGCGACGGTCTTCGCGCGGTCGCCGAGCGGCGGCGAGATGCTGCCGTCGACGCGCACCTCGATGAGCGCGGGCGCGCCCATGCGAAGCGCCTCTCGCAAGACGTCTTGCATTTGTCCCGGATGGTCGACGACCCACGCCGGCAAGCCCATCGCGCGGGCGATCGCGGCGATCTCGATCGAGCGCTTGTAACGAATCGCCTCCATCGGTTTGCCGCCGGAGACGAGCTTGCTCCCGTGCCACGTGATGCCGTGCATCTGGTTGTTCTCGACGATCCACACGACCGGCACGCCGTACTCGGCGGCCGTGAGGAGCTCCATGCCGTTCATCGTGAAGCAGCCGTCGCCGATGATCGAAACGACGGGTCGCTTCGAGGCGAGCGCGGCGCCGATCGGCGCGCACGTGCCATGGCCCATCGAGCCGAAGCCGAGGTTGATGACGAACCTCTGGCCCTTCTTGATGCACAGCTCGTGGATGTTGAAGAGCATGTGCCCGCCGATGTCCGAAAAGATCGTCGCGTCCTCGGGGAGCGCCTCTTGCAAATCGGAGCGCCAGCGCTGCGGCGTCAGCGGGATGGCGTCGCTCGTGCGGAGCGCGGGCTGGTCGTAGCGTTCGTGACCGCGCTCGAGCGCGGGCTCGCTCGGCCACACCGACGCGGGCGTCGCGCCTTCGCGAATCGCGCGATGGATGTGATAGACGAGCTCGACCAAGATGGTCTGCGCGTCGCCGACGAGCGCGACGTCGACCGGGTAGCTGCGACCGATGCGATCGGCGTCGATGTCGAGCTGGATGAGCGTCTTGCCGTTGCGGAGGCTCGGGTTCCAGTTGAACGTGGTCGTCTCGTTGAGCGACGCGCCGATCGTGAAGAGGAGATCGACGTCGGTTCCGAGCATGGTCTTGCGCGCTTCTTTGTGACCGGCGAAGCCGAGGACGCCCATCGAGAGCGGATGGTCTTCGGCGAGCGCGCCCTTCGCGCGCGGCGACGTCGCGACGCGCGCTTGGAGGAGCTCGGCGAGCGTCTGCACGTGCTCTTCGGCGCCCGATGTGACGACGCCGGAACCGACGAGGAGGGTCGGCTTTTTCGCGCGAAGGAGCTGCTCCGCCGCTGCGGCGACGGCGGCGCGATCGAAGAGGTGCGTCGTCGGACGATACGTCTTCGGGTCGAACCAAATTTCGTCGGCGGGCTTGCTCCAGAAATCGACCGGCACGTTCAAGTGAACGGGGCCGGGCCGTCCGGTGAGCGCGAGTCGAAGCGCGCGACGAAGATGTTGCGCGAGACGCTCCGGCGACTCGACGGCCGCCGAATATTTCGTGACCGGTTTGAACATGGCGACGATGTCCATGTCGGTCGCGGCGGTCTCTTGCGCGGCGCCGCGGCCGATCGCGTGCGACGGGACCTGGCCCGTGATGACGAGCATCGGCACGCCGTCGGCGAACGCGCACGAGACGCCGGTGAGCAAGTTGGTCGCTCCCGGCCCGGCCGTTCCCGCGCAGACGGCGAGCTTGCGCGTCGTCCGTGCGTATCCGTCGGCCATGAAGGCCGCGCCTTCTTCGTGCTTGGTCACGACGAGGCGAAGCTGCGGATGACGCTCGACCCCTTCGAAGAAGGGATGCAAGAGCCCACCGGGCACGCCGAAGACGACGTGAGCGCCCTCGGCAACGAGGTACTGCAAAAAAACGTCGAGGGCACGCTTGAGCGTGATGGTTGAACCTGATGCGTCGGGCATGGCGCCCCCCTCTACGGCCCGACCGGGAGGCGCATAAGGGCGGAACCCTCTTTGCAGCAAAAATGGTGAAGAGGTGATCATGACCAACGATTCGTTCCGAATCGACCTCGTCGATGAGGCGAGCGCCGAATCTTTCCCCGCGAGCGACCCGCCGTCGTTCACCGGTCTCCACGCCGGCGCGCCCTGCCACGAGGAAGAGGTCGAAGAAGAGCCGGCCGCCGAGCCCAAGCGTTGGCAAAGGCGTCTCGCGTTCGCGCAAGGCGCCCTTTATTTCGCGAGCGGCCTTTGGCCGATCGTCCACTTGCGCTCGTTCGAAGCGGTCACCGGCCGCAAGCGCGACAAGTGGCTCGTGAAAGCCAACGGCGCGATCCTCGCGTGCGTGGGTCTTTCGCTCATGCGAAGCGGACGGCGCGAGCCGGCGCGAACGCTCGGCCTGACGACTGCCACGGCGATCGCAGCGGTCGAGTCGTTCTACGCGGCGCGCGGAAAAATCGGACGCCCCTACGCGGTCGACGCCGCCGTCGAGCTCGCGATCGCCGCGGGTTGGCTCGGCGCTTCGCGCTACTGATTGGCGGCCTGTCGAATCGTGACGACGCGGCGGAGCACTTCGCCCGCGTCGATCGAACGCAGCCCTTTGCCGCGCTTCGGCGGTTCGATCGGCACGTGAGCCCAAATGGTCGTGCCGACGCCAGGCTTGCTCATCACTTCGAGCCGCCCACCGATCTCGTCGAGCAGCCGAATCGCGCTCGAAAGTCCGATGCCGTGGCTCTCGCCGAGGAGCGGGCGCGCGTCACGCTGACCGCCGACGAACACCTTCTCGAGGCGCTCCGGGCTGATGCCGCGACCGGTGTCCGAAATCTTGAACGTGAGGTGCCCGGGCGTGCCGCCGACCTCGGCGACGATGCTCCCGCGCTCGGTGTATTTCACCGCGTTCGAAATCAAGTTGTCGATTACGCGATCGAACAGCATGACGTCGGTCTCGATCGAATCCGGCCCCTCGCGCGTGCGGAACGTGCTGGTGCGAATGTCGCGCGCGATGACGAGCGCTTGGAGGTTGCGACGAACGCGCTCGGTGAAGCGCTCGACGTCCATCGGCTTGTTGTGAATCTCGAACGCCTTGTCGGCCGCCTGCGCGATCGCGAGCAGGCGCTTCATCTGCGCTTCGACGCTGAGCACGCTGTCTTGAATGAGCTTCGCGATGGCACGGACCTCGGGATCGTTTTCGCTCTCGAGCGCCTGCGCGTTCAAAAGCGCGACCTGCAGCGGGTTGCGCATGTCGTGGGTCGCGGTCTTCAGGGCCACTTCGCTCCGCGCGTCGCGGGATTTCAATTCGTTCACCATCGCCTCCAAGGTCGCTGTGCGCGCATCGATACGCTCGGCGAGGAGAGAGTTGAAGGCCTCTTGGCGATGATGGAGCTTGATGATGTCTTCGACGGCCTCTTGGTGCTCTTTGACCGCGACGCCGACGGCCTCGGTCGTTTCCATGTGAAACGCGTGCGCTTGCTTCAACTGATTGCGGAACGCGAGGGTCGCGCCGATGCACGTGCCGATGAATGCGAAAGTCCACCCCGCGTGCGCGGGCGCGTGCGCAAAAGACGCCACACCCGCGCCGAGCGCGCCGATGAACGCCCCGAGGAGCGGGAGCCGCCAAGGCAACGGCTCGCTCCAACGAATGCGGTACTCGCAGCAATCGTCGCCGCGCGCGATGCACTTGGACTCGGTGAACGTCGAGGGCGCGAGCTTCCAGAAAAGGAGCGGCATCGGCAGCTGCGCCTGACGCGAGAGGCACATGAGCCGGCTCTCCGCCTTGGTGCTGCGATAACGGAGGGTCACCGAGCGCGGCGACGAGTTGGCGATTTCGTAGCTCGAGATGCGGCTCGCGAAATGAACCGTCCGCGCGAGGAGCCCGTAGCTGGTCAGCGGCGTGGCCGCGCGAAAGACGAGCGCGAGCGGCCCGTAGAACTTCACCATGTCGTACGCGCAGGCCTTCATGAACTCGGCGTCCGACCCGGCGAGCTCGCGAACCGACGTGAGGATGTTCTCGAACTGCGAGAGGAGGATCCAGCGCTTCGGATTGGCGGCCGCGTCCGCCTCGAGGCCCGACGCTTCGACCACGCGCGAGAGGGCTTCGCGGCCGTGGGTTTTCTCGATCCAACCGAATATCGGATTGAGGATCGCCAGGTTCAAGTCGCCGCCCCCCGGCGGCGGTACGGTCTTGACCTCGGATGCGCTCATCGCCGGTAGTACGGACGATTGGAGCACGAAATTCAGCCTGCTCGCGAGAAGAACATCACGAGGCTTAATCGACCGCACGGCGCGTCCGTAGGGGGAGCGCATGACGACTGGACCCATCGAAGACCGAGACTGGCCCACCCACCTCCGCGCTCGCATCGTCGAGCCGGGCCCCGCGCCGCGCCTGCACGGGTTCGACGTGCAGAACGATCTCGCGCGTCATTATCGCTTCGGCGAGAGCGTCTTGATCGCGCTCACTGGCGAGGCTCCGGACGAAGCCGCGGGACGCGCGTTCGACGTCGCGATGATTTTCGGCTCGGCGATTTCGGTGCTGGAGGCTCCCGCGCATGCCGCGACCCTGGCGCGAGTTTGCGGCGCGCGGACGAGCGGTATCCAGGCCGTCGCCGCGACGACCCTCGCCGAGCGCGCGAGAAAAATTTACGACGATCTCGAGCCGGCGATTCCGCGGCTCGTCGTCGGATCGCTGAACGGCATGGCCGCGCGCCTCGCTCCGCGATCGGAGGCCGAACGCGATGCCGTCGGCCGGCTGCGACGCGCGCTCGGCGCGTTCGTCGCGCGCGTCCCGGCGCTCGGTTACGATCTCGGTCTCGACGCGGCGCTCTTGGCCGTCCTCCTCGCGTGCGGCGTGCGCACGCGCGAGCAGATCGAGTGCGCGCTCTGCGTCGCCGGTCTGGCGACGACGTGCGCCGAAGCGTTCGCCGCGACGCCGGGCGATCACCGCTCGTATCCGCTCGACCTCCCGAAGTTCGTCTACGAGGAAGCGCGATCATGAAAGAGCTCGAGCTTCCCACGCGCGTCGCGCGCGCCGAATGGGGCGACAACACGTTCTTCGGGTTGCGCGTCGGCGCCGACATGGCCGGACGCGACTCGTTCATGTCCGCGCTCGGCCTCGCCGCGGGCGGCCCGCGCGTCTCGGCAGAGGACGCGCGCGTGCTCGACGATGTCGCGGTGTGCTTCACCGCGGCGGACCCGCGCATTTGGCCGCTGAAGATCGCGCGCCTTGCCTCCGCATACGGAAGCAGCCGGCTCGCTTACGCGTGCGCGCACATGGCGCTCGAGGGAGGCATGATCGGTCCGAATCCCGCGGCTCCTGCGGCACAGCTCTTCGTCGACTTCCGCCGCGCGCTCGGCGACGACGCGACCGACGCGCAAATCGACGTCGAGGTCGAGCGTCATCTCGCGAGCGGCGGGCGCTTCTTCGGCTTCGGCGTGCCGTACCGCCCGATCGACGAACGCGTCGTCGCCCTCGAGAAGAGCTTGCGCGAACGCGGACGCACCGACGGACCGCACTGGAAGACGATGCGCGCGATCGAGCGAGCGCTCGTCGCTCGCAAAAAGCTCCCGGTGAACATCGTCGGCGCAGGCGCGGCGGTGGAGCTCGATCTCGGCTTCACGCCCGACCAAATCGGCGTTCTGATGACGATGGCCGCGTCGCTCTCGTTCATGGCGAACGCGGTCGAGGGCGCGGCGCAGCGTCCCGAGCTTCTCCAAAAGCTGCCGCTCGAAACGGTCGAATACGTCGGGCGCGGAGCGCGTCTGAGCCCGCGCGCCGAAGCGAAACGCACGCTCGACTCGGAGGCTCCCGCGCTCGCGCAGCCGGCGTTTCGCTGAATCGGCGTTCTAGCCCCATTGGAAAGGCGTCTACACCCTAGGGTGTATCGACACGCACGCTCGGGCCGGCCACCATCGAGTCAGATGGTCGATGACGAAGTCGGCCGTCCGCGGATCCTCGTCGCGGAAGACGACGACCTCGGGCGCCGGCTCTTACAGCGAATTTTCGCGTCGCTCCCTTATGACGTGACGATCGTGGCCGACGGGGCGCTCGCGATCGAAGCGTTTCGCGATGGGGGTTTCGACGTGGTCGTGAGCGACGTCGTCATGCCGAAGCTCGACGGCATCGGGCTCCTGCGCGCGATTCGCGAGCTCGATCTCGAAGTACCCGTGCTCCTTCTCACCGGCGCGCCGGACATGCCGTCGGCGATCACGGCGATCGAGCTCGGCGCGTTCGGGTACGTGACCAAACCGTTCGACATCGATCATTTGCGCGGGCTCATCTCGCGCGCGGTGAGCTTGTCGAAGTTGGCGCGCGCCAAACGCGACGCGATGACGGCGCTCGATAGCGATCACGCGCGCGCGGGCGATCGGGTCGGGCTCGACGTCGTCTTCGGCCGCGCGATGCGGACGCTCTGGATGGCGTATCAGCCGATCGTGCGCGTCGCGGATCGCAGCCTTTTTGGCTACGAAGCGCTCATGCGGACGCGCGAGCCTGCGCTTCCGCACCCTGGCGCCGTGCTCGAAGCAGCCGAGCGGCTCGGGCGCGTGCACAAGCTCGGCGAGCGCGTGCGGACGTGCGCGGCGGAGCCGATCGAAGGCGCGGGCGCTTCGGCGACGCTGTTCGTGAACCTCCACGCGAGCGAGCTCGCCGACGACATGCTCCTCGCTTCGGACGCGCCGCTCTCGCGCATCGCGACGCGCGTCGTGCTCGAAATCACCGAGCGCGCGAGCCTCGAGGACGTCGACGACGTGCGCGGCCGCGTGCGCGCGCTTCGCGATCTCGGCTACCGCATCGCCGTCGACGATCTCGGCGCGGGCTATGCCGGCCTCACGAGCTTCACGCTGCTCGAGCCCGAGGTCGTGAAGCTCGACATGGAGCTCGTGCGCGGCATCGACACGCACCGCACGCGACGCAGCATCGTCATGTCGATGGTCACGCTCTGCCACGAGATGGGCGCGACCGTCGTCGCCGAAGGAGTCGAGACGGCGGCCGAGCGCGACGCGCTCGTCGACCTCGGGTGCGATCTCTTGCAGGGCTATTTGTTCGCGAAACCGGCGCCCCCTTTTCCGGAATTCGCGTGGTGAGGCGAGGTCGCGTAGCATCTGCGCCGATGCGTCTTCTATTGGGCGCGCTTTGCTTCTCGTTTGCGTCGAGCGCCTGGGCGCTCGAGAGCCCCCGCGTGCATGGCGCGCTCGGGGTCGCGCACGCGGTCGGCGAGCCGCAACAATCGGAGCTCGGGTTCGGCGGACAAGCGGCGGTCGCCGTGGAGCTGCCGCTCGCGAAACCCATTGGGGTTCAAGCGGAGCTTTCGGGGACGGTGCTCGCTGCGGGAGCCGCGCCCGCGAATCCAACGCTCGCGCCGAGGGGCGTCGGCGTCGGTTTCGGCGCGATGCTCGGCGTTCGTCTGCGGCCCTTCACGAGCAAGCCGGGCGGCTTGTGGCTCGACGTGAACGGCGGCGTCGCGCCGACCGGCGATCTCGCGCGCCCGAGCTTCGACGCGCACGTCGGTTGGGATTTTCGCGTGGGCGCGGGCCGCTTCGATCTCGGACCGTATGTAGGGTACACGCAAATTTTCGAGGTCGGATCGAGCCTCGATCCGGGCGACGCGCACATCCTCTCGATCGGCATCGCCATCGGTCTCGGCGCCGAAACGCCGCCTCCGAAAGCGCCGCCTCCGCCGCCACCACCGCCGCCTCCGCCGCCGCCGCCACCACCGCCGCCTCCGCCTCCCCCGCCGGATCGCGATCACGACGGCATCCTCGACGCCGACGACGCGTGTCCCGACGTCCCGGGCGTGCACACCGACGATCCGAAAACGAACGGGTGCCCGCCGTCGGCAGGTCCCGCTCGAATCGTGGGCGATCGGATCTTGCTCGACGAGATCATCCACTTCGAGACCGATGATCCGCGCGTTCACCACGCGAGCTGGCCCCTCGTGAAGAAGGTGGCCGACCTCATCAAGGACAACCCGAACATCCTCGAGGTGCACATCCTTGGGCACGCCGATCGGACGGGGACCGAGCAGCACAACGAGCTTCTCTCGCGCGCGCGGGCGGACTCGGTGCGAAACCTCCTCATTCATTTCGGCGTCGAGCCTTCGCGGCTCACGACCGAAGCGTTCGGCGACACCAAGCCACGCGCGCCGGGTTGGGACGCCGAAGCGCTCGCGCAGAATCGCCGCGTCGAGTTCATCATCACGAAGACGCAGTCGACCGAGGAGGCCAAGCCGTGAAGCGTCGACTCGCTCTCTTGTGTCTTCTTCTCGGATGCGGGCGCGAGAACGCGCTCGTCGGCGGCGAGTGCGCGGCCGGGTACGTGCAAGACGACGACACGTGCGTGCTCGCGGGCGACGCCGGGCTCGACGGCGGAGTCGACGGCGACGCGACGATTCCCGATGACGGATCCGACGACGGGGCGCCGCGCGACGTCACGCACCCGGACGCGCCGGACGATTCGCCGAGCGACGCGCCGAGCGACGTCATCGTCGACGCGTTCACGTGCGACGACGGGCTCACGTTGTGTAGCGCCACGTGCGTCGACACCACGAGCGACCCGTTCAACTGCGGCGCGTGCGGCATCGTGTGTCCGTCGCTCCTTTGCTCGAACAGCAAGTGCCAAGGCGGCGTGCCCGGGAGCTTCGTCGTGATCGGTCACGATTACGGCACGAGCTACAGCGCGGCGCAGGCGCGCGTGCTCGGCAACGCGCTCTTGCTCGCGACCGCGTCGACGATTCGCGTGCGCTCGTACGAAGAGTACGCGGCGGGCGGAGCGGTCACGAACGTGAAGGCGATCTTGAACGCGGCAGCGGCGGGCGCGGGCCGCACGCTCAGTTACACGGTGGCGACGCAGCCGACCGACGTGACGCCGGGCATGAGCGCCGCGAACACCGACGTGCTCGTGATTTACGATCAGTCGAGCGCACCTGCGGGCACGCTCGCGGGCATCGGGAGCGGGTGGGTCACGACGATCGCCAACTTCACTCACGTGGGCGGCGTCGTGATCGCGCTCGACGGCGCGGGCGGCAGCGATCCGCAGATGCCCGCGCTGATCCAAAGCGCCGGGATCCTCGATGTTGCGAGCGATGCGCCGATCGCGCAGAGCACGCCGCTCGACGTCGTCGCGCCGGCCGATGCGGTGGGGCTCGGCGTCGTGAGCCCGTACGGCGCCGGCAAGAAATCCGTGTATTTTGCATGTAACGAGGCGAACGGCGGCGCGGTCACGTACGTCGTGGAGGACCCGGCGGGCGACGCGGGTCCGACGCAGCCGGTCGTCGTGCACAAAGTCGCGCCTTGAAGATCGCATGAGCGACTGGCGCACGAAAGCCGACGAAGCGTTCCTCGTGGGGATGCCCTCGCGCTGGCGCATCGTGCTGGAGATGATCCTGCTCGTCGCGCTGGTCTTTGCCGCCAACGCGTTCGTCGTCTCGATGCTGACGGCGATCATCGTCGTCGGAGTCGAGCTCGCGTTGGCGCTCGCGCTCGTGAGACCGTGGGCGCGCGTTCACGGCGGCGTCGTGTCGCGCGTCTTGTCGACGGTCCTCGTGGTCCTCGCGGTGGTCGCGCCCGCGGCGATCGAGCGACCGGATTTCGGCGCGTCGCGTCGGCTCGGCGTCGGGGTCGCGAACGGCACGGCCGAGCCGGGCGATCCGCCGATCGCGGGCGGCATCGTGAACGTCGAGTCGGTCTCGCCGCGCTCGCCGGCCGACGGAGTCTTGCGCGCGGGCGATCGGATCGTCGGGCTCGGCGGCGCGCCGCTCGATCGCGCGGACGCGACGTCGGACCTGACGCGCCGCACGCACGGCGACGACCTCCCGGAGGACACGACCGTCACCGTGCTGCGCGCTCACGCCGAGCAAACGCTGCCGGTTCACATTCCGAAGGTCGCGCCGCGCGCGCATTTCGACCGCCGCCTCGGCGCCGTGCGCGAGCTTGCCGCGCGTCACTTGGTGGTCGCGGCCGCGGCGCGCGGAGCGCTCGTCATCGGGCTCTTGCTCCTCCTCTTGCGCGCCGACGGTCAGAGCGCAGCGTCGATCGGTCTGGTGCGCGCGGGCGCGAGCCGCGAGCTCCTCGCCGCCGTTTGGATCACGGTCGGCACGTTCTTCGTGCAAATCGTCGTCGCGATTCCGATCGGCATCATCGGCATGATGCTCGGCATCTTGAACCGCGAGAACGAGCAGCGAACGCAAACGCTCGGCGCGATCGCGCAGCAAGGCTCGATCGTCGAGTTCGCGCTCGCGGCGATCGTCGCGGCCGCGTTCGAAGAAATCGCCTTTCGCGGGTTCCTCGTGCCGCGCATGAAGACGCTCGTCCGCTCGTGGGTCCTCGCGGTCTTCTTGGTGAGCGTGATTTTCGGCGCGGGCCACGTTTACGAGGGCATTCTGGCGACCATCCAGACGGCATTCTTGGGCGCGTGGTTCGCCGCCACGATGCTCGCGCGCCGCCGGCTGATCGGGCCGATCACGGCGCACGCGGCGTTCAACACGATCATGCTCATCGTGATTCGCGTGGTGACGACGACGCACATCGTCGATCGTCTGAAGACGCTCGCGCCGCACTGAGTTAGCCTGCAGGGATGCTGGACGTTCGCTGCGTGGGCCTCGCGGGTGCGGTTCTGCTCGCTGCGTGCAGCGGATCGCCCGGCACGGGTGACGACGACAGCGGGCCCGCCGACGCGTCGTCGATCGACTCAGGCTCGAACGATACCGGCGCCAAGAACGAAGCCGGCCCATCCGACGCCGCCCCGATCGAGTCGGGCGACGGATTCGGCGCGGCGCGCACGGCGTGCTTGAACGAGATCAACAAGCTCCGCGCGACCCAAGGCCACGCGCCGTACGCGCTGTGGACCGGCGACGCGATCGATCAATGCGTCGACGAGCAAGCGACCAACGACGAAACCGACGACAGCCCGCACGAGGCGTGGCTCGCGGGCAAGTACCCCACCTGCAACGGCAACGGCCAAGACGAATGTCTCGGTTACGGCGTCAGCGCGAGCGCGGTCGTGAAATGTCTCGACTCGATGTGGGCCGAGAAGGATCAACCGAACTGCGCGGGTTGCCCAGCATGCAGCGGCGCGTACGACCCCAACTGCACGAACTGCGATTTTTACGGGCAGAGCGGCCAGGAGTGCGGTCACTACGTGAACATGAGCGCCGACTACTTCGCGAAAGTCGCGTGCGGGTTCAGCGCGCTCGGCGGCTGGGCGACGCAGAACTTCAGCCCGTGAAGCTCACGCGTGGGCGTGCGCGGGCTTTTCGCTTTTCGTCGTCGCCTCGTGAACGCCGTGAATCGTGAGCACCGGGCGCGTCGCGGTGCGGATTATTTTTTCGGCGATGCTCCCGAGGAGCGCGCGCGAGAGACCTTTGCGGCCGTGCGTGCCGATGACGATGAGGTCGGCGTCTTGCTCTTGGGCGACGCGATGGACTTCTTCCCACGCGGGGCCTTGCGTGACGACCGGCGTGATCTCGACACCGCGATTCGCTCGCTGCTTGCACGAGCTCTCGAGCGCTTGCTGCGCGGCGGTCATGATGCGCGTCGCCATCTCGACCGGAGCGACGAGCGCTCCGCTCGGAAATCCGTAAACCGGAAGGTCGTACGCATGAAGCACTGTGATCTTCGCGCCGAGCTGCTTGGCGAGCTCGACTGCGTAATCGAACGCGGCGTCAGCCGTGTCACTGAAATCGGTCGCGACGAGGATTCGCTTCGGCATTCGCATCCTCGTACGCGGTGCAAGATGCTTGCCGTGTGAGCGACAAGCGTGGATCGCCGCGTCCAATTGCGCTAATCAACACCCGTCTGCGCCCGTAGCTCAGCTGGATAGAGCGTCGGCCTTCGAAGCCGAATGTCGTGTGTTCGAATCACACCGGGCGTACCAGTAGTTACGTCGTGGCGGCGACGGCAATTTGCGGATGTTCGTCGAAAGAAATCGATCGATCGCACGAAGCTGCGTGTCTGCCATTTCAGTCGGCGCCCAGTTTCGACGCCGGCCGCGCGCTCGACGAACGGACGGGAGCTCAACGCCATAGTGTTGACGTCTCGCCGCCAATAGTACGCTCCGTCGGTGACGCGATACGGCTCCACGATGGAAGCGTACCGTCGAACGGTCCGTCTCGGCACTCTCTCGACTTCACGCCGGTCGGTTACGATGGCGACGTGAAAAGCGGTGTCCGATGTGCGCGCATGCGACTGAAACCGGGGAGGCCGAGCTCACGCGACGGCGTGACGCGGTTAGCTCGGCGTCCGCGCCGGCGAAGAGAAGCTCGAGCCGATCGCCGTTCCACTGCCACCCTGACGCTCGGCGCGATCGAGCGCGTCGTCGAAGCGTGACCGGCGAGACCTCTGCTACTCATCGACGCATGACTTTCTTGCAATGGGCTTTGACGAGCGTGCTCGTCGCGGCGACGCCCAGGACTGCCCGATGATCCTGCTCTACGCTTGCCTGAAGCCGTGCGGCGACAGCGCGTCGACGGCGATCTGCGCGGCCGACGGCCCGCCGGCGCCGCTCGCGACGATTCGATGCGCGCAGGCGACCTCCCCGCAGTGCCCCGCGAGCACTTGTCGGGGCTCGCAGACGTGCACCACGTTCATCTCATGCATCGAGGCGTGCCACAGACTCTCCGCATGACGCTGCTCTTGATCGTCGAGGACACATTCGCGATCCGCGAGCGAGGGCTCGTGCTCGCGCCATTTCTCCCGCCGGCGGAAGTGCGGCGCGGGCGCTTTTCCGTCGAGGTCCACCGGCCCGATGGGACCATCCTTCCGGCCGCGGCTGTCGCGCAGATCGCGTTCGCTCAGCCAACGCCGCGCGAGCCGCGGGTGCACGTGATGCTCCTCGCCGTCGCGAAGGGCGAAGTGCCAATCGGATCGAAGGTCTACGTCGCGTAACGCGGCGGCTCGCTTTGCCCCACTCGTTTTGGCGAACATGTAAATTTCATATTCATGCTTCGACGCCGGCCAAGCGCTACCGTGCGCGGCGCGAACATGAATAAGCGAGCTCTCCTCTCTCTCGTGTTTCTGTTGGCGTGCGGCAACAAAGGCTCCGACTTCGGCGGCGACGGCGGCGGCCCGGGCAACGACGGCGGACCGATCACGGGCGAAGCCGGTTGCGCGTTCTGCGGGGTCGACGGCGGCGGCGGGCCGGGCGACGGCGCGGTGCCGTGCGTTCCGAACCCGGCGAACTACGACATTCCGGGCAACGGGTGCGACGACGACGGCGACGGCAAAGTCGACAACGTCGCGACATGCGACTCGAGCTTGCCGGCGACCGGCACCGCAATGCAAATGGCGCAAGCGATGGGCTTGTGCCAGCAATCGTCGGCCGGCGCGTGGGGCGTCGTTTCGGCGACGTTCACGCAAGGCGTGGGCAACGCGACGCCGCCCGACACGCATCAAACGAGCATCCTCGGCACGTTCGGAAGCTCGCTCAAGCCGCGCGAAGGAAGCGCGTTCGGAGTCCTCAGCTCGGGTTACGCGCAGCCGACCGACGGTTGTCCGACGGCTCAGCGCTTCATGGGCAAGGCCGGCACGTCATTCAAGTATGGATGCAAAATGACCGGCCTCGGCACGCCGCCAACGGGTTTTCCGAAGAGCGCCACCGGTTGCCCGTCGCAAGACGGCGAAGCCGTCAACGACGTCGCCGATTTGCAACTTCAAATCAAAGTACCGGCGAACGCAAACGGCTTTTCGTTCGACTTCGATTTCGGATCCGGCGAATGGCCGGAGTTCGTTTGCAGCCCATTCAACGATGCGTTCATCGCTTATTTGAAATCCGCGGCCTTCAACAACGGCGCAGCGGACAACATTTCGTTCGACTCGAAGAACAACCCGGTCAGCGTGAACAACGGGTTCTTCGGCGAGTGCGGACCGGCGAACGCGGCGACCGGCTGCGCGCAGCAAGCGACGCCCGGAACCGCGGCGTGCTCGGGCGGCACGTCGGATCTCATGGGCACGGGCTTCTATGACGTCGGCGATCAGAGCGCGTGCGCGGCGAACGAGACCGGCGGCGGAATGACCGGGTGGCTCACGACGCAAGCTCCCGTGAAGCCCGGCGAGACCATCTCGATCGATCTCCTCATTTGGGACACGGGCGACGAGTACTACGACTCCTCGGTCCTCCTCGACAATTGGACGTGGAAGCCCGATCCCGTCGCGGTGAGCACGACGCCGAATTAGCGGCCGAGGGCGGCGCGCGATTTTTCGGCGGCGAGGATGTCGCGCGACCACGGGACGGCGCGATCCATCTCGTCGTCGTGGGCGAAACCGTAGAGCGTCTTCGGTCCGCGCGGCGCGTCATCGAACGTCACGCAGACGTCGAACGGCGGCTTGTCGTCGCATGATTTGATTTCGAACTTGGGGCTCGCGCGCTTCTTGTCGTGAAGAAATGTCATATCGAGCGCGCTGCCGCGGCGTTCGAACTCGAAGACGTCGATCGTCGAGCGCCACGCCGAGCCTTTGTCGTAAAGCCCGATGCCGCCGCCGAACCAAATCGCGACGGTCACGTCGTCGGAGCGATTTTTCGGCAAGTGATCGAACCACACGCGGCCGAGGAGCTGTTTCGGATCGCGCGCGGTTTCGTGCGACGAAACGAAGTGGTCGGCGACCATGCCGACGGCGAGCACGGCGGCGACGGCGAACGCGAGCTTCTTCTGGGTCGGCGTCATGCCGACACGTTCCCTCGCATTTCGCCGGCGCGCAAGCTACGGGCCGCACTCGTTCGGAAGCGCCGCGACGAACATGTCGGTGCGCGGCTGCCCGGCCTGCGCGTCCATTCCGAGCGACGCGTTCCAATTCGAGTCGAAGAGCACGAACTGCCCGTCTTGCGAGACGCGCGGGATGAAGAGGTAATAGAACGCATCCGAGTACGTCGTGCCGGTGTACGTGTTGAACGTGTGCGCGAACCGCCACACGCGCGACGACGCTCCGGCGTTTTCGACGGCGATGATTTCGTCGTCCCACGTGTTCCACGGGTTGGTGTTCGTCGGCTCGCGCAGCGACTCGACGATGAACGGGGCGGCCTTCGCGGTGCTCACGTTCCACCAGGAGACCGAGGTCGCGACGCCGTTCTCCGCCGGCGTGCGCGGCGGCGAGATGAGATCGGGACCTGCCGTGCCCGGCGAAGCGAAATCGAATTGCGTGAACTGGAATGAATCTTTCGTTCCGGTTGCGGCGAGCCACGAGCCCCAGCCGAGCACGCCGTAATTGAGATTGCCTTGAAAGAGCGGGATCGCCGTGACGGCTCCGGCGGCGACGTTCCACGCATAGACCGTGAGCTGCGGCGACGTGGCGACGATGAACGAAACCCACGCGCCGCTCGGATCGAGATTGAAGACGTGCACGCCCGCGCCGATGGTCGCGGGCAAGGCTTTGCCGTCGAGCGTCGAGCTCATCACGTCGAGCACGTGGCTCGCCTTCGTCTGCGGATCGTACGCGACGATGTACGGCATCTCGTCTTGCTCGGGTCCGCCGAACGCCGACACGATGAGACCGTTCGACGCTTCTTGCGCGCCGAGAGCGTAACCCGACGGCGACGGCACGATCGTCGTGAGGTCGACGATGGTGCTCTCGGTGCTCGTCGCGAAGTCGTAGGCGACGACGGTGAACTCGGACATGCCGATGTAGACGCCCGGGCGCGTGCGGCTGAAGCCGCCGTTCCAGAGCGGCTTGGTCGGCGTGACGACCGTCGCGGTGAGCGTCTTCGGATCGAACGCGCGAAACTGCAATCCGCCGTTTTGAAAATAAAAATATTTCGAGTCGAGGCTCCAGTCGTTGCCCCAGAACTCGTTCGCGACGAGGTACGAAGCGGACGGACTGTCGGTCTTGTCGTCGGTGATGCGGACGAGCGGCGTTCCGAAGGTCGGGTCCTTCACGATCGAGCCGGCGGGACCGAGCGCCGGCGGCGTGGGCTCGGCGTGAACGTCGCGATCGGTCGGCGCGTCGTACGCGAGCGGCGTCCGACCGGCGCAATTCGTGGTGGCAGGCGCGGCGTCGGTCGTCACCGGAGCGTCCGCGAGCGGCGCGTCGGATCCGGCGTCGGTCGTCGGGACCTCGGGCGACGACGAGCACGCACACGCGAAGAGAAAGAGCGCGAGCCTTTTCATGCGAGAACCGACGCGATCGGCTTCGCCGTGGGAAAATTCGAGATGACGGTCGGGTCGATGCCGAACGCCGCGAGCATCGTTTGAGCGAAGGCGCCGAGCGTGTCGATCGGCTGGATGTCGCCACCGCTCGAGCCGACGCCTGTCGACGACGAAATCGGCACGGCGCCGAAATCGACTTGCGCCGGTCCGACGCCGCCGATGACGCCGCCGCGGAACGGCTTGCCGATCGCGAGCGACACCTGGTGGTACGCGTTGTGGTCGCGGCCGTCGCTGATCGGCGTGTTGCCGTTGGTCGCGAGCGTGCGGCCGAAGACGTTCAGCGAGATGAAGCTCACCTGATCGGCGAGCCCGGCGGCCTGGAGCTGCTGCATGAGCGACGCGATCGCGCCGACGCCCGAGACGCCGGTCGTGTCGCTCGTCGTCGCGACCTCGGTCGCGAGGCCCGGGTCGGAGTGATTGTCGCCGCCGAACGGGATGTCGACGGCGATGACCGGCGCGAGCTTCATCTGGATCAGCGCGACCGCCGCTTGGATCTGCGCGTCGGCGCTGTAGCGATTCGGAATGTTCGCGAGCGTCGCGAGCGGCCCTTGTTGAATGCTCCGCCACTGCCCGCGCGTATTGGCCATCTTGTCGATGAACTGCTGCTGGGCCGGCGTCGCCGACGTGCGATAAAATCCGTGGATCTTGTTCAGCGTGTCGTCGCGGAGCGCTTGCAGCTGCGGCGTGTTGAGCCCGTCGGCGAGCGGACCGACGAGATACTTCAGCGCGAACGGCGGCACGAGTGGGAGCGCCTGCCCTTGGTAATAAAGCGGCGTCGACGCGAGCGCGATCGGCTGCGGCTGCAGCGTCCCGAGGCACGGCGCGAGCGACGCGGCGAGCACCGACGGCAAGATCTCCTTGGCCATCGTGCCGCCGTTCAGCTCGAGGACCGCGCGCTCGGCGGCGTGCACCGGCGTGTTCGTCATGATGTGCCAGAACTGCGTTCGATCGAGCACCGGTTGCGGGAGCTGCGCCCACGGCGCCGCGGCCGTCCACGGTTTGCCCGCGAGCTGGAGCTTCGTCGGCGCCATCGACGCGTCGGGCGGGTGATAGAGACCCTGCGGCACGCCCGGATCGCCGAAGTACGTGCCCGGACAATTCGTGTTGATGGGATCGCCGCTGCCCGACGTGTTGAAGATGACGAACTGCGCCTTCGCCGTCGCAGCGCAGACCGGATCGGCGAGCGCGGTTCGCGGGTTCGCCAAGAACGACGCGGGCAGTCCGGTCGCGAGGGCGCGGAGCCCGAGCACGGTCGAACCGAAGAGCGACGCACGCAAGATGTCACGACGAGTCATGGCCATGATCACATCCCCATTCCGATCGCGGGCGCCGAGACGCACGCGACCATGAAGGTCGACTGGAGCGCTTTCGTCGCGCCGACCTGCGCGAGCGCGGCGGTTTCGTGGGCCGTGAGGAGCTGCACGGTCGTCGCGTAGCGCGCGTCGGACGGCTCGATGCCCATGACGAGCGTCACGAATTCTGGAATCGCCGCTGCGGCGTTCGCGCTCGACCAAGTCTTCGCTCCGGGCGGCGGCGACGCGTCGTCGATGAGAAGCTGCGCGAGCGTGTCGCAGAGGTTGTCGATCCCGCCGGTGAAAAACACGGACGGATCGTTCGGCTGCACCGGCACGGCGCTCCCGCGCGAATAACCGTCCGACGGAAGACCCGGCACGATGACCGACGGGAACGTGCTCAAGTTATTCGGGTACGGCGACGGCGCGGACACGTCGAGCAAGCACGCGTTGGCGAGCCCGAGGCGCGCGCTCCACATCGCGCAGAGATGATCGCGCCGCGAGACGCCGACGATCTCGCCGTTGGTCGTGGCGGTGACGGTCGGCGCCGCGTGCGTCGTGATCGGCGAAGTGACGACCGCCTTCACGAGCGCGTTCCAAGAATAATTCGAGCTCTGAAAGAGCTTCGCGAGACGCTCGAACTCCGGATCGGTCGTGACGCACGCCTCGGCGTTCGCGTAGTAGCAGAGCTTCTGCGTCCAGCCCGATGCGAGGAGCGGGTGATTCGCGAGCGCCTTGCCGACGTCGTAGATGCTCGAGACGTTTTGCACCTCGCCTTGAAACGCGAAGAGCTGTCCTCCGGCGCCGGCGTCTTGCCACTTCGCGTCTTGCTGCAGGCCGAAGTTCCACGAATACGTCGTCGCGAGCGTGAGGCGCGACGGGTCGAGAATTCGGTGACAACCTTCGCACGCGGGATCGCTCGCGTGCTTCGCGTCGAGGCCGGGCGTCGACGGCGGCATCGTCGGGTCCGTCCCGTCGACCGCCGTGTTCGTCGCGACGATGAACATCTGGTTCATGACGACGCGCATTTGGTTGCTCGCGTTCGTCGGCCAGTTGGCGATGAACGCGGGCGTCGTGAAAAATCCGACGCGCGGAATCGAGAGCGTCAGCTGCGTCGCCGTGCGAAGCGCGGGGACGTCGTAAAAATGCGTGATCTTCGTCGGGTCCGACGCCGGCACGATGGTCGTCATCGTCCAATCGGAAAAATCGGTGTCGCGAATGATCGGGGTCCACGGCGCGCCGTACGAATACGCGCACGGCGTATACGAGAGGGCTCCCGGCAGCCACCCGTGCAAAAGATCGTAGAGCGCCGCGGGCGTGCCGATGTCGGGCGCCTGCGCGATCGGATACGGATCGGGGCACTGGCTCGAGCTCGCGAATTTCGGGTTGTACCAAACCATGTAATTCGGGCTCGACGGATCGAGCGTCTCCGACAGCGGGATCTGCGTCGCGGTCACCGAGATGCTCTTGATCTGCGGGTTCGCGATCCCGAACGCCTGCTCGCTCCCGGCGCCGAGCCCGCACCCGACGAGATTGCCGACCTGAAAGACGTCGGCCATCGCGTAGTAGGCCTTCATCGCCGTCGTCATCATCAGCTGATTCGTCGACATCGCCTGGTTGAACGGGATGCCTTGCGCGGCGAACGCGACCATCGTCCGCGCGAAGCTCTCTTGGAGATTTTGCGAGAGCTTGAGATCGGGCCCCGGCGGCGAGTTGTTGTTCTCCGGAGCGATCGGGATCGGAAAAGTTTGGTCGATGAAGTCCGAAGGCGCGACCTGCGTCTGCTGGAAGGCGAGCTCGAAGAAGCGCTGCATCTTCGTCGCGTACTCGGGCTGCTTCATCCATCCGTCGACGAGCACGCCGAGCTGGGTCGGGTCGGCGGCGACCGCGGCGACTTCGGTGTCGGTCGGCGGCAGGCCGACGAGGATGTTCTTCACCTTCGCGACGTAAGTCGCCGGCGCGTCCGCCGTGAACGGGAGCGGCCCGAGCGCGTCCGGCCCCGCGTCGGCGCCCGGAGGTGCGTCGCCGCCGACGCCGCCGAGATAACACCCCGCGAGGACGCCCGCGAGGGCACACGACCAAAGGATCACGCGCATGAGCGCCTCTCGAGCAATCAGCGCGCCACATGACGTGTCGCGAGGTTGCGCGCGCAGTTGCCCAATTCGTGCGCAAGTTGCCAAGACCGCGCGCACCGGTAGTCTGAACGCGTGGAGCTTCGCGGATGGCGGCTCGCCATCAGGTTCAGTGCCGTCGTCGCGATGCTCGGTTGCTCGCTGGTCGACTGGGCCGAGCACGGTGGCAACGCGAGCGACGCGGGCACCGACGTGACGAGCGACGTGACGAACGACGCGCCCGATGGCGGAGCGTGGTCGTGCGAGTCGATCACGCCCGACCCTGACATCCAGCAAACGCTCCCGACGATCTTCGCAACGGATTTACCGCCGAACAACCACGTCGTGCCGGTCGCGGCGAGCGACGATCTCCAAAGCAAGATCAACGCGGCGATGCCCGGCGACGTCCTCGAGCTCGAGGCGGGCGCGACGTTCACCGGGCCGTTCACGTTGCCGCCTTTTTCGGGCGCGGGCGCGATCGTCATCCGCACGGCGACTCCGGACGCCGAGCTCGCGATGCCCGGAGCGCGCGTATCACCCGCGCTCGCGCCGAAGATGGCGAAGCTCACCGCCGGTGCGAAAGTCGTCTCGATGCTCAACGGCGCGGGCGGCTACCGTCTCATCGGCCTCGAGATCGAATGCACGGGCACGGGTCCGGCGGTCGATTTGGGCGCGAGCGACGTGCACGACGTGATCTTCGATCGCATCTACGCGCACGGCGGCTCGGTCGCGGTCGAAGGTCAGCGCGTCGCGTTGATCGACTCGTACGTGTCGGGCGCGACGAGCAATTGGGCGCTCTGGGTCGCGGGCGCCGGGCCGACGCGGATCACCAACGACGACATCGAGTCGCCCCAAGGCGACGTATCGATCGCGCAAGCCTCGAACGTCGAAATTTGCCAGAACGCGATGACCGCCGCCGACCCAAACTACGGGAGCTTTCAGCTTCAAGGCGACGCGAGCAACGTGCTCATCGGAGCGAACGTCCTCGCAACGACCAGCGGATCCTTCATGCTCGACGAGGGAACGCAAGAGAACGTCACCATCGCCTACAACCACACGACGCTTCTCGGCTCGGGCATCCTGCTCGGCGACCCGATGACGAACGTCGTCATTCACGACAACCTCTTCGACTCGAGTCAGGCCTTGAACGCGGACGTCATGCGATTTTACGTCGCTTCGCCGACGGCGAACGTCAAAGTCGACCACAACACGTTCACGACCGGCTTGGAGTCGCTCCTCCAGCTCACGCAGACCGACGCTCAAAATTTCGTCTTCACGAACAACTTCGCGCCGTACGGACAGTACGGCGTGCTCGGGAGCGGCGGCGACGCAGGAAGCGCGACGGGCACCGCGGCGCTCTCGACGTACCTCGGATCGTACACGTTCGGGCACAACGCAATTTGGGGCGCCGAGACGGAGCAGCCGTCTTATCCGCCGAACAATTTTTTTCCGGCGTACGAGCAAGCCGTCGGGTTCGCGCCGGACTGGTCGCTCTTGTCGACGAGCCCGTACAAAGGAATGGCCTCCGACGGAAAGGACATCGGCGCCGACATCGCGACGCTCACCGCGGCGACGATGAACGTTCAGTGACCGACGAGCGCGACGACGAGCGCGACGCCGAGGGAGACGAGACCGACCGCGAGCGTCACGTCGCCCGCGAGGAAGCGGGTGTTGATCGAGCTCGCTTGATCGCTCGTGCAGCGCCCGTAGCAGCCGAGGTTGTAGTCGACGCCGCCGGAGACATCGAGCGCGGCGCCTGTGCCGAGCGCGACGCCGCCGAGCACCGTGAGCACGATGCTCGCCATCGGAATGCCTCTTCTGCGCGGCGGCTCGCGCGGCGCGAGGGGCGCGAGCGCGCTGAACGAAATCTCGACGCGCTCGTCGCGATCGCCTTCGTGCACGACGACCTGCTTCGACGCGTCCGCCCAGCCGTGGTGCCGGAGCGTGAGCACGTGCGCGCCGGGGTCGAGCTCGATCGCCGCGCCCGAGAGTGAATCCGATCGATGCGCGCCGTCCACGTCGAGCGAGGCGTCGAGCGTGTCCTCGCCCGCGGGGCCGTGCGCGACGACCACGACCGTCGGGATTTTTTCCTCGAGCTCCGCGTTCCACGTGATGCAGTCTTTCGACAAGACCGAGGGGCAAGCCGCCGCCGAGCATGTCGCGAACTCGGCACGCGCCGCGCGCCACTTGCCCGCGATGCGCAGCTCTTGTCCGTGAACGTGCGCGTGGAGGCAAGCAGCTTTGTCTTGTCCGCGCGCGATCGCCGGAGCGAGTGTGCACGCCGCGAAGACGATCGCCCTCAGAGACATTGAGGCTTGAATCGTTTGACGCCCGCCGCGTCGATGATGAACGGCGGGTCGCACGTCGACCGCGGTCGTCGCGCGGTGTGCGTGGGAGCCGGCGCGATCGGAACGGGCGCCCGAAACACGCTCGGCGCGGCCGGCGACGACGGCGCCGCGCTCACGCTCGCGATCGCGCTCGCAGACGGCGGCGGCGCGGGCCGATCGATCGATGCCGTCGCGGGCGTCGCCTGCGAATCTTTGTGCGATCGCAGCGCGAGCGGAATCGCGACGGCGGCCCCCGCCGCGAGGATCAGCGCCGCCCACGGGAGCGCGCGCTTGCGGGGCGACGCGTTCGTCGTCGCCGAGAGATTCGTGATCTGCGAATGCGGCTCCGACGTACCGAGGATGTCGGTCGGCGCTTCGACGAGACGCCTTCGCTGCTCGAACGACGGAATGTCACCCGCATCCACGGGCGTACCTTCGATGAGCGCGACGAGCTTCTTCCGCTCGGCGAGCTGCTCGCCCGCGAGCGACGTGACCCACGCGCCCACGTCTCGCTGCGGCGCCACAGGAAGAACGTGCTCGATCGCCTCCGCGAAATCGATCGCCGTCGCGAAGCGCGCCGACGGCTCGGCGTGAAGCGCTCGCCGCAAAACGTCATCGAGCTCGCGCGGGACGTCGGCGCGCAGCTTCGAGAGCTCGGGCACGTGTCCTTCGAGGACCGCGGCGATGACGGCGGGCGCGTCCTCGGCTTCGAAGAGACGCTGACCCGCGAGCAGCTCCCAAAGGGCGACGCCCATCGCATACAAATCGGTTCGGCGATCGAGCGGTCGCCGCTGGAGCTGCTCGCGCGCCATGTAAGCGAGCTTGCCCTTCACGCGACCGTCCTCGGTCGTCTGGACGCGCGACGCGGCTTTCGCGATGCCGAAGTCGAGGACGCGCGGCACGCCGTCCACGCCGACGAGGACGTTCTGCGGAGAGACGTCGCGATGCACGATGCCGAGCGGCTCTCCGTTTTCGCTCGTCGCCTCGTGCGCCGCGTGGAGACCGTTGAGCGCGCCCGTCACGATCGCAGCCGCGATGCGAACCGGCACCGGCTGTCCCGCTCTGCCGCTTTGCTTCGCGAGATGCGCGAGCGAGTCGCCGTGGATGTATTGCATCACGAGGAAGAGCTCGTCGCTCTCGGACACGACGTCGACGGTGCCGACGACGTTCGGGTGTTGGATGCGCGCGGCGAGCCGCGCCTCGTCGAGAAACATCGCGACGAACTCGGGGTCTCCCGCGAGGTGCCGGTGCAAGCGTTTGATGGCGACCGTGCGCGAAAAGCCCACCGGCCCGACGAGACGGCCGAGGTGGATGGAAGCCATTCCGCCCGACGCGATGGCGTCGTAGATGACATAGCGCCCGATTCGCGTCGCCGATGCCACGATGCGTCAGTCTATCGTAAACTCACCGGCGTGAGCGACGAACGCACGCGATCGCATACTTACGGCGACGTGAGCGATGCGACGAAACCTCGCGTCGTCGCGCTCTGGGAAGGCGGCGCGGTCACGCGCGAGATCGATCCCGGCGGCAAGGTCGTCATCGGCCGCGGCGACGACGCCGACCTCCAAGTCTTGGACCGCTCCGTCTCGCGCATGCACGCGGCCGTCTCGCTCGACCCGCTCGGCACGCCCGCGACGATCGAAGATCTCGGCAGCTCGAACGGCGTTCGCGTCAACGGCCAGATCGTCCGCGGACGATGCAAGCTCGCGCCGGGCGACGTGATCGAGGTCGGCGCGGTGCTCGTCGTCGTTCACACGATGGAGCCTTCGCCCGCCGACCGACGCGAGTCGCCGATGGAGGTCACGCTGAAGCTCGCGCGCCTCGTCGCCAAGAGCCGCTTGAGCGTCCTCGTCGTCGGGGAGACGGGCTCCGGCAAAGAAGTGCTCGCTGAGTCGATCCACGCGCAGTCGACGCGCGCGTCCGGGCCCTTCGTTCGGATCAACTGCGCCGCGTTCACCGACACGCTGCTCGAGTCCGAGCTCTTCGGTCACGAGCGCGGCGCATTCACCGGCGCGCACACGACGAAGATGGGGCTCATCGAGTCGGCGCACGGCGGCACGCTCTTCCTCGACGAGATCGGCGAGATGCCGCAGCCGACGCAAGTGAAGCTCCTGCGTGTGCTCGAAAACCGCGAGATACGCCCCGTCGGAGCGCTCAAGAGCACGCCGGTCGACGTCCGCTTCATCGCCGCCACGCATCGCGACATCGTCGCGCTCGTCGCCGGGGGCGCGTTTCGCGCGGACCTCCATTTTCGTTTGAACGGCGTCACGATCAAAGTTCCGCCGCTCCGCTCGCGGCGCGACGAGATCGTCGATCTCGCCAAGGTGTTCCTCGGAAGCGTGCCGTGGTCGCGCGTGACGGCTGCGGCGCGAACCGCGCTCGTCGGTTACGCGTGGCCGGGCAACATCCGCGAGCTCAGAAACGTGATCGAGCGCGCCGTGCTGCTCAGCGACGGCGGACCAATCGACGTCGCCCATCTTCAACTGCGCGCAGAAGAGGCGTCGACCCCGCAAGGCGACGCGCTGCCCGCCGCGCTCGAGCGGCTCGAACGCGACCGAATCGAGGCGGCGCTCGCGCAAACGGGCGGCAACCAAACCGAGGCCGCGAAGCTCCTCGGCATCGCCCGCCGAACGCTCGTGAATCGTTTAACGACCTACGACCTGCGGCGACCGCGCTCGAAGTGACGCGCCTTCGCGCGAAACGACGCGCGTGACGGTACCCCCGCACGTGCACATGCGTATCTCGAGACGGCTGCCGCGCGGCCACGGCCACTCGGTCAAGAGATCGCGCAGCTCGTCGTGACCGAATCGCTCGACGAGCGCGAGCGACTCCCAGTCCACGTTGCCTTCGCAAGCGGCGCAGCTCACCGGCGCTCCGAGATGCGACGCACCAAATCCAAATGCAAACGGCTGAACGCCTCGATCTCGTCGATCGTCGCCGCGCGATCGTGAGGCAAGACGAGCCGCACGAGCGAGAGCTTCACGTCTTGAACGAGCGCGAGCAGCGTCTGCACCGGCATGTCGTCCCGCACCGCACCGATGTCTTGCCCGTGCTTCCAGATTTCGACGACCTTCGTCATCATGCCGGTGACGACCGCGCTCGAGAGTCGCTCGCGCACGTCGGCGTGACGCGCGAGCGCGCTGCCGAGTCGAATCATCGCGTCGGTCGTGACGTGCGGGTCCTCGCGCAGCTGGCTCGTGCTCGTGACGATGAGCGACTCGGCCGCGTCCCAAAACTGGGCCGCGGTCTTCGGCACGGGGAAGTCGTCCCACATGTTTTCGAATCGCTTCGCCCAACGCTCGAGCACGGCGACGGCGAGGTCGGGCTTGTCGTCGAAGTAATAATAAAATGAGCCCTTGCTGAACCCGGCCGCGAGAAGGATGCGGTTGATCGACGCGTCCTCGTAGCCGTGGCGGGCGAACTCGAGCGTGGCGGCGTCGAGGAGCGCGTCGCGCTTTTCGGCCTGAGCCTTCTGAAATCTGAGTCGCGGCATTGGCTTCTAGTAGACTAGTGAGTATAAACTCATTTGTCTAGACCAGCAGGTTGGACTCCCATGCTTCTCTCCGGCCGCGCGCTCACGAAGCGCTACTTGATGGGCGACGTCGAGGTCACCGCGCTCCGCGAGGTCGACTTCGATTTGGCCGAGCGCGAGCTCGTCGTGTTGCTCGGCCCGTCCGGCAGCGGGAAGTCGACGCTCCTCAACATCCTCGGCGGGCTCGACCGGCCGACGAGCGGCGTCGTCACCTACCGCGGCGCGGACATGTCGCACGCCGACGAAGCGATGCTCACGCGTTACCGGCGCGAGCACGTCGGCTTCGTTTTTCAGTTCTACAATTTGATCCCGAGCCTCACGGCGCGTGAGAACGTCGCGCTCGTCGCCGACATCGCCGAAAATCCGATGAAGGCCGAGGAGGCGCTCGCGCTCGTCGGGCTCGAGGAGCGGCTCGATCATTTTCCGTCGCAGCTCTCCGGCGGCCAGCAGCAGCGCATCGCGATCGCGCGCGCGGTCGTGAAGCGGCCGGAGATTTTATTGTGCGACGAGCCGACGGGCGCGCTCGACGCGGCGACCGGGCACCTCGTGCTCGAAGCGATCGAGCGCGTGCATCGCGAGCTCGAGACGACCGTCGCCATCGTGACGCACAACGCGCCGATCGCGCAGATGGCGAATCGAACGGTCTCGCTGCGCGACGGGCGCATCGCGTCGGACGTTCGCAACGCGCGGCCGTGCGCGCCGCGGGAGATCGTCTGGTGAAGGCGCTCGACCGAAAGCTCCTGCGCGATCTCGGGCGCCTGCGCGGGCAGGTCGTCACCATCGCGCTCGTCATCGCGTGCGGCATCGCGCAGCTCGTCACGTTCGTGACGCTGTATCGGTCGCTCGAAGCGTCGCGCGACACGTTTTACGCCGACACCCGATTCGCCGATGTCTTCGTGCATCTCGATCGCGCGCCGCGATCGATCCTTCCGCGGCTCGCCGAAATTCCCGGCGTCGCGCGCGTCAACGGGCGCTCCGTCGGCGATTTCAGGCTGGAGCTGCCGAACGTGACTGTGCCGCTCCTCGGTCGATTCGTTTCGCTCGACGGTCCACCCGACGCGCGCCTCGACGAGCCGTTCATCGACGACGGCCGCACGGTCACGCCGGGCAGCTCGAACGAGGTCGTCGTGAGCGAGCTCTTCGCGCACGCCCGCGATCTCCACCCGGGCGGCTCGATCGTCGCCGTGCTCGGAGGGCACGCGGTCACGCTGCGCGTCGTCGGCATCGCCACGTCGCCCGAGTACGTCATCGCGGTGAACCCGCGCAGCGGTTTTCCCGACGCCTCGACGTTCGGCATCTTCTGGATGGACGGCGACGCGCTCTCGAAAGCGATGGGCGAATCGGGCGAAATCGACGACGTCGTGCTCACGGTCGCGGCAGGCGCCGACGAAGCGAACGTGATCGCTGCCGTCGATCGCGAGCTCGAGCCCTACGGCGGCACCGGCGCGATCCCGCGCGCGCAGCAAGGCTCGGCGCGCTCGCTCGACTCGAAGATCGAGCAGTACCGCAGCATGTCGAAGTTCGTGCCGTTCGTCTTTCTCGGCGTCGCGGCGTTTCTCTTGAACCTCGTTCTTTCGCGCATCGTCGGCGCGCAGCGCGAACAAATCGCGACGCTCAAAGCCCTCGGTTACGGAACCGGCGCGCTCGCGCGGCACTATGCGCTCCTCGCGCTCGCAATCTGTGGCCTCGGCGGCGGGCTCGGCGTTCTGCTCGGGCTCGGCGAGGGACAGCTCGCGGTGCGCTCCCTCCTTCGGTTCTTCAATTTGCCGGTGCTCGTATTTCGTTTCGACGCGGCCGCGGCGATCGCCGGCGTCATCGCGAGCTTCGTGGCGGGCTTGCTCGGCGCTTTTGGCGCGGTCCGTCGCACGATCCGATTGCCCGCCGCGGAGGCGATGCAGCCCGAGCCGCCCGAAAGCTTCAAGCCGACGTTCATCGAGCGGCTCGAGCTCGATCGTCTCTTGGGCGTCGCCGGGCGCATGGTGCTCCGCGACGTCGAGCGTCACCCGGTTCGGCTCGCCCTCTCGGCGCTCTCGGTCGCGATGGCGACGTCGATCATGCTCGTCGGCACGACGATGACCGACTCGCTCGAGCGCGCGATCACCAACCAGTTCACGCGCGTCGAGCGCGAAGATCTCACCGTCGCGTTCGACCGTCCGAAGAGCGCCGAAGCAGTGCGCGAGCTCGAGCACGTTCCGGGCGTCGTCCACGCCGAAGCGCAGCGCGCAGTCGGCGCGAAGCTCACGCACGGTTGGCGCGAGCGCGATCTCGCGATCCTCGGCGTCCCGCGCAATCCGCAATTGCGCCGGCTCGAAGACGCGCGCGGCGAGCCGATCCGGCCGCCGACGAGCGGCGTTCTTCTCTCGCGACCGCTCGCGCAAATCCTCGACGTACGCGCCGGCGACGACGTCGACGCCGAAGTGCTCGAAGCCGGTCGCCTGCACCTTCCGCTGCGCGTCGAAGGTTTCGTCGACGACTTCAGCGGTCTCTCGGCGTACATGGATTTGCCGGAGCTCGAACGGCGTTTGGGCGAGCCGCCGACGGTTTCGGGCGCGTTCGTCTCGGTCGCGCGCGGGGACCTGCCGGCGGTCACGGCGCGCATCGACCGATTGCCGGGCGTCGCGAGCTACAGCGAGCCCGCGCTCGATCGCGCGCAGTTCGAAACGCAGATGTCCGATTCGCTTCGCGCGATGACCGTCATGCTCGCGATCTTCGCGAGCATCATCGCGGTCGGGATGGTCTTCAACAACGCGCGCATCGCGCTCGCGATGCGCAGCCGCGATCTCGCGACGCTGCGCATCCTCGGCTTCACGCGGGGCGAGGTCGCGACCGTCTTGCTCGGCGAGCAAGCGATTCAGCTCGTGCTCGGCATCGCGCTCGGGCTGCCGCTGGGTTACGGCCTCGGCGCCGCCGCGCTCGGCGCGATTCCGCCGGAGCTCTTTCGCGTGCCGCCGGTGCTCGCCGCGAGCTCGCTCGTCTGGGCGGTGACCGTCGTGCTGGTGTCGGGCATCGGCTGCGCGCTCTGGGTCCGTCGCGAGGCGGACCGACTCGACCTCGTTTCGGTGCTGAAGGCACGCGATTGAATCGGAGGAACGCCGTGTTGAAGCGAATCATCTGGGGAGCCATTGCCGTCGTGCTCGTCGCGCTCATCGCGCTCGCGTCGCGGCCCAAGCCGCTCGAAGTGCAGACCGCGGCGGTGACGCGCGGCGCGCTCCGCCTGACGGTCGAAGACGACGGCAAGACGCGCGTGCGCGAGCGTTATCAAGTCGCGGCGCCGACCGCGGGCACGCTCTCGCGCGTCGAGATGCGCGCGGGCGACGCGGTCGAGCCCGGCTCGGTCATCGCGCGACTCGCGCCGCTTCCGAGCCCGCTCCTCGACCCGCGCGCGCGCGAGGTCGCCGGGCAACAAGTGGGCTCGGCGCGCGACGCCGAGCTCCAGGCGCAAGCGTCGATCGCGCGCGCGCAGTCCGCGGCCGATCTCGCGAAGAGCAACCTCGACCGCGACAAGCACCTCGTCTCGACCGGCGCGCTCGGCGCGGCCGAGCTCGAGCAAGCCGAAGCCGACGCGCGCATGAAACAAAGCGAGCTCGACTCCCTTCGCTTCGCGGAGCAAGTCGCGGCGCACAACGTGACGCAAGCGCAAGCGGCGCTCTCGCGTTTCGACAGCAAGTCCGCGCCGACCGAAAAGCTCGACGTCACGTCGCCGGTGCATGGTTGCATTTTACACGTACTTCACGAGGACGCGGGCCCGGTCACGGCGGGCACGGCGATCGTGGAGGTCGGCGATCTCGCGTCGATGGAGATCGTCGTGGATCTGCTCTCGCAAGACGCCGTCGCGGTGAGGGCCGGCATGCCCGCGACGCTCGCGCACTGGGGCGGCGATCCAGTCGGCGCGCACGTGCGGCGCGTCGAGCCCGCGGGGTTCACCAAGCTCTCGGCGCTCGGCGTCGAAGAGCAGCGCGTGAACGTGCTCCTCGATCTCGACGCGCCGGTGCCTTCGCTCGGCGACGGCTTTTCGGTCGACGTGAGCATCCTCACGTGGTCCGCCGAGTCGGTCTTGCGCGCGCCGACGAGCGCGCTCTTTCGTCACGGCGACGGCTGGGCGGTCTTCGTCGTGCGCGCGGGTCGCGCCAAGATCGAGCCGGTGCAAGTCGGCCACCGCGGACCGCTCCTCGCCGAGATCACCGGAGGTCTCGCCGAGCACGACGAGGTCGTCGCGCATCCCGCCGCGTCGCTCGCGGACGGCGTGAAGGTCCACGGCGTCGCCGAGTGATCACGCGTTCGTTTCGAGGAACACGAGCGCGATCGCGATGGCGACCGCAGCGAGGACGAGCGTGGCCGCGACCGCGTTGATGCGGCCCCATTTGCCGAGCTCGCGCCACCGCGAGAAGACCGAGAAGAGCAGATACGCCGTGTAGAGGTGACCGATCCCCGGACACACGAAAAGCGAAATGACCGAAGCGCGAAACGCGCGCTGCGCTTCGGTGTCGGCGGCGACTTGCGCGCGCCACCGCGCGTCGTTCTTCGGCTTGCGCAGCTCGGGGTGCGCGGCGCGCTCCGATTCGTCGAGCGGATCCGGGTTGTCGAGCAGCTCCTTCGCGCGCGCGGCGTCGCTCTCGCGAACTTGCAAACGAACGCCGAACGCCGTGCCGCCTTGCGGGATGATCGCCGCGGTCCCGACGTCGAAGAGACGCACCTCGACGCCGGCGGCCTCGAGCGCGGCGCGATCGAACTCGGCCTCGAGCACCGACACGTATCGACGAAGCGTCACGAAGTCGCCCGTCGCGTCGTTCTGAACGTCGGAGTCGCGGTAAACCATGGGTCAGTGCGTGCACGTCGTGGGCGCGAGCGATTGATTGCATTGTGCAAGCACCGCGCCCGGCACCGTGGTGTGTGCGGCGATCGTCGGCGGCACGAGAAACGGCGGGCTCTGGAAGTCGAACGCGTCGTACGGCGGCGTCGCGTTCGCGTCGCGCGCGGTGAGCGCCGGCAATCCGAATCGCGCCTCGATGAAGCGAACGATCGACGTGTGATCGTAGACGACGTGCGAGACGTGATGCGCCTTCGCGTACGGCGACACGACGATGAATGGCACGCGAAAGCCGGTCGTGTCGAACGCGCCGGGCAGCGGATTGCCGTTTCCGTCGTGCGGCGCGAGCCCGTCGGGCGCGCACGCCTTGGCCGGCGGAACATGGTCGGCCATCCCCCCGTTCTCGTCGTACGTGATGAAGAGCGCCGTCGACTTCCACTCGGGCGACGCGAAGAGCGCCCGCACGATCGCTTCGACGAGCGCGCCGCCGATCCCCGGCAGCGCCGACGGACCTTCGTCCGAAGTCTCGTTGATCTCGTCGCCCATCACATACGCGACGTCCGGCAGCGTGCCGTTCGCCATGTCGCCGAACAAACCGCATTGCACGTCCGCGTAATTCGCGCGCGCGTCGGACGAAAAACCGAAATACGGGAAGAACTCCACTTGGTGCGGACCGTCGGTGTAATCCTTCCACGTGTGTCCGCCCGCCTCGAGCAGCGAAAAGATCTGCGGTGAGGGATTTTCGCCGGTATCGAGCGTGTCGAACGAGTTGTCGCCGATGCCGAACGACGTCGCCGCCATCATGTAAAAACGATTGGGCCAAGTCGACGTGAGCGCCGAACAGAAATAGCGATCGCCGATCGAAAACGTATTGGCGAGCGCGTAATAAAACGGAATGACGGTATCGTCCTCGTAAAAGAAAGTTCGTTGTCCGTCGGGCTCGTTTTGCGTGACGAAGTGATCGAGCTTTCCGTCGTCGTAGTCGTCGTGCTCCGCGCCCCAACTGTGATTGACGCCAAAGCAGTATTCGTCGTCCGGGTGCGGAACGACCGTCGCGCCGGTGCCGTCGAGGTTCGACCAACCCGCGGGCGGCACGTCGACCTCCCCGTCTTGGTAATAGCCCTGCGCGACGAGCCGCCCGAGATAGTTATCGAACGAGCGATTCTCTTGCATGATCACGATGACGTGATCGATGGGAATGTCCGCGCCGATCGGATCGTCGTTTCCGATGGTGTCGGCGGGCCACGCTCCGGCGCCGAACGTGCACGCGGCGCGCTCCGGCGCGAGCTCGGCCTCGCTCTTGTCGCGCTGAATCGGCGGCGGCACCAAAAGATCCGGCGCCGCGTCGGCCGCTTCGTCGCCCGCGTCCCCCGCGTCGCTCGCGCCGCCGTCGCTCGAGCACGCAGGCTCGATCAGCAGACCCGCCGCCGCGAGCGCAACGAACGCCGCAAAAGGCCGCCGAAACTCCATACTCGACCCTATCACGCTCAACCCGCTCGGTGATTCGTGGCCGCGTAGCTTTCGATGGTGGCTTCCGCGTCGTGCTCGTAGCGAAACCCGATCGTCTTTTTGAACCGCATGCTGTCGATCACGATCGGATACTTGATGTGGTCGATCGCGCCGACCGGAAGCGACGGCAGCCCGAAGCGTCCGAGCACCGCGCGAAAGATCCCTTCGGGCACCGGGATGGTCCGTTTTCCCGCGGCTTTTCCGATGACCGAGAGAGGCAGCGGCGGCGGGCCCGACACGTTGAAGACGCCGCGCGGGCCTTTCTCGAGCGCGACGACGATCGCTTCGGCCGCGTCGTCCTCGTGCATGAATTGAAAGAGCGGGTCGAACCCGAGCACGAGCGGAATCACCGGCGGCGACAAGAACGTCGAGAGCGTTCCGTGATGGCTCGGACCAAGCGTGTAACATACACGTAATACACACGTCGCGATTTCCGGGTAGCGCCAGAGCGCCGAGCCCGCGTAGAGATCGGCGGCGACGAGATCGGCGAGCTCGGGGAACGTCGTCGCGCCGCTCGGGGGCTCCTCTTCGGTGTGATAGAGCGGCGCGTCGGGCGCGGCGCCGTAATACGTGTGGCGCCCCACGAAAATGGCCTGTTTCACGCCGTACGCGTGGCAGTGGTCCCAGACCGCGCGGGTGCCGCCGAGGTTGATGCGATAACGGTCTTCGCTTTTTTGGAGCAAGTGCGTGACGGTGCCCATGTGGATGACCGCGTCCGGACGCACGGTGCGAAAGACGTCCTCCGCCGCGCGCTTCCGGATGTCGACGGTGTGGAGAACCATCCCATCGGGCGCGTCCGGCCAGGGCCGCACGTCGATGCCGACGACCTCGTGTCCGCGCGCGAGAAGCTTCCGCGCGACGATCCGCGCCAAGAGCCCCGACGCTCCGGGCAAAATGACTTTCATGCGGTCCCTCGCTTCGCTCGGTCCGCACGGACATTCGCTCGCGCCTCTCGGCGCTCGCTCGAAGGTTTCATGTTCTCCCCGGAAGCGCGAGAAATCCTGCGCGCTGGCGCTCGCCGTGCTCGATGAGCTCGGCGATGCGCGCTTTCACTTGTTCGACTTTGTGCTCGATGGTCGCGTCGTCTTCGTTGCCCGTGCCGTCGAAGTGCATCGCCTCGCCGTAATGCACCGCGAGCTGAACGGGCAGCGGAATGGGCGCGAGGTACGGCGTCACCGGCACGTACGGCGCGCCGAATCGCTTGCCGAGCTCGACGGCGTTGAACACCGTCGGAAACGCGTCGCCGCCGCCGATGAAACCGAACGGAATGATCGGCGTCTTCGTCTGCAGCGCGAGCCGCATGAAGCCGGTGCCGAAATGAACGAGCGAGGTGCGCTCCCAATAGAGCTTCGCGGTGCCGCGCGCGCCTTCGGGGAAGACCATCAAGATGCGATCGTCCTCGAGCAAGTGGAGCGCGTTCTCGGGCAGGCCGGTCAGCTGCCCGACGCGGTTGAACCAGAGCGACGCCATCGGCACGCGGTTCAGGAATTTTTCGACCATCCCTTGCGCGAGCCGCGGCGGCTCGAGCTCGAAGAAGCACGACGCGATGACCATCGCCCCGTCGATCGCGATTCCGCCCGAGTGGTTTCCGATGAGCATCGCGCGCCCGCGCCGCGGAATGTTCTCGGTGCCGTACGCTTTGACGCGGAAATATTCCTTGTAGAGTGCACCTAAAAAGGTGAACCAGAATGTGATGTGCTTCTTCGAGATGCCGTAGTTGTCGACGCCGAAGCGGCTGAAAGGCAGCTCGAGGCGTTCCACACGATCTCGCACCTCGCGGCCGACCGCGATCGGACCGAGCAGCGCCGAAGCCAGGCTCATGGCGCTCGATGGTAGAGCAGATCTTTTCGCCGCGAGGGCCGTCTTTTGGGCATGCGCAAGCTCCTGCCCCTCGCCGTTTTGGCCCTCGTCGCGTGCAACGCGCAAAAAGAAGCCCCGCAATCGGCACGAGCCGGCGGGGCATTCGACGATCCGGCGGCCGCCAAGGAGGAAACGGCGGCCTCGGCGGACGGGCTCGAGGAGCGCGGCGCGGGCGGCGCGCCGAAAGTCGGCCATGCTCACGGCGCGGCGCGCGCGCCGGCTGGAATGGAGCCGATGCCACTCGCCGCGGCGACGACGGCGGCTCCGTCCATGCAAGCGACCGCGTCGGTGCGCGCCGGCGAATGGGACGACAACGCGAACTATCGTGAGTTCCAGCGCTACATCGGACAAGTCAACCAGCCGATTCATTCGGTCGACGTGCGCGCGCGCCGATTTTTGGTCGTGCGCGACAACGCGGGCAAGCCCGTCTCGCGCTGCCCAGTGACGATCGCCGACGCTTCTCAGCACGACGTCACCCTGACGACGCACGCGTCGGGTCGCGCCATTCTGTTTCCGTACGCCGAGGGGCTGTCGGGCAAGAGCTTCACCGCGACGGCGCGCTGCGCCGAGGGAAACGCGAGCGCGCCGGTCGCGCTCGACGACGACGGCGACGGTACGGTCGAAATCAAGCTCGGCGCGGCGCGCCGGAATGATCCGCGCGTCGTCGACATCGCGTTCGTGCTCGACACGACCGGCTCGATGAGCGAGGAAATCGCGAGCGTCAAAGCGACGATTCAAAAAGTCGCGACCACGCTGCAGAGCAACCAGCTGCAGGTCCGCGTCGGCATGGTCGAGTACAAAGACCGCGTCGACTCGTTCGTCACCAAGCCCTACGCGTTCACGAGCAACCTCGGCGCGTTCTCGCACACGATTGCCGGCATCGAGGCGGGCGGCGGCGGCGACTATCCCGAAGACATGAACGCCGGCATCCACGCCGCGCTCACGAGCCTCGAGTGGAGCCCGCGCGCGGTCGCGAAGATGGCGTTCGTCATCGCCGACGCGCCGCCGCACCTCGATTACGCGAACGACCCAGACTACGCGCAGTCGATGAAAGACGCGGCCCACAGCGGCGTGCAACTGTTCGGCGTCGCCGCGAGCGGCATGGACGCGCTCGGCCAGGCGGTGCTCCGCCAAATGGCGCAGTACACCGGCGCGACCGAGATGTTCGTTTTGCGCGGAGGCGCAGGTCCCCAGTCGACCGGCGGCGGCGACCCGATCGCGAGCTGCGGTGGAACGCAGCAGCAATACGCGAGCGGAAACCTCGACGGTCTCATCGTCGCGAAGATTAAGCACGAGCTCGCGGCCATCGACGCCGACCCGATGAAAATCCCCGGCCTTCGCGTCGACGAGAACGCCAAGCCGTGCGCCGAACGATTCGACTGATCGGAAACCTCCGCGCGCTTCGAGACTCTATGATGTCCAAGTGCGGATATCGTCCTCGGCATTCGTGATCGTCCTCGCGACGGCGCTCGGCGCCGCGTGTTACCTGGGTGGCTCACCGAGCGGCGATCCCGACGGCGGCGTCGACGCGTCGCCACTCCTTCCCGAGGCCGATCCGCCGGGCGACGGCGGTTGCGCGGCGCCACTCGCGTCGGGGGACCTGCCGTGCGACGTGTCGGCCGTCTTCCAAACGCATTGCCAAAAGTGCCATACGGTTCCCGCGCCGCCGCCGCCGAACGACGCGCCGTTCCCGCTGAAGACGTACGAAGATCTCACGTCGCCCTACGGCACGGGGCTCCTCCGCTGGCAGCGCGTCTCGCAAGTGATCGAGGACGGCGGCCTCCCGCACATGCCGCCGGCCGGCGAGCCAGAGCTTGCGCCGAGCGACTTCGACACGCTGCACGCGTGGTTCGACGCGTGCGCGCCGGGATTGCCCGAGGGAACCGGTTGCGACGTCGGTGAGGACGCGGGCGACGGCGCGCCTTAGCATCGCGGGAGGTCGGCCGACATTCAGCAGGCGATCGCGGGCGTGCTGCCGCCGACGGTCACGCGCGGAGGGCCGAGGAGGGTCCGCGTTTTTATCTGAAGAGCGACGTGTCGCCGATGCTCGATGTTCGGTCGGAGCTCGAACAGACGATCGCGCCCGCGCTCGAGGCGTTGCCGGGCGCCGCGAACGTGTCGGGTTGCGGCGGCGAGAAGCGGCGTTCGTGATCGAGATGACGGCGCGCGTCGACGACGTGGGCCTCGACGCGAACGCGATCGTCGACGCGATCCAAAAGGCACTTCCCAGCGCGCACGCTGTCGAGGATCGTCGCGATCTCCGGGTCGGCGTCGGATGGCTGAGCGACGTCGCGACCGTGAGCACCGGCCGGCCGTCGGCGTGCATCGTGCACGGCGCCGACGGACCGCGCGTCGTGGCCGGAACCGCGAGCGCGCCATCACGCTGTGAAAGCCGCGACCCTCCCCGCCGGCGTGCGCCTCGTCTGGCCCGATTGACGCTCAGAGGCCCGCGGCCGCGATCGCCCGACCGAGATTTCGCCGCACGACGACGTCGTGATCCTCGTCGACGCGATGAACGTAAAGCGGCGACCTCAGCGCGTCGATCGGCGGATCGTCGCGAAAGTGCGCGAAGCTCCCGCGCTCGCCCGCCGCACGCTCCGCGATCTCGCGCAGCGCGAAGCTCGTCGGAAGCGCGCCGCCGCTCGGCGTGTACAGAATGCCAAGCCGATGCTCGGGCGCGCCCGACGCGAGCTCGCCGAGCACGACGCCGAGGAAGTGCCCGACGGTGCTGTTCGGATACATGTATCCTGCATCCAACAAGATCACGTCGCTCACCATCGACTCGGAGTCGGCCAAGATCGGCTCGAGCGCCTGGTACCCGCCGGACGACGCGACGAGCGCGAGACGCTTCACGTCGGCGAGCGTCTTGCCGCCGGTCTCGTCCGCGAGCGCCTCGAGGAGCTCGCTGACGTACGCGCGAAACGCGCCGTGCATCGCGAGCGCGGGTGCCTCGGCGCTCTCGACGTCGAACGACGTCTCCGGCACGACGACGATCGACGTCGACCCTTCGCGCTCGAGCTGCTCGGCGATCGCGTAGCCCGGCCGCTTCTCCGGATCCCGCTTGCGGCACGACGCGCCCGCGCTCGTGTAGCTCGCGATGCAGTTCTTGAAGCCGTGAAAGACGAACGTGAGCTTCAAGTCGTTGGCGACGCCCGCGGGCACGTGCACCCACGTGTTCGGTCGCTCGCCCGGCACGCTCTCGCCATGCTCGAGCCGAAACGTCAGCACGCGCGCCGGCACCTGGTGGGTCGCCGCGACACGCCGAGCCGGCGCAGCTTCGCGGCGAACGACGCGCGGCGCTTCGGGCTGCGCGCGCGCCACGGGCGGAGCGTGCACGTCGGCCGCGAGCACGAGCCCGGCCACCACGTGCGGCGCAACCGCGAGCGCGAGCGTCCCCAACCTCATCGAAAGCCCCATGCTAACTCTAAAAGAGAACCATGTGCGGCCGCACGCGACTCGAAGTTCCGCCCTACGATCTCGCCGACACGTTCGGTGCCGACGCGAGCGGCGTCGATCCGTCGGTCACCGTCGTGAATCTCAATTGCGCGCCGACCGACCCGGTCGTGGTCGTACGCCGCCGCCGAGATTCCGACGTTCGCGAGGTCGTCACGATGCGGTGGGGTCTCGTCCCATTTTACGTGCGTGAATTTCGCGACGCGAAGCCGCTCATCAACGCGCGCGTCGAGACCGTCGCGACGAGCCGCGCGTTTCGCGATTCGTACAAACGTCGCCGCTGTCTCGTCGTCGCCGACGGATTCTACGAGTGGCGTCACGAGGGCAAAAAAAAGCTCCCGCACTTGCTCCAGCGCCCGGACCGAAAACCGTTCGGCATGGCCGGCATCTGGGATCGTTGGAAGTCCGACGAAAAACGAATCGAGACGTGCGCCGTCTTGACGCGGGAGCCGAGCGCTGCGGTCGCCGCGGTCCACGACCGCATGCCGCTCGCCCTCGAGCCCGCCGATCACGCGACGTGGCTCGACCCGAACGCCGACGACCACGTGCTCCGAGACGTCCTCGAACGCGCCATCACCGACTGGGTCGTCACGCCGATCGAGCGCGTGCCGGACCCGCCGGGCAAGAAGCAGCTCGCGCTTTTTTGACGACGTTTACTTCCCCGCGGCGCGTTCGATCAGCGACAAGAAGGTGAGCACGCCGTGTCCGGTCGCGCCCTTGCCGTGCCACGCGTAAGGACGGTCGGTCGACGCCGGGCCCGCGATGTCCGCGTGCACCCAGTTTTTCGTCTTGCCGATGAACTCGCGGAGAAAGAGCGCCGCGGTGATCGAGCCGCCCCAGCGGTCGCCGGTGTGCTTCAAGTCGGCGACCTCGCTCTTCAGCTGATCGCGCAGCTCCTCGATGAGCGGCATGCGCCACATGGTTTCGCCCGAGCCCTTCACCGCCGACGCGAAGCGCTGCGCGGTGTCCTCGTTGGTCGCGTAAAACGCGCTGTACGTGAGGCCGAGCGCGATGACGCACGCGCCGGTGAGCGTCGCGTTGTCGACCATGAGATCCGGCTCGAGCTCTTTGGCCGCATACGCGAGCGCGTCGGCGAGCACGAGGCGCCCCTCAGCGTCGGTGTTGATGATCTCGACCGACTTGCCCTCGTACGACGTCCAGATGTCGCCCGGCCGATACGAGTTTCCGTCGGGCATGTTCTCGGCGCAGCTCATGATGCCGTGCACCTCGACGCTCGGCTTGAGCGCCGCGACCGCGACCATGAGACCGAGCACGTTCGCCGCGCCGGACATGTCGTGCTTCATGTCGCCCATGTTCTGCGCCGGCTTGATGCTGATGCCGCCGGTGTCGAACGTGATGCCCTTGCCGACGAAGACGAGACGCTTCTTCGTCTTCTTCGACGGCACGTACGAGAGGTGAATGAGCCGCGGCGGATGCGAGCTGCCGCGACCGACGGCGTGAAGCAGGTTCATGCCGCGCTTCTCGATCTCTTCGTCGTCGAAGACGGTGATCTTGAGCTTGTAGTCCTTGGCCGCTTTTTCCGCGGCTTCGGCCATCGCTTGCGGGAACATCACGTTCGGCGGCTCGTTCGACAAATCGCGCGCGACGTTGATGCCCGCGGCGATGCCTTGTCCGAGCGCGATCGCGCGCTTCGCGTCCGGCGGGAAGCGCCGCTCGCTCGCGATGGTCACCTCTTCGAGCGACTCCTTCGGCTTGCGATCGCCCGTCAGATATTTCGCGAAGCGATACGCGCCGAGCTCGAGCCCTTCGCCGACCGTTCGCAGACGCCCTTCGAGACCGTCGGGAATCGCGACGACGAGCGTCTTGGCTTTTTCGGCGTTCGCGATGCGCGCCGCCTTCGCAGCGAACGACCGCACCTCGCCGGGCCCGGCCTTGTCGCGGTCGCCGAGCCCGAGCAACACGAGCTTCGCCGCCGGCAGACGCCCAAGCGTCGGCACCGAGAGCATTTGATCTTTCTTACCCGTGAACTCTTCTTTCGCGAGCAAGCGCGAGACGCCGCCGCCGAGCGCGCGATCGAGCGCGTCGACGAAAGGCACACCCGTGCGCGCCGCGCCGTCGCCCTTTTTCTTCTTCTTGCCGTCTTTGTCGCCTTTGGCGCTCGGCAACGAGAACGTGCCCATCACCACGACGTCAGCGGCCAAATCGAGAGGTTGCGTCGTGCGTGCGGAGATTTTTAGCGGCATGGGGCCGCAAACTATCGCAGATCGGCGGCCCTCACTTCAACCCATCAGTTTGCGGGGAGCACGGCGGCTGCGCGCGACCAAGGCGGCGTGATTTTGGGATCGGTGCGGGCGCCGAAGGTTTTGCGAATCGGCGCGCCGTCGACCGCGAGCGCGGCCGTGCACGGACTTGCATAATGCACCCATTTCACCACGCACGGCACGATGTACTCGACGCCCGCGACCGCGTCGGTCGCGCGCAAGAGCACGCTCGCCCCGGTCGGCAGGGGCGAAGCGCTCGTCACGAGCAAGGCGCGCGCGAGGACGCCGCGAAGCTCGACGGCGCAGCTCGTTCCCGCGCCGATGACTTGCGCAGGAAGCGCGCTCCCGGTCCGCGGAAGCGGCCCGGGCGGCGGCACGTCGAGATCGGTCGTGATGAGCTTCATCCACGACAAGAGCTCCACTTGCTCGTCGGCCGAGAGCGGGGCGCCGCCGGCTTGGTGCCGTGCGGTGAGCTCCCAAAAACGCACCATCAAATCGAGCTTTTCCAACATTCGGTCTTTCGCGTGTTCTGCAGCAGCCATGCCATGCGCCTCACCCCGTTGGACGGAGCAGACCTCGAAAAGGATCTCCGACGTTTCTGCGGCAGAGCCTTCGCGGTGCGAACGCATCTGCCATGCGGCGCGCCCGTCATTGCAGTACAGTTCGAATCGGTGGCTGGACCCGCGCGCCTGCTCCTGCTCTTGCCCCTCGTGGCCGCGTGCTCCGAGGCGCACGTGTCGCTCGCCGGCGGCCCGCGCGAATACGTCCCGTCCGATTACGACACGGTCCTCGCGCGCTGGACCCGCAACGATCACGACATCACGTTGAGCGAGCTCGACGACATGCTCACCGCGACGGCGACGTTCGAGTCGTGGGATTTTCGCTGGGCGTACGTCGTGCGTTACTCGTCCGACTATCGGCTCACGATCGAGCAGCGACGCGAGCTCCTCCAGCGGACGCTCGCCGACACGCAAGTGAAGTACGAGTTCTACGTCGCGCTCTACGGAACGAAGTGGCGCTGGGACGACCTCACCAAGCCGACGTCCGCGTGGATCGTTCGTCTCATCGACGAAAAAGGAAACGAGACTGCGCCGTCACGCCTCGAGATCATCAAGCCGGGCGTGCTCGAGTTCCACTACTTCCCTTACACGACGCCGTACCGTCACTGCTTCCGCGTCGATTTCCCGCGCGTGAGCAGCGACGGCAAACCGACGATCGCCGAGGACGCGAAGTGGTTCGGCCTTCGGTTCGCGGGGGCGCAGGGCAACGAAGAGCTCCGCTGGGAGATCGATTCGAACGGCAAGCGGGTCGCGCTCGCGGCGCCGCACGTCAGCGACGAATAGCGCTCACATCCCGGCGAAGATTTCGAGCAGCGGCGGGCACGTCACCATCAGCTCTTGCGCGACCGCGCGATCCGACGCGAGCACCAGCGCGCCGCCCTTGCCCGCGCGCGCCGTCGCGGTCGCGCGGCCGCCGCCCATGATCTCCGCCGGAAACAAGAACTCGCCGACGCCGACCTCGCCGATCACGGCGCCGTCCTTCACGAGCTCCACCGAGCCCTGACCCACCAAACAGAGATCGCGCACCGGGTCGCCGCTTTGAACGAGCACGTCGCCCTCGGCGAGCTCGCGGAGCTCGAGCTTGCTCGTCACTTGCGCGCGGAGCGACGTGTCGAGACGCTCGGCGAGCGGCCCGAGCGTCACGCCGACGAGCGCTTGCATGCGGTTGGCCGCGGCGCGCAAATCGTCCTCGACCCACGGGCACGCTTTGAACGCGGGCTCGATCTGCGCGGCGTCCCACGTCGCGACGATCGCCGTGTCCGAGCCGCAGACGAGCCGCAGCGGCACGCTCTCGGCGACCGTTCCGCGCGCCTTGAGCACCGCGCCCTTCGTGATGCGATCGGCCGGCGCGTCGACGATTTGCGCGGCGACGTCGATCTCGCCTTCGACGACGTACGCGAGCGCGAAGCCCATCACTTCTTCGTCGTGCGAGAGCCGATGCACCGTCGCGCCGCGCTCGAGCTCGGCGCGCGCGTCGTCGGGCAAATCGGCGAGCGCGTTCACCTCGGAGAGATCGACTTCGCTCGCCGGCTTCGGCTTCGAGACATTGCCCGGCGAGACGAGCGTCGCCTCCGGCCGAACGCGCGGCACCTCGGGCTCCGGCGGCGGCGGCGTGCGCGGCCGCGTCGAGATGATGACGCTCGACGTCACCGCGTCGTCCTCGTCTTCTTCCTCGGGCTCCGGCGGTTTCGGGGCGGGCGGCGTTGCGCGACGAGGCGGCGGCGGTTTGTGGGGCGGCGGACGCACGTTGGGCAACACCGGCGCGTTCATCACCATCGCGGGCTCGGCCGGCGGAATCACGAGCTTGGCGCTCGTCACGACCTCGTCCTCGTAGTCGTCGCTCGAAATCACGGCCGGCACCGAGAGCACGGGCGCCGAGACCTCGTCGGTCGGCGCGCTCCACGGATCGAGCATGCCCGCGTGCGCCTCGGCAGCCGTCTGCACGTTTTCGGAAGTCCGCTCCGACGCGACGCTCTGATAAACCGACACCGACGACGGCTCCGAAATCGGGATGAGATCGCTCGTGATCGGCGCCACCGGAGCTTGCGGCACCGCGACCGGCATGAACGCGTGCGGCTCGGTCATCGCGCTCATCGAAACTTGCGGCGTCTCCTCGATGACGATGTCCGGCAACGACGTGCGCAAGAGATCATCCACGCCGCCGCCCGCCGAATCGTTCGGCGGAATCGACGACACAGTCGGTCCGGTCGAGAGCGGCGCCATCGGATTTTTCGCGATCCAATCCGAAAGCTCCGCCGCCTCGCGCGCGAGAAGCAGCGCGCGATCGTCGTGCTCGGCCTCGCCCGCCGCCTGCGCCGCGCGACGCAGCCACACGATCGCGTCGACACGCTCGTTGCGTTTCCACAGAGAAGCGGAGGTCTGCAGCGCCCATACGACGTCCTCGACATCCGTGTCGATCGCGGGCGGAATCCCAACCACTTCGCTCATCAAGGATCCAAATAGTACACGGCGCCGTCGTCGGATGCGACGACGAGCGCGCCGTTCGACAGAAGCGTGGGCGGCGCGTCGACGTCGCCGCCGGTTTGCAGTGTGAAGCTCGTTTTGCCGTGCGGGTCGATCGCGTAGAGCCTGTCGTCCTGCGCGCCAAAGAAGAGCTGGCCCGCTGCGTCCTCGAGCGGACCGCCGTGAACGCCGAACTCGAGCGCGCCGGTGCCGGGCACGTCCAACGTCGCTTTCGTCTTGCCGGTCTTGCCGTCGAGCCGCACGACGCGCGACCACGGACCGTAGACTCCGGTCAAGACGTCGCCGCCGCGCGCGATCGAAATCGGCCCGCGCACGTAACCGCCGACCTTCGTCGCCCAAAGCACGCCGCCCTTGCGATCGAGCTTCACGACCTCGTCGTAGTCGGTGCCGACGACCACGTTGCCCTCGTCGTCGATCGCGGGCGAGCCGTCGACGTCGCCGCCGAGATCGACCGCGAACACTTGGTTGCCGTGCTCGACGCCGTAAACGTGATCGTCCTGCGATCCGAAATAAACGCGACCTTGGTCGTCGATCGCCGGCGCGGTGAAGATCTTTCCGCGCGCCGAAAACCTCCACGCGACGTTGCCGTTCGGCGTGATCGCGTAGAGCGTGCGCCCCGCTGCGAGCACGATGTCGCCGTCGTCGCGCAGCGCGCACGCCGTGTCGGCCTCGCCGTCGACCTCGAGCGTCCAAGCGACGACGCCCTTCGGATCGATGGCGAACACCTTCTTCGCATCGCTTGCAGAATACACATATCCGCGCGCGTCCACGCACGGGCTCGCGTAGCTCCTGCCGCCGAGCGGCACGCGAAAGCGCTCTTTTCCGTCCTCGCGCGCGAGCGCGACGAGATCGCCGCCGAGTGACGAAACGTAAATCGTCGATTCGTCCGGCGACGGGATCGGTTGCGCTTCGATCGCACCGAGCCCGCTCGTCTTCCATTTCACGTGGAGCGCGCTCGGACCGCGGACGTCCTCGCGCGCGCAGCGGCGCCGGTCGCCGTGCTCCATGCGAATCGGCGGCTTGGTCGCGGCGCCCGCGTGTCCGCTCTCGGCGATCGGCGCCTCGGTTTGGCTCGACGCGACCGCAGCGACCGCGCGACTCTCGGCGTGCGGGCGATCGTGCCTGCGCGCGCGCGACGCGAGCGCGACGACCATCAGCGACGCGAGGATCGCGAGCGGGGCCGCACGAACCGCGGGACGAACGTCCACCGCGTCAGCGGCGACGAGCCGCCCGAGCGCGCTGCGCCTCGGCGACGCCGTAACCGTGCGCGTCTTCGCCGGGCTGCCTGCGCGCGAGCCACCCGATCAGCGTGAGCCCCGCGGCCTTCGCCGAATCGGGCACGCACGGGTCGTTCAGTAGCTTCGAGATGTCGTTGATCAAGCGAACGCGATGCTGCTGATCGGTGATCGAGCACGCCTTCGCCGGGCGCGTGGGCCAACGAGGCGACGAGCACGACGCGGGCCCCGAGCCCTCGGTGGCACTCGGAAACTCGCCGGACTCTTCGTGGTCTTGATCGCGGTCGCGGGAAGGCATGCCTGGAAGCTGTGGCAATTTAGCGCGATTTTCGCCCACGTCGAGTCCCTCCGAATTTGCCGCTAAATGCTGCCGATCAAGACTTCGCGATCCTTGGCGCCGTTCGACGGGCCCACGATTCCTTGGCGTTCCATCATCTCGACGATCCGCGCGGCGCGGTTATAGCCGAGCCCGAGCTTGCGCTGCAGCCACGACGTGGAGCAGCGGCGCGTGTCGGCGACGATGCGAACTGCCTCGTCGTACATCGAGTCCTTGTCCATCTCTTCGTCGTCGCTCGAGCCCGCGTCGTCGTCGCGCGGCTTCAAGATGTTCTCGTCGTAGACCGGCTCGCCCTGCGTGCGGAGGAAGTCGGTCACCTGCTGCACTTCTTCTTCGGTGATCATCGGGCACTGCACGCGCTTGGTCTCGTTGGTGCCGTTGAGCTTGATGAGCATGTCGCCGCGTCCGAGGAGATGCTCGGCGCCTTGCTCGTCGAGGATGGTGCGCGAGTCGACCTTCTGCGCCACACGGAACGCGATGCGCGTCGGAAAGTTCGCTTTGATCATGCCGGTGATGACGTCGACGCTCGGCCGCTGCGTCGCCAAGATCACGTGCATGCCCGCCGCGCGCGCTTTTTGAGCGAGCCGCGCGACCGCCGATTCGACGTCTTTTCCCTGCTGCATCATCAAGTCGGCGAACTCGTCGACGACCAGCACGATGAACGGCAATCGCTCGGGCAGCGGCTGCGTGCCTTCGTCGGCGTCTTTGATTTCGTCGGTCGTACCGTCCGGATTTTTTCCGATCGAAGATTTCGGAAGCGGGTTCTTCACGTCGCCGCGCCGCACGCGCTCGACCCAGTTGTTGTACGTGCCGATGTTCTTCGTGCCCGCGTCGGCGAACATCTGATAGCGCCGCTCCATCTCGTCGACGGCCCACTTGAGCGCGTTCGCCGCTTGCTTCATGTCGGTCACGACCGGCAAGAGCATGTGCGGAATGCGATCGAACGGCGCGAGCTCGACGACCTTCGGATCGACCATGAGCAAGCGAAGCTCCTCGGGCGTGCGCCGATAGAGGAGCGAGGCGAGCATGACGTTGAGCCCGACGCTCTTTCCGGCACCCGTTGCACCTGCAACGATAACGTGCGGCATCGACGCGAGATCGGCGTAGACCGGGTGCCCCTGGATGTCGCGCCCGAGCACGACCGGAAGCGGCACGTTGAGCGATTGAAAACGCCGATCCTCGACGAGCTCCCGCAAATTCACGGGCACGCGGTGCTTGTTCGGCAGCTCGAATCCGATGCGATTTTTCCCCGGAATCGGCGCCACGATACGCACCTTGCGGGCGAGCGCGAGCGCGAGATCGTCGGCGAGCCCCGCGACCTTCGACACCTTCGTCCCCGCCGCAGTCGACACCTCGAACGTCGTCACCGTCGGCCCTGGCAAGACTTCTTCGACCTTGCCGCTCACGCCGTAGTCCGCGAGCGTCTTCGTCAGGAGCTCGGCGTCTTTGTAGAGCGCCTCGCGATCGATCGTGATGTTGCCTTCGATCCCCGCGCCGGTGAGGTACTCGATCGACGGCAGCGCGAAGCTCCCCGCCCTTTCCTTTTTCGCGACCGGCCGCTCCTGCTCGAGCGCCGCCGACGTGTCGACGATCGTGAGCCCCTCGTCTTTCTTTTTGGGCGGTCGCTTCGATTTCGGCTTCGGCGCTTCTTCGACGACGTCGGGCGCCGCGACGACCTCGGCGATGCTCTTTTCTTTTTTCTTCCGCGGCTTGACCGGCTCCGCCGCCGGCTCGGTCTCCGTGACCGTCTCGGTCGCCGAATCCGTGTCCGGCTCCGAATCCGATTCCGGCTCCGACGCCGCGATGATCGCTTCGTCGTCGATCTCCGCATTCACCTTCGGAAGCCCCGCGATCCGCTCTTGTTCGCGCTCTTCCTTCTCGAGCTCGCGCGCGGTCTTCCACGCTTCGGCGACGGTCTTCGCGCCGCGCGCGGTCCCGCTCGCGCCACGAACCGACGTGCGACCGAGCCAGTTCATCAAACCGATGAACGAGAACGACGCGCGACTGATCAAGAGCAGCCCGATGCACGCGAAGCCGACGAGAAATGATCCGATCGTCGAGAAGAGCGACCGCGCGACCTCGCCGAAGAGCTCGCCGACCGCGCCCGCCGCGATGTGTCCTTGGAACGCCGTCGCCCCCGCCCAACCCACTTGAACGAGCGCCGCCGCGAGGATCGCCATCAGCAAATCGCCCGCGAGCCGCGCCGGCGTCGCGAGCGAATCGCGATGACGCACGAACGGAACGCCGAGCAACGCGAGCTCGATGGGAAGCGCCCACGCGACCACGCCGACGAGCCAGACGAGCGCGCCCGCGCAGGTTTCGCCCACCGGTCCGACCCAGTTCGTGCCGGCGCCGTACGACGCTAGGGCGAGCGTGAGAAAGGTCGCGCTCATCCACAAAACGAGGGCGATCGCCTCGCGGCCGCGCGCATGCGCCGCGCCGGCTCCGACGATTCGTACTTTCACGTTCGCCGGCGGATCGTTGTCCGGCGGCCGCGGCAGGAACAATGCGGACATTCCGACTTTACCCTACATCGGAACCTATTATTCTCGCCGTGAGGGGCCAACTTTTGAGTAGCATCGCCGAGGGAAATTCGGAGAGCCGATGAGAGATTGGTCGCGAAGGTGGATGCAAAGAGCGAGCACCGCGATGCTCCTGGGCGTGATGGCGGCTGCCGGTGCTCAGACGGCCGGCTGCGCGGTGAGTGAAAGCGACGTCCACCGCTGGGAGGGAACCGAGCGCGGCCCCGAGAAGCTCGTCGCCGTGCTGACGCACGACAAGTATTCGATTCAGCTTCGCACCGAAGCGGCGATGTCGCTGATTCGCATGAAGCCGCGCGCGGGCAAACGCATCGGCATCGACCAGCTCGTGTCGGCGATGGCGTCGCTCGACGAAGATTCGCGCCGCAAGATCGTGATCGGCATGACGCCGGAGCTCGTCAAAGAAATCGAAGCGCCGCCTCCGGTGAGGAAGCCGGACGGCACGATGGATCCGGACGCGACGGTCCCGTTCAAGGACGCGGCGTTCGCGCTGATGTCGCACGACCCGCCGCTCGTCGCGGACGAAAAGAGCAAGACGGACCTCACCGCCGCGCTCATTCAGTGGACGCAGACCGACTTCGAAGACCGCATCGACAACAGCGCGCAAGCCTACGGCGTCGAACAGATGATGCGTTTCTTCGGCGCGCCGGCCGTGAAGGGCTTGCCGCCGCTCATGACGGAGCAGTCGAACAAAGTCGATCGCATGGCGAGCCTCGTCGCGGATCTCGGCGACGCGCAAACCAAGGAAAAAGCCTCGATTCAGCTCGTCGCGCTCGCGCAGAAGATCGACTCGCCCGATTGGATCGCGAAAGAAAAACCGCTCGTCCAAGAAGCGAACAAGCGCTCGGGCGCGAACGTGACCGAGCAGCAGCTGACGATCCAGCTCGACAAGTTCCAAGAGCAGGAGCTCGTCAAAATCTTCACGTCGATGAAGAAAATCGGCGGACGGCCGATCATCGATTACTGCATCGGCTTCGCGGGCAATCCGAAGAACAGCGAAGAGCGTCGCAAGGCGGCGCTGGCCGCGCTCGAGAACCGCGTCGACAAGAACAACACGGCCGACGTCGATCACATCTTCGCGATCGCGAAGGACGAAGCGACGCCCGACTCGGTTCGCGATCTCGCGTTCGCGCGGCTCGGCGAGCTGCCGAAGGATCAAATCGTCCCGAAGCTCTACACGCTCTTCGAATCCAAAAAATGGAAGGTGCGCTGGGTCGCCGCGTCGCTCGTCTTGAAGACGATGAAGACCGACGGCCTTCCCGAGTTCATGCGTCACCTGCCGGCGTCGCCCGCGCAAAAGATGGGCTTGTCGGAGCCAACGACGTACGGCGCGCTCATCGGGAAAATGGACGGCGCGGTCAAGCCCGCCGACGCGATTCGGCCTTATTTGAGCTCGAAAGAGCTCGGCCCGAAGCTCACGGCCCTCGGTTTCTATTACGAGGGTAAGAAAGCCGACCTCTCCGTGGTACAATCACACGAGGACGACAAAACGCCCGTGCCGAAGTGCGATAAGGATGATGACTGCGGCTGGACGTGCGTCGTTCCGAAGCCCGGCTCGCAAGAGACCGAGTCGAAGACCATCACGACCGTAGGCGAGTTCGTGAAGTTCTGCGTCGAACCCTCGATGACGAACAAATGAATGCAATGAGCTCCGATCCGAACAAAAAGAGCACCCGTTCCTTTCAATGCAGGGACGTGCTCTGGGAAACGTTCGAGCAGATGGCGCGCGAGCTCGAGTGCAGCGTCGACTACTTGATCAACGAAGCGATGAAGCAGTACGCGCGGCAGCGGAGCTACGGCCCCGCCGCCACGAAGACGCCGTACCCGGGACGTGAGCCGTCGATGCCCGGCGGCAGCAATTCGTACGGGCCGCCGCCGAGCGGCATCCCGCAGAACATTCAGACGCCGGCCGTGCCGCCGCCGCCGCAGATGCGTTCGGCTGCGCCGCTTCCGCCGCCGCCTGGACGTTACGGCGCGCCGCCGATGGGGCGTCCGCAAACGGGCGGTGGGTTGCCGCCGCCTCCTGGCGCACGCCTCAGCGCGCCGCCGTCGCCGCCGAGCCCGATGGGTCGTGGCGGTGGGCTGCCGCCTCCTCCAGGCATGTCGCCTTCGCGGCCGCCGCCGCCTCCGCAGCAGATGCAGATGCAAATCCCGCCTGCGCCGCGCAGCGTGCCGCCGCCGATTCCGCGTCAGAGCGGATACAACGGTTACGGCCAAGCCGCGCCCGCGCCGACCGCGCTGAGCGTCATCTACAGCGGCGAAAAAATTCCGATCAACAAAGAGCGATTCGTCATCGGCCGCGGCAAGCAGTCGAGCGACCTCACGCTGAAGGACCCGAACGTGTCGCGCCAGCACGCGATGGTCGAGTTCCAGAACGGCGTGTACTTCATGGTCGACATGGGCTCGACCAACGGCGTCGAGTACAACGGCCAGCGCATCGCGCGAAAACAGATCGCCGAGGGCGACGCCTTCCGCATCTGCGATCACGAAGTCCGCTTCACATACAGGTGAGCCCGTTCGAGAAGCGGCCGATGCGGCAGCTCCCCGTGCTCGAAGCACGGCGGCGCGAGCTCGAGACGTGCGTCTATTGTCCGAAGCTTTGTCGCAGCGCGTGCCCGGTTTCGAACGCCGAGCCGCGCGAGACGCTGATTCCGTGGGGGAAGATGTCGACGGCGTACTTCGCGGCGCGCGGGGACGTCCCGCTCGACGAGTCGCACGCGGCGCCAGCGTGGGCGTGCACCGGCTGCTTTGCGTGCCGGGAGGCGTGCGACCACCGCAACGAGGTCGGGCCGACCCTCTTCGACGCGCGGGACGCCCTGATGCAAAAGGGCCTGGGACCTGCCGCGGCCAAGAAAACGCTCGGATCGTTCGGATCCGAACGATCTCCCTCGATCCGAGGGAAAACGGCTGTCCTCGTGGGGTGTCTCTACGACCGCAAGCTGCCCGAAATCGCGCAGTCCGCGGGGTCGGTCGCCGCCAAGCTCCTCGGCGACGTCGCGCTCGAGCGCGCGTGCTGCGGGTTGCCGCTCCGGATGGCCGGCGACAAGCGGCGGTTCGAGGAGCACGGCGCGCAGTTTCGAGGTCGCGAAATCGTCGCGGTCGATCCCGGCTGTGCGATGGCGTTACGCGAAGCGGGTGCGCACGTCACGCTGCTCGTCGAGCACGTCGCCGCGCGCGTGGGCGAGCTCCTCGAGGGTGACGGCGAGCGCGCGATGCGATGGCACGACCCGTGTCAGCTCGGACGCGGTCTCGGAATCTACGATGCGCCGCGCACGGTCCTCACGCGGGCGCTCGGGCGCGCGCCGCTCGAGTTCGACCTGCGACGCGAGCGCGCCGAATGCAGCGGCGCGGGTGGATTGCTCCCTTTGACGATGCCGGAGACGTCGCGCGCGATCGCGAACAAACGCGTCGCCGACGCGGACGGCGCTCCGATCGTCACCGCGTGCGCGTCGAGCGTCCTGCGGTTTCGATCGGTCGGCGCCGACGTCGTCGATCTGATGAGCGTCGTCGATCAGAAGCTTCCGCCGACGACCGCGCCGTAAAGGCCGTCGCCCACGGCCGGCGCGATGTACCCGAACACGGGCGCCGTCGTGGTTTTCTTGTGCGGAGCGAGCAAGAAGATCGTGATGCCCGCGGCGAGCGCGACGCCGCCTGCGACGAAGAGGATCGTCGACGCGAGCGCGGCGTCCTTCGCTTCGCTACGAAGCTGCAGCCCGACGGCGTCACACGTGTCGTTGATGTCGCAGTGCGTGGAGTTTGACTCCTTCAAGTGGTCGCCTGCGATGAGACCGAACGCGCTCCCGACGCCGATCGCGACGAGACCTATCGCGCCGGTGACGATACCGCCGACGTGATACACGAAAGCAGGATCCGGAGCGTTCGGCGGCGGCCCGGGCTGGGCGATCGCGATTTTCACGAGCGGTCCGACGGTCACCGTCGCGGTTTGACCTTCGCCGCTCGCGTCGACTTTTTGCGACCACTTCTCGTAATTCGGAGCGGTTGCGGTGATCGTGAACGAGCCCGGATCGATCGGCTGCGCGAGACCGAACTCGGCGGGATCGACTTTGTTCGCATCGCGCGAAACGACGAGCCCCGGCACGCGCTGGTCGTGCGGCACGACGATCGCGAGCTTCGTGAGACGCGGCTCGAGCTCTTCGATGTGGCGCTCGGCGACCTTGTCGCGCTGCTTCTTGTCTTTGCGATCGAGCGCCATTTTCTGGGCGTCTTTGTACGTTTTGTACGAGCTCGCGATTTGACCGTTGCGCGAGTAGCAGTCGGCGAGCCACAAGAGGCCGCCGATCTCCGGGTCGAGCCGATTGCTCGCAGCGAACTTCGCGCACGCCTCGCCGTAGCGATTCTCTTTCATGAGGGCCGCGCCCTCGTCGAACAGCTTGTCGGCTTCGCTCTTCTGTTGCGCGGCGGCCGGGCGCGCGGCCAACGTCGACGCGGCGATCCCGACCAGCGCGATCGACTTGACCCAAGCTCGCATGTCGGACCTCAGTCTCGACCGCCGAACTCTTTGCTGTCAACCGTAGCTGCGTTCGAGTGATGCGTCGGCGCCGGACGCGGGCGGACCGTCGTCGTGTGCGGCGCGCCGAACGTCGTGTCGATCTGCGGCCTCGCCGTCGCGACTTGAGGCGCCGTGACGTGGACAGGCGCCGGCGCAGTGGCCGTCGCCGTCGTCATGCCCGTCGCAGGCGGCGTCGCCGTCACGTCGGTGGTCGGTGTGGTCGCCGTCGCAATCGTGGGAGGCGTCGTGTCGGTGGCCGTCGGGGCGGCGGTCGTCGTGGTCGTCGTCGTCATCGTCGTCGCGGGCGGCGGCGGCGCGACTTGATGCGGCTGCGCTCGATGCTGCCGCATGCCGAGGAAGATCGCTCCGCCGATGATGATGATCGCCGGGATGACGAGCGTCCAAACCGGGAGCCCGCGTTTTTGCTGCGGCGGGGGCGCGAGCTGTTGCTGTTGCTGCCACGGGTACGCGACCGGAGCCGGCGGGAACGCTCCGCTCGACGCGGCGGGCGGCGCGGACATCTGCGGCGGAGCGAACGCGGCCTGCGTCGGCGGTTGGTTCATCATCGAGCCCATCGGCTGGAACTCGCGTGACGTCGGGACCGACGAGTATTGCGGGCGCGGACCGCTTCCGCCGACCGACATGATCGGGGAGCTCGTCGGAGCGTTCGGCGACGGGAGCTGCTGAATGCGCGTCGCGTCTTCCTCGTCGCCCGGATCGTCCACGCGCGTCGCGAGATCGAGATCGTCGTCGTCGAGGCCGGCGAGATTCGCGCCCGAGCTCGCGGCCGGCGACGGGATGTTCAAGATGGGCGCCGACGTGGCCGCGGGCGGCACCGCAGGCGCCGCGAGCTCCGGCCGTTGATCGAGCGAGCGCGCGATGCCGCTCTTCGACACGTCGCTTCGTCCGAGCCACGCGCGCACGATCTCGCGCTGCTGCGAGATGTCGAGACCGATCATCTCGTTCACGAACGCGGCCGTCTGCCGAACCGTCGCGACGAGGTTGTACGTGCGCGCCGCTTGCTCGAGCGCCTCGGCGAAATCCGACGTCGTCGCGAAACGATCGGCCGCCTGCGGCGCGAGCGCGCGGCGCACGACGACCTCGACCTCCGGCGGAACGCTCGGCTCGAAGTTTCGAAGCGGCGGCACCTCGGCGGCGACGACTTTGAACAGCGTCTCCGCTTCGCCCTCCGCCTTGAAGAGACGCTGCCCCGTCAAGAGCTCCCACGTGACGATGCCGGCCGCGAACACGTCGGCGCGACGATCGACGACCGAGTTGCCGCGCACTTGCTCCGGCGACATGTACGCGAGCTTGCCTTTGAGCTGGCCGCCCTGCGTTGCGTTCGCGAGCCGCGCTTGCGCCTTCGCGACGCCGAAGTCGGTGATGCGCGCGACGCCGTCGACGCCGACCAAAATATTTTGCGGCGACACGTCGCGGTGAACGATCTCGAGCGGCGTGCCGTCGTCGTCGGCGAGATCGTGCGCCGCGTTCAGGCCGGTGAGCGTGTCGAGCATGATGCGCACGACGATCGGAACCGGAATCTTTCGGTTCACGTTCTGCGCGCGCGCCATCAAGTGGCCGACGGTGTCGCCCTCGATGTACTCCATCACGAGG
>DASXHD010000133.1:0-43121 GCA_036488725.1 Polyangiaceae bacterium | reverse complement strand
GGCGCCGTTCACGCACGTCTGGCTCGCGCACGGCGCCGGAGCGCTCCAATTGCCGGTCGCGTCGCACGTCTCGACGCCGAGCAAGCTATCGGTGCATCGTGTTTGACCGGTCGCGCACGCCGCCGCTTCGGCGACGTCGACTTTCGCGTCGACGCCGCCCGCGTCGAACGGCACGCCGCCCTCCGGCCCCGTCGTATCAGGCGCCGAGCACGCGACGAGCGCCGCGAGAACGAACCCACCCACCCGCATGAAAACATTCGAACACCCCTGCGCGTCCCCCGTCAATGCCAAGCAACGTCCAGGCTCGGACGTCCAACGGGTCATGTGGAAGCCGCTCGCGCTCGCGCTCGCGCTCATCGTGAGCTGCGCGCACGCCGATTCGCCGCCACCGCCGCCGGTCGCCCGCGCAGAGCCCAAGCCCGCGCCCGCGCCCGCGCCGCCGCCGTACGATCTCGAGGCCGATCGCGCGCGCATCGCGTCGGTCGCGCGCGAAGAGCTCGGCTCGGGCGCAGCCATCGAAGTCGCGCAGGACGTCTTCGTCCTCGTCGCCGCGCCCGGCTGGAACGCCAAAGCGCTCGAAGAGAGCACCGCGCTGACGACGAACGCAATCGATGCATACTACACGGGTCGCTTCGACACGAAGCCCGCGCGCGCGATCGGCGTCTATCTCTTTCCCGAGGAAAAAAGTTACCAAGCGTATTGCCGCGCGCACCTCGGCGGAGCGTGCGACTCGCCGTTCGGTATGTATCACCCCGACATTCGCCGCATCGTGATGAACGCGGGCCCCGGCCTCGGCACGCTGACGCACGAGCTCGTGCATCCGATCGTCGAGGCCGATTTTCCGCGCGCGCCGATTTGGCTCAACGAAGGCATCGCGTCGCTGTTCGAGGCGCCGGTCATTCCGCGCAAGGGCGAGATCCACGGCGTCAAGAACTGGCGCCTCCCGCGGCTCCTCGCCGGAATGAAATCGCCGAGCGAGCAACGAGACGCGCGCCTCGACACGCTCTTCGGCATGACCGACGAGGCCTTCCGCGACGAGGCGCTCGAGAAGTTGCATTATGCAACTGCGCGTTACGTCTGCCAGTGGCTCGATGCGCGGAACCTTCTTTGGCCGTTCTATCGCGCGTTTCGCGATCACGTGGCGGACGACCCGACCGGCGCCAAGGCGTTCGGCGAAGCGACGCACCAGACACCGGCCGAGGCGAACGCCGCGTGGACCGCGTGGGTCAAGAAGCTTTGACCGCGGCCTCGATCTTTTCCCAGTACATCGACTTCCAGCCCGCCGCGAGGTGCTCTTGCTCGGCCTCGGGAAAACCTTCGTGGTCGAAGACGAGCTTCGTGCCGCCGGGGCCGGGCGAGAGCTCGAAGCGAACGATCGACCACTGACCCTCGGGCCACGTCTTCGCGCGCCACGCTTGGACCAGACGCTTCGATTCGACGACCTCGACGTTGCGCCCGGTGACGTGACCGCCGAACGCGCTGAACGCGGCGCCCTCGCCGCCGCCGCCCGACGCCGGCTGCCCCGTCGCCTCGCCGAACTTCTTCGCGTCGACGAGCGTCTTCCACACCGCTCCAGGCGCCGCACCGAAGGTCACTTCCTGATGAATTTTGGCCATGGTTTACCCTTTCCTCGTGCAATTAGAAAACCATTTGGTATAGTGATGGGCACGCGATGTCAAGGCAAGCTGCTGCGCGCGATCGAAAGCTCGACGACGTCTTTTCGGCGCTCTCGGATCGCACGCGTCGTCGGCTCCTCGCGCGTTTGGCCGAAGGGCCCGCGACGATCGGCGAGCTCGCCGCGCCGCTGCCGATGACGCTGCCTGCCGTGTCCAAGCACCTGCGCGTGCTCGAGCGGGCCGGTCTCGTGAAGCGCGAGCGGCGCGGCTGGTATCAACACTGCGAGATGGACGCGCGCCCGATGCAAGACGCCGCCGCGTTCATCGCGCGCTATCGTCCGTTTTGGACCGACGCGCTCGATCGTCTGGCCGCCTATGCGGAGAAGAAGCGATGAGCGTCGTGCTGGTCGTGAGGCGGACGATCCGCGCGGACGCCGAGACGCTCTTTCGCGCGTGGACCGAGCCGGAGCAGCTGCGCGCGTGGTGGGGGCCGCGTCCGGTCGTGTGCGTCGGCGCGAGCGTCGATTTGCGCGTCGGCGGCCGGTATCGAATCGAAAACGGGCTGCCGAGCGGCGGCGTCGTGGTGCTCGAGGGAGAATTTCTCGCGATCGACGCGCCGCGCGCGCTCTCGTACACGTGGCGCATGGGCGACGATCCCGAGTCGATCGTTCGCGTTCGCTTCGAGCCGCGAGGCGCCGAGACCGAGGTCATCGTGACGCACGAGCAAATCGCCGACGAGCGCGTTCGCGACTCGCACGCCGCGGGCTGGAGCGGATGCCTCGACGGGCTCGAGCGACACTTCAGCCGGTGACGCGCCTCCCGCGGACGACGAGCGCGGCGAGCATCACGCCTTCGACGTAACCGTGAAAACCGGCGATCGCGTAGTACGCGTCGCGCATACGCGCGAGGCCGAAGACGGCGAGGACCGGCACGAGCAAGACGAGGCCGACGACGGGCCAGATCGCCCGGCCGAAATCGGCGCGCAGCGAGCGCCACGTCATGCGGAAGGTGAGTGTGCCTTCGCGCTTCAGCGTCTCTTCGGGGATGACGCCGAGCCAAAATGCATAATGCACGGAATCGGTGAAGACGTGCGCGAGGACGAGCGGGACCGCGACGCTCGCCGCGGCGCCCGGCGCGAGCCAACGGCCGACGGCTTCGACGTCGACGCCCGCCGTCGCGCCGAGGTTGGCCTCGATGAATCCGCCGAGCAAGAGCGCGAGCCCGCCGGCGAGGAGCGCGAGCGGCAAGAGCGCGCGCCCGCGCTGGAGGAGCAGCGCCCAGACGACGACCGCGCCGAGGTTGTGCACGTGCACGAAGAGGAGCCGCCCGAAGACCGGGTGCGCGAGCAAAAGCAACGCGCCGAGCGCGAGCGGCGGCGCGGCGACCCAGAAACGGCGCGGCGCGCGCGCTTGCCGCGCGGCCCACGCCGCGGCGCCGAAGACCCACGCCGACGCGACCGCGACCTCGGCGCGCGCGAACGAGCGCGGCGCGTGCCCGTACTGCTCGAGGATTCGAAGCGTCATCAGCGCGGCGGCGCACGAGACGACCGACACGAGAAACGCACGCGGCAACCGCTGCCGGACGACGAGGTATCGGAGCGACGCCGCGACGTGCGGCACGCCGAGCAAGATTGGCGAGAAGGCGAGGAGCAACGCCGGCGAGAGCACTGCGCCGGCGAACGCGATCGCGATGGCGACCGACGCGCGCAAGACGACGCGCCGCTCGCGCTTGCGAAGCGCCGGCCCGAGCAGCGGCATGCGCACGCCCGCGCGGAGGATCGCGCCGCGCGCGTGCTCGACCGCCGCGAGCGCTCGACTCATCGCGCGCCGCTCCGGCGAAGCACGTCGTCGCGCGTGATGCCCTTCGGGTTCGCCGGGAGCTCGTCGGTCGGGATCATCAGACCGCTCGCGTAGCGCCACGCGCCGTCTTCTTTCACGAACGCCGAGAGCTCGACGAACGAACAGTCGACGCCGCGCTCGAAGATGCGCGCGTAGAAGAGGACCTCGCCCACCTCGTCCTCGTCGGACGTGTGCAGAATGCACAGATCGAGGAAACGCTGGTTTTCTCGGGCTCGGCGGTAGTCCGACGCGGCCGTGTCGCTGCGGTCGGGATGGTCCTTCGCGAGCGTGTCCGCGAGGAACGCGACCTCACCGCGAGCGAAGGCGGCGTAGCGCGCGCGCATCAGCTCCTCGGGCGACTTCGCTCGACGTACGCCGCGGTGCAGCGGACCGCAGCATTCGGCGTAACGCCGACCCGAGTGACAAGGACATCGCTGGCTCACGCGGGCGAAGACCGTATCACGGGGATCCTCTCCCCGGCGTAGCGCTTCGCGCCGAGCGCAAAAGCAGGCTCGACAAGAATTCATGCAGTCTACAAGCAGCAAATCGTCGTGGCACCCGAATCGCAAGCAAGGCGATCTCGCAAAGGGAGAATCGAACATGGGTGAGATGAAGTCTCAGGTGCCTTATTCCAATCCGCTCGCGAACGACGCGCTCCACACGGCCGCGAGCGTCGCGGACCACACGAAGGAAGCGCTCAACCAGCAGCTCGTCAGCCAAGCGCAACGCTCGGCCGGCCAGCTCGGCGAGGTTGCGACCGCGCTCCGCAAGACGAGCCACGACCTGGATCAAAACGCGGTCGCGCCGTACATCGAGAAAGCCGCCGATCGAATCGATCGCGTCTCGGACCTCGTGCGCAGCGCGGACGTGCAAGCGATCCGTCGTACGGTCGAGGACTTCGCGCGGCGCGAGCCGCTCGTGTTTCTCGGCGGCGCGTTCGCGCTCGGCATGCTCGGCGCGCGCTTCCTCAAGAGCTCGGCGAGCCGTGGAGACGGCCGATGACGCCGACGCTCCAGGAGCGATCGGTCGCCGACCTCATCGGCGATCTCGCGCGCGAGACCGGCACGCTGGTTCGTCAAGAGATGAAGCTCGCGACGACCGAGATGTCCGACAAAGCGCGCATCGCGGGGAGACAAGCGGCGGTGATGGCCGGCGCGGCGGTTTGCTCGGCGGTGAGCTTGCTCACCCTCGTGGCAGCGCTCGTGCTCGGCATCGGTACCGCGATTCCGCTCTGGGCCTCGGCGCTGATCGTCGGGATTGGGCTCGCCGTCATCGGCGGTCTTCTCGGCATCACGGGCGTCGCGACGCTCAAAGAGCTCGACCCGAAACCACGACAATCCATTCGCGAGATCGAGGAGACCACGTCATGGGTGCAACGACGAGTACATCAACAGTGAACGGCGAGGCGACCTTCCAGATCCGCCGCGACATGGACGCTACCCGCGCGGAGATGGACCGCACGATCGGCGCGCTGCAGCGCAAGCTGAGCCCCGACACGCTGAAACAACAAGCCAAAGATGCCGCCTACGACGCGGCTCGTGGAAAGGCAGAGAGCATGGTTCGAAGCATCAAAGCAAATCCGTTCCCGCTCGCGATGGCGGCGCTCGGCGTCGGCTGGATCGTCATGCGTGGGCGCGCTTCGACGCGGCCGGCGCAGATCACGGTCGCGCCGTCGCGTGTCGATCGCGCGCTCGAGACGATCGGCGACAAGGCGCAAGACCTCAAGCTCCGCGCGGGCGACGCAGCGGACGAGATGAAGGTGCGCGTCTCCGAGGTGGCCGACGAGGCTCGCATGCAAGGCCGTCGCGCGGCCGACACGATCGAGACGAAGTTCCACGAGAACCCGCTCGCGATCGGGCTCGGCGTGGTCGCCGCGGGCGTCATCCTCGGGCTCGCGATTCCGATCACCAGCAAGGAGGACGAGTGGATGGGCGCAGCGCGCGACAAGCTCGCGAGCAAAGCCGAAGAGGCCGCGCACGAAGCGCTCGGCAAAGTCGACGAGCTCGCGCAACGCGGGGTCGCCAAAGTGAACGAGCAGCTTCAGCCGGCGCCGGCGCCGACCAACGGCATCACGCCGACGCCGACGACGTGACGCTCAGATCGCGCGCGTGCGCCAGCGGGGGCCGCCCGAGAGGAGCGACAGCACTGCCACGAAGATCGCCGAGCCCACGATCGACCAGAGGATCGGAAAGCTCTCGCGACCGACGTGCAGGATGAAGACCTCCGGCAGGTGGAGCATGCGCGCGATCCACGCGCCCAGCAGGGCGCCGACGAAGCCGACCGCGATCGACCCGAAACAGCCCGCGTGACTGTAACCGACGATGCTCTGACCGATTGCGCCGCACACGCCGGCGACGATCAAGAGGACCACGAGAGTGAAGAGCGTCATGCGCGGATCGTTTGCACGAGCCGCGCCGGTCGAAGCTCGGCCGTTCGTGGCAATTTGCGCTACGATCGAGCCATGGGAGCGAGGGCGTGGGCATGGGGACTGACGAGCGCCGCTGCGCTCGCGATCGGGTGCGGCGGCGCGGCGGACAGCACGCTGCTCGATTTCGATTCCGGCGGCGGAGACGACGGCGGCTTCGACTTCGACGCCGAAGGCACCGACTCGAGCAGCAACTGCGGCGCGAGCAAGTGCCCGGTCGTCCCCGCGGGCTTCGCGATCGTCAAGGTTTCGCAAGGCTCGTGCGACGACGGTTGGCAGCCGACCGACATCGTCTCGGCCCCGACCGCGGGCCCGGGCGCGTGCGCGTGCAGCTGCGAGGTCGGCGCGGCGCCGATCTGCGACACCGGCGCGATCACGCGCGCCTATGATGACCTCGGGAGCCCGACGTGCAACATCGCGGGCGCCGTGCTTCAAGCGAATCAAGGCGCGTGCTCGCAAACGGGAACGCCGCTCTTTCTCGGTCACGCGCACTACGAGGTCGACGGGCCGCCGGCGAGCGGCGGGAAATGCACGTTCACCGCGAAGGTCGACACGAGCAAGCTCGACGGAGCGCACGCGACGCTCTGCGCGCCGCCGCCGAGCTGTCCTGCCGTCGCGTGCGACGGCGGCAACGTCTGCGTCGCGCAAGACGGCGACGTCGCGTGCCCGTCGGGCTTCGCACACAAGACGCTCGTCGGCACGGGCGTGACCGCGACCTGCTCCGACTGCGGCGCGTGCGCGGTCACCGCGACGTGCGCCGGCAAAATGAAATTCTTCTCCGACGCGCAGTGCTCGATGGGCGAAACCGATTTCGACGCCGACGGCGTCTGCAAAGCGCAGACGGGCTCGCAGGCGAGCTACTACTATTCGTACGAGTACGAAGGCTCCGTCGAGAACATCTCGTGCGGCACCGCGACGTCGACCGCGACCGCCGATCTCGAAGGCAAGAAGACCGTCTGCTGTCAACAGTGACGGCGCTTGCGGATCACGATCGCTAGCGCGCCGAGGAGGAGCCCGGCGAGCGGCGCGCGGCTCGGCGCGCCTTCGATGTCGCAGCTGCATCCGGCGCCGCCGCCCGATTCGTCGTCGCCCGCGTCCGCGCCGCCGTCGTTTTGCGCGACGCACGCGTGCGCGATGCACGTCTCACCCAGCTTGCATTGCGTGGCATCGTCGCACGCGACGCATTGATTTTTTTGCGGGTCGGTCGAGAGATCGCAGACGCCCGCGTCGCCGCACTCGGCGTTGCTCTCGCACCCGCGGCAGGTGTGCGTCGTCGTGTCGCACGTGGGCGCGCTCGCGTTTTTGCAATCGGCGTTTTCGGCGCACGCGACGCACGTGTACGTCGCGTCGTCGCACGCCGGCGTCGCGCCGGCGCACGCTTTCGAATCTTTCGACGTGCACGTCACGCACTCTCCGGCTTTCGGCCCCGACGTCGCGCACGCGCTCGGGCACGCGTTTTCGTCGTCGAACGCGGTGCACGGCCGGCAAGCCGGCGGCACGAGCACGCCGTCGCAAATCGGAATTTCCGAAACGCACGCCTGCGCGTAGTTCGACCAAATTTTTTGCACCGTGTAACCGGCGACCGTCGCGCTCGTGCCTTCGCACAGGTCGGCGACCTCTTCCGAGTCCCACGCGGTCGCGGCGATCGTCACCCACGCGAGCGGGCGCGCGCTCGGGTTGGTCGTGTTGGTCTCGACGAGGCCGACCTCGGTGTCGGTGATCGCCTCGACGAGCTCGTGCGAGTGGACGACCGTCGCCGTCTGAAACGAGTACCCGCAATAAGGGTGCACGCCGTACGGCACGCTCATGCCTTTGTATTTCACGGTGCCGTGGTACGCGCCGAAGCTCGAGCACGATTGCATCCCGACGAGCGAGATCGTCACGCCCGATGGGAAGTCGATCATGTAGAGCGAGTCGACGTTGCCGTCCTTGTCGAGCGCCGGCGCCGGCAGCGCGCCGCTCCCGAGCTGCGCGACGAGCTCGGCTTGAATGTCGGTGTCATCGAGGACGTTCGACTTGTTCGCGGGCACGAGCACGAGATTGCCGACGAAGCTCCCGCGGCCGATGTGTTGGTTCGATCCCGGCTGAAAATCGGTGAATCCGTCGAGGCCGGTCGTGTCGTACTCGCTCAGCCAGTCGATGAACGAGCTCGTCACGATCGTCGTATAGAACGCTTGGAGCTGCGTCATGTAGCCGGCGTCGACGCTCGCGTTCCACGCGATCTCGACGACCTTCACGTTCGAGATGACGCGCCCGCCGTAATATTTGAGATCCGCCGCCGACGCGCTCGTCGAAACGAGCAGGACGAAAGCCCCAGCCGCCCACCGCATGCGGCGATGCTAAGGCGCTTCACAAACGCCGGTAGAAGATTTCGTACACGAAGAGGACGACCTCGAAGGCGACGAGCACGGCGACCGTGAATTCGAGCCAGTAATTGCGCCGCTCCTGCGTGAGCTCGACGAAGAGCGCGAAGTTGTCCTGAATCATGCGGAGCTTCAAATCGAGCGCGCGAAAACGATCCGCGATCTCGAATTGCGTGCGGAGGCCCCCGTAGATTCTGTCGAGCGTCTCGTCTTCCCAAGCGAGCTGCGGCGTGTCGAGCAAGGAGAGCGTGAAGACGACTTGGTTGTGCGTCGACATGCCGCTGCCGACGAAGCGGAGGAGCTCGCGCGTTCGCGCATTGAGCCGGCCGGTCTCGGCGAGGCCCGCCGAAATTTTGTTGAGACGCGCGAGGACTTGGTCGACGTCTTCTTCGTAGTATTCCATCGCCGCGGACTGCGCGGCCACCAGCGCGACGAGCTCGACGACGCGTCGATCGATTTCGCGCACGACGATCCGGTCGAAGCTCACCGCGGGTTTTTCGTCGGTCGCCGTCTCGATGAGCACCGCTTCCTGAATCGGCGGGTGCGGCTCGGGGCCGACGCGCTTCACGATCGCTTCGAGCACCGCGTCGCGCGTCGCGTCGTCGACGCCCGCGAAGACGACCGCGCCGAAATCGTAACCGACGATCCACGCGGGTGCCGCCTCGGTGCCGCACTCGGCGACGACTTGCGTCTTGGTCGTGCGAACGTTCTTCGACGCTTTTTCGAGCAGCGTCGCGAGGTCTTTCGGCGCGAGCGTCGAGGCGAACGAATAAGCGCGAATCGGAAGGCTGCGGCCCATCGGAAATGCGCATCTTGGGCACGAAACGAAACCGAAACAAGGGCGGTGCTATCGCAGAATCCCGTGAAAGCGATCGACGCGGGCGACACGGCGTGGCTCCTCGTCAGCGCGGCGCTCGTCTTGCTGATGACGCCGGCGCTCGCGCTCTTTTACGGCGGCATGGTTCGCCGCAAGAACGTGCTCTCGACGTTGATGCACTCGATGGCGGCGATTCCGATTTTGTCGGTCAAGTGGGCGCTCGTGGGATTCAGCCTCGCGTTCGGTCCGACGCACGGCGGCGTCATCGGCGGCTTCGATTACGTCGGCCTCCGCGGCCTCGCGTACGCGAATCACGACACGGTGCCGATGCTCGCGTTCGTCGCGTTCCAGATGATGTTCGCGATCATCACGCCCGCGCTCATCTCGGGCGCGTTCGCCGAGCGCATGAAGTTCTCGGCGTACGTCGCGTTCGTGCTCGCCTGGTCGACGCTCGTCTACGATCCGGTCGCGCACTGGGTGTGGGCCGACGGCGGCTGGCTCGCGAAGATGCACGCGCTCGATTTCGCCGGCGGCACCGTCGTGCATTTGACCGCGGGCATGTCGGCGCTCGTCTGCGCGCTCGTCCTCGGCAAGCGGCTGAAATATCCGCAAGAGCGGCCGCTCCCGCACAACCTCACGATGACGCTGACCGGCGCGGGTCTCCTGTGGTTCGGCTGGTTCGGCTTCAACGCCGGGAGCGCGCCGCACGTGAACGGCGTCGCGGTGCTCGCGTTCATGACGACGCACCTCGGCGCCGCCGGCGGCGCGCTCGCGTGGCTCGCGATCGAGTGGCTGCATCGGCAGAAGCCGACTGCGCTCGGCGTCGCGTCGGGCCTCGTCGCGGGTCTCGTCGCGATCACGCCCGCGGCGGGCTTCGTCGCGCCGTGGGCCGCCATCGTCATCGGCGCAGTCGCGAGCGGCGTCTGCTACCTGGCGGTGCTTGCAAAATACAAGTATGGCTACGACGACACGCTCGACGCGTTCGGCGTCCACGGCGTCGGCGGTCTCACCGGCGCGCTCCTGACCGGCGTCTTCGCGCAAGCCGCGCTGAACCCCGACGGCGCGAACGGCGCGCTCTTCGGCGGCGCGCACCAGCTCGTCGTTCAAGTCATCGCGTGCGGCGCGTCGGGCGGATACGCGCTCGTGATGACGTTCGTCATCCTCAAAGCGATCGACAAGCTCATCGGCCTCCGCGTGAGCGAGCAAGACGAGCGCGAAGGTCTCGACACGACGCAGCACGGCGAAGAGGGATATGCCGGTTAGCGCAGCACGATGCGCGCGAGCCTGCAGGCCCCGCCGAAATTCGGAAGCGGGTGCGCGTAGCCGATCACGATCGTCTTGCCGTCGCTCGAGCGAAGCTCGACGTGCTCGCGCGCGAGATAGTTCACGCCCGCGTCGCCGGTGACGAACGTCGCGCCGGGGACGACGACCTCGGGATCGGTCCACGGTCCTTCGAGATGGTCGGCCGCGCGGAGGCCGACGTCGTCGGAGAGCGGCTTGCCGTAGACCGCGAGCCACCGCCCGAGCCACGGGTTGAATGTGATCGAGAGCGCGTAGCTCGCGTGATCGATGAAGACCGCAGCTTTCGCGACGTCGCTCTGATACGCGGCGCCGTCCCAAAACTGGAACGCGCTCCGGCTCGTGACGCTCGCGACCGGCGCGCGCGCGACTTTGCAACCGTCGTCGAGCACGCCGGTCGATTCGCACTCGAAAAAATATGCGAACGTGTCGTCGGTCGCGACGCCGCCGTTGCCGAAGAGCGGCTCCGGGCTCTGGAAGAGAAAGCTCGGATCGCGCGTGGCGACGGGCGCGTCTTTCGCGAGCTCGGCGGTGCCGATCGCGTCGGCCGCGAAGCCTCCGCTCGCGCGGATGACGTGCTGAAAGACGATGACGACGTTCGTCGCGCTCGTCGCGAAGGACGCGGTCGGCCAGAGCGCGACGCCGTTTTGCGGCGCGGTTTGGTTTTGCGCGAGCTCGGGCGCGGTGTACGGCACGAGCTGAAACGGAACGCCGCCGTCGTCCACCTGCTCGTCGAGCGCGAGCGCCGCGTCGGGCGCGCTCCATCCGGCGGTGCTCGAGCGCACGCTCGTTCCGTCGTCGGGCGTCGCCTTGGTCAAAAAGGTGTCGCCGAACGTCCACACGATGCGATCGCCGAGAAGCGCCGACGTCGTCCCGTCGCGCCCGACGACCGTGGCCGGCGCCGAGAACGCGCCGAGATCGTCCACGTGATCGACGGCGAGCGCGCGTGGCCCAGCATCCGGCGCGGCGGGCTGGGGGCTGCACGCGACGAGCGCGCAGAAAATCGAGAGCGCTCGCCGCACGCGTCAGTATCCCACGTCTTGGATCGTGCGCACGAGGTCGGCGTTGGTCGCGGCGCGAATCAAAAACTCGGCGGCGTCGGCGTGCGACATCGATTTCGTGACGTCGATGCGCGCGTCGACGCCGAACTTGTAGCCGCCCTTCGGCGGATCGTGCTTCAGCGTCGGCGGCCGCACGATGACCCAATCGAGATCGCTCGCGCGGATCGTCGCCTCGGCGACGCGCTTGTCCTCGCAGAGCGCTTTGCGCGTGCTCCGAAAAATCGACACGAGCATGCGCCCGAGGAGCGACAGCCCGCGACCGTCGCCGACCATGAGCCCGCTCTCGAACACGAATCGCCGAACGCCCTTTTTCTTCGCTCCCGCGGTGATGTTGGCGACGCCGCGCGAGATGAGCGTGCCGGGATTTTTTTCGTCAGCCGGCCCGATCGTCGAGATGATCGCGTCGGCGCCTTCGAGCGCGCCTTCGACCGCCTCCGCGTCGAGCACGTCGGTCTTCGCGACGCGCAGCTTGTCGTGCTTCGTCGTCACCGCGTCCGGACGTCGCGCCGCCGCGACGACTTCGTGCCCGTCGGCGAGCGCGCGCTCGACCACTTTGCTCCCCGTTCCGCCGGTCGCACCGAAGACGACGATTTTCATGGCGCGCCAGCCTAGCGGCTATGCTTCCTCGGTGACCGAAGAATCCATCGCGCGTCTCCTCGGCAGAACGGCGCGCGGTCGCATCGAGCGCGTCGGACCGCCCGGCGTGTTTCTCGCGATCGATTCGACGACGATCCTCTTGCCCAACGCCGAGGTGCCCGAAGGCGCGAAAGTCGGCGACGAGCTCGACGTCTTCGTTCATCTCGACTCGGACGATCGGCCCATCACGACGCGCCGCACGCCCGCGATTCGTCTCGGCGAGGTCGCGTTCCTCGAGGTCGTGGACGTCGCGCCGTTCGGCGCGTTCGTCGACTGGGGCCTCGTCAAACAGCTCCTCGTGCCGCTCGCCGAGCAGACGCGCGACATCCATCGCGGCGAGCGCCACGCGATCGGCCTCTTCCTCGATCGCAGCGGTCGACTCGCCGGCACGATGCGCGTCACCGAAATGCTCCGAAAAAACCCGCCGTTCGCCGTCGGCGACTGGGTGTCGGGCGAGGCGTGGCGCGACGATCCGAGCATCGGAGTCTTCGTCATCGTCGAGCGCGCGTACGTCGGTCTCGTTCCGCGCGCCGAGCCGCACCGCCTCGCGCGTGGAGAGGCCGCGCGCTTCCGCGTGACGAACGTCCTCGGCGACGGAAAAATCGAGCTCTCGCTCCGCGGCCTCGCTCACGAGGAGCGCGACGCCGACGCCGAAAAAATTCTCGCCGCCCTCCGCGCCGCGCGCCCGCCGAAAATCGGGGACGCCTCGAGCCCCGAGACCATCCGCGCGACGTTCGGCTTGAGCAAAAAAGCTTTCAAACGCGCGGCCGGCGCGCTCCTCAAGCGCGGCCTGGTCGCGATCGACGGCGAAGGCTTCTTCGTCGCGCGGCTGTGACGATTCGCCACGAATTGTAAAGTTCGGTCCACCTCGGCCGGGGCGATCAAGAATCCCGCCCATGATCAAGCACGTCAGCTTCATCGCAGCAGCAGCCGCACTCCTCGCAGTCGCGCCGCACGCGCATGCGCAAGAGGGGACGCCCGACCAGCGCTCCTATGAAGGACGCATGGACCGACAGATCCGCGAGTGGATCCACGACGGCAACCACGAAGCGACCGACGAAGAGCGCCATTTCATCGAAGAGCACTGGAGCCGCGCCGAGCGCTTGTGGCGCGCCCGCGAGCTCGCCGAAGCCGCGCACGACACCGCGAGCGTCCGCCGCGCCGATGCGCTCCTCGCGCGCGCCGATCAAATGCTCGAGAGGCAGCTCGCTCGCTACCGCGCGCACGCGCCGGTGATGACGGTCGCGCCGCCCGCGCTCGAGGCGACGATGGCGCCGCCGCCGCCGCAAGTCGAGACGCACGGCGCGCCGCCCGGCCCGGGCCAACAGTGGCTCCCGGGAGCGTGGGGCTGGAACGGCTCGCGCTACGTGTGGACGCGCGGTCATTGGTCGCCGCCGCCGGAGCCGGGCATGACGTGGGAAGAGCCGAAATGGGAGAGCCGCGCAGGCAAGTGGGCGCTCGTCGAAGGTCGATGGCGCGCTGCAGCCGCCGCGCCGAACGTCGTGTACGAGCCGCCGCCTCAAACTGAGGTCGTCATTCAAGCTGCGCCGCCGCCGCCGATCGTCGAGGTGCGACCGCCCGCGCCGCCGAACAGCGTTTGGATCCCGGGCTACTGGCATTGGAACGGCACGCGCCACACTTGGGTCGGCGGTCGCTGGTCGGCCGCGAAAGCAGGCATGAGGTGGCAGCCGGATCACTGGGTGCACCAAGGCAACGGCTGGAAACTGGAGCGCGGGCGCTGGGCGAAATGAACTAAGCTTCCCGGCGCGTGCGAAAAGCTCTTCGACGCGTCGGGATTCTGCTCGCGATCGTCATCCTCTTCGCGGCGCGCCCGGCTTATACGCACGCGCGCGCCGCGGCGCTTCTCATGCGCTTCGCGTCGAAAGACGCGCCGACGGGTTTTGCGCGCTTCGGCATGCACGACGTCGACGTCGAGGAGACGCAGATCGACACGCCGCAAGGCAAGATGCGCGGGCGTTATTACGTTCCGCGCGGCGTCTCGTCGCCGCCGGGGATGGTCGTCTGTCACGGCGTGCATCACCTCGGCATCGACGAGCCGCGCATGGAGCGATTCGCGCGCGCGATCGCGTCGTCGGGCGTCGTCGTCTTGACCCCCGAGCTCAAAGAGATCGCCGATTATCACATCGACCCGCGCAGCGTGACGACCATCGGCCGCGCCGCGCTCCAGCTCCGCGAGCGCGTGCACAAGAACGGCGTCGGCGTGCTCGGCTTGAGCTTCGCCGGCGGGCTCTCGCTCCTCGCTGCGGCGGACGCCGACTTCGCGTCGGCGATCGATTTCGTCGTCGCGGTCGGCGCGCACGACGACCTCCAGCGCGTCGCGCACTTCTTCGTCGAGAACGAAATCGCCGGGCCCGACGGCACCGAGGTGAAGCTCAAAGCGCACGACTACGGCGCGGTCGTTCTCGTTTACATGTATGTTACATCTTTTTTCTCGGGCCGCGACGTGCCCGCCGCGCGGGAGGCCCTGCGGCTCTGGCTCTGGGAAAAATTCGACGACGCGCGGGCCGAAGCGAAGAAGCTCGGCGACGCGGGTCAGGAGAAGCTCGCGCTCGTCTTCGATCACCGCGAGGACGTGCTTCGTCCCGAGATCGAAAAAGTGATCGCCGCGCACGCGGATGACATGAAGCGCGTCTCGCCGCACGATGATTTGGCCGGCCTTCGTGCGCGCGTCTTTCTCCTGCACGGCGAGGGCGACACTGTGATTCCGGCGTCGGAGACGCGATGGCTCGCGCACGACGCGCCCGAGGGCGCGGTCGCCGACGCCGTCGTGAGCCGCGCGCTCGTGCACGTCGATCTCGAGGAAAAACCGTCGTGGCGCGAGGAGTACGATCTCGTTCACCTCATGGCCGGCGTGATCGACGCGGCCGACGCCGAGGGCGATGCGGTCGTCACGGACAAGGCTTGGTCGTCGGCGACGTCACGTTGAGATAACCGAACTGTTTGGTCTGCGCGACGTTGCCGTCGACGTCGGTCGCGTGAACGAACACTTTCTTGCCGGTCGCGATGCGCGCGTTCGGTCCGCCGACCCATTTGCCGTACATCGAGGACAGCGTCACGGTTTCGCCGCCGACGACTTGGAGGTACGCGCTCGCGATCGTGGTGGAGGCGTCGATTGCGTACTCGACCCACCAGTTGTTGGCGCCGCTGCCTTGGGTCCACGTCGGATTGAGCGGCGAGCACGCGCCCGCGTCGCCCGCGTCGGTGCTGCTGTCGTCGCCGGCGTCGGTCGTGCCGCCGCCGTCCGTGCCGCCGTCGGTGCCGCCGCCGCCGCCGCTGCAGTCGGTCGTCGGGTTCGTCGTCACGAGATACGGAAACGCGCTCGTCTGCGCAGCGTCGTTCGACGAATCGGTCGCGTGCACGATCACGCTCGTTCCGCTCGGGATCTGCGCGTTCGGTCCGCCGACCCATTTGCCGTACATGTTCGAAAGCGTCGTCGTGGGTCCGCCGACGACCTCGAGCGACGCGGCGGTCACCGATCCGCTGATCGCATATTCGATCCACCACTCGTTCGCGTTGCCCTGTTGCCAAGTCGGATCGAAGCTGCAGGTCCCGCCGCCGCCGCCGCCGAACTGCGCGGCGATGTCCGGCACCTGATCGACGCGAATCCACGAATAGCCCTCTTGCTTCAGGATCGGCACCATGTACTTGACCATGTCGATCGTGTTGCCTTGACCGTTGTTGATGTCGTGGTTGTTCACGTCGCCGTAATCCTGATCGTGCATCAAGACGATGCCGCGCCCGACGTCGGCGATTTGTCGGAGGTAACGGTCGCCGCATTCTTTCGACGTCATGACGCCGTAGCCGCTCTGGTTCTGCCAGCAGTCCCAGTCGGCCGCGTAGAGATCGGTCATCTCGCCGCCGATGTCCCAGCGCACGGGTCCGGCGTATTTGCTCATCGGCGAGCCTTGAAGGACGTTGTAATCCTCTGAATCCCAATTGCCATACGGCGCGCGGAAGACGAAGTGCGAGCTCGCGACGTACGGCGCGATCACGCCGTCGGTCTCGGAGACCTCGTTCAAGATTTGGCTGTCGCTCAGCGTCGTCAGATCTTGGTGGTCCCACGTGTGATTGCCGACGAGGTGGCCGTCGGCTTCTTCGCGCGCGAGGACGCTCGTGTCGCTCACGTATTCGCCGAGCGTGAAGAACGTCGCTGGGATGCCTTGGCTCGCGAGCCAGTCGGCGAACGCGGCGGTCTGCGATCCCGGTCCGTCGTCGAAGGTAAAGACGAGCTGCTTCGGCGCGAGCGGCGTGCCCTGCGCGCACTCGGGGCTCGGGTTGCTCCCGCAAAAACCGAGGTTGTCACCCTGCGGAAACGAGAGGCGCGCCGTGTCGGTCCCGACCGGCGCCGGGTCCGTGGCCGTTCCGCCGCACGCCCAAACGACGACGAGCGTCGACGAAAACGAAACGATCGACCGAATGCGCGATGAGCCCATGCGCGGTCGCGATTGCAATCGCTCGGCCACCGAAATGGAAGAGTCGTGCTAGAACGCCGCGCGATGCCGCTCGACCCCGAATTCGTCGCCGATTGCCCGTACGGGCCCGGCGGTCTGCTCATCGACGAGATCCTGGAAATCGATCGCGAAAAACATTTCGTCCGCGTGCGCATGACCACGCACGACGACTTGCCGCTCACGCGCGAGCAGCGGGCGCATCCGGTCCGGCACCCGCGTCACGTGTCGGGCGGCCTCATGGTGCACATGACCGGCATGGTCGGTTTCGTCCACGCGTATTACGTGCTCGGGCTCAAGCACAAGGACGGCTGGATCGGTTACGGCGGTCGCATCCACGACGCGCGCTTCCGCGCGCTCGCCAAGCTGGGCGAGCCGCTCGTCCTCGAAGGCAAGGTGACGCGCATCCGCCGCAGCGACGCGAGCGTCTTCGCCCGCTACGAGTTCGAGTTCTTCCAAGGAGAGACGCTCGTCTACACGGGAGAGCAGAGCGCGATGTGGATGAAGATCGAGGAAGGTTCCGCGGTCGTCGCTACTTCCGCACTCGCTCCGTGAGTTCGGCGCCCGTCGCGGGATTTTTCCCGTGGACGTCGATGTACTCGACCGACATGGCGCCGGCGAGCTTGGCGTAGACGCTGTCGAGCACGGCGCCTTCGACGCCGCCGATGCGCGCGTAGGCGATGGCTTCGCAGCGGCCGTCGCCGAGCTTTTTCGTGCGAACGAGGATCGGCCGCGCGAGCTGCTTCAGACGAACGAGCTGGTCGCCGCCGGTCGACGTGCGGTGCACGAGACGTTGCTCGGCGAACCCGTAGGGCACGTACTCGAACATGCCGAGTGAGTGCGTGCGTACGGGCGGTGCGTGCTCGAACTCGCGCCAGTACGGGAAGACGGCGTCGTCGCCCGTCGGCGCGCAATGTTCGTTCAGACGAATGCCGTAGTCGACGCGGTTGTGATCGTCGCTCTTGTTGATGAAGAAGACCGTCGGGACGTCGTTCTGTCCGAATGAAATGGGCGCGGCCTGCGCGTCGCCGGCGGTCGCCATCACGACGGCGAAGAGGCCTGCGACAGGAAAAGTACGACGAAGCATGCGCGTGTTTTATGGCACATCGTCGTCACAAAAGCCCAGAAACTCGCGCCACCCAGAGCGGCGCGGAGGTCATCGCGATCGTGGCGATCGCGACGCACGACCACGCGACGACGCGCGTTGCGATTTCGTCACGGAGCGATTCCTTCGTGCCCGTGCGCGCGTCGAGGGCGAGCGGCGAGCCATCTTCGCGATACGTCGCGCCTCGTGCGGCGCGTGTCGTGACGACGACCGGGCCGGCCGGCGAGCCGGCGAGCGAGGCGACGTGGCGCTTCGCGCCGTCGAGCGAGACCCATCCGTCGCCGAGATGCGTCGCGTCGACCGCCGTGTCGAGCGTGCGTCGGCGCGCGGCGGCGATCGATGCGGCGATCGCGAACGCGGCGAGCACGAGCCCCACCGACGCACCGAAGAGCCAGCCTCGCGGCGCCCCGAGCTCGCCGGCGAGCTCGGCGAGCGGAATTTCCGCGCGATGATCCTTCGTCCGCAGGATGGCGAGTGGCCGCGCGGCGATGCGGGCGTCGCCGGGCACGACGAGCCCGACGTCGCTCCGGCGATCGTGAAACACGGTCAGGGCGGGGCACCGTCCGTCGACGGCGCCGAGCAGCGCGTCGCTCGTCGCGCTGTCTCCAGATATATGTAAACTGCACATATCGGCCGAGCTCGGAGCGTAAAACAGAGTCGTCGCGCCGACGGCCAACCGGTGACCGCCTTCGAGCGACGAGGTCTCGTCGAAGATCCCCGCGAAGTCGTCGGGCTCGGGGCGGCTCATCGACGCGAAGCCGCGCGCGGTGACGAAGGCCGACGAGAGCGCAACGCACGCCGCGATCACGACCATGACCCGCTCGGCGCGCAGACGCAGCGCGCTCACGAGGGCGGCGAGCGGGAACGCCGCGACGGTCCCCAGGAAGACGATGATGACGCCGATGAAGACCAAGCCGAAATCGGTGAGGTCGGCGCGAGCGTCCAGGGACGCGAGCGGCGCCGCGAGCGCGCTCGAGCAACCGACGACGATGTTCGGCACGAGCGCGCACGCCGTGCCGAACGCGGCGCCAATCGCGAGACGCGGCGCGCGCCACGCGAGCACGGCGAGCGCACCCGACGCCGCGATCGCCGAGGCGGCCGCGACCGAAAATGCCGGCGCCGACATCACGCGAAACAGCACGCCGAGCGCGCCGGCGGCCAGCGCGATACCGACGGCGACCGACGATCCAGCACCCGCCGCGGCCCACGCACGAGACTTCACGCCCCCACTACGTGCGACCGAACGCGTTTCTTCCCGCAGCTCACGGCGTTTCATGCGAAACATCGTACCCGTGGATCCGGGGCCCAGGCGCGAGCATCGCATCCGCGGGTGGCTCGCGCGGCCCGGCGTGCAGCTCGCGGTCGCGATCGTCATCGTCGCGTGGATGGGTCTCACCATCACCGAGATCGCCGTCACGCGCCCGCACGCGCCGCCCGGCCAGCGCAACGAGCTCGAGTGGCTCTCGTTCGCGCTCGCCGTGCTGTTCGCGATCGAGCTCGCGCTTCGTTACGTGTCGTCGACGAGCCGCGCGCGATTCGTTCGTGAAAATTGGGCCGACGTCGTCGCGATCCTCGCGACCACCCCGACGCTCGCCGCGGCCTGGCCCGTCGTGCGCGTCCTCCGGCTCCTTCGTGTCGTTCGTCTCGTCGACATCGCGCAGCGCCTCCCGGTGCTACCGGGCATCGCGCGACGTCGCACCGCGCGCCGCGCGATCGGTCTCGCCGCGTTCATCACGGTCGCCGCGCTCACGTGCAGCGCGGCCCTCCTCGCGTTCGAGTCGGGCTCGAACGCGGCGCTCTCGAGCTTCGGCCAAGCTTTTTGGTTCAGCCTCTATTCGATTTTCGCGACGCAGCCGACGCCCGACCCGCCGCTCACGCTCGGTGGCCGCGTCGTCTCGCTCGTTTTGATTTTCGTCGGCCTGAGCACGTTCGCGCTGCTCACCGGCAGCGTGTCCGCGATCGTCGGCGCTCGTCTGCGCGACGAAGGAGCAGCGATGGACTGGGAAGATCTCGAAGGCCACCTCATTCTCTGCGGCTGGAACCGCAAAGCCGAAATCATCGTGCGCGAGTACGACGCGGCGAACCGCAGCGATCCGATGCCGGTCGTCGTCATCGCGCGCATCGACGGCGAGCCGCAGTTCGCCGACCCGAGCTTGCGAAAGCGCGTGCTCTTCCTCGACGACGACTGCACCAAAATCACCGCGCTCGAGAAAGCCGGCATTCACAAAGCGAAGTCGTGCGTCATCATGAGCGATACGACGCGCGGCCGGAGCGAGCGCGACGCCGACGCGCGCACCATCCTCGCGGCGCTCACGGTCGAACGCCTCAACGGAAAAGTCTACACGTGCGCCGAGCTCAATCGCCGCGAGTACGCGCAGCACCTCGCGCTCGGGTGCGTCGACGATTTCGTCGTCGGCGGCGAGCATTCGGCGTTCCTTCTCGCACAAGCCGCGCTCAATCGCGGCACCCTCAACGTCTTCTCCGAGCTCTTGAGCTACGAGTACGGCCACAAATTCTGCCGCATCGAGGTGCCGCCGGATCTCGTGGGAAAACCCTTCGTCGACGCGTTCGTCGAGATGAAGCAAAAGCACAACGTGACGCTCATCGCGATCATGGACGAGGACGGAAAATCCCACATCAACCCGCAGGACACGGTCCTTCGCGCGACCGATAGCCTCGTCGTGATCGCCGCGCACGATTATAGAGCGTGATATCGTGGTGACATGCGCGTGTGGGGTTGCTTCGTCGCGGGCGCGCTCGTCGCGTGTAGCGTCGATCCCGTGCAGCTCGAAGGGCGCACGTGCCCGTGCGTCGCGGGCTGGGTGTGCGACGGCACCAATCACTGCGTGATCGCCGACGGCTCGGTCTCGCCCGAGGCGAGCGACGACGGCGGCGCCGACGCGTCCGACGCCGATGCCGGCAACCTGATCTTCGACGAAGAGTTCGACGGCGGCACGCTCGACACGACGAACAAATGGGTCGTCGGCGGCGACGGCAACTGGTTCATCCAGAACGGCCTCGGCGAACAGTCGAACGGGAGCTCGTCCACCGCCATCCTCTACGCGCAAGGCTTCGCGACCGCGACCGACTACCACATCGTCACGCGCATGCATTCGACCGGCCCATTCGACGCGGGGCAGGATCTCGCGCCCGAGATCGCGTTCCGCATCGACCCGACGCAGATGGCGTTCGGCGTCGTCACCAACGTTCGCTGCAACGTGGATCTGCAGCAGAACCAGCTCCTCATCCAAGCGACCACGACGACGCTCAACACGACGCTCGACACGACCAACCTTCCCATCCCGCCGAACTTCGACGCGAGCACGTGGTTCGTGCTCGACGCGGTCGTCACGGGCAGCGCGGCGAAGTGCACGGTCACCTTCGACGGGAATCTGCCGACGGTCGCCGTCACGACGAACCAGTTGCCGATCGCTTCCGGTCCGTTCGGGCTCAAGACCTACACCACGCAAGCGGAGTTTGCGTATTTCCGGGTGTACTCGGTTCCATGAGCGCGCGCGTCCTCGTTCTCGGCGCGATGCTCGCTGTGTTTTTCGCGGCGACGCCGGCCCTCGCGCAGACCAGGAGCGATCACGAGGTCGCAGTCGCGCTCTTCACGCAGTCGGACGAAGCGTACAAAAAGGGAGACTTTCGCGGCGCCGCCGACGATCTCGAAAAAGCGTACGCGCTCGAGCCTGCGCCGGTCCTTCTCTACAACCTCGGGCGCGCGTACGAAGGTCTCGGCGATCAGAAGAAGGCGATCGACGCGTACGAACGTTATCTCTCGGCGCAACCGGACGCTGAAGATCGCGGCGCGATCGAGCAGCGCGTTGCGACGATGAAGAAGCAGCTCGAGATGGCGCAGCGCGCGAGCGCGCCGGTCGTCGTGGTGCAGGCCCCAGTCGTTTCGCCGCCGCCGGCGAGGCGAAGGGCGATGAGCCCGGTGCCGATCGTCATCGGCGCGATTGGGCTCGCGGGCATCGCGGGCGGCGGCGTGCTTGGCGCGCTTGCGCTCGGCGAGTCGTCGACCGAGAACGCCGCGACGACCTCGCAGCTCGACGCCGCGAGCGCGCACGATCGCGCGGCGACGTTCGCGACGGGCGCCAACGTGGCGTTCATCGCGGGCGCCGTGCTCGCCGCCGTCGGCATCGTTTGGATCATCGTCGACCGCGCGACCGCGCCGTCCGCGCGCGCGGCGAGTCTGCCGCTCGGGGTCACCTTTTGATGGACGACGTCCCGCGCCAGATCGGCCGCTACGAAATCGTCGGTCACCTCGCGAGCGGCGGGATGGCCGAGGTCTTCTTGGCGCGTCTGCTCGGCCCGAGCGGCTTCGAGCGGCCCGTCGTCGTCAAACGCATCTTGCCTCACCTCGCGCGCACGAAAGAGTTCGTCGACATGTTCGTCGACGAGGCGCGCATCGTCGCGGGCATTCATCACCCGAACGTCGTCGCGGTGAGCGAGCTCGGTCGCGAGGGCGGCGATCTTTTTCTCGTGCTCGAGTACCTCGAAGGCGAGAGCGCGTCGGGCCTCATGCGCAGGCTCACGTCGCGCGCCGAACTGCTCGAGCCGCGGCTCGCGGCGCACATCGTCGCCGAAGCGTGCGCCGGCCTCCACGCCGCGCACGAGCTCGCCGACGCCGACGGCGTCAAACAAAACCTCGTCCACCGCGACATGACCCCGCACAACTTGTTCATCACGTACGACGGCGCGGTGAAGGTCCTCGACTTCGGAATCGCGAAAGTCGCCGACCGCATGTCGCGCACCGAAGCGGGGCAGGTGAAGGGAAAGTTCGAGTACATGTCGCCCGAGCAGTGCCTCGGCAAGCCGCTCGATCGGCGCTCGGACATTTTCGCGCTAGGCATCGTGCTCTACGAGATGTCGACGGGGCATCGGCTGTTCAAGCGTCCGACGCAGCTCATGACGTTGAAGTCCATCACCGAAGAGGCGATCAAGCCGCCTTCTGCGCTGCGCGCTGGGTATCCGAAGGAGCTCGAGACGATTTGCATGACCGCGCTCAATCGTTCGCCCGAGGAGCGTTACGCGACGGCCGCGGAGATGCGCCGCGCGCTCCTCGCGGCGATGCGGGCGCTCGAGCCGCCGAACGCGCCGATGCCGGAAGAGGAGCTCGCCGCGCGGATGAACGCGAGCTTCGCCGACCGCATCGAGACGAAGACCGAGCTCCTGCGACGCGTCCGCGCCGGCTCGAAGGTCACCGAGCTGCCCGCCGCCGAGACCGACGGCTCGATCGAAATTCCGGTCGCGGTCGACGACCCCGCGACGATGACCGAAGCCGGCGCGTCGATCGTGGCCTCGACGCGTCCGCGCGAGCGCGCGCGCTGGCCGATCGCGCTCGGCGCAATCGTGCTCGCCGCCGGAACCGCCGCCGTCGTCCTCGCGACCCACCATCGCGCCGCGCCCGCAGCCGCCACCGCGCCGCCCGCAACGGCAACGGCATCGGCCACGGCCACCGCGGCGCCCACGGCCACGGCGCCGGCCTCGGTCACGATCACCATCGAGTCCATCCCTCCGGGCGCGACGGTGTTCTCGAGTGATCAAGAGCTCGGCCCGACGCCCTACACGCTCACGCTCGCGAAGTCGGATGCGCCCGTCGACGTCGAGGTCCGCAAAGACGGCTTCGTCACGCAGCGCGAGTCGCTCGTCCCGAACGTCGAACAACGGATTCGCTTGACGCTCCCGCGCGCCGCGCCTGTCATGCACGTCGCGCCGGCGTCGCATCCGAAGCCGCAACCGTCGGCGACGCCCGGAGGCGGCTTCCACAGGTTCGATTGATGGATTTTTCGTTACCGCCCACGCTCGCCCCGATCCTCGATCGCGTGCGCGCGCTCGTCGCCGATCGCGTGATGCCGCTCGAGCGTCTCTACGCCGAGCGCGGCTCGTTTCGCGCGATCGACCCCGAGCTCCGCGACGCGCGAAATGCCGTAAAAGCCGCCGGATTGTGGGCCCCGCAGCTGCCGAAAGAAGCCGGCGGAATGGGACTCACGCTGATGGAGCACGCGCGCATCAGCGAAGAGCTCGGACGCTCGCCGCTCGGTCATTACGTCTTCGGTTGCCAAGCGCCCGACGCCGGCAACATGGAGCTTCTCCTCGCGCACGGCACGCCCGAACAAAAAACGAAATGGCTCGCCCCGCTCGCCGCCGGCGACATTCGCAGCTGCTTCGGCATGACCGAGCCGGATCGGCCGGGCTCGAACCCGACATGGCTCGCGACGACCGCGAAGAAAGACGGAAGCGACTACGTCATCGACGGTCATAAATGGTTCACGACCGGCGCAGACGGCGCCGCGTTCTGCATCGTGATGGCCGTCACCAATCCCGAAGCGCCCGCGCACGCGCGCGCGTCGCAAATCATCGTGCCGATGGACGCGCCCGGCCTCCGCTTCGTGCGCAACATTCCCGTGATGGGCCACGCCGGCGACGGCTGGATCAGCCACGCCGAGCTTCGATTCGAAGGCGTGCGCGTTCCGCAGTCGAACCGCATCGGCGAAGAGGGCGCGGGTTTCTTGCTCGCGCAAGATCGCTTGGGGCCCGGCCGCATTCACCACGCGATGCGCTGGGTCGGCATCTGCGAGCGCGCGTTCGACCTTCTCTGCGAGCGCGCCGCCAAGCGCGAAATCGAGCCGGGCAAACCGCTCGGCACGAAGCAAATCATTCAAGAGTGGATCGCCGAAGCTCGCGTCGGCATTCACGCGTCGCGTCTGATGATCCTGCACGCAGCGTGGAAAATGGACAAAGAGGGCGCGTACGCCGCGCGCGAGGAAATCTCGCTCCTCAAATTTTTCGTCGCCGAGGTCCTGCAAAAAACCGTCGACCGCGCCATCCAAGCGCACGGCGCGCTCGGCATCACCGACGACACGCCGCTCGCCGCGTTCTATCGCTTCGAGCGCGCCGCGCGCATCTACGACGGCGCCGACGAGGTCCACAAAGCGACAGTCGCAAAGCGCATCCTGCGCGACCGGGGCCTCAAGCTCGGCTGACGCCGGAGCTTGTGAAAATCGCCGAAATCGGCGAGACACGCGCGCATGCTCTCCATCGATCTCACGGGCAAACGCGCGCTCGTCGCGGGCGTGGCCGACGACGGCGGCTTCGGGTTCGCGATCGCCAAGGCTCTCGCCGAAGCGGGCGCGACGGTGTGCGTCGGCACGTGGCCGCCGGCGCTCAACATTTTCCAAACGCTGCTCGCGCGCGGAAAGCTCGACGCATCGCGCAAGCTCTCGAGCGGCAAGCTCCTCGAGCTCGAAAAAATTTATCCGTTCGATGCTTCGTGGGACACGCTCGCCGACGTTCCGGAGGACGTGAAGACGTCGAAGCGCTACGCCGAGCGCGGCGATTTCACCGTCGAAGGCCTCGCGAAAGCGCTCGTCGCCGACTTCGGTGAAAAGCCGATCGATTACGTCGTCCACTCGCTCGCCAACGGGCCCGAGGTGAAGAAGCTCCTCCTCGACACGTCACGAAACGGTTACCTCGGCGCGGTCGGCGTCAGCGCGTACTCGATGATCTCGATGGTGCAGCGACTCGGTCCGCTCATGCGCCCGGGTGGCGCGTGTCTCTCGCTCACCTACATGGCGAGCGAAAAAATCATCCCCGGTTACGGCGGCGGCATGTCGAGCGCGAAGGCGGCGCTCGAGAGCGACACGCGCGTGCTCGCGTTCGAAGCGGGCCGCCGGTGGGGCATCCGCGTGAACACGATTTCGGCGGGCCCGTGGGCCTCGCGCGCGGCAAGCGCGATCGGCATCATCGACGCGATGGTCGACTACGCGAAGACGAACTCGCCGCTCCCCGAGGCGATCACCGCCGAAGACGTCGGCAACACGGCGGCATTCCTGTTGAGCCCGCTCGGCGCCGGCATCACCGCGTCGACCGTCTACGTCGACAAGGGCTACCACGCGATGGGCAAGGCGGTTTAGCGGCACAGATCGCGAGACGCGCTCTTCTCGTCCGGCGGCGGCGCCGCGAAGCGCCAGTCGGCGTCGAACGCGGTCGAAAACGTCCGGATCGCCGCGGGATCCTCGAACACGATGCCGAGCTCCCGCGCGCGCTTCATCGAGTTCTCGGAGAAATTGATCGACCCGATGAACATGCGGGCGCCGTCGACGACGATCATTTTTCCGTGCTCGTAAGGCTGCTCGTGCGTCGCCGGCGGCGGCATCACGCGCGCGTCGACATTTTTTCGATCGAGCTCGGCGACCCATTTGACGTTGCGCAGCGGCTCCGAATTTTCGTCGCAGAGCGGCACGAGCAAGCGCACCGCGACGCCGCGGCCGGCCGCGCGTGCGAACGCCTCCTGCATCGCTTTGTCGCCGAGATTCTCGGTGCTCGCGGCGATCGTCTTCTGCGCCGAGTCGACGAGCCTCACGAGGCGCGCCTCGGCGTCGACCGGGCTCCACACGAGCGCGTCATCGGCGAGCGGCGGCGTCTTGCTCGTGCCGGACGCGGCGTTCTCGACGTCGGCCTCGAAGACGCGAATCACCTCGTCGACGACGCCGCGATCGTCGGTGACGATCCCGTAGTCGCGCGTGTGATCGTACGGCCGCGTCAGGTTGAGCGAGAGGATCATCGCGCGCGCGTCGTCGACCACCATCGCCTTCACGTGCGTGATCGAAAACGCGGGCGAGCTCTTCGTGACGGTGATGCCGTGGTCGACGAGGCGCTGCGCGATCTCGCCCGAGGCGGGTTTTTCGAGCAATCGGCCGTCGAGGAGGATGCGCACGTCGACGCCGCGCGCCTTCGCCGCGACGAGCGCGTTCTCGACGTCGGGCTGCGTGAGATGGAACATCGTCATGCGGATCGATTTGCGCGCGCCGGCGATCGCGTCGACGACCGGCTGGAGGCCCGAGTCGGAAGGCGTGACGAAGAAGGAGCGGATCGCCGGGCCCGGCGCCGTCGCCGCGGCCGTGACGGTGGCCGTCGCGGTGGCCGTCGCCGTCACCGTCACCGGAGCCGCTTCGGTGGACGTCGGGCGGCACGCGGCGAGCGTGAGAAGCAGTATGCTGGTGCGCATGCCCATCGAGCTCGACGGTACGAAACCCGTTCGAAAAGGGGAAGAGCTCGACGTCGCCGCGCTCGGCCGCTTCCTCGACGTCGCGCCCGAGACGATTTCGATCGCGCAGTTCCCCGGCGGTCACTCGAACCTCACGTATTCGGTTCGCGTCGGCGACCAAGAGCTCGTCTTGCGGCGCCCGCCGTTCGGCAATACGGTGAAGTCCGCGCACGACATGGGTCGCGAGGTGCGCATGCTCACGCGTCTCCGCCCGCACTACGACAAGGCCCCGCGCGTCGTCGCCTCGACCGAGGACGCGCGCATTCTCGGCGCGCCGTTCTATCTCATGGAGCGCGTCCGAGGCGTCGTGATCCGGCGGAAAATCCCTGACGGAATCGATCTCACGCCAGCGCTCGCCCGGTCGCTCTCGGAACTCGTCGTCGACGGCCTCGCCGAGCTGCACGCGATCGACGTCGAAAAAAACGGTCTCCTCGATCTCGGAAAACCCGACGGCTTCGTCGAGCGCCAAGTGCGCGGGTGGAGCGAGCGCTACGTCGCCGCCCAGACCGACGACATTTCCGACATGCCGGCGCTCGCGGCGCGGCTCGCATCGCGAATCCCAACGTCACCCAAAGCGACGATCGTCCACAACGATTGGAAGCTCGACAACCTGGTCCTCTCCGAAGATCTGAAACGCATCGTCGGCGTGCTCGACTGGGAGATGTCGACGATCGGCGACCCGCTCATCGACCTCGGCACGACGCTTTCGTATTGGGTCGAGCCGGGCGACGACGAGTTGCTCAAAGCCGTCGCGTTCGGCCCGACCACCGCCGAGGGGACGCTCACGCGACGCGAAGTGGTCGCACGCTACGGCGAAAAATCCGGCCGCGACGTCACCGGCGTACTTTTTTATTACGTCTTCGCGCTCTTCAAGACCGCCGTCGTCGCGCAGCAGATCTACACGCGTTACAAAAAAGGCCTCACCAAGGACGAGCGCTTCGCGTCGTTCATCTACGGCGTCCGCGCGCTCGCCGCGCAAGCGACCGCTTCGCTCGCGAGCGGAAAAATCTGAGCGCTCAGCGCGGGCCGTGTGCGTCCTCGAGCTCGGCCGTCGTCCCATGGGACGTGAGCGGCGCGAGACCGAGCGTGAGAAGCGTTGCGAACGCTTCGAATGCCGTCCCGACCTTGCTCGTCGCGTCGTGTCGGCAATGCGTCGGCCCGTCGAGCGCGAACGCCGGCTTCGCGTCGCAGGCGCAAACGTATTCGGGCAAGAACGCAACCTCGCACGACGCGGACCCGCTCACGAGCAGCGGATCGCCCTTCGACGCGATCGCCGAGCCGCGAACGCGCGTCTCGCCGTTCCAGCCGTAGACGTCGAACGTCGTCTCGTTCGGTGCGCCGCCGGGCCCCGGATAGACCACGTGCAATTTCCAAAAGTGCAGCCCGTTTTCACGCGACTCGCCCGACACCGACACGTCGATTTTCGCGGTGCCCTCGACCTTTTCCGAGTGCATCTTCCAGAGGTTCTCGCGGTCGGTGCGCGAGACGAGGTCGTAGCGCCAAGTATTTCCGACGGCGAGCGGCACGACCGGCGACGGGCGATCCTCTCCGGCCTCCATCGTGATCGTTCGCACTTCGTGAACGTACGGCCGCGCGACCTCGATGGGCGCGTCGAGCGACCCGGCGTGCTCGGCTCGAACGACGTGCGGCACGATCGTCCACCCACGCGCGGCCGGCGGTACGCGGAGCTCGTCGGTGCCGAGCGACCAAATGCCGAGCACCATTCCACGCGATCGCTGCTCGACTAGAACGGGACGCAGCGTCATCGACTCGCCGACGTGAACGAGCGAGTCGTCGTCCTCGACCGCGAGGTTCTCGACCGACACGTCGTGAATCGCGTACCCGAGCGCGTGCACCGGGACGGTCATCGCGAGCGACACGAACACCGCCGCGGCAAACGACTGCAGCGACGGCGCAGGCACGATCGCCGCGCCGACGCTCGCGGCCACGGAAAATAGGCCCATCGCGACGACGACGGGTGCCGCGTGATCGAGCGTGCGCGCGAGCTCGGCTGACTCTGCCAGATGCGACGGAAACGACGCCCACCCGAGTACGACCATCACGTCGATGCCCGCCGCGACGGCGAGCCCGCCCGTCCACCGCTTTCCGAGCCAAGCCTTCGGTCGCTCGCGTCGAAATAAAATCGCGGCGAGCACGAGCCCGACGGCGACACAAATCAAAAACGCGATCTCGACGTTTCGAATCGAGCGCTCGTCGACCATGAGCGACTGAGCGCTCGGCGCGTAGGCTCGTTCGACGAACCCGCTCGGCACCTCAGTGCGTCGTGCAGTAGTTGAGCGCCTTCACGATCGCCGCTTCTTTGCCCTTGAGGCCCGCGGTCGCCGCGTAGATCCCCATCCAGTCGCCGTGCGGCCGGCTTTTGCAGAGCGCGAGCACGTCGTTGTACACGCTCGACGACGCGCCGATGTTCCACATCGGAATCCCGTTCGAGCCGCAACCGCTCAAGCGATTCTTCACGAGCGAGTCGTTATCGTAACACTCGTTGAAGAAGCGAGCGACGCCGGTGATGCCGCTGTGCGACCAGCCCGCGCCGCTGTTCGCCGCGACGTACGCGATGTCAGGGTCGCCGCCGTTGGCCGCCTTGCACGCGAGAATTTTCGACGCGTCGTGGTGCGTCGCGCTGCCGATGTTGATGTCGTCGTACGTCCAGCGCGTGCCGCCCGACGGCGTCGTCGCCTTCACCGTGTTGCAATCGGACCACTTCGCGCCGGCGCCCCAATGCGGCGCCTCCATTCCCCAGCAGCCGTTCTTGTCTGCGAGGATCGTCCCGTAGTCGGTCGCGCCGTACGAGATGATGTGGACGTAGATTTTCTTCGTGCACTTGTTGAGCGCGTCGGAGCCGGTCATCGTGACGTCGACCGGGTCCGAGTCCGAGGTATCGGCCGAGCAGCCCGCGAGCGAAGAGACGGCGAGCGTGGCGGTCAGAGCGGCGAGCGTGAGCGCGCGAATCATCAAGTGCCTCCTACATGGGCCTACAGCAACCGGCGTGCCGCGCTTCGCCACACGAAAACAGCGGAATTTCGCAGCCAAAACGGATCAGCGTCGATCCGGTCGGGTGGACCGGGTACCCGCAGGCGCAAACAGCTCGAGCTGCGACGGTTTTCCGGCAGATCGTTCGGAGCCGAACGATCTGTCGCTTTTTTCGTCCGGCGGGCCGGCGACCAGCTGCTTGGTCAGGCTCGACTCGCGGGCGAAAAAGCCGTGCGTATGAAAGCTTTCGCTCATTTCGTAGAGGGTCGCGTCGAGGTGATGACAAACCTCGTGGAGCAGTGTCCGCAAGAACGTTCGGAACCGAACGATCTGTCCTTTTGCGACCGTCCGCATCCAAACTTCGATTTCGGGGACGTCGCCCGCTTCGGCGAACGTGTAGAGCCCGTGGAGCTCGCCGCCGTCCCAGCTCGGGCGCACCTCGCGGATGCGAACGCGGACCGGCGGCGCCCCCAATTGCTTGCATAATGCAAAGACGAGCGCGTTCGCCGCGCGCGTCGTACGCAGGCGACGGCCGGCTTCGAGCTGGGTCTGCAGCTCGGCCACGAGCGGCGCGAGCGCAACCGCGTCGGGAACTTTCACCACGCGCATCGCGTCCGACTTCAAATAGATGCGCTTGTCCTTCGCGCTGAGGCGTTCGAAATACCCAAATCGCATGCGCTAGACTGCGGGTGTCCCGTGAAGATCGTTCTTTTGTATCCGCCGCCGTGGAAGATCGCGCCCGAGGGAGGCTTGTCCTATCCCGAAGGCGAAGGGCCGCCCGACGGATATCGGCCGGGCGATCTCGACGCGGACTTCCATCAAACGCCGTATGGGCTCTTCTCGCTCGGCGCGCAAGCCATCCGCGCGGGGCACGACGTCAAGCTCGTCAACCTGTCGTCGTGGAGCTGGCCGCGGGTCGAAGAGGTGATCGAGCGGCTCGACGCGCCGCTCTGGGGCATGTCGTGCTGGACCGCGAATCGCCGCGGTGTGCGCATGACCGCCGAGCTCATCAAGCAAAAGCACCCGAAGGCGCACGTCGTCGTCGGCGGCCCGCACGTGACGCCGCTGCCGCGCGAGGTGCTCGAATATTTTTCGGCGGTCGACACGGCGTGCGTCGGGGAGAGCGACGTCACGTTCCTCGAGCTCGCCGACCGCGTCGCGCGCGGCGTGGACACGAAGGGCATCGCCGGAAGCTTCTGGCGTGACGACGAGCGAATCGTCGCGGGGCCCGAGCGCGCGTCGATCAAGGACCTCGACGATCTCGCGAGCGTGCAGTCGTGCTTCGACACGCACATCTTGATGACCTCGCGCGGCTGCCCGTGGAACTGCACCTTCTGCGGCGCCGAGACGAGCTGGGGCCGCGGCTTCCGCGCCAACTCGATCGACTACGTGCTCGACGCGATGGAGAGCGTTCTCTCGCGGCTGCCCGTGAAGATGATTCAAATCAAGGACGACACCTTCACGACGAACAAGAAGCGCGTCCTCGAGCTTTGCCGCCGCATTCGCGAGCGCAAATTGAATTTTTTCTGGAGCTGCGACACGCGCGTCGACCTCTTGACCGACGAGCTTCTCCGCGAGATGCGTCTCGCGGGTTGCTCGCGTCTGTCGCTCGGCGTCGAGAGCGGATCGCAGCGCATCCTCGACGCGATCGACAAGAAGATCACCGTCGGCGAAATCCTCGAGTCGACCGCGCTCGCGAAAAAGTGGGGCATCAAAGTTCGCTACTACATGATGCTCGGCAACCGCGGCGACACGGCGGAGACCTTCCGCGAGACGCTCGACTTCCTCGAGAAGGCCCGGCCGCACGAGTACATTTTTTCGTGCCTTTCGATTTATCCGGGCACGCGCGACTTCGAAGACGCCGAAAAGAGCTGGCTCGATCGAAATGTGTATTTTACACGAAGTTTTCAAGAGCTGAAGACGCCGTTCGACGCGAGCGAAGCGGATACCGCGATCATGAACGAGTGGTTCGCGCACAACAGCGGGCTTCGGACGATGCACGAGCCGGACGTCGCTGAATACGCTGCGATCCTCGAGCGGCTCGAAGATTTTCACGCGGCGCACATGGATCTCGGCGCGGCGCTCTATCGCGCCGGTCGCCTCGAGGAAGCGGAGAAGCACGTGCGGCGCGCGCTCGAGCTCGGGTATCCGCTGCCGGGGCTCGCGTACAACCACCTCGCGTGCATCGCGAAGGCGCGCGGCGACCTCGACGCGATGATGGATCTCTTCTCGACCGCGGCGAAGACGGATCCGCAACATTACGTCTTGATCCAAAACGTGAACGCGGCGCGCGCGTGGTTCAAAGCGGGTGGGCCGGGTCGCGGGCTGCCGCTCGAGCTTTTGGTGCGCCACGATTTCCAGCTCCTCGAGCGCACCGCGCAGCCGACGTTGCCCGGGCCGCTCGGCGAGACGTTCGACGTGTGGGACGAAAACGCATTCATCAAAAAGCCGACGCGCGAAGGCAGCCACAAGGGCCTGTCGAATCGCGGTAAGCTCAAGGTGATCGGATGAAACGATTCTTTCTTTCGACGTTCTGTTTTCTCGCGGCCTGCGGAGGCACGGGCGACGACTTGGCGCTCGACGGCTCGATCGATCAAACGAGCGGCGGCGATGCCGTCGTCGACGCACCTGCCGACGTGACGACGAGCGACGTCGCCGGCGACGCGCCCGACGATGTCGTGTCGATCGACGGGGCGAGCGACGCGTCCGTCGATGCGCCCGACGACGTCGTTTCGGTCGTCGACGCGAGCACGGGCAACTGCACGTCCAACGCGACCTGCCTGGTGACGCAGTATTGCGAAAAAGGCGGCGGGAAATGCGGCGGAAAAGGCGTCTGCACGCCCCGCCCGCAGATCTGCAGTCAGATCGTGCTGCCGGTCTGCGGTTGCAACAAGATGACGTACATCAACGAGTGCTACGCGCACCAAGCGGGCGAGACGGTCGCATACACCGGCGCGTGCGAGTGACGTCTCAGTGCGTGCCGGTGCCGTGGCCGCCCGGTTCGGTCGGCTCGACGTAGACGTTCACTTGCTCGAGGTGCCCGAGCTTCTCGAGATCGATGGCGACGCCGCGGTCGGAGAAAAACAAATCGTTTTCGTCGACGTGCGCGCGGAGCTGCCCGATGAACAAAATCGGATCGGCCGTGCGCGTGTAACCGAGCTGCACGAGCGTCGACTTCGGCCAACTGCCGCCGTCGAAGTCGAGCGGGCGACGGAGCACGTAAAATCCTTCCGGCGGAAGGCGCACGAGGCTGTCGGCCCACGCGAGGCTGCGAAACGGAAAACCGGCGCCGTGAAAATGCCACCGGTTCAGGATGTTGTGATCGGGCGCGATGACGACCGGCAGACCCGAGTCGGAGTGATTGTGGAAATAAACGATCGTGCCCGCGGCGATGTCGTCCTCGTGATCGGGGAGCGCCTTGCTCGTGCGATAGAGCCCGCACGGCGGGAGCACGTTCTTCGACGCGGGCATCTCAGCCCTCGGGGGCTTCCGGCTTCACGAGAAATTCGAAGCCGGCGATGACGCCGTCGGGCTCGTCTTGCACCCAGACGACCCGGGCGCGGCGCGTGAGCGAGCCGGGCGTGCCGTCCTCGCCGATGGTCACTTCGTACTCTTCGCCGAGCTCGACGCTCTCTTCGAGGATCGCGCGGACGCCGCCGCGGCTGATGTTGAGCGCCCAACCGTCGCGCAATTTCATGTTCTTGCCGACGATTCGCACGCGGTCCGTGGCCTCGTGACGGGCTCCTCCACGACGAACCGGATGGCTGCCGGTGGCGGCGGGGACACCGATGTCGGGCGTCAGGCTTCGACGATTCTTCACCGCGTGCATCTTAGCCTCACCCCCAAAATCCTGCATCTTTAGAGCAGGGCTTGACGCGGCCGCAGCAAAGACGGTTGAATGAATCGGCCTGACGCCCCTAGAAATCAAGCAATCCATCGTGGCCGCTGGCCTCGAGGTGTATCGCACGACCGGTCAAGAGGTCATCATCGCCGAGCGCGTGAGGGACAACCTCATCCTCGACTCGGGCGTGCGCGTGCGCGCCGGCAACCCGATGGAGGTGCGCATCGTGATGGGCCTTCGTCGCGGGCAGTATCCGAACGAGTCGGACGAGCAAGTCTTCGCGCGCTTGCGGCAGCTCGCTTCGCCTGCGCTCGAGCGCGGCTTCGTCGAGAAGCAGACGGGCACCGCGCCGGTGAGCGATCCGGCCGACGCCAAGAAGACGCTCGACACTTTCTTCGAGCTGACCCTCGTCAAGGAAGAGCCCGAGGTGCAGGGCATGCTCGAGCACGTGCGGTTCGCCCTGGAAGTCGCGCAGCTCGCTGAATCCCGCCACTGACGTTCGGCGCGTTTGGCTCGCTGAAACAGGCGTGTTACGCCTTGCGCCGCGATGCTCGACATGTTCCGCAACAAGGGCCTTCAGTCGGCCGTCTACGTCGTCCTGATCGTAGCGACTGTGGTCGTCTTCGTGATTCAGTTCAATCCGAGCGCGGGCAAGCAGTCCGCGAAGCTGACGCAGTCGTGCGCCGCGACCGTTCGCGGCACGTGCATCGAGCCGAAGGATCACAAGGCCGAGTTCATGCTGCTCGTTCCGTTCGACGAGCACGGCGCGCGCCTCATGGGTCGGGCCAAGCAGATGCACATCCCGCAGATCGCGCTCGACGGGCTCATCGAGCGGCAGCTCCTCATCGACGAGGCGCACCGCATCGGCCTCACCGTGAGCGACGACGAGATCAACGACGCGATCATCAGCGGATTTCTTCGCGTGAGCATCCCGGCCGACAAGCCGGAGCTCGAGAACGTGCTCCAGCCACCCGCGATCGACGGCAAGCGTTACTTCGGCTTTTGGTTCCGCGATCCGAAGACCAAGGATTTCGATCAGAAGGTCTACGCGCGCAACGTGAAGAACCTCGTCGGCGAGTCGGAGGTCGAGTTCCGGCAGTTCGAGACGGACGAGATCCTCGCGGCGAAGATGCGCGACATCGTGCGCGCGCCGGTGCGCGTGAGCGAGCAAGAAGCGCTCGAATCGTATTTGAACGAGAAGAGCCTCGCCGTTTTGACGTACGTCGAGGTGCGGCCGCAGTTCGTCGCGCGCTACTCGAACCCGCAACCGGCGAGCGACGCGCTCATCGAGGAGTGGGCGAAGAAGCCGGAGGACGCGGCGCTCGTCGCGTCGACGCTCGAGGCGCGCAAGAAAGATCCGCCGAAGGACGGAAACATTCGCCACATCCTCGTGAAGGTCGCTCCGAGCGACGGACCGAAGGAGCACGCGAAAGCGCTCGCCAAGATCACGGAGGCGTACTCGCGCATTCAGCGCGGTGAGCCGTTCGCCGAGGTCGCGCGCGCGCTCTCCGAAGACTCGTCGAAGAACAAAGGCGGATCGCTCGAGACCGACAAGACCGACGGCTTCGTGCCCGCCTTCAAAGCCGCCGCCGCGAAGCTCGGAAACGGCGACATGACGCAGACGGCGATCGAGTCGCAGTTCGGGTACCACCTCATCATGCGCGACGACAGCTCGCGCCTCGCGAAGGACGTCGCGCGCGAGCTCTATTACAAGGCGATGAATCACGACGCGGCGCGCGCGTTCGCCGAGCGCATTCAAGCGGCGATCAAAGCGGGGAAGTCGCCGGACGACGCGATCCACGCGGAGATGGCTTCGCTCAAGCCGATCCCGTTCATCAAGGTCACGCCCGATACGACGCTCGATCGCAAGCCGACGGCGAGCGCCGACGCGGGAGCGCCCGACGCGACGGCAGCCTCGACCGGCGACGCGGGCGCGAAGCCGACGAAGCCCGAGCCCGTCGAGACTCAGCTCGACCCGAACAAAGACGACGACCGCCCGCAGGCGCTCACGTCGAACTCGGTGCGCCGCGGCGGCGACACGCTGCCCAAGCTCGGCGCGGCCGATGCCGCGAACGTGCTCCAGTTCGCGTTCACCGCGAAAGACGGCGAAGTGATGAACCAGCCGGTCCAGATGAGCGACGGCGGTTATTACGTCGTCGAGCTGAAGAGCCACAAGCTCGCGACGCCCGAGGAGTTCCAAAAAGATCGCGGGCCGTACATGGATCAGATGCTCCACGCGCGGCAAAACGAGGCGCTCGCGCTCTACATGAAGCGCCTCCTCGACGCGGCGCGACCCGACATCCACAAGGACGAAGCGTACATGGCGTCGTGGACCTCGGACGCGGGCGCCGGCTCCGACGAAGACGAGCCCTGAGCGCATGAATAACGGCGAGCTCGACGTCCCCTTCGAGGTGCGCGAGCACGCGCGCGGCGGGCGCGTCGTCGCCGTGCCGCAGCCTCATTTGCATCGCGCGCACCTCGCGCTCTACGTGCGGACGGGCTCGCGCTTCGAGTCGGAGGAGACGAGCGGCATCAGCCACTTCCTCGAGCACATGCTCTATCGCGGCAGCGCGAAGATCACGGGCGCGCACGAGGTGAACCTCGCCTTCGAAAAGCTCGGCGGCTCGCTCTACGCGGCGACGCAGGTCGATTGGTCCGTCTACTCGGTGTCGATGCCGCCGGAGAATCTCGGGGCCGCGGCGGATCTCTTCGCCGAAGTGCTCGCGCACCCGATTTTTCCGGACATCGAAATCGAAAAAGGAATCGTCTGCGAGGAGATCCTCGAGGACCTCGACGACGAAGGGCGGCAAGTCGACGCCGATAACGTGTCGCGCGCCCTGATTTATCCGAAGCACTCGCTCGGGCTCACGATCACCGGCACCGAGAAGCACGTGCGGCGGTTCGATCAGCGCATGCTCCGCGCGCACCACGAGCGGCACTACCGCGGCGAAAACCTCGTCGCGCTCGTGTCGGGCGCGGCCGAGCCGGAAAAAGCGCTCGAGATCGGCGCGCGCGTGCTCGACGCGTTTCCCGCGGGCCCGCGCGCTACGGCTTCGGCCCCGCGTCACGAACAAGAAAAGCCGCGCGTGCACCTCGTCGAGAGCATCTCGAGCCAGACCGAGCTTCGCGTTTGTTTTCGCGCGCTCCCCGAGACCTCGCCGAAGCGCGGCGCGCTCGACGCGCTCATGCGCACGATCGACGACGGCATGTCGACGCGCCTCTACCATCGCATCTGCGACGCGCAGGGCCTCTGCTACGACGTGAGCGGAACATACGACGGCTACGAGGACGACGGCGTCGTCGATCTTTCGGCGGGCGTCCAGCACGCGCGCGTCGCGCAAGTGACCGGCGAGCTCCTCGGGATGATGAACGAGCTCGCGAGCGACGGGCCCACGCGCGACGAGCTCGACAAGGCGCGCGCGCGGCGGCTCTGGGATCTCCGCGCGATGCGCGATTCGGCCGAGGAGCTCGGCGCGCTCTTCGCGCTCGGCACGCTCTTTCGCCGTCTCGCGACCCCGCGGGAGCTCTACGAGCGTCTCGCCGAGACGACGCCGAAAGAGGTCATGGAGGTCGCGCGCGAAATCGTGCGGCCCGACCGTGTCAACGTGGTCGCGGTCGGCATGCTCGAGGGCGGCGAGGGCCGCCGGCTCAAGTCGGTCGTGAAGAGCCGCTGCGCTATGATGTCGGGATGAGGCGCGCGGCCGTCCTGATCGTTCTCGGCGTGATCGCCGGCGCGTGCGGGCTCGACGAGAGCGGCCTCGTATCGAACGAAGGCGGAGTCGACGCGAACCTGCCCGAAGCTTGCACCACGCTCGACGCGGCGTGCCTCGGCGCGGTCGACTCGGTTTGGACGCCGGTCACGCTCGGCGACGCCGGATGCAGCGCGGGGTTCAACGCGACGCAGCTGAAAACGAACCCGCAAGACACTCCGGCGTCGTGCGCGTGCGGGGCCTGCAGTGTGGTGGGCGCATACGCGTGCGAGGCCGGCGTGCCGATTTCGGGCGGCGACGGCTGCGGCGACGATCCGTTCGCGACGGCGACGCCCGGCCAATGCACCGACGTGACTTCGACGCAGCATCTTCTCGCGCACGGACAAAACGCGACCGGCTCGGTCGGATGCTTCGCCGCGAACGACGCGGGCACCGGCGCAACGTCCGAAGCGCTCACGGTATGCGTTCCTGGATGCTCCGCGGATTTTTGCGGCGCCGCGCATCCGTGCGTGATGGCCGAAGGAGACGTCGCGTGCCCCGCCGGCTTCACGCTCGCGGCGCACGCGGGGACCGGCGTCGATCCAGGCTGCGGCCCGTGTCCGTGCGAGGCCGGCGCGCCAGGCGCTTGCGGCGGCACGGTCACCGCGTTCTTCCAAAACGGCTGCAACGCCGTCGATGACGCGGGCACCTACGCAGTCGAGACATGCAACGACCTCACGCCCAACCACTACAAGAGCGTCTTCGTCGCGCTGACCCCGCCCGACGCGTCGTGCGCAGTCACCGCCCAACCGACGGGCGACGCGAGCCTCCTCGGGCTCAAGACCATCTGCTGCCGCTGAGAGAGAGAAACAGGAAGCTCAAAAGCTCAGAAGGAATTTTTCAAAAGAAGATTCTTCTGATCTTCTGACCTTCCTGTTCATTCTCTGAAAAATGTGGAGAGCGCGGACGCTAGGGCGGCGGGGGCGGTCCAGTGCATCATGTGTCCGGCGCCTTCGAGGTCGACGTGCGTCACGTTCGCGAACGCGGCGAGGCGCTCGGCTTCGTCGGGGACGCGCCAGCCGAGCGGGCCGCCGCTGACGTAGAGCACCGGGCACGCGACGCGCGCCGCGAACGCGCGGAACGCCGAGGCGAAGAACGGCATCGGCGACGTCGTGCGATGCATCGGGTCATGTCGCCATCCGCGCGCTTCGGAGTCATAGAGGCGCGGCAGACGCGTCGCGAGCACGTCGCGCGGCACGCCCGGATGCGCGATCGCCAGGCGGCGCAGCGCGTCCTCGTCGGTCATCGCGCGCGCCTTTGCCGGTGCGGCGAGATCGTCGAGCCACCGGGTCATGCGAACCGGCGCCGCCTCCGCCGGATGATCGGGAGGACCCAGCCCTTCGAGCACCGCGAGCTTCGCGACGCGCTCGGCGCGCGCGCCGGCGAAGAGCGTCGCGACGGTGCCGCCCATCGAGTGCCCGACGAGAAAAAATGGATCCGGCGCGAGCTTCGCGACGAGCGCGTCGAGGTCGGCGACGTAGTCCGGGAAATGGTAGTAGCCGCCGCCGCGCACGCGATCCGATTCGCCGAACCCGCGGAGGTCCGGCGCGATCACGCGAAGCCCCGATGACGCGAGCGCCGGCGCGACGAGGTCGAAGCTCGCTGCCGCATCCACGAACCCGTGGAGCAAGACGCAAGTCGCGCGCGGCGCCGGCGCGCTCCACTCCACGACCGAGAGCTCGAGCCCGTTTCCGCGCGCGCGAAATCGCTTCACGGGAACGAATCCTAGCGTCTCTTCGTGTAGTCTGCGTTCGTGCGGACCATCACTTTGATTCCGGGGGACGGCATCGGACCGGAAGTGACGGGCGCGGCCCAGCGCGTCCTCGAGGCGAGCGGCGTGAAGCTCGAGTGGGAAGTGCACGAGGCGGGCGCGGCGGTCGCCGAAAAACGCGGCACGACGCTCCCGCCCGAAGTGCTCGAGTCGATCCGTCGAAACAAAGTCGCGCTCAAGGGCCCGATCGGAACGCCGATCGGCAAAGGCTTCCGCTCGGTGAACGTGACGCTCCGTCAGACGCTCGATCTCTACGCGAACGTGCGACCCGTGCGGAGCTTGCCCGGCGTCGAGCCGCGCTTCGAAGGCACGGACATCGTCATCGTCCGCGAGAATACCGAAGACCTCTACGCCGGCCTCGAGCTCATGATCATGCCGGGCATCGCGCAGAGCATCAAGCTCATCACCGAGAAGGGTTGCACGCGCATCTGCGAGTACGCGTTCCAATACGCCGAGCGGAACGCGCGCAAGCGGGTGACCGTCGTTCACAAAGCGAACATCATGAAGCTCTCGGACGGGCTCCTCCTCGACTGCTTTCGCAAAGTCGCGCAGCGGCATCCGCTCATCGAGCCGGTCGAGGTCATCGTCGACGCGTGCGCGATGCAGATGGTTCGCAATCCGAACAAGCTCGACGTCATCGTCACCGAAAATCTCTACGGCGACATCTTGAGCGATCTCGGCGCGGGACTCGTCGGTGGGCTCGGCATCGTTCCGGGCGCGAACATCGGCGCCGAAGCCGCGGTGTTCGAAGCCGTGCACGGCAGCGCGCCGGACATTGCGGGGCAGGGGATCGCGAACCCCACGGCCGTGGTGCAGAGCGGGATCATGATGCTGCGGCACATCGGCGAGCTCGAGGCAGCCGACCGCGTCGAACGCGCGCTCCTCGCCGTCTACGCGACCGGGTTGCGAACGGGCGATCTCGGCGGCATCGCGACCACCGACCAAATCGCTCGCGCCATCATCGATCAAATGCAGTGAGCGCGTGGCAAGAGCGCGCGCTCCCGAGCGCGCATCCGCGCTCGTACCATTTGAGCGAGGCGTAGCTGTCGCATGCGCCCACGTAATCTTCGCCGACGACGAGGCAACCGTCGCCGTCGCCGTCGATGCACTTGTCGAGCGCCTCGAAGACGTCAGACTTCCACGAGGCGTTGCACACCGGCGCGGCAGGTTCGGCCGCGATGGACGGGGAAGCGATCGCGAGCGCGATCGCTCCGAACAGGAGCTCGAATCGCATGCAGCGTGCGCTGCAACATCGGTTCCGCTAGCGGAAGATCAAATAGACCACGCAGACCATGACCGCCATCATCACGACGGCCACGGCCATTTGGAGCGGGCGGGACTTCAGGTCGGACTGATCCTCGAGCGGCGCGGGCTCCGCCTCGGGCGGCGTCTCTGATTTTTCTTCTTCGGGCGGCGGCGGGCGGTCCGACTTGATGTCGGTGTTCGGTCCGGCCTTCACGACCTCGAACGTTTGCGTCACCGTCTCTTCGTCGCGGTAGACGATCAAATCGTCGCCGGTCGCTTCGGCGAGAACGACCGTCGCGTTGTCGTCGCCGCCGCGCTCGTTCGCGGTCTCGATCAGCTTCGCGCAAGCCTCGTCGATCGATTTCGCGTCGCACACCATGTCGCGCATCTCGTCCGGCGTGACTTTGTTCGAGAGCCCGTCGGAGCAGAGGAGAAGCCTGTCGCCGCGGCGAAGCCCGAGCTTGCCGACGGCGATGTTGAGGTTCTTCTGCTGCCCGATCGCCTGGAGGATGATGTTCTTGTGCGGGTAGTTCGCGGCTTCTTCTTCCGTGATCGCGCCGCTGTCGAGCAGGAGCTGCACGAAGCTCTGATCCTTCGTCATCTGTCGCATGCGCCGGCCGCGAAGGAGATACGCGCGCGAGTCCCCGATTTCGGCGATGTACGCCGACGGTCCGTTCACGAAGACCGCGGTGAGCGTCGCGCCCATGCCGCGCTTGCCGGGATCTTTCGCGGCCGCAAAGACCTCTTCGTTCGCCTTGGTGACCGCGTCCTCGATGATGCGCGTGATCGCCGTCTTGCCTTCTTCTTCTTCGGGCGCGATGTCGACGAGCACTTTGCGGAGCGTCTCGACGACGAGCGCGCTCGCGACCTCGCCGGCTTGCTCGCCGCCCATGCCGTCCGAAACCGCGAGCAAGACGCCGCGCGACTGCACGTCGAAGTCGATCGGCTTTTCGGCGGTGACGCGGTCGCCGCGATTCAGATCCGCGACGACGTAGGCGTCCTCGTTGTTCGTGCGGACCTTGCCCACGTCCGTCTTGGCTGCGACGGCGAGCTTGATGGCCATGGGACGCAGGGTACATCGGATCCGAACAATCTCTGCCTATTGATGTTGAAAGTAGTTTTCAATTTCATTATGGTGCGGCCGTCCGATGCGGAAATGGCTGTTTTCCCTGCTCCTCGTGATGCTCGCCGGCTCGGCCGAGGCGACGCCGAAACCTTTGCCGTTCACCTACGGGGCCGACACGAACCCGAAAGGTCACGGCGAGGTCGAGCAGTACGTCGACATGGTCCCGGTCGTCGCGGTGTCCGGGAGCGGCGCGCCGGTGCGCTACCTCGCGACGCAATTTCAGACCGAGGTCGAATACGGCCTTTTGAAAAACCTCGAGGTCGGCCTCTACGCCGCGATCATGCCGAGCGACTCGAGCTACGTCGCGATCCCGCAGCTCACCGAAGGCACCGGCGCCAAGCAGCGCCTCCGTTGGCGGCTCGCGGATCCGGGTGACTGGCCGATCGACGTCGCGCTCTACGGCGAGGTCACCGAGTTCACGAGCGAGATCGAGCTCGAGTGGAAGCTCATTCTCGATCGCAGCTTCGGCAAGCTGCGACTTCTCGCGAACGCGTGGTTCGAAGAAGAATTTTATTTCGACGGCACGACCGAGTTCGTCGCGAACCCGACGGCCGGCGTCACGTACCAAGTGACGCCGATCTTCTCGCCGGGCATCGAGTGGTGGATGCGTTACGACACCGGCGGCGACTGGAACGGCGGCCCGCACCAGTACGTCGGCCCGACGATGCGGATCAACTTCGGCGAATTTTTTTGGACGACCGGCCTCTACGTCCGTCTCGACGACGTCGGCCGCAAGCTCACGCCCGGCGAGGACGCGTTCGGCCCGATTTGGTTCCGCTCGATCGTGGGCTTCGGTTTTTAAAAACGTTCCTTCGGTTCCTCCGAACGGAGGACGCGGATCTTCGGGAGCACCTCGTGGACGAAACGGTCGCGCACGTCCGTCGCGCGGCGCACGTCGCCGTCTCGCGTGGGAACCGCGACGCCCACGATGAGACACGCGCCCCGCCACGCCGGATAAATCGCGTACGCGATCGACTGCTCGCCTTGCTCGACGATCGTCGCGGCCTTCGCGTCGAGCGTCTCGATCTCGGCGATCTTGTCGTCGCCCCACGGCACCGCGCTCGGCGGGTCGCGATGGATCGTGATGTCGTACATGTCGATGAGCGGCAGCGCCCACTTCTCGAAGCTCTGCGCGCACGCGCCGGGCGCGCTGTTGTCCGGCACGTGCGTCACGTAACCGCCGACGACGGCGTGATGACCTTGGCCGTAACGAAAACCGAGGAGCGTCGGAACGCCCCAAAACTTCACGCGCATCCAATGAGCCGCGTCGGGAAGCGGAATGCTCACCGCATACTCTTTGTCGAAGCGGAAGCCGAGCGGCGCGACCCTCAGCTCCTCGAGCGCGGCGGCGTGCTCGGCCCCGCCGCTGCCGCCTTCGGACGCGCGCCCGTCGTCGGCCGGAGGCGACGCGGCGACGACCGGGCGTGGCGGAGTTGCAGCCGCCGACGAGCATCCCGCGACCGCGACGAGGACGAGGAGGCGCATCGCGTTAATGATGGACGAAAAACGCGAAAGTTCCATGGGTCGGTGCGTGCACGAACGCGGCGGATGGGGTAAACGATTCGCCCAAACCTCATCGAAAAGGAAAGGTCATGGCGCAGATCTTCGATTCAGCGGGGAAGCCGACCGTCATTCAGAACAGCCACATCTCGAAATGGGTCGACGAGATGGTTGCACTCTGCAAACCCGACAAGGTCGTCGTCTGCGACGGCTC
>DASXHD010000135.1:0-38905 GCA_036488725.1 Polyangiaceae bacterium | reverse complement strand
AGGCCGCGGCGCTCGAGCGCTTCTTCGAGCCGTCGCGAGAGGGCGGGCTGCGAGGTCTCGAAGCGCGTGAAGGCATCGTCGAGGCGCTTTTGCGCTTCTTCCTCGTCGTCGTCGAAGGCTTCACGAATCGCGTCGATCGTGCGCGGCTCGACGACGGCGTACGGCGGGACCGGACGAATTGCGACGCCGTGGCTCCACATGCGATCAGCCTAACGCGTAGGCGCGCGCGTCGCACGAACGTCTGCATGGAGCAGGCGCACGCCCCAGACGACGGCCGCGGCGGAGACGACGGCGGTGACGAGCACGGCCCGGCCGAGCGCGGTCGCGGCGACCGGATGCGTGTCGAAGTCGTTGGCGAATTGCGCGAAGGTCGCGCTCGTGCCGAGGCGATGCTCGAAGATCGCGGCGAGCGCCGCGGCGGCGCCGGCGGGTACCGCGATCATCGCGATGACGGCTTCGCGGCGTCGCGCGCGAGCGAACGGCGCGGCGGCGAGAAACCCGGCGGGCACGAGCGCGGCGCAGGCGAGGACGAGCGCGAGATCGATCGCCGACGGCACGCGCCGCCACGCGACGAAATACATGTACGCCCAGTCGCCGTGAAACGCGGCGAAGTACGCGCACGCGGGCAGGTACACGAACGCGCCGAACGCCGCCGCGACGCCGATCGGCTTGGACGACACGACCGGCACGTCGCTCTGCGCGAGCGTGGCCCGCGAGGCGTGCGCGAAGAGCGCGCCGATCGCGAGAGCGACGAGCGCAGCGAGCGGAAGAGGCATTCGAAGAGAGAGCTATCAGCTGTCAGCCGACAGCTGTCAGCTAGAATTTTCCGAAGTAGTCGGTGATGTCGAAGTAGACGGCTTTGGGCTGGCCGCTGACTTTGATGTCGAGGCGGTCGAAGGATTTGCCGGCGTCGTCGAGGAGGCTCTGGCCGTCGACCGTGTATCCCTGGCCGCGCGGGCCATAGAGGTCTTCGAGATACTTGTATTCTGCAGCTACTCCGTCGGACTCGCCGCGCGCGCCTTTGATGACGATGGCGTCTTGCTTCGAAGCGCCTTGGCCGCCTTCGAAACAGATGGAGGTGCCGGCGAGCGGGCGTTTGCACGCGGCGGGCGCCGCGGTCGTGGCCGGGGGCGGGAGGGCGCTCGCGCTCGTTCGGGGCGCGGTCGCCGAGGTCGTCGGCGTGAGCGTGACGTGCTCTTGCGTTGCGGCGCCGCCGCAAGAAACGACCGAGATGAAGGCCAAAAGAGCGAGCGTCCGCATGTCGTTTCGTACGCGGGCGGCGCCCGAAAGTTCCCGTGCTAACTTGCGCGCCATGACGCCGGTCCGCCTGCAGCAGCTGCTCGAGCGCGTCGCCAAGGGCGAAGCGACGGTCGAGCAGGCCGTCGGCGAGCTGCGGGATTTGCCGTTCGCCGACCTCGGGTTCGCGATGGTCGATCATCATCGCGCGCTGCGGCAGGGCGTGTCGGAGGTGATCCTCGGGCAGGGGAAAACGGTCGAACAGATCGTCGCGATCGCCGGCGAGCTCACGCGCGCGGGGCACAACGTGCTCGTGACGCGCGTCGAGTCCGAGCCCGCGACAGAAATTCTGAAAGCGTTGGCCGGCGCCCGTTACAACGCGCTCGCGCGGACGGTGACGCTCGAGGTCGCGCCGATCGCGCCGCTCTCGAACGACGCGGTCGCGCTCGTCAGCGCGGGCACGAGCGACTTGCCGGTCGCCGAAGAGTGCGCCGAGACGATGCGAATGCTCGGCATCCGTCACGAGCGCGTGTTCGACGTGGGAGTCGCTGGGATTCACCGTCTGCTTCATCGGCGCGAGGTCATCGATCGGGCGCGCGTCGCGATCGTCATCGCGGGCATGGAGGGCGCGCTGGCGAGCGTCGTCGGCGGGCTCGTCGACATGCCGGTCATCGCGGTGCCGACCTCGGTGGGATACGGCGCGGCGTTTCAAGGGCTCGCGGCGCTCCTCGGGATGCTGACGAGCTGCGCGTCGGGCATCACGGTCGTGAACATCGACAACGGGTTCGGCGCAGCGTTCGCGGCCGCCCGGATTTTGCGCCCGCGGAGCCGGTGATGGGCCACGAAGGCCACGATCATGATCATGATCATGATCACGCGCATGATCACGATCACGCGCACGAGCCCAGTCACGGGCATCGGGCGCGGCGGGTCCTCGCGCGCGGCAGCGGGCGTGGAAGCGTTCTCTTTCTCGACGCGCCGAGCGGGCTCGCGGGCGACATGACGATCGCCGCGCTCGTCGATCTCGGCGTGCCGACGAACGTCCTCGAGGAAGCGTGGGGCGCGCTCGCGCTCGAGGGCTATCACGTGCATTTTGCACACAAAGAGCGGAGCGGGATCGTCGCGACCTTCTTCGACGTTCACGTGAGCGCGCCGCAGCCGCATCGCACCTTCCGCGTGATTCGCGAGATGCTTGCCAAGGCGCCGCTCGACGAAGCCGTGCGCGCGCGCGCGACGCGAACGTTCGAGCGGCTCGCCGAAGCGGAGGCCACCGTGCACCGCATGGAGCCCGACGAGGTGCATTTTCACGAGGTCGGCGCGGTCGACGCGATCGTCGACGTGGTCGGCGCCGCGGCGGCGATCGAGCACCTCGGCGCGGACGTCGTGTGCTCGCCGCTTCCGATGGGGCGCGGATTCGTGAAGGCGGCGCACGGGGTCCTCCCGCTTCCGGCGCCCGCGGTCGTCGAGTGCTTGCGCGGTTTTCCGACGTACGACGCGGGCGTCGAGTTCGAGCTCGTGACGCCGACCGGCGCCGCGATCGTCGCGGCGAACGCTTCGCGCGCGGAGCGATGGCCCTCGATGACGCCGGAGCACGTCGGTTGGGGCGCGGGCAAGGCCGATCTCGCCGATCGGCCGAACTTGCTCCGCGCGGTGCTCGGCGCGCCCGCGCGCACGATGATCACGCGACGCTCGCACGTCGTGCTCGAAGCGAACCTCGACGACGCGACCGGCGAGATCGTTGGAGGTGCAATCGAATCGCTCTTGGCCGAGGGCGCGCTCGACGCGTGGGCCGCGCCGGTGACGATGAAGAAGGGTCGGCCGGGCGTCGTGCTCGGCGTCTTGTGCTCGGCGTCGTCGGCCGAGGCGATGGCCGCCGTGATGCTTCGCGAGACGACGACCATCGGCGTTCGTTTCAGCGAGGTCGATCGCATCGAGCGTCCGCGGCGCACGGTCGAGGTCGAGACCCCGTACGGAAAAATCCCGCTCAAGGTCGCCGAAGGACCCTTCGGACCCGCGCAAATCAAGCCCGAATACGACGCTTGCGCCGCCGCCGCGCGCGCGCACGGCGTGCCCGTTCGCGTCGTCATTACCGCTGCGCTGGGCGCTTTTCGCGGATAAGACATTCCGCCCTGCTTCCGATATGCTCCGCGGCCATGAGCGTCGTTTGTCCGCAATGCGGAACGCCGGCCAAGGGCACCGACAAGTTTTGCAATTCGTGCGGCTTCCTGTTGCAGCAGGCGGGCGCGCCTGCTCCGCAGCCGTTCGGCGCCCCTCCGCCTCCGCAAGCGCCGCCCCAAGGTCCGTACGGTTACGGCGCGCCGATGGCTCCGCCTCCGCAGCCTTATGGTCAGCAGCCGTTCCCGCCGCCGCAGCAACAGCAGCAGCCGTTCGGGCAGCCGGCGTACAATCAGCCGCCGCCGCAAGCTCCGTATGGGCAACCGCCGGCGCCGTACGGCGCGTCGCCCGCCGCGGTTTGCGCGCAGGGGCATGAGATTCCGCCGGGCGCGAGCTACTGCGCGATGGGCCATCCGATCGCCGTTCAAGGTCCGCCGCACGACGCGTATCAGGGCCCGGGCTTCGCGCCGCAACAGCAACAGCAACAGCAGCAGCCGTTCGGCGCGCCGCCGCAGCAGCCGTTTGGTGCGCCGCAACCTCCGCCGCAGCCGCAGGCGCAAGCGTTCGGTCAGCCGGCGCCCGCGCCGTTCGGCGCACCGCCGCCGCCGCCGTTCGGTGCACCGGCACCCGCACCTGGGCCCGGTCCGAACGGCACCGAAGTGCCCGCGCCTCCCGCGCAACCGGGGCCGCAAGCGCTCCGCGGATTTCTCGTCTCATTCCAGACGAACCAGAACGGCGATTTCTGGCCGCTGAAAGGCGGGCGCGTCGTCGTCGGTCGCGCGCAATCGGTCGACGGTCTCGACATCGCGCTCCCCGACGCGACCATCTCATCGCGTCACGCGGCGCTCCACGTCGACGGCGTCGCCGGCACGGTCGCCGTCGAAGACACCGGCTCGACGAACGGCACCTACGTGAACGAAGAGCACATCGGCCTGAACGGCCGACGCGATTTGCGCGATGGCGACAAGCTCCGCTTCGGCGGCTACACGACCATCGTGAAAATCGTCTCGCGCGTCTGATGAACAAGCTCGTCGCGGCGCTCTCGTTCGTGGCGGCGGCGACCACGTCGGCGGCGGCGCTCGCGCTGCCCGAAGCGCACTTGCTCCGCGTCGATCCACGGACCGCGTCGAGCAACGGCGCGCCGATTTTGAGCACGCTCGTCGAGATCGTCGAGATGAACTCGCCTTCGAGCGCGCTCTCGGCGTGTAATGGAAAGCGCGGAAACGCCGAGATCGACTGCTGGTCGGACGCGCTCGAAAAAGACGGCGCGTCGTGGACCGGGTACGACTTCACGAAGCTCCAGGCGAACGCCATCTTCACGGCGAAGGTGAACGGCGCGGACATCCCGGCGCGCATCGACGGCAACGCGATTCGCTGGCCGGAGGCCGAGAAGACGCCGGGCATCGGCACGGCGTGGGTCATCGCGATCGACGGCTCGCAGAGCAACGCCGATCGGTTTCGCGACGCGCAAGAAGTGGCCTACGCGTTCGTGAAGCAGATGGGGCCGAACGACATGATGGACATCATCGTGTTCGACTCCCACGAGCATCAGTACCTCGCCGAGTCGAAGTGGAAGACGTTCGCGACCAAAGAGCGCGACGATCTCGTCCACACGCTCGACAAGGCGGCGCCGTCGAAGATCGCCGCGGACCGCTCGCTCTTTTCGGTTTTGCAAAACCTCATCGGCGACGCGTTCGGCACGCTCGGGAATTTTTCGGCGACGTCGACCATCCCGATGCACCAGGCGCTCGTCGTGCTCTCGAACGGCTACGCGAAGGCCGACGCGGGGACCACGGGACCTGCCGCGCAGGCGTTCAGCCAGTACATCACGAAGGGGCGATTTCCCGACGACAACACCGCGCAGGTGAAGACGCCGCTGCCGGTGATTTCGGTGTGGCTCCCGCCGACGACCGCGACGAGCGTCGGCGACATGCTGCGCAACAACGAAAATCAGTTCATGCAGTCGCTCGCGAACCCGCGCATCGGCGGGTTCTACACGATCGTGCGCGCGGGGCAGGGGCAAGCGCGCGCGCCGCGCGTCGTCGGCGCGGTGAAGAAGCGCTTCGACTCGATGTACGTCGTGAAATGGCGGCTCTCGTGCTTGAGCCCGACGATCGAGCAGAGCTTCGCGCTGAACTTCAATCGCACGACGCCGCCGGTCACCGGCGACACGTCGTTCAAGGACGTGCCGATCGGCGTCGACCCGATGCAGTGGCCGCTCGACATCGACGTGCAAGCCACGCAAAACGAAGCGAGCACCAACCCGGTTTATCCGGGCGGCAAGATGAAGGTGTTCGGCACGTTCTGCTGGGCGGGCGAGAAGAATCGCGCGGAGGCGTACTTCATCCCGGCCGGGAGCAAGCCCGACCCGCAGCTCGCGAGCGGCAACCCGGACGCGATCAAGAACGCCGTGCAGTCGCTCGTGCAACAGAACATGCGCGGGAGCGCGCTCGAGGTCGGCGACACGTTCGTGACGTTCCAAGTGCCCGACGAGGACAAGCTGCTCGAGGGCAGCGGCGACAACATGGTCGCGCACGTCATCGTCTACGACAACGGCGCGCGGCGGCTCAGCGGTCACGACGAAAAATCGATCCTCACGCTCAAGGCGACGAAGAAGCCGCTTCCGGTGCTCATCATCGCCGGCGCGGGCGGCGCGGTGCTCGTCATCGGATTGCTTCTCATCGTCATCATGAAGAGCGGAGGAGGCGGAGGCGGTCGCGGAAAGCGCGCGCCCTCGCCGCCGCCCGCGCCGATCATCGCAGGCGGACCGGTGCCGCCTTATGGTGGATACGGTCCGCCGCCGGGCGGAGGCTACGGGCCGCCGCCTTACGGTCAGGGGCCTCCGCCGCGCGGAGGGTTTTCTCCAAACCCTCCGTAGGCGCTCCATCTCCGTCGATCCCCGATGGCGGTGGAAGCGCCGCCTCCGCCGGGCCCGCGACGCAGGTGCGATGTCCATCGTGCGGATCGCTCACCGCGGCGACGCCGGGTCAGCCGTCGTTCTGTTTTTCGTGCGGGCAGCCGCTGCCGTTCGACGCGACCGCGAAGGCGCCGAGCTCGTACCCGCTGACGAGCGGGATGCCGGTTCCGACGCCGCCGCCCAATCCGTATTCGGTTTCGCCGGCGACTGCGCCGACGTCGACATCCGCGTTCATCCTCTCGAGCTCGCTCGGCACGTTCAAGGTGAGCCCGGGCGGCGAGGTGCTCGTCGGTCGCGACCCGGCGCGCTGCGCGATTCACCTCACCGAGCCGCGCGTGAGCGCGCACCACGCGACGATGAAGGTCGAAGCCGGCGCGCTCTTCGTGCGTGACGAGCGCTCGAACAACGGCGTTTGGATCAACGGCGAGCGAATCGCGGCGGGGACGTGGGTGGTGGTGCCGGGGAATGCGGCGCTTCGGTTTGGGCCGATTCAGTTCAATGTGCAGGGGTAGGTAGGGTTTTCGGGGGGAGAAATTTTCCGTTACCCTCGCCGCCAACCATGCGTCTCCGCTTTGCGCTCGTTTCGCTCGTCGTCGCTTGCTCGCCCGCGACGCCGAATCCCGAGATTGGAAAACCGATCAACACGCTTCCGACCGAAGCGGGCGCGTCGCTCGGGTTCGACTCGCCGGCGAGCTGGTCTCTCACGTTTGCCAATCGGTGGCGGCCGGCGGCGACGTTGTCGCTCGACTCGGGGAGCACGCTGCTCGTCGGCGACGGCGGCGAGCGTTGGATCGAGAGCGCCGCGGGTGAGACCGAGGGCGCAGCGTCGCTCGCACCCGAGCAGCTCGTGGGCATGCAGAAGACGGGCGAGGGTTTTCGTTTCGTCGGCGCGAGCGGCACCGTTTACGGCGCGCGCGAGGCGCTCGGGCCGCTGCACCCGGAGAGCCACGGCGTCACCGGCGCGCGGCACGTCGCGGTCGGCAAGCGAGCGATCCTGGTCGTCGACGACAAGGGGGACCTCCAGCGCAGCATCGACGGCGGCCGCACTTGGAACAAGATCGCAGTCGGCGGAAACGAGGGCGTCGTCGTCGACGTCGCGATGCAAGACGAAGGCGGCATCCTCGTCACCGCGCCGCAACGATTTTACGGAACGAAAGACGACGGCGCGACGTGGGCCGTCGCGAAGAGCCCGGGCATCGGCGTGCAGCAAGTCATCGCGCGCGACGGCGCGCTCTGGGTCGAAGGCATCGACGACACGATGCGGTTCGATCCGGCGTGGGGGACGTTCCAGTCGGGCTCGCAGGGACACGCGGGCAGGCAGATCTCCGCGATTCGACGAGCGACGACAACGAGCGTCGAGCGCATCGACGGGAGGCGCGCGGTGCGCATCTCGGGCGACGCCAAAGAGCGCGCTTGGTCGATCGCGGTCGGCGAGGGCGGAACGCTCGGCAAGCTGCGCAAGCTCGACGAGCTCGACGGCTGCGAATCGGTCGACTTCGCGACGCGCGGCGAGGACATCGTGGTCGCGTGCGACGCGCGCGGCACCCTCGCGGGAGGAATCGACAAAGACGCGGGCGCGCCGATCGCGCCTTACTTCATGAGCGGCAAATATCGGCACGCGGCCGTGCAGGGCGACGGCGGCTCGCTCGGATGGATCACGCGCATCCTCAAGTCGAGCGACGGCGGCCGCACGTTCCACGAAGACACGACGATCGAAGGGGGCCTCCCGCAGCGCGGCGACACGAACATCGCGATCGGCGCCGAAGATTTCGTGTACCTCGGGCGGCGCTGCGGCGTCGGCTACGGCAGCGCGTGCTTGCCGGCGCGCGTTCGCGCGAGCAAGAGCGCAGGCTTCAGCGAAGTTCCCAACACGGACACCGACGGCGACGGAGAGGTGCGATTCGCGACGAACGGCGCGCAGTCGCTCACGTACAGCATCGGAGTCCACGACAACGAAGCGTTCCTCTTTCGCTGGCGATCCGGCAGCGCGGTGCGCGAGCCGATCGGGCGCATCGCGGCGTCGATCGACGCGCAGTCGGCGTCGATCACGCTCGACGACGACGGCACCGTGCGCGGCTTCGTGCGCGCCGGCGTGACGCCGATGATGTTCACGTATCGAGAAGGCGGCACGCTCGCGACCGCGCCGCTCGGCATCCCCGCGACGCGCGCCGCGTTCGCCGAAAAGCACGGCTTCGCGATCGCGAGCGAGCACGGTCAAACGCAAGCGTTCGAGTCGCTGAACGCCGGCGTCACTTGGGGCGCCGTCGCGGCCCCGGCGTTCGTGACCAACGTCGAATCGTGCTCGACGTACGGCTGCCAGACCGATCGCGGCGTTCGATGGGGCTGGGACGCGCCGCCGCCGACGCCCGGCGGCGGCGCAGTCGCGAACGTCGTCGCGTCGTACGCGCGGCCTCTCCGCTGCAGCGCGAAAGATCGATGGATCCCGATCGGCGGCGGCAACCTCCCCCGCATCGGCGACGTCGATCACGGCACGGCGCGCTGGGTCCTCCCGACACGCGACAAGAACGGCAAGCTCGCGCTCGTCCTCTCGAAGCGCGGCGAGCCCACGACCAAGACGACGAGCGTCGCGCTCATGGGCACGCCGCCCGGCCCGCCGACGTTCGGATCGGGCACGGTCGTCCACGTTCAGCCCGGCGGCGCGGTCGCGGTCCGTTACGTCTACAAACGCGCGCGCACCGGGCTCGGCCGCTACAACCCGGTCGACGCCGAGATCGCGTGGTACCGCGACGCGAGCGGCAGAACGTTCCGGCAGACGGTGAGCAAGAACCCGCCGTTCCGCGTGAGCCGCGATCCGCAAGACGGTTACGATCGCGAAGCGAACCCGGCGCGGACCGAATCGCCCGAGGTCGTCGCGCTCGGGTCGAAGGGCGTATTTTTCCGCCCGCCGAACGGCATCATCTCCGATGAGAGCGGAGGCGATCCGAAGCGCGTGCCGCTGATGCTCCTTCGCGACGACGGCAAGATCGAAAAGATCAAATTCCCGGAGAGCGGCGACGACGTCAGCGGGAGCACGTACGTCGCGACGATCGATGGCACGACGACGCTCCTCGAGAAGAACCCCGAGAGCTTCGCGGCGATCGCGATGCCCGACGGCAAGCGCACGTACTTCAGCGTGCTCGGCGGGCTGAGCGACGACGACGGCGCGGTCGACTTGATCGACCTCGGCGGCAAGCCGGCGTTCGCGGCCACCCTTCGCGATCCGGCGCGCGCGTGGATTCTCGGAATCAAATCGGATCCGGATCTCGGACCGGCGAGCGCCATCGCGACGCAGAAGTCGCTCGGCGACGTGCCCAAGGCGTGCGACGGCGCGATGAGCTCCGACCCGAACGCTTATCGCGTCGACGCGCCGTACGTGCTCGGGTCGCGCCGGCCGGTGATCGTCGACGCCGACGGGACCGCGATCATCCTCGCGACCGATCGCGCCGAAATCCGCGGCGAGATCGGCAAGCCCGACGCGTGCGTCGCCGCATTCGACGCGATGACGCCGTCACAAGACGGCGACGCCGATTACGGCGCGCTCGTCTTCGCCGACGATCTCGGACACTCGCTTTTGTTCCGCGCGGAGACGGCGACGTGGCCGGCGACGATCTCGGTGCGCACGATGGAGTGCCAATACCAAGCAGGCCCGCTCCCGCAGGAGCTCGACGACGTCGAAGGTTTCAAGCCCGACGCGCGTCACTCCGCCGTCAGAAAACGTTACTGATCGCCGGCGTCTGAGGGATCGAGGCCGCACGCGAAGGCCGACTGAACCGGTTTGGGCGCGTAGCCCTCGGGCGCGCACAGCGGCACCTCGGCGTCGTCGCAGCCGCAGCCGACGCCCGCGTCGCACGTGCCGGTGTCGCTGCTCTGATACGGGAGACATTGGCCGGCCGCTTGGCATCCGCTCGCGATCGAATACGCGCACACGAACGCCGCGGGGCAATCGCGCGCGGCGGTGCACGGGCGTCCGTACGCGTCGCCCGACGCGTCGGCGGCGCCGCTCGAAATGCCCGGGTTTCCCGGGTCGTCGGGGTCGTCGTAGTTGTTCGACCCCGCCGGCAGACCGATGGGCTGCGCGTCGCACGCGCCGACGGCGAACAGGAGCGCAAAAAGCCAAGCGAGCTTCACGCGTCGAGTATGCGGACGTGCGGGCCCGATCGCAACTTCCGCGGTCACACTTTACGATGCGCGTGCGACGATGGGGCGTCAGTGTCGGTCGATCGCAAACGCTTCCTGTCCGACCCGGCGCTCCTCGGGGCGCTCGGCGCGCACATTCGCGCGCGCGTGCCGGCGAGCGACGCCGACGACGTGCTGCAATCGGTGCTGGCCGACGCGCTGGCGGCCGAAGGCGCGCCGGACGACGAAGGCGCGATGCGACGATGGCTCTACGGCGTCGCGCGCAACAAGGTCGCGGATTTTTATCGCCGCGCGAAGCGCGAGGTGCCGAGCGATCTCGTGGACGACGCCGCGGCTCCCTCTTCGAACCGCGGCGCGGACGATCTCTTGCGATGGGCCGAAGCCGAGCTCCCGCCCGGCAGCGACGCGAAGCGCACGCTCGAGTGGATGTTGCGCGAGGGCGCGGGCGAAAAGCTCGAGGCCATCGCGGCGAGCGAGAAGCTCCCGGCGCCGCGCGTTCGCAAGCGCGTCTCGCGGATGCGCGAGCATTTTCGCGCGCGGTGGGCCGCTTATGTCGCTGCGCTCGCTGCGGCGGGGCTCGCCATTTTCATTGTATTCTACATCTTTCGGCGCAAGCCGGAGCCGCAAGCGCACATCGTGCCCGAGACGCCCTCGAGCGTGCCGCGGCTCGTGCCGGCGCTGAGCGTGAGCGTTCCGCCGAGCGCGAGCGCGCCGCCGAGCGCGACTGCGCCGCCGAGCGCGAGCGCGCCGCCGATTCCGACGCTGAGCACGCGGCCGGCCCCGACGCCGGTGCCGCTCACCACGTCGACTGCGCCGCGGACGCCCGTGCGGTCGGAGACGTCGGGCTCGTCGTTCTGAGACGCGCCCTTTGAGCGCGGCGCGGGCCGGCGCTACATTGCCGCCATGCTCGACATCCCCGCGCATCTCCCGGAGCCCACGAACGAGCCGGTCCTCTCGTACGGCCCCGGCTCGCCCGAGCGAAAGACGCTGAAAGAAGCGCTCGCCAAGATGGCCGGGGAGCGCGCCGAAATTCCGCACGTCGTCGGCGGCCGCGAAATCTTCGAAGGCGAAACTTTTCCCGTGCGCGCGCCGCACGATCACGCGCTCGAGCTCGGACGCGCGCATCAAGGGGGCGGGGCGATCACCGACAAAGCGATCACCGCGGCGCTCGCCGCCGCGCCCGCGTGGGCCGCGACCTCGTTCGAGGAGCGCGCGCGCGTTCTCTTGCGCGCGGCGTCGCTGCTCGCCGGTCCGTGGCGCGCGACGCTCAACGCCGCGACGATGCTCGGCCAAAGCAAGACCGCCTACCAAGCGGAGATCGACTCGGCGTGCGAGCTCATCGATTTTCTGCGCTTCAACGTCCACTTCGCGTCGCGTCTCGCCGAGCAGCCGCGTTCGCCCGAGGGCTTCTCGAATCGGCTCGAGCTCCGCCCGCTCGAAGGCTTCGTCCTCGCGGTGACGCCGTTCAACTTCACCGCGATCGCCGGAAATTTGCCGACCGCGCCCGCGCTGATGGGCAACGTCGTCGTGTGGAAACCGGCTGAAAATCAGGCGCTCGCGGCCTATCACCTCGTGAAGCTCTTCGAGGCCGCGGGCTTTCCGGCGGGCGTCATCAACGTCGTCCATGGCGACGGCGCGAGCGTTTCGAATACTTGCATCATGCACCCATCGCTCGCGGGCGTTCACTTCACCGGGTCGACCGCGGTCTTCCAATCGATTTGGAAGGGCGTCGGCGAGCGCATCGCGCAATACAAAACGTACCCGCGGCTGGTCGGCGAGACCGGCGGGAAGGACTTCGTCTTCGCGCACGCCTCCGCCGAGCCGGACGCGCTCGCCGTCGCGCTCGTTCGCGGCGCGTACGAATATCAAGGCCAGAAGTGCTCGGCCGCGTCGCGCGCGTACGTGCCGAAGTCGCTCTGGCCGAAAGTGCGCGCGCGGATCCTCGACGAGATTCGCGACATCAAAGTCGGCGACGTGCGCGACTTCCGAAACTTCATGGGCGCGGTGATCAACGAGCGCGCGTGGACGCGTCTCAGCGAGTGGATCGGCAAAGTCACGCACGACGCGTCATGCAAAGTCTCGACCGAGGACAAGCTCACCTCGCGTGACCGCGGCTGGTTCGTCGCGCCGACGCTCGTCGAGGTGAACGACCCGAAGCACGCGATCATGCAGACCGAGCTCTTCGGGCCGGTTTTGAGCGTTTTCGTGTACGACGACGCGCGCGTCGACGAGACGCTGCGCGTAGTCGACGAGACGAGCCCGTACGGTTTGACCGGGGCGATCTTCTCGCGCGATCGCGCCGCCATCGCGCACGCGGCGAGCGTGCTCCGGCAAGCGGCGGGCAACTTGTACGTCAACGACAAGCCGACGGGCGCGGTCGTCGGGCAGCAACCGTTCGGCGGCGCGCGCGCGTCGGGCACGAACGACAAGGCCGGCGCCGCGTACAATCTCTTGCGCTGGGCGTCGCCGCGCGTCGTCAAGGAGACGTTCGTCCCGCCGACGAGCGTCGGCTACCCGTTCATGAACGAGGAATGACGCGAAGAGGCCATCGCGCTGCGGCCGTCTCGATCGTCGCCGCCCTGATCCTCGTGCCGGTGCTCGAGTGCGGCGGCGCGAAGCCCGCGGCGGCGCCGGTCGCCCCGCGTTGCCCGAACGTCGGCGACGACGCCGCGGTCCTCGCGTTCGACTGGACGACCTTCGGCCTCGACGCCGCGCGCGCGAACGACATGAAGCGAGCCCTCGCGGCGGCGCTCGAGATGAAGCGTCTCGCCGCGGGCGTCGACGCCGATTTGAAGACCGGCTGCGGCGGCCTCGCGACCGACCTCGGCGCGACGGGCGATTTTGCGACGGGCACGGCTGCGTGCGACGCGGCGTCGCGCGCGATTCACGACGCGCTCGCCAAGCTCGGCAAAGCATCGATCGCGATCGACGCGAGCACGCCGAAGTGTGGCGCGCCGCTCGACGTCTTCACCGCGTGCGCGGCCGCGTGCGACGCGTCGCTCGAGCACGGCGCGCCGACCTGCGCGCCGAACGAGCTCCAAGGCGCGTGCACCGGCGCATGCAGCGGCACGTGCGACGTGCAGCGCGGCGCGAAATGCAGCGGGACCTGCCGTGGAAAATGCGACGGCAAATGCAAAGGCAAATGCGAGGGCGTCGCGAGCCGCGGCGTCTGCGCGGGAACGTGCGACGGCACGTGCACCGGCGCGTGCACGGGCTCGTGCGAGCTGCGCGCGAAGTCGTCCTGCAACGGGACGTGCACCGGCGCGTGCGACGCGGAGATGAAGACGCCGAGCTGCGTCGCCGAAATCGCCGCGAGCCGTCCGAGCCCGGCGTGCGACGCGCGCTGCAACGCTCGCGCGGCCGCGAAGGCCACGTGCACCCGCGCGCGCGTCGGGGTCACCATCAAAGGCGCCAACAAAACGCTCGCCAAAAATTTGAAGGCCGCGCTCGAAAACGATCTCCCGCTCGTGCTCCAGGTCTCGAGCGGCATGCGCCCGAGGCTCGAGAAGCTCGCGTCCGAAATGAAGTCGCTCCTCGAGGAGGCTCAATCTCTCGCGACCGGGCCGCTCGCCGCCTGCGTCTCGGCCCCGCTCCGCGACGGGGTCGACGCCGCCGCTTCGATCGAGTCGAGCACCGCCAAAACGGCCTCGATCGCGGTCGCGCTGCATATGCCTTGACAGGCATATGCTCCAATGAGCATATATTGGGCGTGGTCGAAACCTTCGCCGCGCTCGCCGAGCCCAATCGATTTCGCATCGTCGAGCTACTTCGCTCCGGGCCGCGCTCGGTCAACGACATCGGCAAGCGTCTTCGTTTGGCGCAGCCGCAAGTCTCCAAGCATTTGCGCGTCCTCAAGGACGCGGGGCTCGTCGGCGCGCACGCGCGCGCGCAAAAGCGGCTCTACGGAATCAAGCCGCAGCCGCTCATCGAGATGAACGCGTGGCTCGATCGCTACCGACGGATTTGGGAAGCGCGCTTCGATGCGCTCGACGAGCTCGCCGCCGAGCTCGAAGAAAAGGAGAAACGCCGTGGACATGAAAAGAAAAAATGAAACCAAGTTCGAACGCACGTCCCCGCGCGTGCTCGTGATGGTGCGCACGTTCGGCGCGCGTGCGAGCGTCGTGTTCGACGCGTGGACGAAGCCGGAGCTCTTGAAGCGCTGGTGGGCGCCGTGCAAGATGGGCGTGAAGCTCTTCGAGTGCGACGTCGACCTCCGCGTCGGCGGCGCGTGGCGTTACGTCTTCGGGCGCGAGGGCGAGCCCACGGTCGCCTTCTCGGGCGTCTACAAGGAAGTCGTGCGGCCGACGCGTCTCGTGCACACACAGGTGTTCGAGCCGATGCGCCAGGCGGGCGACGCGATCGTCACGGCGACGTTCGACGAAAAGGACGGCCAGACGACGCTCACGCTCCAACAGCTCTATCCCTCGAAAGAAGCGCTCGACGGCGCGATCGCGTCGGGCATGGAGCACGGGGCGCGCGAGACGATGGAGCAGCTCGAGGAGCTCGTTTCCGGCGGTTCTTGAGGCTCGTCCTTTTCGCGGTATGTTTCCGAGCCCCGGCGCGTTAAGGCTGGGGACTTCAGAAATGGCCACCTTACCGCTTGGAATCACGCTTCTCGGGGCGCCCGCCGCGACGGCCGCGCCTCAATCGGATCTCGCCGACCGCGCCTTGCGTGGCGACGAGGCCGCGTGGAACGCGCTCGTCGCCAAACACAATCAGCGCGTGGTCGTGGCCCTCCTCGGGCGCGGCCTCGGTCTCGAGCGCGCGAAAGACATCGCGCAAGAGGCGTGGCTTCGCCTCCTCGAGCAGCAACGTGCGGGAAGGTTGCGGGAGCTTCGCTTGCCGCAGCTCGCGATCACGCAGGCGACGTTTCTCGCGCTCGACGACCAGCGGAAGAACGGACGCACGCTCGCGCTCGCCGACGGTTTCGACGCGGCCGACCCGGCGCCGCTCCCTTCGCAACAGCTCATCGGCGAGGAACAGCTCGCGCGCGCGCAGCGCGTCCTCGCCAAGTGCTCGCCGTCGGCGCGCAAAGTCTTTTCGCTCGTGTACGGCGGCGGCAACTTGAGCCACGCCGACGTCGCCTCGCGCGTGGGCCTCTCGGTCCAGCGCGTTCGGCAGATCGTGTGCGAGGTTCGCAAAGAGCTGCGCCGCGAGTTCGAGGAGGACGGCGATGTCTGAGCATCTCTCGCGAGAAGCCCTCGAGGGTTACGTCATCGGCTCGCTCGACGAGGCCGAGTGCGCGCGCGTCGAAGCGCACGTGACGCGCTGTGCGGCGTGCGAAGCGCGTCTCCAGCACGAAGCGAGCCTCGAGCTCGCGTTCACGCAGGTCGCCGCGCGCGCCGAAGAGAAACCGCGCCGCGCGCCGCGTTATGCCGCGTCGGCGGTCGCGTTCGGCGGGGTCCTGGCGTTCGCCGCCGCGATGGTTCTTTGGCTCACGCCACGCGCCGAGCCGATCGACGCGCGCTCGGCGTCCGAGCCGCAGGCGATTCCCGAGATGAACGCCGATGCGTCGACCGCGACCGCGCAGCTCGATTCGCCGGGCGACGGCGCCGTGCGTTCGACGATTCGCGACTGATCGTAGTAACCTCGCGCGTCCCATGGCCATCGGGCGCGATCAGATCACGATCGGCAGCGCGCCGACGTGCGACGTCGTGCTGCAGGCCCCCGGCGTCGCCGCGCTCCATGCGCGCATCGTGAAGCAAGCGGGCGCGCTCGCGCTCATCGACGCGGGGGCGGGGCCGACGTTCGCGAACGGTGCGCCGGTCGCGCCGAATCAGCCGGTGCCGTTCGACTTTCGTACGGTGTTCGCGGTGGGCCAAGCGAACGTGCCGCTCGCGCATCCGGCGATCGTGTCGATGCTGATGGCACCCGGGCAGCTCGCCGGCGTGCCGCGCGGACACGTCGTCGTCGGTCGCGATCCGGCGCGCGCGACGCTCGTCCTCGCGCACGCCGCGGTGAGCTCGCAGCACGCGACAGTGATGCTCGATCGCATGATGGCCGTCGACCACGCCTCGACGAGCGGCACCTACGTCGGCGGCCAAAAAATTCCGCCGAACCAACCCACGCCGGTCGACCCGAACGGCATCGTCTCGTTCGGCCCGGTGCCGGTGCCGATCTCGCTGCTCGGTCAAATGGCCGCGTCGCTCGGCCCGACCGGGCCCGCGCCGAACCCGCCGACCGCGGCGATGCCGCAACAAGACGCGCAGCCGCCGCCCGGCCGCCGACACCGCACGGTGATCGGCGAGCTCAACATGGCGCAGCTCCTCGGCGGCATCATCACGATCGGCCGCACGCCCGACAATCAAATCGTCGTCGCGCACCCGCAAGTGAGCTCGCGTCACGCGCAGATCGTCCGCGAAGGCGAGGCGCTCTACATCCAAGATCTCCGCTCGGCGAACGGCACGTTCGTGCGCGGCGCGCGTGTGCCGCCCGGGCAACGCGTTCCGATTCAAAACGGCGAAAAAGTCCAAATCGGCCCGATGCCGCTGCTCGTGCAAATCGCCGGGCAGCAGGTCAACGTCGTCGTCGAGGACGCGCAGAACTGGGCCGGCAAACCGCTCTACGAAATCGAAGCTTGGGATTTGCTGCTCGACGTGCCGGATCGCGATCGCCGCGGGCAGACCAAAACGCTCCTCGATCACGTGTCGTTCAAAGCGCTCCCGGGCGACATGATCGCGCTCATGGGACCGAGCGGCGCCGGCAAAACGACTTTGCTGATGACGCTCAACGGATATCTCCCGCCGAGCGCGGGCCAAGTGCGCATCAACGGCGAGGACCTTTATGCAATTTACGACGCGATGCGCGGCTCGATCGGTTACGTGCCGCAAGACGACATCGTGCATCCCGAGCTCACCGTTTTCGAGGCGGTGAAATATTCGGCGCAATTTCGTTTGCCGCCGGATTACTCGGAGGCCGAAATCGATCGCCGCGTCGAAGAGACGCTCAAGTCGCTCGGCCTCGAGGGCGTTCGCAATCTGCAAATCGGCAAACCCGAGAAAAAGGTCTTGTCCGGCGGTCAGCGCAAACGCGTCAACATCGCGCTCGAGCTGGTCACCGACCCGGTGATTCTATTTTTGGACGAGCCGACGAGCGGTCTCGCGGCCGACGACACGACCGCGCTCGTCAACTTGCTCGCCGAGCTCTCGAAAAAAACCGGCAAAACGATCATCGTCACGATTCACCAGCCGGCCAAAGACGAATTCGAGAAATTCAATCTGTGTCTCGTGCTCGGTTACGGCGGAATACCCACTTATTTCGGGCCGACCGGCGAAGCCGCTTATCGGTTTTTTGGGTCGATCATCGAGCGGCCCGGTAGTCCGTATCGCGCGAGCTATTCGGGGCACGCGCAGCGCATCGACAACCCGCGCGACATGTTCGACATGCTCAACGTGCGCGAGCGGTTCACGCAGACCGAGATGCAGCGCCGCGAGCCGAACGTCGAGCGCAACGTCGCGCGTCTCGAGGCGGCGCGTCAGTGGCGCGGCGAGTACTTCCAAAATCAAAATCCGGTTTTCCAACAGATGTATTCCGGGCGGCGCGCGGTCGGCACCGAGCCCGCGACCCGCGGCACGCGCATGCGCGCCAAAACGCCGATGCTCCGCCAATTGCGACTCCTGATGTCGCGTTATTGGAAAGTGCGCATTCGCGATCGCGCCGGCGCCGCGATCATGTTTTTGCAGGCGCCGATCATCGGCATCATGCTCGCGATCGTCTTCGGCGGGCAAAAGGCGGCGATTCCGTTTTGGTGTCTCGGCGCGCTCCAAGAAATCGCGAAGAAGAGCTCCACCGCCGCGACCGGCGGCACCAACCTGCTGAACGAAATGCACCCGACGAGCGACCACACAGCCGCGATGTTCTTCGTCGTCGTCTCGTGCGTTTGGTTCGGCACGAGCAACGCCGCGCGCGAGATCGTCACCGAACGCGCGATTTACCTGCGCGAGCGCATGGTGAACCTCTCGCTCTTCAATTACGTGATGTCGAAGTACGTCATCTTGAGTCTCGTCGCGATTTTTCAGTGCGCGACCCTGCTCGCGATCGTCTTCTTCGCGCTCGGCTTCGAGGGCGGGCCGGCGGCGTTCGGGCTCGAGCTCGTGTCGATGATCATGCTCGCGATGAACGCGACCGCGCTCGGCCTCCTCGTCTCGACGCTCGTCACGTCGGCCGAAGCGGCGATGGCGCTGACGCCGATCGCGCTCATTCCGCAAGTCGTGCTCGGCGGCCTCATGGTGCCGATGACGACCAACCCCATGCTCAAGCCGCTCATGATGATCATGCCGGCGCGCTGGGGCTTCGAAGGATCGATTTCACAGGAGCGCTGGGCGATTCGAAACAATCCCGCGTGGCTCGTCGATCTTCATCAGCCGACGCTCACGAGCGCGCCCGACTTCATCAAAGATGGTCACTTCCAATGCGCGGTCGCGCAAATTCAGGCCGACAACCTGCCGGGCGCCTGGGGCTTCACCAATTGGGATTGGACGGGCCTTCCGTGGGCCGTCTTGAGCGGCCTCACGCTCGCGATGCTCATCGCGCTGTTCATTTTTCTCAAACGAAGAGACCCCGTCTGACGGATCAGAGCGTCGGATAAACGATCCAAAACGCGCCGAGGCACATTTCGTCCATCGTCGTCTCGCCGATGGTGACCGGCTGCGTCTGTTTCTGGCCGGCCTCGGTCAGCGCCGCCATGAGCGCCGGATTGTCGGTCGTGTTGTCGTAGGTGCACCGCATCTTGAGCGAGTCGCCGGGCGAGATGAGCGGCAGCGACGCGATGTCGGTGTCGTATTCGTACGACCGCTGCCAATTGAAGTTCCATTGAGGAACTTGCAAGAGACATTCGTCCGCGGGATTCGTCGCGGTCGGCGCGTCGCGGTGAATCGTGATCTTCTCGTCGGTGCCGACGAGGTGCATGTGCGCCGCGAGCGAGAGCAGGTGCACCGGGATCGGGATCTTCTTCGGATCGGTGAAGTCCATCGTGAAGATTTGATTCTTCGCGTCCGGCGCGATCAAGAACGGCGGGTTCTCGAGCCCGTTGCCGTTCGCGTCGACCCCGCTCGTGAAGTTTCCGACCAAGAGCGTTTGCACCGTCCACGTCGGCGCTTGCGTCGTCGTGGTGAACTGAAACGTCGTCGTGTCCGGCGAGAAATCGGCATTCGCGTGCGGATGGTAGTGAATCTGCATGACGAACTTCGTGCCCGGATCGATCGGGTGCGCGACGCCGTCCGGATACACGTAAGGCTGCGCGCCGGGGGCCCACAGCGCGACGAGCTGCTGCCCCGTGACGTTCGCGCTGCCGAAGCACGTGTACTGATCGGGAACTTTCGGATCGTCCGGCGGCGGGATGGTCGCGCCCGCGGGCACCGAGAAAATGAGCGCGTGGTGAACGATCGTCTTGTTCCCCGGCTTCACGAACGTGCCGGTGAGGTATTGCGTCGTCGCGATTTGCGGATCGAGAACGAAGCAGCGAAAGACGTCGTTCGTCGAGTTCGCCGGGATCGAGTACGGCGTCGCCGGCGCGACCGACGTCGCGTTCGGAAGATCCGTGATCGGCGGCGTGGTGTTCGGCGGCGGCGCGTCGTTGGGGTCGCCCGCGAGATCGCCGCCGTCGTGCCACGCTTTGATCGTCGCGATCTGCGCGTCGGTGAGGCTCCAGTCGCCTTTGAACTTGGTGCGCGTCGTACACTCGCTCGTGTTCTGCGCGCCGAACGGCGGCATGATGCGCGCTTGCGTGTCGGCGACCATCGACGCGGCGTTCGCCTTCGCATCGTCGTACGTCTCGAGCGCGAACGGCGCGATGCCGCCGGGCACGTGACAGTTCTGGCAGACGCTCTGCACGATCGGAGCGACGTCTTTGTAATACGTCACGCCTCCCGCGGGCGTGGACGCGTCGGGACTGCCCGGCGACGTACCGCCGGAATAGCAAGCAGCGACACTGGCGAATGCGGCGACGAAAAAGAGGATGGGCCCGCGCATGGATACACCTTCCCCCGGCTGGGCTCAGAATAACGCATTCGCGTTCGCGCGCGCGCGTCGCGGACGAAACTTTACGCGGCCTCGAGACGGCGAAAGAGCGTCGAGAGCTCCGGGCGCTGCCGCAACGGCTCGACCAGCGACGCGGCGAGCGAAACCAGCTCTTCTTCGGATTGGTCGATTTCTTGCGTGATCTGAATGACGAGCCCCTGGACGGCTTCGCGTTCAGCCTCGGTGTCGAGCTCGTACATCGCGAGCGACTCGCGCAGCTTCATGAGCTGGAACTCGAGATCGCGCACGCTTTGCTGCTGGCTCTCGACGATGCGCTCCGCGTCGCGCTCTTGTTTGCGCGCGGTCGTCCAACCTTCGATGACGTCGGCGGCGTCGCGATACGCATTCATCAAATCTTCGTAAGGCTCGGCGAAGCCGCTGCGGCCTTCCCAATACGTGATCGACTTGTGCACTTCCATGAACTGCTTGCGCGCCGTCTCTTGGCGTTTCTTGCCGACTTGCAGCTTCTCCTCGGCCGCGCGCAACTCTTCGCGCGCGCGCGACGCGTCGCCGCCGAGCGCGTCGACTGCGTTGCCGAGCCGAAGACGACCTTCGCGTCCGCGCTTTCCGATTTCTTCGAGCTTCGCCTGCTCGGTCAGGCTGCGCGTTTTGAGATCGGCCACGCGTTTGGCGAGCGCATCGACTCGCGCGAGACGCGTCGCGATGTCCGAAGGCGCCTTCGCGCCGTACGCGCGCTCGAGCATTTCGCGAAAGACGTCCGCGCGACGGATCCATCGCCGCGTTCCTTTTTCGGAGGTCGGCAGCGACGCGGGCTTCGAGCTCGCCGCGGCTTCGAGCACCGGCTCCATCGGCACCGACGCGCCTGTCTCGCGTGCGACGTCCGTGAGATCCGCCGCGACCTTGTGAGCGTCGACAGGCCTATTTTTAGGGTCCTTCGCGAGCAATCGCTCGATGAGATCCGCGAGCGACTCGGGCGTGCCCGGATGAATCGTGCGGATCGGCAGCGGCGGATCTTTCAAATGCCGAACGAAGAACGTCGCGACGTCCGGCGCGTCGAACGGCATGCGCGCGGTGAGCATCTCGAAGAAGATGACGCCGAGCGCGTAGAGATCGCTCGCCGAGCCCGCGTCGGTCGACGTGATGCGCTCGGGCGCCATGTACTGCGGCGTCCCGAAGAGCTCGCCGGTGCCGGTGAGACGCGAGTCTTGTTTGGAGAGCGCGATGCCGAAGTCGAGCAGCTTCACGAGATCGTCGTCGCCGCGCTTGCAGACGAAAATGTTCTCGGGCTTGAGATCGCGGTGAATGACGCCGAGGTCGTGCGCGCGCGCGATGCCTCGCGCCATTTGAATCATCAGCGCGACGGCGCGCTTCACGGGGATCGGCCCCTTCGACACGATGTCCGCGAGGCTGGCGCCGTCGAGATACTCCATCACCATGTAAGCGGTGCCGTCGCCGGTGTCGCCTTCTTCGAAAATTTCGATGATGTTCGGATGCGCGATTTTCTTCGCGCTCTTCGCCTCGCGACGGAATCGCTCGCGCACGATCGGGTCGCGCGCGAGGAGCGGGTTCATCAGCTTCACCGCGTAGATTTGGTCGGCGTTCACCTTGTGGTGCGCGCGATAGACCGTCGCCATGCCGCCCTCGCCGACGATTTCTTCGAGCACGTACCTTCCGGCGATGGCCGTGCCGAGGCGCGCGTCTTTCAGCGTGTCGAGCGTCGCGCCGTCGACGAAACAAAATTGCCTGTCGTCGCTATAGCGCTCGCCGCACTTGGGACAGGCCTTCACGGCCGACGATTATAGATCAGGTATGCGCTTTGAGCGTTTCGAGGCGGCCGGCGCGTACGAGCTGGATGGTCACTTCAGCGTCCACTTTGTCGCGGAGGACCGACGCGAGCTCCCACGGGGACTCCACTTTGGCGCCGTCGATCGCGACGAGCGTGTCGCCGACGAAGATGCCGGCCGTCTCGGCGTGGCTCTTGGGCTCGATGGCGTTCACGAGCGCGCCCGCTTCCTGGGCGCGCCCGAGCGAAGCCTTCACCGCGTCGGACAATGCGACGCGATGCACGCCGACGCCGAGGTAGCCGCGGCGAACTTTTCCGTGGGCCGAGAGCTCGGCGACGACGCGTTCGAGCGTCGCGTGCGGAATCGTGAGATGTGCGTGGCGCACGAGGCCGCGGTTGTTCATGCCGAGCGCTTTGTCCTCGAGGTCGACGAGGACGCCGCCGGACCACCCCGCGGCGATCGCGGCGTCGGTCTCCAGCCAGCGATCGATGCGCGCGCCGGGCCGAGTTTGGAATTCGTCGCCGAGGACGCTCACGATGCCGAAGCTCGCGCGCACGGTTTTTCCGGGCCGCGCGACGGCGACCACGAATTTTCCGACGCGCAGACCGTCGAGCCCGCGGAACGAAACGGGCGTGAGCGTCGCGCCGCTGACGCGCAGGAGCGCGACGTTGGTCGACTCGTCGCGACCGACCACGGTGGCCGTCGCCTTCTTGTCGCCGTCCAAACCGATTTCGATGTCCTCGTCGCGCTCGACGACGTGACTCGCGGTGACGACGAGATCGCTCGACCACGCCGTGCCCGTCCCGCCGAAGCGGTGACCGGCGTCGACGCGAACGATGCTGGGTGAGATTTTGGAGACGACGTCTTCGACGACGTCCGCTGAAAACGTTGCTGCCATGCCCGTCACGGTAAGGCGACGCCGCGGCGCTCACATCGCCCGATGGGCCAAAAATCGCGCGCGCGGACCTAGTCGGATGGAGAGGAACCGGTTGACTCCCGACCGGCGCGTGGCGAGCTTGCTCCTACGGTGGACGTGCCCATCCAAACGCCAGAAGTCGCAGTCGTCGCGGAAGACCCGCTCGTGCGGTCGGCGCTCATCTCGATGCTCTCGACGCAGCACATGCTCGCCGAGCCAGGCTCGCCCGACACGGCGGCCGAGGTGCTCGTCTGGGACCTCGGTGCCGATGCCCACACCGCGCAAGAGCGAATCGCCGACGTCGAAGCGAGCGAGATCGACGTCGTCGCGCTCGTTCCGTCGGCTTCGGTCGCGGCGCCCGCGATCGCCGCCGGCGCGCGCGCCTTGCTCCCGCGCGAGACGACAGGCGCCGCCCTCGCCGCCGCGGTGCGCGCCGTCCGCGCGGGCCTCGTCGTCGTCGATCCATCGTTCGCGTCCTCGCTCATCCCGACGCGCGAGCGCGTGCCGCTCGCCGAAGAGCTCACCGCGCGCGAGCAAGAAGTCTTGCAGCAGCTCTCGCAGGGCATCTCGAACAAAGAGATCGCCGCGAAGATGCACATCAGCGATCACACCGTGAAATTCCACGTGAACGCGATCCTCTCGAAGCTCGGCGTCACCAGCCGAACCGAAGCCGTGGTTCAGGCAGCACGCCGCGGGCTCGTGATTTTGTAGAGGCGTTTTCGGCACGCGCCGTGCTGAAAAAATGCCGCATGAAGAACACCATCCTCATGATCATCGGCGCGCTCGTCTTGTGCTCGGGCTGCCACGCGGCTCACGTTTACGTCGAGCCGACGCACACGACAGCGGTCGAGGTCGACCTGCACCACCACCACCATCATCACCACCATCGCAGCGTCATCGTCGTCCCGTGACGATCAGCCGTCGCTGACGCGCTCGCGGAGCTTTGCGGGGAGGGCCGCGAGCGCGGACGCGATGGCGACGCCGCGCGCGAACGCGACCGTCGCGAAGCCGTGCGACAAGACTGCCGCGAGCGGCGGCGTCATTTCGTCCCAATACGTCCAACAGAAACGCGTCGTCCCCCAATACTCGAGCAGCCAGCCGAGCAGCGAGCCGGCCACGAAGCGCAGCACATCTTCACGCGGCGTCCTCCCGCTCACGCAAGTGATCGCGACGAGCGCGTACGCGACGGCGGTCGTTGGGTGAGAGCGACCGGGCGCGGTCCACGTCCAGAGAAGCGTGCAGAATGCAATCAACGTGACCGCGTGGATCGCGCGCATCGCGCGGTCTGGAATGCGCGCGGCGAGACGTCGGGCCGCTCTCGCGACGCGCTCGGTCGCGAGCGCGGCGACCGGCCAAGCCGGCAAGATGAAGAGCGGCGGCTTCTCGTGGGTGAAATACGTCCAGAGCCCCGAGCGCGTTCCCCACGTCTCGATGAGCGCGCCGCCGACGAACGCGACCGCGGCGAGCGGCAGGTCCCGCCGCGGCGAGAACCGAAACGCCGCCAGCACGACCATGAGAAGCCAGCAGAAAACGAGCAGCGGATCGAAATCCTCCGGCGCGAACGAAACGTAGTCGCGCCAGACCACGCCCGACGCGACCGCGATCGCCGCGACGGCCGCGACGAGGACCAAGCTCTTCTTGTCGTAGCCGCCCCGCAGAATTACCATCGCGATCGAAGCGTTTATACGCGAGTCCATGAGCATCCTGCCGCGATTATCGATTTTGGCGGTGCTCGCGGCGGGCGGCGGTAGCTGGGGCCTGCACGCGCGTTCGCTTTATTTTCCGGCGGGCGAGGCGCTGCCGGGGCTGCGCGTCGACGGCGAGACGGTGAGCGGAACGTTGCGCGCCGCGGTCGCCGCGCGGGCGAACGCGCTCATCGCCCGCAGAGTTCGAGTCACGAGCTCGCGCGGGGACGATCTCGGCGAGCACACGCTCGGCGAGCTCGGGGTCACCGTCGACGTCGACGCAGCGGTGGCGCGCGCCGCGCGCATCGGTCACGAGGGCGACTTTCTCGCCCGCGCGGACGCCGCCGAGCGCGCACGCCGCGGCGAAATCGACGTCCCGCTCGAGCCCGCCCTCGACACCGCGCCGTGGGTCCAGACGATTGCAAAATACAAGGAATCGCTCGACGTCCGGCCGGCGTCGGCGCGCCTCGATCTCGACGATCACAAAGTGTTGCCGGAAAAACCCGGCCGCTACCTCGACGCGTTCGGCGCGATCGACGCGCTCCAGCGCGCCGCGCGCGATCCGAAGGTCGCCGAAATCGTGGTGCCGTTCGCCGAGGTCGCGCCGCGCGTCTCGAGCGACTTCGTCGGCAAGCTCGACGTGCACGCGGTGCTCGGCTCGTACGAGACGTATTTTTCGCGAAGCGGCGAGCAGAAGCGGCGCGGCACGAACATCGACGTCGCCGCGTCGAAGCTCGACGGCGTCGTCCTCATGCCCGGCGAGATCGTGAGCTTCAACGCGGTCGTCGGCGATCGCTCGGTCGAAAACGGCTTCGAGAAGAGCTGGCAAATCTACAAAGGCGAAATGGTCGAAGGCGTCGGCGGCGGCACCTGCCAAGTCGCATCCACGCTTCATGCCGCGGCGTTCTTCGCGGGCCTCGAGATCGTCGAGCGGCTGCCGCACTCGCGCCCGAGCGGCTACATCCCGATGGGCCTCGACGCGACGGTCGTCTATCCGATCGTCGATCTGAAGCTGCGCAACCCGAACTCGTTCCCGGTCGTCATCCACGCGAAGACGTCCGGCCCGAAGCTCACGATCGAGCTGCTCGGCGCGGCGCGCACCGCGAAGGTCACGTTCGCGCGCGAGCTCCTCGAGACCAAACCGTATCCGCGCAAAGTCGACGAGGACGCGCGCGTCGCCGCAGACAAGATCGTCGTGAAGCAGCACGGCATCCAGGGCTTCAAGATCAAGCGCACGCGCACGATCGCGCTCGCCGACGGCACGCGAAAAGTCGAAACCAACGTCGACTTCTATCCGCCGACGACCGAGATCTACGACGTGCCGCCGGGCTTCGACGAGTCGACGCTGCCGCCGCTTCCGGGAGACGCCGACGCGACTGCGACGGCAAGCGCGACGCCGCCGCCGGCTCCGGTGAACGTCGTCTTCATCGACGCGCCCGGCGCGCACGCGCCCACCGACGCGCAAAAAGCGCCTGAAAAGAAGCTCACGTTCACACGCTGAGGTATGCTCCTCGGCATGGGACGATTGAGGCTTGGCTTCTTCGCGATCGGTGTGGCCGCCACCGCGATGGGCGCATATGCGTGTCTGAACAGCGACGACAGCGCCATCACTTGCCAGCGTTACTGCACCGACATCCAAGCCACGTGCACCGGCGTCGATCAGCAATACGCCGATGAGCCGACGTGCGAGAAGTTCTGCGCGCAGATGGATCCGGGCGAAGCCGGCGCCAGTGGCGGCGACACGGTCGCGTGCCGTGAGATCCAAATCAGCAACGCGAAGGACGAGCTCACCGCCGACCTGACACACAACGACTGCGTCAACGGCGGACCGTCTTCGAATTGCTCGGCGTCTCCGTCCACACCGCCGCAAGACCAGTGCACGGCTTTTTGCACGCTCGATCTCGCGCTCTGCGGCACGCAGCGTACCGGCTACGCCGACGTCAACGCTTGCGTCGCCACCTGTCTCACGTGGGGGCAGAGCTTCGCCGGCCAGCTCCTCGACTCGACCGGCAACACGCTGCAATGCCGCACGTACCATCTCGAGCTTTCGCAGACGGGCAACGCCGCCGACCTGGAGACGCACTGTCCACACACCGGCGCGTGCAGCGAGCGGTGCAACAACGGAAGCATCTGCGACGACGCGGACGGCGGCACCGACGGCGCGAGCGACGCCGGCACCGACTGAGCTTCAGAGCAGTCCGAAAATGAGCGCGGCGCCGACCGCCGCGAAAAGCAGAGCGGCGATTCGCTTCGTGACGTGGGGCTTCAATAGTTTTCCCGCGCGGTGGCCGACGACGACGGCAATGATCGTCACGCACCACAGGGCGACGGCCGAACCCGCGAACACGGTGAACGGCGCGCGATAACGCGCGGCGAGCGCCGCGGTGGCGAGCTGCGTGAGGTCGCCCCACTCGGCGATGAAGACGACGACGAAGACGAGCCAGAGCGTTCGCCAGAACCCAGCGTCAGGATCGCGGTCCTTGATGCTCTCTTCTTCGTCTTCTTTTCGAACCCACATCACGATTCCGGAGACGACGAAGAGTCCGCCGGCCGCGAGATGCACCGGCCGCTCCGGCAAGAGCGACACGAGGTGTCCGGCCGCGACGGCGATCGCCGATTGAATCGTGAGCGCGACCATCGCGCCGAGTAGAACCGGGACCGGCTTGTGTCGCGTCGCGAGGACGAGCGCGGCGAGCGCGGTCTTGTCCGGCAGCTCCGCCATGAAGACGACGCCGAACACCGAAAAAAATGTGCGAGCCCGTGCATCAGTCATGGACGATGACGCGCGTTCCGGGATTCGCATCCGTCGCGTGGACGCCGTGCCAGCCGTCGGGGAGTCGCGGGCCCGCCCATTGGAAGAGCTTCTTCGCGTCGTACGGCTCGAGGTTCACGCAGCCGTGGCTGCGCTCGTGACCGAAGTTCGAATGCCAGAACGCGCCGTGGAGCGCGATGCCGCCGTGAAAATACATGATCCACGGCACGTCCTGAATCGAGTACGGCCCGTCGCTCGCGCTGTCGTCGTCCATCGTCGCGGCGATGTGCTTCTCGCGGATGCGAAACGAGCCCGTCTTGGTGCGGTGATCTTTGCTCGCGTCTTTGTCGTTGTGTCGCCCGCTCGAAATGATCGTCGCGTAAATCGGTTTTTGCCCCTCGAAGGCGACGAGCGTCTGCGTCGAGAGGTTCACGTCGATCCATTTTTCGTTCGGCGCGAGATCGCTCGGCGCCGCGCCGGGCTTGCTCATCGTGCCCTCGACGTCTTTCATCCAGTAGCCGTCTTTGGTCTCCCAATAGTGACGGTTGTCGATGACGACGTCCTTGCCCGTGAGCTCGACGATCGTGAAGCGCGCGACGTGATCTTTGCGATGCACCTTTTTGGTGTCTGGGTCGATTTCGTATTTCCACGCGCGGGGGTTCAACACCCAGCCGAGCGGGAGCTTGCGCGTCTCGCTCGGGTCGCGAAAATCCACGCCCTGGAAATCGGTGACCGACTTGTGCGCGAGGATGAACTCCTCCGGCGCGAACGCGTTGTTCGTGGTGCGCCACATTTTTCCGCTGAACTTGTGCGCTTCGCTGTCGAGCGCGAGATAGAAGCCGCGCACCATCCGCAGCGTGACGAGACCGCTGCCGCGCAGATCGTCGAGCGTGACGTCGGGGCGCGCGCCTTTGTGATCCTGGAGATACCAAGGCACCCCGCCGTCTTCTTCGCGCGCGGCTTCTTGTGCGCGCGCGAGATCGCCGTCGTGCGATTTGCCGATGAGGAGATGCTTTTCGTTTTGTTCGCGCTCCGAGCGCGTGGGAATGCGCCGGTAGAGCGGCGCGCCGTTCGTCAGGTTCAGTCCGTAGCGGTAGGGCAGCGGGTTGTCGTCGAGCCACATGTGCAGCATGTCGGGCGTCGCGGTCGCGCTCACGAACTGACCGCACACGAAGCCGCCCTCGGCGAGCTCGTACCAGCCCTCGGGGCAATTCTTCTTCTTCACCGGCGCGCCTTTGATCGCGACGCTCTCGCCGTCGCGAAAATATCCGAGCCGCACGACGTCCTTGCGGCTCGGGTCGGCTTTGTCCGGATCTTTCGGCGGCCACTCCATCGCGCTGAAGATCGGCGCGATGAACGCGGTCGCCCAAACGTGCGGCGCGTCTTTCGGGGGCGCGCTCGCGTCGGCGTCGGCGCTCGGGCCCGCGACCGTCACGACCGCCGAAGCGCTCTCGGCCGCGAGCGCGGCGTCGGCAGGCGCGGCCGAGCCGTGCCCGTGACAGGCGAGAAGGAGCGGGAGGAGCGCGAATTGAAACCGCACGGCGCCTCCTTTTTCATTCAGGCCTGGACAGACCGCAAGATTCTGATATTTACACCGTAAACCATGGAACTGCCGAAACGAAGCTCGCCTCGCGAATCCGTGCTCGAAGCCCTCGAAAAAGCCCGCGCGAGCGACGCGAGCTGGAAGACGGGCAAGACGTTCAGCCTCGTCTATTGGGCGGGCGATGACGTCCTCGAATTGTTGCAGAATGCATTCTTTCGGTACTTCAGCGAGAACGCGCTTTCGCCGATGGCGTTCCCGTCGCTCCGGCGGTTCGAGAGCGAAGTGGTCGCGATGAGCTGCGCGCTCCTCGGTCACGCGGACGCGTCGGGCGCGATGACCTCGGGCGGCACCGAGAGCATCTTGATGGCGGTGAAGACGGCGCGCGACTGGGCGCGCGAGAAGATGCCGCACGTTCGCGAGCCGGAGATGGTCGTGCCCGAGAGCGTGCATCCCGCGTTCGAGAAGGCCGCGCACTACTTCGGGCTTCGCGTGGTGCACGCGCCGCTCGACGCGAGCTTTCGCGTTTCGGTCGACGCGATGCGCGCGGCGATCACCGAAAATACGATCTTGCTCGTCGGGTCGGCGCCCGCGTATCCGCACGGCGTCGTCGATCCGATCGAGGAGATCGCGGCGCTCGCGCAAGCGCGCGGCATCCTCTGTCACGTCGATTCGTGCGTCGGCGGGTTCATGCTCCCCTTCGCTCGCAAGCTCGGACGAAAAATTCCGGCGTTCGATTTTTCGGTGCCGGGCGTCACGTCGATGTCGGCCGACTTGCACAAATACGGTTGGGCGGCGAAGGGCGCATCGGTCGTGCTCTATCGGACGCGCGAGCTCCGGCGGCATCAGTTCGTCGTCTACACGGATTGGCCGGGCGGGCTCTACGGCTCGCCGAGCGCGCCGGGCACGCGGCCGGGTGGACCCATCGCGGCGGCGTGGGCCGTGATGAATTATCTCGGCGAAGAAGGCTATCTGCGGCTCGCGAAGACGACGCTCGAGACGACCGATGCGATCGTGGCGGCGGTGCGGCAGATCCCCGAGCTTCGCGTGCTCGGCGAGCCGGCGATGAGCGTCTTTTCGTTCGCGTCGGACGTGCTCGACGTCTACGCCGTCGGCGACGCCATGCAGGAGCGCGGGTTCATGCTCGACCGGCAGCAGCGGCCGGCGTCGCTCCACATGACGATCACGCCGGCGCACGCGCCGCACGTGGACGAGATCGCGCGCGCGCTGCGCGAGAGCGTCGAGGAGGTGAAGCGGGGCGCCGTCGCGAACGGGTCGGCCGCGATGTACGGCATGCTCGGCGCGATGCCCGACCGCGCCGCCGTGCGCGACTTGGTGCTCGAAGTGCTCGACGGGATGGCCCAATGAAATTCGCCAATCTGCTCGACCTCGCGCGGCTCCCGTATTTCGAGGTCAAAGAGGGTCGCCTCGTGCTCGCCGACGCGTCGCTCGGTCCGGTCGTCGACTGCCACACGCACCTCGCGCTCGCCTACGGTCCGCGACCGGCGAAGATCGATTTGCTCCGCGAGACGCCGAACGTCGAGCTCTATCTCCGCGGCGACAAGCCGATCGACTTCGACGTCTACATGAACCGGAACTTCGCGCCGCACGATCTTCACGCGATCGAGCGCGACATGACGAAAGACACGTTCGGTGACGGCGGCATGCGCGCCACGCACACGCTCCCGAATTTGATTCGCCACATGCGCGACGTCGGCGTGACGCAGAGCATGCTCTTGCCGGTCGATTTTCCGTTTTGGTCGAAGAACTCGGAGCGCTGGCTCGGGCTCACGGCGCAAAATGAGGAGATCGTCTGCTTCGGCTCGGTGCACCCGTGGCAGCCGCGCATGCGCGAACGGGTCGCGAAGCTCGCGGCGATGGGCGCGCGCGGGCTCAAGTTCCACCCGGCGGTGATGCTCGTCGGGCCGGACGAGCGCCGCGCGATGAAGCTGTATCGCCTATGTGTAGAATACAAGCTTCCGATTTTGTTCCACTGCGGCCCGGTCGACATCGAGACGCGCCTCGGGCGGCGCAAGTGCCAGGTGCGGCGTTACGAAAAGGCGATCGCCGAAAACCCGGACGTGGATTTCGTGCTCGGGCACGCGGGCGCGCTTCAGTACGAAGAGGCGATCGCGTTCGCCAGAAAATATTCGAACGTCTATTACGAGATCGCGAGCCAGAGCATGCCGGCGGTCGAGCGCCTGATCGCCGAGCTCCCCGAGGGGCGGCTCATGATGGGATCCGACTGGCCGTTTTATCATCCGGCGATCGGCATCGCGAAAGTGCTGCTCGCGACCGAGCACGCGCCCAAAGCGCGGCGCGGCGTTCTTCATGACAACGCGGCGAAGCTCTTCAAGCTGTCACCCACGCGCGAGCGCCATCACGCGCGCGTTCTCGGGGACGCGCTCGAGGAAAAACGCGCGTAGCTCCGGGTCGTCGAGACGGCGGGCGCGTTCGTCGAGCTTGGCTTGGGTTGCTGCGAGGACGGCGCGGCCCTCTTCGTGCGCGCCGCTCGCGAGAAGCGCTTCGATCCACGCGAGGCGAACGCGAACGTCACCGTCGTCGACGCTGCCGGCTTCGGTGAGAATGGCGAACGCTTCGGACGCGACGCCGAACGCTTCTTGCGTGCGACGGAGCGCGAGGAGCGCGCGCGCGCGGATGCCGAGCGCGTCGGCGCGCGAGGTCGGGATGGGGCCGAGCGCTTCCGCTGCGACGGACGCGTCGCGCTCGGCCGCGGGGAAGTCGCCGCGAAGGAGCGCGATGAGCGCTTCGTAATTGCGCGCGAAGCCCATCATGCGTTGGTCGCCGAGCTTTTCGTATTCTGCGCGCGCGCCGCGGACGATCTCGAGGCCTTCGTCGAACGCGCCGCGATAGGCGCGGAGGAGGCCGAGGTTCACGCGCGCGCCGATCGCGATCGACCGGACGCCCGTCGCGATGCCCGCGGCGATGGCCTCGTGAAACGCGCGCTCGGCGCGCTCGAAATCGCCGAGCTCCATCTGGACGACGCCGAGGTTGAGACGCACGTACATGCCGCCGCGACGGTCACCGATGCGCTCGAAGACCTCGAGCGCCGAGCCGAAGCACGCGAGCGTCGCGACGTCGTCTTTCATGCGGATGGCGCGGAGCGCGGTCGAGAGACGGACGCGCGCGAGCGTGGCTTCCGTGGGCGCGCCCCACGCGAGCGCTTCGTCCATGCGCGCGTGGACGTGTCCGGCGAGATCGGTGTGGCCGCCGTACGCGAGGCTCGTCGCGAGGCGCGAGAGGGCGACGAGAAATGGGTCGAGGTCGTCGGCCTTCGGTTGCGTGGCGACGAGCTTGCGGGCGGCGGCGACGACCGGGCCGAGATCGCCGACGGCGATGCTCGCGTAGGCGAGCTGGCTCACGGCTGGATACCACTGAGCGCCGAGCTCCTCGGCGACCTCCATCGCGCGCATCGCGCACGCGCGCGCATCGGCGAGCTCGCCGCGCCAGCGGTGCGCCTCCGAGCGCATGATCTCGAAGCGCGCGGTCGAGGCGCGGTCCGGCTCGCAGCGAATCCCGCGGCCGGCGAGGTCGAGCGCGAGCGCGAGATCGTTTCCCTCCATCGCTTGCTCGGACGCGCGCAGCCAGTGAAGCGCCGCGCGCTCCGGCTCTTTGCCGCGTTCGAAATGCTCGGCGAGCGCGACCGCGTTCGTCTCGCCCGCGCCCGCGAGCCACTGCCCGGCGAGCTTGTGACCCGTCACGCGATCGGCTTCGGTGAGCGTCGCGTAGGCCGCCTCGCGAACGAACGAGTGACGAAAGACGTACTCGGGCTCGCGCTCGAAGCGGCTCTCGACGCGGCGCTGCACGATTTCTTGCGCGGCCAGCGACTCGAGCCAGCGATCGGTCGCCGCGTCGTCGCCGGCCAGCGCGGTGACTCCGCCGCGCCAAAACGCTTGGCCGAACACGCTCGCCGCGCGGAGCACGCGCCGCGCGGCCGGGTCGAGCCGATCGAGACGCGCAGCGACCGTCGCGAGCACGGTTTCGGGCAGCGCCGCGCGCTCGCCGCTCGCGACCGCGCGGATCAGCTCCTCGAGGTAAAACGCGTTTCCGTCCGCGCGCGCGACGAGATCCGCGGCGAGCTCGTCGGTCGCGTCAGGCAAGAGCGCGTGCACGAGCTCCGCGGCCGGACGCTTGCCGAGCTCGCGCAGCGGCAACACGAGGACGGCGTGCTCCTCCCAGAGCTTCGGAAAGAGGTCGTCGATTTCGGGACGCGCCGAGGCGAGCACGAAGAGCGGGAAGGGCGCCGCCTCGCGCAAGAGCGCGTCGACGAGCTTCACCGTCGGGATGTCGCCCCAGTGCAAGTCTTCGAGGACGAGCAAGACCGGGTACGCCGCGCACTCCGCGCGGAGCAGCGCTTTCACGGCCGCGCGAATTTGATCGCCCATGAGCTGCGGATCGCTCCGCGCCGCGCGCACGCGAGCGCTCTCGCCAGAGTCGACCATCGCGCCGACGAGCTCGCCGATGAATTCGTTCGCGAGCGCGCGCTCGGCCTCGGGCACGTGACGCGCGACGCGCGCGGCGAGCTTTTGCCGTCGGAGCTCGATCGGATCGTCGGCGCGAATGCCGTACGCGCGACGGATCGCTTGCGTCATGAGCTCGAACGGCGCGCCCGCGCTCATCGAGTCGCCGCGTCCGGTCCAGATTTGCGCGCGCCCCTTGATGCGCATCGCGAGCTCGTAGCGGACGCGCGACTTGCCGAGGCCACTCGGCGCTTTGAGCAGGACGGCGCGCGGCGATTCTTCTTCGAGGCACTCGTCGAACATTGCGAGAAGCTGATCGAGCTCGCGCTCGCGGCCGACGCAAGGCGAAGGTTTTCCGAGCAGCGTTCGCACCGGCTCGCCGGCCTCGCGCTCGCCGCGGAGGAGCTGCAGGTCCCCGCAGTTTTCGAGCGTGAAGCGCTCTTCGAGGAGCGTCGCCGAGACGCCGTCGAGCGCGATCGTCGGCCCGTCTGCGCGACGGTGCGACGCTTTCGCGCGCAGCGCGGCGACGCGGTCGAGCAAATCGCCGACGGGCACGCCGCCGCGAACGACCGCGCGACCGGTGCCGAGCACGGCGACGACGCCAGGCATCTCGCGTGCGATCGCGAGCGCGCACTTCGCCGCGCGTGCCGGCTGCTCGGTGCCCGCGCCACGAAACGCGACGAGGATCGAACCGTCGGCGAGCGGCTCGGGCACGACGTCGAACGCCGCGGCGCACGCGAGGATCGGGTTCGCGAGCGGCGGCATCGTCGCGGTCGCCTCGACGTCGGCCGTTTCGATCGCGAGCGGAGCCGCGCCGATGTCCAAGAGAAGCACGCTCAGCATGCGCTGCTCGAGCGTCGTCAAAGAGAGCGCCGGCGGCGGCGCGGGTGTCTCGTCGCGCGTTCGGCGGGCGCGCTCGAGCAGCGCGGCGGCCTCGGCGCCGTCGTGAGGACGCGCGCTCGGATCTTTCGCGAGCAGCATCGTGATCGCGCGCTCGACGTGCTCCGGCACGTCGGGCCGGATGCGCCGCACGGGGAGCGGGTCCTCGAGGAGAATCTTCGCGAGCACCGCGACGACGCTTCCGCCCGCGAACGGCGCGCGCTGCGTGAGCGATTTGTAGAGGAGGCAGCCGAGCGCGAAGACGTCCGCGCGCGCGTCGACGTCGCGCGAGCCGCGCGCTTGCTCCGGCGACATGTACCCAGGCGTGCCGACGAGCATGCCGGTCTGCGTGAGATCGCGCCGCAAGCTTTGGCGCGCGATGCCGAAGTCGAGCACGCGCGCGTCGTCGAGCGAGCCGTTCGCGGGGAGCATGACGTTCGACGGTTTCACGTCGCGATGCACGATGCCGAGGCCGTGCGCGTACCCGAGCGCGCCGGCGATGCGCGAGGTGAGCGCGAGCGCGTCGTCGACGGCGAGGCTTTCTCGGCGTAGTCGAGCGGCGAGGCTCTCGCCCTCGAGCCACTCCATCGCGAGGAACGCGCCGTCGCTCGACTCGCCGTGCGCGACGTAACGCACGATGTTGGGATGGTCCAGATTCGCGAGCATTTCGGCTTCGCGTACGAATCGCTCGCGCTCGCTGATCGACCCGAGCAGCTTGAGCGCGACGACCGCGCCCGTCTCGTGATCGCGCGCGCGATACACCGTCGCCATGCCCCCGCTTCCCGCGTGCGAGAGGATCTCGAAGCGATCGGCGACTGGGCCGGGACGCATCCGATCGAGGATATCGTTAAAGAGGCGTCACGGCTTCGGAGCGACCATCACGGCGCCCGGCGCGTCGGCGCCCGCGCGCGGCGCGACGGTGAAATAGACGCAAGTTCCGTCGAGCGCGAGGTCGATCGGTGCCGCGTCGGGCCCGACCGTCGCGACGTCGGTGACGGGACCAGTTTTGCCGGCGACGCGCCGCACGCGGAGCCCGTCTCCGTCCGCGAAGTAGAGGTCCGCGTCGTCCAGCGCGAGCGTGACAGCGCCGAACGTATCGGCGATCGGCGAGACGATCTTCGTGTCGGTCGAGACGGTCATCACGCGCGCGCCGTTGGTCGAGTCGTTGCTCGTGAAATAAACTTGCGACCCGGAGACGGCGATGTCCTCGGCCGCGAGGCCGCTCAAGTCGGTGTCGGAGGCGCCGGCCATGCTCGAGTAATCGTTTTGCTGAACGCCCGGATCGAACGCGACGTATGCGACCTCGTTCGGCCCGAAGACCATCTCGTTCGGCGGATGCGCCATCGAGTCGACCTGCGTCGCGCCGCTCCCGTCGAAATGAAAACGCACGAGCGGCGTCGCTCCTTGCGCTTGCGACCACGCGTAGACCCACGAGTCGCTCGCGGCGAAACCCGCTTGGGCAAATGATTTTCCGATCGACGTCGCGGTGCCGCCGCCGACCGGCACGAACGAAAGCGCGTCACCCGCGCCGGCGAAGTAGACGTTGCCGCTCGCGATCGCGAACGGCACGAGCTCCGGCCAAAACGTCGAGACGGTGGTCGCGACGAGCGAAGGCGAGCCGCCTTTTTTCGGAACCCGAAAGATTCCGTTTTGGTCGTGCCAGTAGACATGATCCCCATCGAGCGCGATCGCGTCCGGATGCGGACCGGTCGCCGCGATCGACGCGAGCGCGCTGCAGGGCGACATCGCCGCATCCGAGCCGCTCTCGACGTCCTTGCCGGCATCGAGCGCCGCCGTGCTCGCGAGCGGCGTGCGCGCTCCGCACGCGACGAGGATCAACGCGAGCGCGCGTCTCACGTGGCCGAACGTATCACGCGTCGCCACGGCGGCGCTCAAAGCGCGCTAAGCTCGCGGTCAACTTGGCCGGTCTGCACGTCACAGAGCTCCGCCTGCAAGGCTTCGGGTGCATTCGCGATGCGCGCATCGCGCTGACGCCGCTCCACGCGATCCTCGGCCCGAGCGACAGCGGAAAGACGACCGTCTTGCGCGCGCTGCGGGCGCTCTCGCGCTACGCGCAGCAACGCAACGTCCAAGCGGCGCTTACCGAGTTCGGGCTTTACGCACGCGAGAGCGCGACGCTCGAGGCGCACGTCGAAGGCGCGGGTCACGCGATCGTGCGGCGCGACCGCGGCGGGTGGGGCGAGCATCACGTCGACGACGAGGCGCGCGCGGCGCTCGGCGGCCACCACACGCTCCACTTCGAGCCCGAGGCGCTGCGCCAAGCGAGCTCGCTCATCCCCGAGGGCGCGCCGCTCCGCTTCGCCGACGAACGCGGTCTCGGCATGCCCGCGGTCTACGACGCGATCCTCTCGCGCGACGTGAGCACGTACTTCTCGCTCAGCGAACGCCTCGCGAAGGCGTTTCCGACGGTGAAGACCATCAGCTTGAAAAATCCGAACCAACAAACGAAAGCGCTCGGCGTGCAGCTCGAGGACGGCTCGTTCGTTCCGGCGGCGGCGATGAGCGAAGGGCTCCTGCGTTTTCTCGCGTTCGCGGCGATGCCGTACCTCGCGCCCGCCGCGCTCTTTCTCGTCGAAGAGCCGGAGAATGGATTGCATCCTGCACGTATTCGCGACGTCGTCTCGATGCTCCGCGAAATCTCGCAGACACGTCAGGTCGTGATGGCGACGCACAGCCCGTTCGTGGTCGAGCAGCTCGAGCCGAACGAGGTGACGCTCCTCAGCCGCGACCCGGCGAAGGGAACGCAGGCCGTTCCGCTCACCGAGACTGCGCTCGCGGGCATGACGGCCAAGGCGCTCGGGGAGTAGCGCGTGCTCGCGTTCGTCGTCGTCGATCCGCAGTCCGAAGACGCGCGGCGGTTGCTCGACGAATACATCGCGGAGCTGAAAACGCGTCTCGCCGGTGGCGACGCGATGCGCGCCGAGTGGAGCCCCGCTTCGTACGGCGGCGCACGCGGCCGCGTGGTGCTCGCGTACGACGACGAGGTCGCCGTCGCTTGCGCGGGAATTCGGCAGCACGCGCACGACGCGGGCGAGGTGAAACATTTTTACGTCGCGCCGGTCGCCCGTCGGCGCGGCGTCGGCGGCGCGCTCGTCGCGGCGATCGAAGACGAAGCGCGCGATCTCGGATTCCGCCGCGTCGTGCTCGACACCGCCGCACCGCTCGAGGAAGCCGCGCGTCTCTACGAACGCAGCGGCTATCGGCCCGTCGCGCCTTTCAACGAGAATCCATTCGCCGCGAAGTGGTTCGAAAAATCGCTTCCGCTCGACGACCGCGCGCCACGCCGCACATCTGCGAGTCGCGTTTCTTCACCTGGCGCGTTTCTCGTTCGACGAGGCGCACGTTCGGATGCGCGCGGCCATCCTCCGCTTGAACGCTTCGCACGGCCTCGTCGAAGGCCCCGAACGCGGCTACCACGAGACGCTCACGCGCGTGTGGCTCGCGATCGTCGGCGACGTCCGCTCGCGCGGCGGCACGACCGAATCGCGCACGTTCGTCGCCGAGAACGCATCGGCCCTCGAAAAGAGCGCGCCGCTCCGCTTCTACGCGCGCGACACGATCATGTCCCTTCGTGCGCGCGCCATCTTCGTCGCGCCCGACCTCGCCCCGCTGCCGTTCAGCTAAACTTCCCATGTGGCGCTGGGTCCTCACGTCCCCGAGTGGCAAGCGCTCCGCGAAGAGCTCGCGCGCCTCGCGAACGCGAGCGGGGCGTGGTTGTGTGCGGTCCTTTCGATCGGCAACGTTCTCTGGTGCTCGTCGCACGTCGTGGAGGACATCGACGAGCTGGCGCGCGACGTGTACGCGACGCACGTCGCGCCGATTCGCACGTCGCTGTTACGCGGCGCCGAGATCGACCACTTCGGTTTGACCAGTGAAGGCGTCTGCTATTTGCGTTCGTTCGCCGGAATTTACGTTCTCGTCCTGTGGCGCGAGGGTTACGCCGATGCTCGCCGCGTTCGGAGGAGCGTTCTTGCGGCGCTGCCGCGAGTCGAAGGGCTGACGCTCAGCCTGCCGCCGCCGAGTCCCGACTCGGCCGAGGGAGCAGGCAAACAGCGCGCGTAAACGCGAGGGGGCGATGTGCTAACTCACATTCCGAAATGTCACTGCCCGTGCGGTTGCGGCGACGCGCGACCATGTTCGTCGTCGATCGGTTTTTTTACGGCATCTCCGCGCTCGGGCAGCTTCACCCCGCGTCGCGACCCGAGCGGCACGGTCTCGACGTCGTGCGCGACGTCGCCTACGGCGACGATCCGGTTCATCGCCTCGACGTCTGGCGCCCGCGCGACAAAGCGGGTCCGCTTCCCGCGATCGTCTACGTGCACGGCGGCGGCTTTCGCATCTTGAGCAAAGACACGCACTGGATCATGGCGCTCATGTTCGCGCGCGCCGGGTACGTCGTGTTCAACCTCGATTATCATCTCGCGTCGGCGCATCCGTTTCCGTCGGCCGAGCGCGACGTCGCGC
>DASXHD010000077.1:0-85767 GCA_036488725.1 Polyangiaceae bacterium | reverse complement strand
CCGGCGAAGTCCAACGGCATGAGCAACGGCGCCATCGTGCTCGCCGCCGGAGGCACGCACGCGTGACGCGCTTTCACAATTCGCGTGTCGTGAAGAGACGCGCGGCTCCTCCGAGGAGGGCCGCGCGTTTCGCTTTTTGTAAAGACACGCTTGCACGGAATGACCGCGGTGTAGCTCCGCACCAGCCGCGAACGTGACGTGAGCTCGAAGTGCACCGCCCCGTGCTACCCGCCCTAATGAAACCACGCGATGCCGCACCGCTCGAGGGCGGCGTGAACGGCTGCAGACGCGATCGTACCCGACCGACTCAACCTTTGGCCGCGCTAATGGGAACGTAGATTCGGAAACGCGGCGCTGACAGTCAGCCAGCGTACCTCACCTTCGCGGCGCTGAAGGATTGCGTGCTTCGCCTTCGCGGCGCTGACGTGCACGCCTTCGCCACATTCCGCTCTCTGTCCGCTGCGGCGCTGACGCTTCCGCCGTTTGCGACGACGCGGGGCACCGCGTCGCCGCGCATTTCGTTTCGTTCATCGCCGTCGAGAGGCCGCGACGACTTTCGAGCAAGCAGCGACAAGCCGCTTGGTTCGAGGCGATGGTCAGCTCGCGATACATGCTGGTCACAGGGCTCAGTTCGGCGCCGCAACCGGAAGCGCGGCCGACCGACCGTCACCGAAGGCCGTACACGACCCAGAGCCCATCAACGCTCTCCCGTCGACGCGCCAAGCCTTCGAGAACGGCCGAGGGGGCAAGGTGCGCACCATAAAAGACCCACGACACATGATTACGCGCGAGCGTCGCTGGCGCCTTCAATGGGTCGCGCAGTACCCCGTCATCCAGCAAGATCACGTGCGGCTTGCCGCTGGGCGCTCCCACGACCCCGATGATGCCTGCTTCGATCACGGATGAGGATGCGATCGCAACGGTGCCGCCATCAGCGAGCGCGCCGCACGAGAGCGGATGATTCTGGAGCTCGTGATAGAAGGACCATGCGCCATCGTAGACGGTGAGCGCTCGCCACAGGTCGGACGGGTTTCGTATCGGCTGTGGCTCGCCGACGAAACACCGCGCCGTGGCCGCCCAACGAAACGCGACGAACGACTCGCGCACGGACAGCAGGCCCGCGAGACCCAACCACGCGGCGCCGACGAGCCTCGGCCATCGTGGATGCGCCGCAACCTGGCTAGCGACCACCGCGAGCGCGGGAAGGCCCGCGCCGTGAATCCACAAAGTGTATCGCGCCCACCAGTGCATCGGCGTGGCGACGAAGCAGACCGCGGTCACAGTGAAGAGCGCAGCAGCGCAGAGCGATTCTGGCGACGACGGCCGCCGCAGCGATCGTACGACGACGATTACGATGGACGGCAGTCCGCCCAACAGCCACAGAAAGCCGAGACCGCCTTCGCGTGCGTCGTAGAAACGGACGGAGTCTGGCCAACGTCCGGCAAGCGCACCCTGTGACCATGTCGACAGAACTCGTAAGGTGTCAGGCAAGCGAGCGAGGTCGGCGGGCGTATTTCCCGCCTCGGCGATCGCCATGTTGACAGGCAGGCCGCGGGCGAGCTGATGCCCGGCGATGGCCACGCGGACGGGGAAAACAGGATTTCCCGTGTGCGTCGAGTTACGCACGTACCAGTAACCGCCAACGACAAGACCGAGCGCGAGCGGCACGCCAGCCGCGATGCCCGCGTGCACGAGCGCAACATGCCAATCGCGTCGATCGCGGATGAGCGCCGCGCCCGCGATGACGACCAATCCGATCGCGACCGCTGCGACGCCTGTGGGCTTGGTCGCAAGCGTGAGGCCGATCGTGCTCGCGGCAGCTGGTAACGTCTTCACGATGTCGTCGCGTGCGATGAGCTGCTCGAGTGTCACGAGCAGCGCGCCGAGCCACGAGATGAGACACGACGCGAACGCGACATCCACATAGGTCGTCACGACCTGGCTGATCGTCCCCGGCACGATCAACCAGGCCAAGCCGGCGGCCAACGCGAACGGTGGCGCCGCGCCCAGCCTTCGACCCATGCAGATGACCCCGAAGACGCCCAGCGGGAGGAACGGCAGCGACAGCAAGTTCGCAGGGGCCGACGAATCGAACGCGCGAACCAGGACGAAGCCGACGAGCTCGCCACCCTTGGGGAACGCATTGAGCAGCGCGTCGACGTGCCAACGCCAAGCTGCGCCGGCATCCTCGTCCGGCACGATCCAGTGGACATAACCTCGCTCCGCCCAAAAATGGATCGTGGGGACGTGATACGTATTTCCGTCGAATGAAAGCTCCGGCTTCGCCCAGCCGGAGACGATGATGCAAGCGTAGAGAGCTCCCACCACAACCACCGCCACGAGCAGCAAAGGCCCCGAGCGGCGTGAAACGAGCGTGCGCCATGGTGCGACGTCTCTCGCGAGGAGTCGGTACATCACCACGCCGACGGCGATTGACGATGCGATCAAGGCGCGCGCGACGATCGGCACCATGACGAACCTTGCGAGGCCCGCCGCGATCGTCAGCACCTGCAAAGTCGCGAGCGCGACCGCCCACGCCGACATCGCCGCAAACGAGCGCGAAGAGCGCATGTCAGTGGTCCCCTCGTGAGTCGAGCCGCCAGAGCAGCGGATCGCTCAGGAGGGGGACGATTTCGTAGCGCGCTTGCAAGAGAGGCCGGACGCGCTCGAGTCCGATGCCGAAATAGTACGCCGGGCGGCCGCGTGCCCGAAAGGCATCCAGCGTCCCGAGAAGTTGCGGGCCGTCATCGACGGCTGCATTGACGAAGACGACGTCGCGGTCTTCTCGAACGCTGTAGACGGGATCCTTCGCGTTGTCCCATCCGACGAGCAGGAACCGCTGGGGCGTCGCGGATTCGACGCGACGGGTCCACAATTCGTATCGGCCGGTCATGTCCATGACGGCAACCGCATCGCCGAGCGTCGTGATGACGCACGCGTATGCGACCGCTACACCGAAGATCGCCGGTGGCAGCGCAGATGCCGACCGGACGCGGTAGACGCCATACGCGACCGCCACGAGCACCGTGACGCCTGCCGACAATGAGAGCACGACGAACCGGCGTGTCGGGTCGAGATCGTCTCGCGTGTGCGTGAAGATCACCGCCAACGGAATGGCGAAGGCCGCTGCCGAAAACCAAAACACTCGGCTGAATCGGAGCTCACGCGCGGTCCAGCACGCGAGCAGGAAAAGAAGTGGGTAGATCTCGACCAGATACCGTGGGTTGAGACTCATGAAGCCAATCACTGATTCGTCCGTTGCCGGATCCGGATCGCGCAGCACGAGCAAGAGCAGCATCGCCACGCAGGTCGCCGCTGCGACCTCGATTTCCACCCGCGCACGGCGCCAACCCGCGCGCACGATCCCAACGAACGCGAGGATCAAGGCCGGCGATGCGGCGAAGAGCGGCTTGTTGAGCCAACCAATCGTCATGCTGGGTTGTTCGTGGAGAAATGCATTCGACGAAACGAGCAGAACGGATGCAGTCGCCGCCATGCGCGCGAGCTGGTGCCGGAGCGCGGGGAGCGCAAGCGCGCTCGCCATCGCCACGCAAATGATGGCTCGCTCGCTCGGACGCGCGCGTGGTATCCGGAGGGTCGCCATCCCGAGTGACGCGACCCACGCGACACCGAGCGGGACGGCGGGGTGCGTTAAGTAGTAGTGCCAGTTTTCGGTGGCGGGGTTTGGCCCGATGGGGTTCCACCCATAGCTAAATGGCGCGCCTCCAAAACGCTCGCGGTTGAGGATGGCCATGGCGCCGACGCACGCTCCTTGCGCGAGAAGCTGGCCGGTGAGTGCCGGCAACCGGACGCGCGCGCGAAGTGCGGACGCCGCGATCAGGACTCCGCCGACCGTGATGCACTGAAGACGGACCCCGGTCGCGAAACCGGCGGCGAGCCCGGAGGCAACCGATAGCGCGAACGCCGTGCGGCCGCGCTCGCACCGGACCGCGCTGAAAAATAACAGCAGTGCGCCTAGGACGAGCGCCGCGCTCACCAGATGCGGCAGGCCCATCAGGGCGTAAGGCAGGAGCGGGACGACGAACGGCAGAAGGAGCGTCGATCCAAGCGCGAGCTGGCGACCGAGCAGACTGCGCGCAACGCGGTGATACATCACGATGACTGCCGCCAGCGCGACGCCGTTCAATAGGTACATGCCCCGGATGCCAAGCGTCCCGACGGGCACTGCGGCGAGCACTGTGTAGAGCGCGGGATACTTCCCGTACATATGATGAGGCACGACCTTGGTGGTTTGCCTCAGGACGAGATCGAGCGTGTCTTGCACGTCGAACCCATTTGGGATCTCGAGCGACCCGTGACGCCAGAACGCGAGCGTCATGTCCATCAGCGAGTCGCCGTCTTGGACGACGAGCGCTTTGTGGCTGCACAAAAACGCGGCCGTCGAGAGACCGACGGCGTACAGCACGATGAGCGGGGTTTCCCAGCGGGAAGGCCTCATGGTCGCGCGACGAATGCCAACGCGTCGAGGTCGATAGCCGAGCCCACAGCGTTCCGCTTGCGACGAAACTCCACCACGAGTGGCAGCTCACCGCCTGCCGACGTCACCTCGCCGAGCCGGAACCACTCGAAGCGGCCTTGGCTATCCCAGAACTGCTCGTCGTGCGCGGTCGTTCCGTCGAAAGTGCCGACCTCGTCCCCGTTCAAAACGACGGTGAGCTTGCCACGGGTCATCCCATAACGCGGATGGAACGCGCGTTCGAGCACCCAGACGTCGTAGGTTCCCGGCGCAAGGGCGACGCGGCCTGTCATGTCGACCGGGCAAGTAGCCGGCGGCGCCGTCGTCATCAGCACGCCGTTGGAAGGGTCGTAGGCGCCCGTGGGGCTCATGCCGTAGTAGGCCTCGCACCCGCCGTCGTGCACCGTGTTCTCGAGGCTCTCCGCCTCCACGTAGTGCGTGTCACTGTCGACGGCGATCGAGTGGATGTCGATCCCAACCGCGTCGGAGAAGGTGACCAATCGTCGATGGCCCATCGTTGCGCCGTCATCGCCCGAAGCGCACGCGTCTGGAAGGCGCGCCGGTTGTCCACTTCGCATTGTGAGCTCGCACGCTGCGCTCGACGTCCCTTCTCGCGAGAGTGTGACGCGCAGCTCTCGCGTCCCGTCTTGCGGCGCGAGTTGCACGACGAGTGTGTTGTGTCGGCTCAACGTTATCAGCGCAGCCGGTTCATCGCGCTGGAGCGTTCGCGCGGTCTGCCCGTCCGACGTCGTGTGACGCTCGGACCAAGCAGCGGCGAGCACGTGATTGGGTCGCGTCGGTTGGTCGTCGTCGTACGCGCCGACCTCGAGCATGTCGAGCGGGCGCACGATCTCCATCCCACCGGCGACGCCGTAGCCACCGATGCTCGCATCGAGAGGACGCGCGCGGGCAATCACCACGATGGCCATGACTGCGCTCGCGCCCGTTCCCGCAATTTGAATCGGGCGCAACGGCAGTCTCCAGCGCGAACGCTTGCGCGACCCGAGGCCGAGGAGCACAACGACCACGCCGAGCGCGGCGAACGTGATACGGCGTCCGGTCCGACGCCACGGCTCGATGCTCCACCGAAGCTCGACGTGGCGCTGCGTGGCCGCGCTCGTGGGCAGATCGACGAGCAACAGCCCGTCGGATGTCGCGCGATGAGCGACCGCCGCGCCGTCGACCGTAATTTGCCACGCGGGAGAATCGTTCGTCTTGACGAGCAGCGTGGCGGACGGTTTCTGCTGCGTTACGTCGATGTCGTACGCGTAACCGCCCCCGCGGACGTAGTCGGCGTTCGTCACGGTTGCCGCAAGCCCGTCCCCTTCGGCGAGAGAAGGTTCGAACGCAACGCGCTCGAAGAGGAGGAGATCCGCCGTTTGGTGGACGAGCCGCCAGCGTGGGTCGACAGAGAGCGCGCGGACGAATTGCGCCGAGCCCGCGACGATGTATTTGACGTTGTAGTGCTCGGCCTCCTCGATCATGGGTAACGGATCGAACCAGAAAGGCCCCTTGCGCATCAGGCCCTGCGTCGCCGGATTGTTCTCGTAAATCCACCCAGCGACCTCGTCGAACCCGCTGAGGATCGGAATCATGTGGCGCGGGTAGTTGACGCTGATCGCCGCGATGCCGTTCGTATTCAGAAATTCGCTGAAGACGCGCCCTCGATGATCGCCGTGCTCGCGGAGCCACTGGGCGGTTTCCACGGTGCTGCGGTCGAACTGCGATCGCGAGCTCGCCGTCGCAATCTTGGTCGCGCGTCCGGCGAGGATGTAGACAGCGACGCCCAGCGCGAAACTGAGCGCGAGCACGTTGAGCGGATAATAACGACCTCGCATCGACGCAAACGCCGTCGCACCATACGCGGCAAGCATGAGCCACATGATCGCGACCAGTGTGATGAAGCGGTACCAGAGGAGCTTGTCGTAGAGAGGCAGCAGCGAAACGAAGAAGTGGATCTTTGGTCCACAGGCGAGAAGGAATGCGAGGACGAACCCGATGAGGCAAGAGATGACGCCCGCGTTGCGGCGTCGAACCCCCATGACGGCTCCGAGCGCACCAGTTGCGACCGCGACGCCGCTGACGTTGCTCTGGGTCACGAAAGACGGATCGAAGCCGACAGGGTACGAAGAGAGCAGACTGCCATCGAGGAAATCGCTGACGATGACGTGCCAGTCGCGGCTCCATGTGTACGCGGCGTCGTGTGTCGCAGCGAACTTCATGCTTGGGTAGAGCCACTCCGCGGTGAGGAGGACGCCCAGCCCGACGAGCGCTCCGAGCTTGACGGCGTTGACGCCGAAGGCGCGATAGCCGGCGCCGATGACAAACGCCAAGAGAGCAACGCACAGCATGTACGCGGACAGGACATGGGTGAAGACGGTGGCCGCGAAGAACAAAGCCCCGAGGCCGGTCCACAAGAACGAGCGCGGAGCTGCAGACGTCTGCGCGCGTCGGTACGCGACGAGCGTCGCCAACATCAAGGGGATCCCGAGCGCGGGATTCAGCATTCCGTTCTTGAAGTAAAACTCGAGGCCGAAGAGCTCTGACGAGAAGAGCGATAGACTGATCGCAGCCATTTTCGGAAAGTCGGTCCGGTGTTCCTCGAAAGAGGCCGCGAGCGCATAGCCGAGCAGCGGAACGCTCAAAAACGCGGCGACCACGACGAGCTTGAGCGCAATCAGAGCGCTGACGCCGGTGACCTTAGAGACAGCGGCCGCCGCCAGGTAGAGACCGGGCGGGGTGTTGTAGAGAAGGAACGGAACGCCCATGTTGAACTTGGGCGAAAACCCCATGAATGTGCCGGTCCTGGGATAAAACTCCTCGAGTAAGTGGCGCAGATACGCGTAATGGCAGACCGAGTCGTTGTCCGCCCAGATCCCCCCGCCCCATGTTCGGCGCGAGACGAAGAGGTTCAACGCACAGATGAGCAGGAGGACCGCCCAGTCCCGTCGCCAGACCTGACCAAGAATCCCAAGCGCTCGATGCGCGACATGACGCGCCCACTGGATCATCGCGTGAGCTTCCTTCAGCGGCCCACGCCCCAGATTTCTCCGGTGGCCCACGTCGCGTCGAGTTGGGCTAGCACCACGTGCACCACTTCTTCGGGTGTGCCGAAGCGGCCGAGCGGGGTGCGCGTCGCGAGGCGGTGGGTGCGGAGGGGATCCGCATCCGCCTCGGGGTCGGCGACGATTCCGAGGGCGACCATGTTGACGCGCACGTCCGGGGCGAGCTCCACCGAGAGCGCGCGGAGGCCGGTCGCGAGGGCGCCTTTCGCGGTGATGTACGCGACGTGATTTTCGTACGGGCGCGTGATGCCCGCGTCGCCGAGCGCGACGACTGCGCCGTGGGCGCGCGCGAGATCGTCTTTGAGCGCCGCGACGAGCAAGAGCGGCGCGACCGCGTGCACGGTGATCGTCGCGTGCAGATCCTCGCGCCGGAGCGCTTCGAATGGCGTCCGCGGGAACGGGCCGCACGCGAGCACGAGATCGTCGATTCGAATTTTTTTCTCGCGCAGCCCGGCGACGATGATTTCGACCGCGTCGTCGCGCAGCAAGTCCGACGTCACGAAAGGCGCGTCGCCCAAATCGCGCGACATGGCGAGCAGCTTGTTGGGGTCGCGCGCGGTGAGCACGACTTTGTCCCCGCGCGCGTGGAGGGCGCGCGCGAGGGCGACGCCGAGTCGCCCGGTGGCCCCGACGATCAGCGTGGTTCGACCCGGCATGCCTGGCCTTGTACCATAGCGGCCTTGCGTGTCGGACCGATTCTCGCGGCCTTGCTGCTCCCCGCGGTCGCGCACGCCTCGGCTGAAAAACCGTACGACCCGCACCCGCCGCCGACGCTTTATTGGATGCTCGCGCAGCTCGTCCCGAGCCCTGAGCTCGGGTTCGGCGGCGTCGCTCCCGCGGCGGGCCTACGCTGGCAGCTGACGCCGCTGCTCTATTCGTTCGGCATGTATCGAAAGCTCTCGCCGTGGCGCACGTTCGTGGTCGAGCCGCTCACGCGGCAGTCGGGATCGGTCGAGCTCTTCGTTTCGCCCGAATACCTCACGGCAAAATCCGACGAGTGGATCGTGCGCGCCGGGGTGCACGCGACCTTTCCGATCCTCGCGCGGGGCGAGAAGGTCGCGTTCACGATCGGCGCCGGCGGATGTTTCGGCGCGGAGTCGAGCGCCGAGATCGAGGCAGGTTTTTCGCTGTTTTTCGGCGCGCTCGGCCTCTTCGTCTCGTACGCGCCGCGGCTCACGCTCGCGCCGGCGACTGCCATGCTGAGGTTTCGTTGGTTCTGACTCGCGCCCTGCCGCTCATGCTCGCCGCGTGCGTGACGACCGCACCGCCCGAGCATCGACTCGCTCACCCCGCGCTCGAGCACGCTCACCTCGCCGTCTCGTGGATCGGTCACGCGACGATGCTCGTCCAAATCGACGACCGCTTCGTGCTCACCGATCCCGTGCTCGTCGACACGATCGGCGGCGGCGTTTCACATCGCAAAGTGGGCGTCCCCGTCGACCCGAACGATCTCCCGCCGCTCGACGCCGTTTTGATTTCGCACATGCACTTCGATCATCTCTCGCTCGACTCGCTCGAAAAAATCGAGCCCAAAGTTCGGCGCGCGTACATGCCCGAAGGCGGGCTCGTCTACTTGACGAATTTTCGTTTCGACGCGGTCGACCTCGCGCGATGGGAGACGGTCGACGATCGCGGCATGCAGATCACCGCGGTGCCGGTGCGCCACGTCGGCGGCCGCTACATGCTCGACACGTGGATGCACGCGTTCACCGGGTACGTCGTTCGCTATCACGGCGTCAGCGTTTATTTCTCGGGTGACACGGCTTATGCGCGCGACGATTTTCGCGAGGCCGCGCGACGCTTCGGGCCGTTCGACCTCGCGCTTCTTCCGATTGCGCCGATTCACCCGCGCGCGGTGATGGAGAGCGTGCACATGGATCCGACCGAAGCGCTCGCCGCGTTCGGCGATCTCGGCGCGCGCCGCATGATCCCGATGCACTTCGACACCTTCGTCGATTCGTTCGATGCGCCGCACGAGGCGCGCGACACGCTGATGCGTCTCGTTCGCGCGCGCGGCCTCGAGGCGCGCGTGACCGTGCTCGGCATCGGCGAGCGCGCCGTCCTCGAATGAATCAATTCGAGCAGAGGCCGGCGTCGGCGCACGGCGTCGCGGAAACCGGATCGGGCACCGGGATGTTCGACACTTCGGTCGCGACCGCGTCGAAGGCCACGACGACGGAGAACGCGTCGCACGCGTGCGAGTCGTCGTCGAAGCCGGTCGCGTTGATGTCGCGCTTCGGGCAGGCGATCTTCGTGAGAAAGTCATAGATGAACGCGTTCGCGCCGGCGCAGAGCGCGCCGCCGTCGTACGAGAGGCTCGCGATCGCCTCGAGCGCGTCGGCCGCCGCCCAGCGACCCGCGATGAGGCCCTGCGTCATGTCGTACTGGCCGTCGCCTCGCAGGACGAGCTTGCCGGTGACGACGACTTGCGACAGCTTGATCGGCAAGACGCCGGTGAGCGTCCCGAACGTCGGAAGGACGAGGGTGAGCGTCTCGGGCCCCTCCCCGGTCGCGACGAGCGTGCCGTCGTTGACGAGCGCGGGCAGGAAAAGCGCCGCCGCCGGATAATTCGACCCTCCGTCGAGCCCTTCTGCCGTGTCCGACGCGGCGACCTGCCAGCGATCCAAACCATCCCATTGCGGCGGGGCCGTCACGAGGTGCGGCGCGGCTTGGAGCGCGATGCTCAAGCCTTGTTTGCTCGTCTGATGCTGGTCGCTCTGCAGCCCCGAAATCCGGATGAGCACGCTGAACTGGCCCGCGTCGATCAAGGCGTTGAGCGCGTCGTCACCGAGCGCGCTCGCGATCGCCGGCTCTTTGCCGATGAGCGTGTTGATGAGATCGATCGATTCGTTGTCGACGCCGCCCGGGTTGTCGGGGATGACCTCGCTCGGGTTCGCGGGCTGACACGAAGCGCTCGCGAGGTCGACCGTGCATTTGCGATCGAGGTCGAAGCCGAAATTCGCGGCGCCGCCGTCTTCGGTGCTCGTCAGATGAACGTGGCGAATCGCGAGATCGTAATTGGTGGGGACGGCGTTCGAGCTCGCATCCGGCTCGCCCGGCCAGCGGACCGACTGGCACCCCGTGACGTCGGGCCCGGCGTCGATCGTGGCGTCGGTCGCGGCGTCCGGTGCGACGTCCGGTGCGACGTCGGGCACCGACGAATCCGGTCCGCCGGCGTCCGCGAGATTCAGCTGCTCGAATCCGAACAAGTCGGCGCACCCCGCCACCGCGACGAGCGCGGCTAGCGGCGCGAGCGCGCGACGTTTCAAAACGCGCCCCCGAAAGTGGCCCCGGCGCCGCCGATCATCGGTTGCACGCGAAAGCGCATCGCGGCCGCTTCGGGATGCTGATGCGGCGCTCCGATGACGAACAGCGTGACGCCGCCCGCGACCGCGATGAGCCCGCCGACGAAGAGCCCCGTCGCGACGCCCGCGAGGCTGTGCGCCGTCGCGCCGTCCGACACGCCCGCCACGTTGCAAGCGTTCGGGTCGCCGCCGCATTCGTTCTTCAACGCGCTCTGATACGTGCTGTTCGCGACGAGCCCGAGGATCGATCCGACCACGACCGACGCGACCCCCACGCCGCCGAGCACGATGCCGCCGATGCGGAGCGGCGTCCACATGCTCGGGACCTGCACGACCTTCTCGACGACCTGCGTCTGCTCGGTCTGCTTCACGACCGGCGCGTCGAGCAGCTTGTCGACCTTGAGCTCGGCCATCTTGTGGTCTTCGTCGACCTGAATTTCTTTGTGCTCGGGGAGCTTGTGCGGCGCGATGACGTCGACGCTGTGGTTGCCCGGGTCGACGGCGATCGGCACGCCCCACGCGGCGGGCTCGACGACGACGTTGTCGCGTCTGACCGTGATGCCGTCGACGCGAACGTCGAGCGGAACGTCGATCGTCAGCTTCAAGAGCTTCGGCTCGAGCTCGTCTTTCTTCTTCTGCGCGAACTCTTCGTACTCCGGCCGTCCTTGACGTCGACCGAGGTTGATCGCGTCGAAATACGCGCCCCACGCGCTCGCGAGCTTGCCCGCTTTTTCGTAACAGTCGGCCAGATTCAACAGCGTGCCGATACGCGCGACCTGCTCGTTGCTCGCTTTGAAGCTCGCGCACGCGGCCGCGTAATTCTTCTCCTCCATCTGCTTCTGACCCTGATCGAACAGAGTCTTCGCAGCGGAGACGGCCTGGAAGCTTCCTTCCTCTTGCGGCTGCGCCTGTTGCGCGACTGCCGAGGCAGACCACGCGAGCAAGGCGACGCTCGTGGCACAAGCGAAGCGTTTCATGGGATCCTTCTACTCGAAGTTTTTGGGCGGCGCAGTCACGGCGGGAGCGACCTTCGTCGAAGCCGGGCCAGGCCGCGTCGTTTGGCCCGGCTTGGTCGTCGAAGCGTGGGGACGCGCGGTCGTTTGCGCCGCGTGGGTCGCGGTCGGCGCGGCCGACGCCGTCACGACCGGCTCCGGCGTCTCTTGCGTCTGAATCGGCGCCGCGGTGACCGCGGGCTGCGCTGATTTGGGCTCGACCGGCGCGGCGCTGGGCGTTTGCGTCGCGTTGACCGGCGCGATTTCCGTCTTCGCCGTCGCGTTGGAGCGAAGCGCAAAGACGATCCCGATGATCGACACGAGCGCGACCGCCGCGCCGCCCGCGATGAACGGCATTCGCTTCTTGCGCGCCGCCGCGATGGCTTGCGTCGTGCCCCACGCGGTGCCGCCGGTGCCAATCTTCGGATTCGAGGTCGAGCCGATCGCCGGGATGCTCACCATCGGCGGTCGCGAAGGCAGATGAAGCGTCGAGTGAATGCGCTCGCTCGCGCCGCGCGCCATCTCCGAGTACGGCTCGAGCGCCGCAGCGAGCTCGGCGACGTTGTCGAACCTGTGCGCCGGATTTTTCTCCAAGCACTTCAAGACGACCGCGTTGAGCCCTTCGGCGAGCTCCGGACGAAGGCTCTTCGGCGGGTCGGGCTGATCCTGCACGACCTTGAGACAGAGCTCCGGAATTGCCTCGGCCTCGAACGGTACGCGCCCGGTGAGAAGCTCGTACAAGATCACGCCGAGCGCCCAGAGGTCCGACCGCTGGTCGACGTTCTTCGTCGAGCGCATCTGCTCGGGTGACATGTAGAGCGGCGAGCCCATGATCGACGACGTGCGCGTCAGCACGAGACCGCCCGCTTGCTCGAGCGTCTTCGAGATGCCGAAGTCGAGCACCTTCACGAGCGGCCGCCCGTCCACGCGCCGCGTGACGAACAGATTCTGCGGCTTGAGATCGCGATGGATGATGCCGAGCGAATGCGCTTCGGCGATCGCCTCGCAAGCCTGAAGCACGAATGCCACAGCCTCTTCGATCGTGATCGAACCGGTGGCCTGCACGACGCGCGAGAGGTCGGCGCCCTCCAGGTATTCCATCACCATGTACGGCGCGCCGTTTTCGAGCGTGCCGACGTCGGTCACGCGCGCGACGTGCTCGCTGTGCAAGCGCACCGCGTTTTTCGCCTCGCGAATGAAGCGTTCGACGGCCTCTTCGCTCTGCATCGCCTCGTGCTTCAGAAACTTGAGCGCGACTCGCTGATCGAGCTGCATGTGGCGAGCTGCCACGACCACGCCCATGCCGCCGATGCCGATGACCTCTTCGACCTTGTACTTGCCAGCGAGCGTCTGACCGATCTCCACCGGCATCTCGGTGTTGGCGGAAGTCGGAGCCTCGGACGACATACTGGGCGTGATCATCGCAGGATTCGCCGCGCCTGGCCAGTCCTCATGCCAGGGCTTTTCGGTAGACCCGGTACTTTTTGTAGATCTTCGCGCCCATCGAGCGAATGCCGAGGTTGATGGGCGCGTCGTCCTCGCGCGTCCAGGAAAGCTCGCCCCATTTGTAGCCCTTGGCGCTGCCGCGTTTCGCAACCTCTACATACATGGCGGCGGAGAGGCCCCCGTATCTCTTCACGTTGCTCCGCGCCTCGCCCTTGATGCCCAGCATCATGAGACGCGACGACTCGGGGTGCTTGACCTTGACCCGCCAGAGGAGCTTCGCCCAACCGAACGGAAACAATTTCCCGCCCAGATCGCCGATGGCCTCGTTGAGGTTCGGCAAGAGAATGCACATTCCGGCGGGTTTTCCGTTGATTTCGGCGATGAAGGCGATGTCCGGGTCCAAGATGAGCTTCATGTCCTTGGCGATCTTCTTCACCTCGTCCGGGAGCGCCGGGACCATGCCCCACTTGCCCTTCCAGGCGTCGTTGTAGATGTCCATGATCACCTGGAGCTCTTCCTCCATGCGCGACGGGTCGACGGAGCGGAGCTTCACCTCGGGGAGCGACTTGATTTGCTCCCAGGCTTTCAAGACACGGTCGGGGAATTTGTGGGCGGCGTCGTACTTCCAGCAGAAGAGGTCTTTTTCTTTTTCGCAGCCGGTCGCTTCGATGAGGGCGCCCTGATACTGGCGCGAGTGCGCCATCATGAGGTTCGGCGGGTAATCGAAGCCTTCGATCAGGCAGCCGATCTCGTCGTTCGCGTAGAGCGAGAGCGGGCCGATCATGCGCTTCATGTTGCGTGACGTGAGCCACTTTTCGGCCGCGGCCATGAGCGCGCGCGCGACCTCGGGATCGTCGACCGTGTCGAAGAAGCCGAAGAAGCCGGTGTCGTCGTTCCAGAGCTTGAGATGCTCGCGGTCGATGGTCGCCGAGCAACGGCCGGCGAGCTTGCCGTCTTTCCACGCGGTGAAGAGGGTGACCTCGGCGCGGTTGAAGAACGGGTTGTGCTTGGGCGAGAGGCGCTCTTTGAACTCGAAGTCGAGCGGCGGGACCCACATCGGGTCGTCTCGAAAGACTTCGAATCCCGCTTTGATGAAGTCGTCCGTGTCCTTGCCGGGCGTGTGCTCGCGAATCTCGATGGCCATGTCTTTTCGGCCGCGTTTATAACGGAACGGTGGGAGAATGGCCATCAGGCGAGGCATGCGGACCTACGTGATCGCGCTCGGATTCGGCCTCGTGGCTTGCGGGGGCGGCGGCCCGATTTTTCCGAGCGACGACATCGCCGAGCCGTTCGACGGCGGCGGCTTCGACGCGACATTTCCGAAGGACGGCGGATTTCCGGACGCGGCGACCGACGCCGCGGACGACGCGACGAAGTACGTCGGCGGACCGTTCCTCTGCGACGAGTGCGTCTGCGACGGCACGCTCGACATGTGCCTTCACTCCGCCGGCGGCGCGCAGAACACGCCCGTCGACGACGGCGGCGGCGACGACGCGGATTTTGGTGACGCGTCGGCGTGCATGGTCGACGCGGGATACCCGACTTGCCGCGCGATTCCGATCGACTGCCTGCCCAATCCGACGTGCGCGTGCATCCTCACGCACTATCCGGCGCCGGCGTGCTCGTGCGACGTCGACCCGACCGGCGACGGGTTTCGTGTGACCTGCAACTATCCCTGATGCATGTAAAGTACACGCTGTTCGGCGCGGTGCTCCTTGCCCTTCCCGTCGAGCGCGCACGCGCAGACGTGCCGCCGATTCGGTCGAGCAACTACTCGCTCGATTTGTTCCAAGGTCCGGTGACCACGGCGAGCCGCGTGATCGGGCTCGCTGGCGCGTACTCGGCGCTCGCCGAGTGGTGCGAGGGCGAATACTCGAACGCGGCGGCGCCGGCAGTGCGCGCGCCGTACAGCCTCGGCACGTGGGACTACGACATTTGTCTCGGCTTCACGAACCCGGGCGCGTTCGCGGGCAACGATTTCGAAAATCGCGGACCCGATTTTCAATCGCTCCCGACGCGCTTCTCGAACTCGGTCACGATCAACGCGGGCCTCGAGGTGCAGTACGGCGCCTTCGGCGTGACCGTCGTCTACGACCAAATCCGCTTCGGCCTCGAGAGCGTGGACGTCAATCAAGCGAGCGACAGCGTCGTCATCAATCGCGTGACGGGGTCGATCGCGAGCGCGTTCCTCGACGAGCAGCTGATGCTCGGCGTCGGCTTTCGCGCAGCGACGTTCGAGCTCGATCAACAAGTCGCGGGCAACAACGAGACGCTCCTCTCGAGCGGCGGCGCGAGCATGCAGCTCGGCGCGGTGCTCGCGCCGAAGCGCTCGCCGTTTCGGCTCGGCGCGACGCTCCGCACCGAGCTCGACGTCGGCGACATTCACGGCACCTCGCAGCTCCAGGACGGCTCGCAGGTCGTCGACGGGAAGATCCTTCCGTCGCGCATCATCTTGCCGTGGGAAATCGAGGTCGGCGGCGCGCTCGAGCTCGGGCGGCGTCCGCTCAACCGGCCGAGGCTCGACACGACGCACGCCGAGGACGCGATCCGCGCGCGCTACGAAGCCGCGCGCCTCGCACGCGCCGAAAAGCACGCGCGCGCAATCGCCGCCGCGCCGGAAAAAGCGCGCGATCGCGTGCGTCGCGGGCTCGAGCTCGAGGAGCTCGACGCCGAAGCGCGCGAGGACGCGGCGATGAAAAAAGAGCTCGACGCGCTCGTCGATCTCCAAAAATCGCAAGCGCGCCTCTGGGACCGCCGCGAGATGCTCTTGCTCCTCGGCGTGCTCGTCACCGGCAACACGCCGAACGCGGTCGGCATCTCGGATTTTCTCGCGCAGCGCGACATTCGCTCGGGCGAAAACATCGTCGTCTCCCCTCGCCTCGCGTTCGAGACCGAAGCGATTCGCGATTGGCTCAAGCTCCGCGGCGGCACGTACTTCGAGCCGGCGCGTTACGCCGACGCGTTCTCGCGCGAGCACTTCACCGCGGGGCTCGACATCCGGCTCTTCAAGTTCAACCCGTGGGGCCTCTTCGGCGACGACCCGTGGCAGATCCGGCTCGCGGGCGATCTCGCCGCGCGATATTTCAATTACGGCATTTCGCTCGGCAAGTATCACTGACTCATTCGGACCGTGGATCGCGCGTGCGCGAAGCGTTGATCTCGCGCACTTCGAAGAGGGTCGAGAGCTTCGCGTCGTCCTCGTCGAGCTCCTGGACTTCGACCACCGAGACGATCGGATCCTCGGAGGGCCACGAGACGGACGGAACCGGCGTCGTCGGGCGGACGCTCAGCGGATTGCGCGACTCGCGCAAAAGCGCGGGGCTCACGGTGCGCCGCGCGGTGATGGGCTCTTGCTCGAAGTTCGAAGCCATGACGCACCTGGGTACGGCACGCCTGTGGGGAAACTGAAGGCCTCTTCCGCCGTATGCTCCCCGGCGTGAGCGTCCTTCGCGTCATTTTTCCGCAGCCGGGCTTCTTTTTGGGCGATGCGCGCATGCGGCTCGCGGTGAACGGCCACCTGGTGCTCGACACGAGCTTCATGGGCGGCTTCGATTGGTGGGCCGAGATGCCGCCCGGCTGGCACACGGTCGAAGCGACCATCGTCACGCCGCTCGGCTTCTCGCGGAAGAAGACGTATCAGTTCGAGGTGCGCCCGCAGCTCGTGACGATCGCGGTCCTCGCTCACAGTCGCATGTGGGGCAACATGACGGAAACCGCCAAGAGCGTGACGTTCGTGCCGCGCTGAGCGCGGAATTTCGCGCGCCGAAACGCGGCCGAAACACGCGCGGGCTCACCATTGCGGCGAGCGTCACGACGAGCTAGCAACGCTCGTCTCAAACACCAGAGGTCATTCATGAGCCACGGCACGAGCCCCCGCTTCAACGTCATTTTCGACCTGAAAAACCGCGTCCCGCGCCACGTCGAGGTGCCGCGCGACGAGCAGGGTCACAAGCTCAAGATCTCGGAGTACTTCGGCATCAACACGTTCAGCTTGAGCCAGATGCGCGACAAGCTGCCGAGCGACGTCTACGCGAAGCTTCGCTCGACGGTCGAGCACGGCAAAGGTCTCGACAAGGACATCGCGAACGTCGTCGCGCACGCGATCAAGGAGTGGGCGCTCTCGCGCGGCTGCACGCACTTCTGCCACTGGTTTCAGCCGCAGACCGGATCGACCGCCGAGAAGCACGACGCGTTTCTCACGTTCGACGATCACAAGGCGGCGATCGAAAAGTTTTCGGGCGCGCAGCTGATTCAGAGCGAGCCGGACGCGTCGAGCTTTCCGTCGGGCGGCATGCGCACCACGTTCGAGGCGCGCGGCTACACCGCGTGGGACCCGTCGAGCCCGGTCTTCATCATGGAGATGGGCGGCGTGTCGACGCTCTGCATCCCGAGCGTCTTCATCAGCTACCACGGCGACGCGCTCGACGAGAAAACCGCGCTCCTCCGCTCGGTCGACGTGCTCTCGGCGCGCGCGACCGAATTGCTCGCGACGATCGGCCAGACCGCCAAGCGCGTCGTCGCGACGCTCGGCGCCGAGCAAGAGTACTTCCTGATTGATCGTGCATTCTACATGCTTCGTCCCGACCTCGTGATGAGCGGGCGCACGCTGCTCGGCGGCCAGCCGCCCAAAGGCCAACAGCTCGAAGACCATTATTTCGGGTCGATTCCGGCGCGCGTTCTCGCGTTCATGGCGGAGATGGAGCACGAGCTCTTCAAGCTCGGCGTGCCGGTGAAGACGCGTCACAACGAGGTCGCGCCGTCGCAGTTCGAGACCGCGCCGATCTTCGAGGAGGTGAACCTCTCGACCGATCACAACCAGCTCACGATGGAAGTGCTCCGCAAGGTCGCGCAGCGTCACGGGCTCGCGTGCTTGCTCCACGAAAAACCGTTCGCTGGCGTGAACGGGAGCGGCAAGCACAACAACTGGTCGATGGCGATCACCGGCGGCGGCGAGCTCGACGGGCAGAACCTGCTCGAGCCGGGCAAGACCCCGCACCAGAATCTGCGCTTCTTGCTCGTGACGATGGCGGTGCTCAAGGGCGTGCACAAGCACGCGGGCCTCTTGCGCGCGGGCATCGCGTCGAGCGGAAACGATCACCGCCTCGGCGCGAACGAAGCGCCGCCGGCGATCATCAGCGTGTTCCTCGGCGACATGCTCTCGCGCATTTTGGACGAGGTCGAAAAGGCGGGCAAAGGCAGCGAGAGCGGCGAAGCGGCCGTGATTCGTCTCGGCGTCGCGAAGCTCCCGGAGGTCATGAAGGACAACACCGATCGCAACCGCACGTCGCCGTTCGCCTTCACCGGGAACAAGTTCGAGTTTCGCGCGGTCGGGTCGAGCGCGTCGACGGCGTTTCCGATCACGCTGCTCAACGCGGCGGTCGCCGACGGCATGGCGGAGATCACGAGCGCGCTCAAAGCCAAGCTCCAGCAGACCAAGAGCGTCGACGCGGCGGTGCTCGAAGTCATTCGCGACGCGATCGTCGCGACGAAGGCCGTGCGATTCGAGGGCAACAACTACTCGGACGAGTGGGTGCGCGAGGCCGAGAAACGCGGCCTGCCGAACCTCCGCAAGACGCCCGAGGCGCTCAAGCAGCTCGTCACGCCCACCTCGAAGAAGATGCTCGTCGATTCGGGCGTCTTCAGCGAAGCGGAGCTCACGAGCCGATTCCACGTTCGTCTCGAGCGCTACATCAAAGACGTCGCGATCGAAGTCGAGACGCTCACGCAGCTCGTCGACACGGTCGTCTTGCCGGCGGCGCTCCAGTATCACGGCAAGCTCGCCGAGGGCGCGGCGGCGGCGAAGGCCGCGGGGTTCGCTGCGACGCCGCAAAAAGAAAGCGCCGAGCGCATCGCGCACCTTTGCGATCTGCTCCAGACGCGAAAGAAGAACCTCGGCGAGGTCTTCTCGAAAGCCGAAGCGCACGAGGATCACGACGCGAAAGCCGCGGCGCTCGCGCAAGACGTCGCGCAGTCGATGGTGGAGGTCCGCCGCGTGTGCGACGAGATCGAAGGGCTCGTCTCCGACGCGATGTGGCCCCTGCCGAAATATCGTGAGATGCTCTTCCTGAGCTGAATGTCGAACGGGGAGAAAATCGCCAGCGTGGTCCCGACGGGCGCGAAGTTGACGCCCGCCGAGGCCGACGCCATCGTCGAGATCGCGTACGTGACGATCGCCGCGGATCGAAAACTCGACCCCGCGGAGGTCGACGCGTTCCGCGCCGTGCTCGAGCGCTTGCGCGCCGCGCCGGTCGATGCCGCGCAGCTCGACGTCGTGCTCGACCAAATGTACGCGCGCGTCGAACGCGTCGGCGACGGCCTCGACGAGCACCTCCGCGCGCTCGGCACGACGATGTCGCCCGGCGCGCGCGAGCTCGCCTACAAAGTCGCGTACGCGATGGGCGTCGCCGATCTCGACACGAGCGACGAAGAGTTCGAGCTGGATCTGCAGCTCGTCGACGCCCTCGACCTCACGACCGACCGCGCCGAAGCCCTCGCCGACGAGGTCATGAGCGTGCTCAACCCGGAAGAAGATTTCACATAAAGAGTGGAAGAGAGGAAGGGAGAGAGAATTTTTTGTTGGTTTGATCACAACAAAATTCCTCTCTCCCTTCGAATCTTCCTGTCTTTATGTCTCTCTCTCTCGGCGGTCAGCGGGTGATGCGGGTGGCCCATTCGGAGGCTTGGGCGCGGATGGTGGGGTCGTCGGCGTTCAAGTCGATCGGTGACGGGTCGCCGGAGATTCGCTCGAGGGCGCGCTCGGCGTAGAAGCGGACGAGCGGGTACTCGTTCAAGAGCTCGGCCGAGATCGCGCGCGCGGCGCGCTTGTCTTTGCGGTCACCGAGGAGGCTCATCGCGACGGCCTTCTCGTGCGGCTTGCCGCGGGCGAGCGTCGCGTCGAGAACGTTCTGATCGAGATCGCCGTAGACGCCGTCGAGGACCGCGCGGTCGATGCGCTTTCCCCAGAGCTTTTCCATTTCGTCGGCGGTTTTTCTCACCGTCCAGTCGCCGTGGCAGAGCGCGCACTCGAGCGGGCGATCGAGCATCTTGGCGGGCTCGTTGGGCGACGCGATGCGGTGGTAGCGCCCGAGGCGAAGATCGAGCGTCATGTTTTTTTTCGGCATGTGACACGCGACGCAGCGGCCGCCCGCGCCGGCGGGATCGTGATGCGTGTGCGCGCGCTGCGCCGCTCCGCTCGCGAGGCTCGCGTGGCACTGCGTGCAGATCGCGTCGCCCTCTTTCGCGGTGTCCTGCGGGCTGTGCGGGTCGTGACAAAGCGTGCAGGATGCACGTTTCGAGCAACGCGAGAGCAGGAAATCGCGGCCTTCGCCGGAGTTGATCTCGCTCCCGCCGGGCGGGTCGGCGTCGCGGAGGCCCCCCTCCCACGTGTACGGATAGCGCGAGAAGAGGACCTGGTGGCAGCGCGCGCAGGTGCGATTGATGCGCTGCGCGGGCTCGTCGGATCCCGAAAAGCGAACGCCGGCGCCGTGGGGCGCGAACGACGTGTGCACCGACGGATCGCGCGCGTGCTCGATCGATCCGCCGTGGCACGACTCGCAGCCGATGCCGACCTCGATCAAATCGTCCGCGGCGAAGCGATCGCGCGTCGTGCGGATCGCGTGCATCGCGACTGCGGCGACGCTTCCACTTTCGCGCGCGCCGCCGAGGTGCGCGATCTCGTCGTCGAGCGCGTCTTTCAACGCGCCCGGATCTTCGATTATCGCGGGCCATCGATGGCCCGCGGGAAGCAGCGGATCGACGAGCTCGCCTTGATACGCGGCGTGTCGCCGCTCGCTCGGCGAGAGATCGCCGAGCAGCCCGCCGAGCATGTCGTCGAGATACGGCTCGGTGTTGTGGCAGAAGATGCAGGTGCGATTCCACACGGGACCTGCCGCGAGCCCCGGCCGCTCGCGCGACATCACGGAGTAACCCTTGTAGCGAAACTTCTTCGACCACAAGAGATACGAGATCGGCATGATGAGCTCGTCGCGCGTGCTCGAGCCGATAGGAACGCCCGCGTAGTCCTCGCGGTAGTGACCGCCGATGACGCGGGTCACGCGGTAGTCGGCGTCGCCGAAACGTGCAGAATGCACATGAACGAAACGCGCGCCGTCCCGCTCGGAGAGCTCGACCGAGTCGTCTTTGAATCGCAGCGCGACGCCGCTCCACGGCGCGCGGCTCACGCCGGCGGCGGCGCTCCGCGTCATGTTGTGCATCGGCGACGCGCCCCATTTTTCGGCGATGCCCGCGTGGCACCGCGCGCACGCGGCCGAGCCGGCGTAGTCGGCGCGCGCGATGTTGCTCTTCGTTTCGCGTCCGGCGCGACCGTTCGGCGTCACCGCAGGCCTGCCCGCGCACGCGATGAGCGCGCCAACGAGCGCAGCGGCGAAGAGAACGGCGCTCGCGCGATGCGACATCGCGCCGAGTCTACTTCGTCAGTCCGTGCACGGAGCGTTGTCCCAACGCTCTTCTTCGTTTCGACGTTCCTCGTCCTTCATCGAACGAGACGGGGGCGTGCTGCGCGGGCGCGCTTCGAGCACCTCACGCGGGGCGACGACGAGCTCAGCATCAATCTTGGTGTAACGATTCAACGGATGTCTCCTCGGGTTGATCGGGATTTTTGCAACCTACATGCCTCACGCAAAACAAGCCAAAAATAGGCTTCGCCGCAGTGCGGCAAGCGGAAAGAGCGCGCACGCGCTTACGCGGAGTGAGAAGCGGAACGCTCATTGGAGCGTTCGTAAACGACGAGATCCCCGAACATGTCGGTCTGACGAAAGCCGACTTGGTGCATGCCGATTTTTTCGAGCACCTTCTGGCTCGCGCGGTGCCACGGGAACGTGCACGCCTGCACGCGCGTGACGTCGCGCTGGTCGAGCGCCCATCGCACGACGGCCCCGGTGCCCTCGGTCGCGAGGCCCTTGCCCTGCCACGCTTCGTCGACGCCGTAAGCCACCTCGACGACGCCGCCCTCGGGTCGACCGTTGAGCACGACGCTGCCCACGACGATGGGCTGTCCTTTCATCACGAGCACGCGCGCGCCCCAGAGCCACGCGTCGGGATCGCGGCGCAGCTTTTCGATCGGGCACGAGAACGCACGCTCGACGAGCGCACGGCCGGGCCACAAATCCGGAAAGCGCGCGCCGACGAGTCGCTCTGCTTCTTCGCGATTGCCGACGAGCACGGCCTCGACGAGGTCGCGCGTGATCGGCAAAAGCACGAGGCGCTCTGTGCGGAGCGGCGACTCCATCCCCGTGGCTTAACTCCGGGACCGGGGTGGGATCAACACCGCGCCGCGTCAATCGCGCTGACAGTGGGGGCAAAAGATCGTGCCGCGACCGCCGAGCACGACGCGAACGAACGACGCACCGCAGCGACGGCACGGCTTGCCGGCGCGTCCATACGCGGCGAAATCGTCGTGCCATTCTTCGCCGCCCGCCTCGCGTGCGCGGAGCTCTTTTTGGATCTCGGCGCGCACCGCACGCGAGAGCGACGCGATGTCGCGGGGCGCGAGGCGTGACGTCGGCGTGCGAGGATCGATGCGCGCGCGCCACAGCGCTTCGGTCGCGAGGATGTTTCCGACGCCTGCGACGATCGATTGATCCATGAGAACTTCCTTGATCGCGCGGCGCCGTTCGCCGACGGCTTCCGAGAGCGCTCGCGCGTCGAGCCCATCGAGGAGCGGATCGGGTCCGAGCTCGCGCCACGGTTCGATGTCTTCGCGCGCGGCGAGGAGCCGGCCGAAGCGGCGCGGATCGACGTAGCGAACGCTCGCGCGACGCTTGCCGCGTGCGACGTCGATGCGCGCGCGCTCGAAACGTTCGGGCGGCGCCTCCGGCGGGCGCGCGACCCACCAGCCGGTGAGACCCAAATGAGAAAAAACGCGCGCGCCGTCGTCGAGACGCACGCGAAGCCACTTTCCGCGACGGTCGATGCCGACGACGCGACGGCCGACGAGCGCACGCGTGAACGCGCTCGGCGCCGCCGGCCGGAGGATGCGGCGATCGTCCGAACTCGCGCTCGTCACTTTCGCGCCTTCGAGCACGCTCGCGAGCTTGCGCCGTACGATTTCGACGTCGGGCAGCTCGGGCATCAGGCGCCGGACACGCGGCCGATCATCATCGCGAGGCCGCGGAGATCGTGCGCGCTTCGCACCTCGGCGAAGGTCGCGTCGACGAACGCGCGAAGCTTCGACTCGCGAATCGCGGCCAAGAGCGTCACGCGATGCGACGCGTGCGCGCTCGCGTCGAGCATCGACCAAGCGGGACCTGCCGTACGAAGAACGCGATCGAGCGCGTCGTAAATGCCGGCGCGCTCGTCCTCGCTCATCGGGCCGTGCTCGCGCGCGAGCCACGCGGCTTGGTCGCTTCGATACGGCGTGAGCGTCGCGAGCATGCGCGGCTCGAGGAACGTGCTCTCCGGCCACGGCGTCGTGCCGCTCTGCCAACGCTGCGCGTCCCAGCACATCGAGCCCTCGGTCGCCGAGCGAAAGAGCGAGAGCGTGATCGGGTCGACGCCGGCGCGCGGATGACGCGTCGTCACGAACATCACCATGCCGCCGCGCACGAGGACGAAGAGCTCCTCGTGATCGGCTCCGGCTGCGTCGGGCGCCGGGAGATCGTATTCGGCGTGCGCCGCCGCTTCGACCGACCACGTCGAGAGCCACGCGTCGGCGGGGATCAATTCGACGGCGCGCTGCGCGCGGTTCGCGGCGTAGGTCTGCGCGGTGCGTGTCGCGAGGTCGGCGGCGCTCGCCGCGACGAACGCGGCCGGCTCGTAGCGATACCGCACGGTGATCGGCGCGTCGGAGAGCCAGAGCATCGCGTCGGCCGGCGGCTCGCCCCAAGCGGGCTGCACCGCGGTGAGCTGCGCGCGCCCAGGAACGAGATGCCCGAAGGTCGCGCGAAGATCCTGATAGAGCGCCGCGTCGGACGCTTTGGGCGTGAGCGCGAATGGAAAGTTTTGGACCTGCTGGCGAAGCGCCGCGGCGCGCGCCTGACCGTCGCGATGGCTCTGAATGGCCGCGCGCGTCGCGACGCGCGCTCCGGTAGCGACGAGCATGCCGAGCATGAGCGATTTCTACGTCGCGCTCGCGCGCTTACTTCCTTCGTAGACGCGAACGTACTCGAGTGCGCTCGTCCGCCATGACGAGTCGCGTCGCATCGCGCGCTGGCGAAGCTCGTTGAACGCGCCGCGCGCGAGGAACGCTCCGAGCGCGTCCTCGAAGGCGACGAGCAAATCGACGACGCTCGGCGAGGCCGCGACGAACCCGGTGCCCGAGCCGCGCGCGAGGTTCGCCGGCGCGACCGTGTCGTGGAGGCCCCCCACGTCCGTGACGATCGGCACCGCGCCGAAGCGCATCGCGTAGAGCTGCGTGAGACCGCACGGCTCGAAGCGCGAAGGCACGATCACGAAATCGGCGCCCGCATAAACGCGCGTCGCGAGCGCCGGATCGAAGGCGACGCGCGACGCAACGTGACCGGGATATCGCAGCGACGCGTGGTGAATCATGTCCTCGAGGCGCGGCTCGCCTTTTCCGATCAAGACGACGCGCGCGCCGCGCTCGACGAGCGCGCCCAGCGTGTCGACGAGGAGATCGACGCCCTTCTGCTCGGTGAGACGCGAGACGCACGCGAAGAGCGGCGCGTCGGGCCAGTCGATGTCGAGCTCGGCGGCGAGCGCTTGCTTGCACGCCCACTTTCCGCGCCACACCGACTCGTCGTCGTAACGCTCGGCGATGCCCGGCTCGGTGTGCGGGTCGAAGCGCTCTTGGTCGATGCCGTTGGCGATGCCGACGAGCTTTTTCGTGTGGCGACGAAAGAACCTCTCGAGCCAAAAACCTTGGTCGCGCTGAATCTCGCGCGCGTAGGTCGGGCTGACGGTCGTCACCGCGTCGGAGAGCGCGACGGCGCCCTTCAGCAAGTTCACGTTGCCCGCGTCGCGAAGACAAAAGTCGTGAAAGAGGCCGCGCGGGATTGCGAGGCGATCGAGCGCCTCGGCGTCGAGCACGCCTTGATACGCGAGATTGTGGACCGTGAAGACCGAGCGGATGCGCGACCAGAATTCGCCCATCGTCGACTTCGCGTAGATCGGCGCGAGCGCGGCGTGCCAGTCGTGCGCGTGGATGACGTCGGGCCCGTCGGGCCAGACGCGCGCGGCGACTTCGAGCGCGCCGCGCGAGAGCGTCGCGAAGCGGAGCTCGTTGTCGCCGAAGGTGCCGGACGCGTCGCCGTAGATCCCGCGACGCGCACCGAAGAGCGCGTCCTCGGCGAGGAGGCAAAAGCGAAGCGTGCCGCCGGCCCCGGTGACGCTCTCGTCGCGCACCTCGCAGACGCCGCACGTGCGGACGTCGTCGACGCCCCAGCCGACGCGCGCGAGCACGCCGTGCTCCCAAAAATAATGCTTCGGCGGAATCGGCGTGGTGCCGTAGAGCGGCGTGACGACCGAGACGTCGTGGCCGAGACGCGCGAGCGCGCGCGAGAGCCCGTAGACGGCGTCGCCGAGCCCTCCCGTGCGCGCGAAGGTTTCGACCTCCGAGGAGATCATCAAGATGCGCATCAGCCGTGTGGGCCTTATCACTTTTCAGCGGAGCCGCGCACCCCAAAGAGACGCGCTCCGACGAGCGCACCGAGCGCCGCGTAGATCGCGACCGGAAGAACGTGGCCAATCGCCACGTGCGGCGCCGAGGCGAGCGGGCAATGCAGATCGATGAGCACGCCGCCCCACGCGGCCGCCGCCGCGCCGAGCGCCGCCCCAGTCGCGCGCGGGTGCACCGGATCGCTGCCGCGACGCACGAACGCGAGCGCGACGGCGGGTCCGAGCGCGAAGAGCGAGGTCGTGAGAAAACAGGTCACGTGCTGGTGAAGCGTGCCCGCGGCGTCGCGCACGTCGGGCCAGCCCATCGTGCAGCCCATCACCCACGCGACGATCGCCGGGCCCGCGGCGAGCGCGACGAACGCGAGGACCGAGCGCGCGACGCCGAGCATCGTCTTTCGTTTCGAGCTCGCGAGGAGGGTCGCGCCGAGCGCGATGGCCGCCCAACCCGCCGCGCTGATCGCGATGAACGCGGGGGGCCTCCCGCCCAGCTTGAGCCCGAACGGCGCGAAGCACGCGAGCGCGACGAGCACGCCGAGCACCACGACGGTCGCGTACGCGCGGCGCGTTTTCGCCGCGTCGGGCGAAGGCGCGCGCTTGGCCTGCGCGAGCACGGCGGCGCGGATGTCGGGCGGCAGCGTCGTCATGATTTCTCCTCCTCGAAGACGTCGCCGAGCGCGGCGCGCAGCGCTTGATACGCGCGATGCGCGCGGAGCTTCACCGCCGACTCGGTCGTGCCGAGCACCGCGGCCGCTTCGGCCATCGTGAGCTCTTCTTCTTTGACGAGCTGGAAGGCGACGCGCTGAGTCTCGGGCAGCTTCGCGAGCTCGCGCCTGACGCGCGCGGCGAGCTCGGCCGAGTAGACCTCGGCGTCGGGCGCGATGCCGTCGTCGGCGCGATCGGTTTCGTTTTCGACGAGCACCTCGCGGCGACCGCGTCGCGTCGAATCGATCCAGAGCCGCCGCGCGATCGCGTAAGCCCACGGGAGCACCGCGGCGCCCGGCGCGAACGAGCCGCGCGCGAGATGAATCTTCAGCATCGTCTGCTGGAGCACGTCCTTCGCCCGCGCTTCGCTCCGCGTCTGCCGCAAGAGAAACGCGTAGAGCCGCGGCGCGATCGCGTCGTAGACCTCGGCGAACGCCGATTCCTCGCCGCGCGCGTAGCGCTCCATCGCGAGGTCGTGACGCGGCCGGTCCACCGCGGCCTTGATACCACGGGTCATGCCGAGGACCGCCGCCAGCTCCACCGACCAAGTACGCTCGCCGGGGCCTCGAGGTTTCGGCGCGTGCTAACACGGCAGTCATGGTTCCCGCGGTCCAGCCGGTCACGCCCGCGATCGCCGACGTCCGCGAAATGCCCGGCCCGAACCTGCGCGGCGGCCGAAGCTGGGCGATCGCCCTCGGCGGCAAGCGTCCGACGACCGCTTGGAACCCGGTTTTTCCGCAGGGCACGTGGCCGGCCGCGTCGCTCCCGGTCGCGCTCTACATCGCGCAGCCCAAGAGCCGCGATCTCGGCGACGACGAAGACGCCGAGGTCGAAGTCGCCGCGCGCGCGTGGAACCGCCTCCCCTGCACCGCTTTTCGCGCTCGCGTCGCCGGCGTCACGCAGACGCCGCCGGGCGACGACACGACGAGCGGCGTCTACTTCGAGGACGCGACGTGGCCGTCCGACTTCACGCCGGGCGCCATCGCGACCACGGTCGTCCGCGTCGACGCGCAGGGCGAAATCTACGACGCCGACATTTTCGTCAACGGTGCCGACCACGTTTTTTCGGTCGACGGTCGCGACGGCACGATCGATTTCCGGAGCATCGCGACGCACGAAATCGGACACGTGCTCGGCCTCGGCGAATCGAACGATCCCATCGCGACGATGTACGCCGCGTATCCGCCCGGCGTCGCGTGGCGCTCGCTCGAGCAAGACGACGAAGACGGCGCGTGCACGCTCTACCCCGGCGTGGGCGACTTGGCCGGCTGCCAAGACTCCGCGTGCCCGAGCCCGTTTCTTTGCGTCGCGCGCGAGTGCGAGCGGCCCGGCGATCAACGCATGCTCTGCTCGCCGTGCGAAGCAAACACGACGAGCGGCTGCGAAGGCGCCGGCGCGAAAGCGCGCTGCGTGGCCTTGCAAAACGGTTACGCGTGCGGCCGCCCGTGCGCTTCGAACGACGACTGCGGTCTCGGTTTTTCGTGCGAAGCGACGACGGAATCGGGCGACTATCAATGCATCGCGCAAGACGACTGCGCGACCGCGGCCAACCCTTGCGCGACAGTTGCACAATGCAACGATCCCGGCGACGCCGGCTGGATCTGCAGCAGCGCCGCGTGCGTCGGCGCGCTACCGCCCGAAGCCGGAGCGGACGCGAGCGCCGACGCCGGAGACGTCGAAATCGGCGCGCCTCGCGGCGGATGCTCGTGCGAAGCAGGAAAACCAGGCGGAAGCCCGAGCGTGCTCGCGCTAGCGTTTGGCCTGCTGCTCGGCGTGCGCCGCAAGCGCGCGTGGTTCAGCGTGTGATCGCTGAACCTCGACGCGGTCAATTCGCCTGCGACGCCGCCTGCGAGCTCTTCTCTTTTTTCTTCGCGTAGAGGCCGTCGACGATCTTGCCGTACTTCTCCATCACCTTGCGGCGTTTCACCTTCAGGCTCGGCGTCAGCATGCCGTTGTCGGTCGTGAAGTCCTCGCCGATGATCGCGAACTCTTTGATTTCCTCGAAGCCTTTGAACTCGGCCATGTACTTCTCGAGCTCTTTCTTGAAGAGCTCGCGCACGCGCGGGTTTTCGAGGAGCGCGTCGCCCGACTGCGCGCCGAGGCCTTGCTGCTCGGCGAATTTTTTGAGCGCGTCGGTGTTCGCGCAGACGAGCGCGACGTTGTACGGCTTGTTGTCGCCGTAGACGAACGCGTTGAGGATGTACGGCGAGAGCTTGAGCTTTTCCTCGAGCGGCGACGGCACGACGTACTTGCCGTTCTCGAGCTTGTACTGCTCTTTGATTCTACCTGTAATATACAAGTATCCCGAGGCGTCGACGAAGCCTTGGTCGCCGGTGCGGAAGCCGCGATTTTTCGTGAAGACCTGCGCGTTCTCTTCGTCGCGCTTGAAGTAGCCCTGCATCACGTTCGGGCCGTGGATGATGATCTCGCCTTCGACGCGGCCGGGCGTGCCGTGGCCGACGTTCGGATCGATTTCGATCGAGACGCCGGGGATCGGGCGGCCGACCGAGCCGATGCGGCGCTCGCCGGGCCAGTTCGCCGTCGAGATCGGCGAGGTCTCGGTGAGGCCGTAGCCTTCGTAGACCGTGATGCCGAGCGAGTCGATGAACTCGGCGACGTCGCGCGAGATCGCCGCGCCGCCGGAGAATGCGTACTTCAAGCGGCCGCCGAAGCGCTCGCGCACCTTCGAGAAGACGAGCTTGTCGCAGAGCGCGAGCGTCGCGTGCTCGGAGAGCGAGAGCCTCTGGTGCTCGCGCTCTTTCGCCGTGCAGCGGAGCGCCGCCTTCACGAGGTTCTGCACGAACGCCGGCTTCTCCGAAATTTGTTTTTGGACGGCTTGATAGAGCTTGTTGAAGATGCGCGGCACGCTGAAGAGGAGCGTCGGCTTCACCTCGGCGAGGTTCTCGAGGATTTTTTGCGTCGACTCGCAGAGCGCCATGCTCGCGCCGCGCGAGAACAAACAGTGGAGCTCGCACGTCTGCCCGAACGAGTGCGCCCACGGCAAAAACGAGAGCGAGCGATCGTCCTCGGTCATCGGGAAGACGTCGTGCACGGCGTTGACGTTCGACGCGATGTTGCCGTGCGAGAGAATCACGCCTTTCGGATTTCCGGTCGTGCCCGAGGTGTAGATGAGACACGCCGTGTCGCTCGGCTGCGGCTTGATCGCCGCGACCGACTTGTTCGAGTCGAGGGCTGCGGCGTCCTCCAAGCAAACGGTGTTGCCCTTGAAGAATTTCCGCACCTTCTCGAGGATCGTCTTGTTCGCGACGACGACGAGCTTGGCGTCGCAGTCGGCGATGATGAACTCCCAGTCTTTGTCGTGCTGGGCTTCGTACATCGGCACCATCGCGGCGCCGAGACCGAAGCACGCGTAGGCGATGACGGCCCACTCGACGCGGTTGTCGGCGATGACCGCGATCTTGTCGCCGCGCCCGACGCCGAGCGACGCGAGCGCGCCGCGCGCCTTCTCGACCTGCGCGCCGAAGTCGGCGTACGTCGTCCAGATCCACGCTCCGTTCTTCTTCGTGCCGAAGAGCTCGCGCGCAGCGAACTGCTTGATGGCGTGATCGTAGACGTCGACGAGGTTCTCGAAGCGGGCGCTCATGCGGCGGAAGATACCTCATTCCGTGCTAGATCGGAGCCGTGCCCGGCACATTTCACGTCCACACGTTCGGCTGCCAAATGAACGTGCACGACTCGGATCGCATGTCCGAGCTTTTGCGCGCGCACGGCTGGCGCGAGGGCGAAGCCGACGTCGCGGACGTCATCGTGCTCAACACGTGCAGCGTTCGCGAAAAGGCGGAGCAAAAGCTGCGAAGCGAGCTCGGGCGGCTCGCGCGCCACAAACGCGCGCGGCGAGATTTGGTGCTGGTCGTCGCCGGGTGCGTCGCGCAGCAAGAGGGCGAAAAGCTGCTCGCGCGCGAGCCTGCGCTCGACCTCGTCGTCGGGCCGGACAACCTCGCCGAGCTTCCCGCGCTGCTCGAAGCGGCGGGCGCGTGCTCGCCGCCGCGCGCGCAGGCGGCATTCGATCTCGACTCGCCGCGATTTTTGGCGGCCGCGCCCGAGCCTGGCCGAACGCCGGTGAGCGCGTTCGTCACGACGATGAAAGGCTGCGACGAGCGCTGCTCGTTTTGCATCGTGCCTTACACGCGCGGCCCCGAGCGTTATCGGCCGTCGGCCGAAATCATTGCAGAATGCAAACGATTCGTCGCCGCCGGCGCGCGCGAGATCGTGCTTCTGGGCCAAACCGTCGACAGCTACCGCGACGCTTCGCTGCCGGCGCCCGAGTCGGACGATCCCGACGAGTCCCAGTTCCCTCACCTCCTTCGTGCCATCGCGCGCGACGTACCCGACCTTCTTCGGTTGCGTTACACGAGCCCGCACCCGCGGCACGCGACCGCGTCGCTCGCGCGCGCCCACGGCGACCTCGACGTGCTCGCACGCCACGTGCACTTGCCGGTGCAGTCCGGCAGCGACGCGATGCTGCGCCGCATGATCCGCCGGTACACCCGTACAGAATACATCGATCGCGTGTCGCGGCTGAAATCAGCCCGTTTCGGGCTCACGCTCTCGACCGATCTCATCGTGGGGTTCCCCGGCGAGACCGACGCCGACTTCGAGGCGACGCTCTCGCTCGTGCGCGAGGTCGGGTTCGTGTCGCTCTTCGCGTTCAAATATTCGCCGCGCCCGTTCACGCCGGCGCTCAAGCTCAAAGGCGAAGTCCCCGAGGACGTGAAAGACGCGCGACTCGCCGCGCTGCTCGCGCTCGGCAACGCGCAGACCGAAGCGCACCTCGCGTCGCTCGTCGGCACCTCGCAGCGCGTCCTCGTCTGCGGCCAAAACAAAAACGGCGACGCGTACGAAGGCCGCACCGAAGCCAACGAAATCGTCCACGTCCGCGCCGCACGCGATGTCGTCGGCCAAATGATCAGCGTGCAAATTACACGCAATTTCAAACACTCGCTCGAAGCCGTCGGCGGCCCCCAAACGACGGAAGGCGCCTCGATCGCGAAGCCCGCGACCAAGGCGCCCTTTCGTCTGCCTCTTCTCGCTGACGGCTGAGTCAGCTCACTTCGCCGGCGCCGAGCCCTCGAACGCCCAGCGGAACGTCACGCTCTTGTTCGCGTGACCGAAGCCCCACTTGCTCCGCGCCGCGACCGGCGTCGTGATCTTGAGCGCGAGCTTGCTCGTGGTCGGCACGACGATGTTCTGATTCGGCGCGCAGAGGCGGCCGCGCGTGTTGAACACGTCGACCGGGCCCGGGACCATCGTGGTCGAGTAGACCGGCTGCGTCTCGCAGACGCTCTGGCCGTTGTTGTAGGTGCAGACGAGGCGCGTGCCGGTCTGCTCGGTGTGCGGCACGAGGCCGGTGTACGTCTGCTGCGTCGGCGGCTCCGCGTTCAGCGCGGGCTGGAGCGCCGAGCCGGTGTCGCTCTCGAGCTTCACTTCGCCCTGCGTGAGGTCGAGGGCCGAGAGCTCGTGGAGCGAGACGTTCACGCACACTTGGTTCTTGTCGAGTGTATCGATGACGGCTTCGTCGTTCATCGAGCCGGCGGGCAGGCCGCTCTGGCTCTCGGCGTAGCCGTGCGTCTTGACGATGTGGTTCTGATCGAGCGCGCCGGCAACGATCGGGTTGCGCATCGTCATGTCGGGCCCCGCGCACCCCGTGACGGTGACGAGCGCGGCGGCGGCCGGCAAAAAAACGAAGCTCTTGATCGAGTAGTTCATGACGATTTCTTTCTCCCGTGAAAGTGTCGGACGGTCCTACGGAGGCCGCCTGCCGACGCTTCCCACCTTTCGCGAACGGCGAGCACGCCTATAGTGCGTTCTCATGAAGCGTGCACTGCTCCTTTTGGCGCTCGCCACCGCCGGTTGCTCCGCGGGCATCCGCGTGGTTTCGGCCTCCAAGACCGGCGGAGAAATCGCGCTCGTCGGAGGACGCGAATCGGCCATGGAGAACGCGCGCCAGGAAATGGCGCGCGCATGCGGCGGCGTGAACGCGTACGAGATCACCGAAGAGGGCGAAGCGAGCACGTTCGACAAGCCGACGCAGCCAGTGACCAACCCGAAGGAGTGGCGCGTTCGGTATCACTGCAAGCCCGGCAGCTGACGAGCTCAGCCGGCGCGCGGCGCATGGGTTGCTTATCCCCAGCGCATGGCTTCGATCCCGTTTTCGTCGGCTCTGCCGCGTTTGCGCCGACGTTGGAAGGTCGTCCACCACGACAGAACGTGGCGCGTGCCCCTTCGGGCGCTCGAAGCGATCGTAGGCACGGTCGCCGCGCTGTGGCTGATTTACCTGGTCGTCGTCAATGCCGCGCTCGCGTCGCATTGGGCTCGCCACAAGGTCAATGGCAAGCCTCAGGTGCTCCAGGCCGAGTACAGCTCCGCTTACAGCATCGTGCCGGGCGTGTTCCACATGCGGCACGTCTCCGGCTGGGGGCAGTTCACCAACTTCGAATACCAAGGTCAGATCGATCGCCTCGAGATCGACGTCAGCCTCGTCGGGCTGCTTCATCATCGCGTCGCGCTCGACATCCACGCGAGCGGCGTCGCGCTCCAAGGCAAGCCGCCCGCGGCCACGAAACCGGTCGACCCGGCGATCGACGCGCCGGTTCCGCTCCATCCGGTCGCGGCGCCGCCCGTGCCGGTCGTCGACGAGAGCCTCGCGAGCTGGACGGTCCACGTGAAGCTCGACGTGAGCGACGGACGCGAGCTCTGGGTCGACGGCGTGCGATACGACGGGCGCTATGCCGCGAAGGGCGCGATGAGCACGACGCCGAATCGCTCCTTCGACGTCAAAGATTTCGTCGTCGAGCTCGACGGCGGGAAAGTCCTCGTCGGAGCGAAGACCGCGCTGCCGCGATTTTTCGCGCGCGTCGACGTGAACCTCGACCCGGTCGACCCGCGCGGGGTCGACGCCGGCGCGTTCAGCCGTCTCTCGGTCGACACGATGCTCGCCGGCACGATCGGCGACATGCGGTTCATGCAAGACCTCGCGAAGCTGCCGATGCTGTTCTCCGGCGACGGCGGATCGTTCGGTCTGCGCGGCAAGCTCGTTCACGGTCAGCTCGTGGCGCCGGGCTTCGCGCGCGTATCGAACCACGGCATGTGGGTCGGCTTCGCGGGCACGGGCGTCGGCGGCGCAGTCGAAGCCGATGCGCGGCTCGAGGCTTCACCCGACGGGCCGATCGCGAAGCTCAGCGCGGAGGTCACGCGCGGCGAGGTCACGACCGCGAAAGGAACGCCGTTCGTGTCCGTCCCGATCACGACCTCGAAAGCGACGGCGTCGCACCTCGATCTCTCGAACCCGAAGACGATGCGGTTCGTCTTCGACGCGCACGCGCCGAGCACCGTCGTGCCGCGTCTCACGGTGCTCAACGAATATTTCCGCGGCATGGATTTCAAAATCACCGAAGGAAAAGCCACGGGCCGCGCCGACATCGCCGGCGACTTTCCGAAAGGCTCGCTCAAAGGCGCGTTCACCTTCGAGAGCGGAACGATCGCGATGGCGTTCGGAAAGACGAAGGTCGACGGCCGGGTCGCGGGCAAGCTCCCGATCGTTCGCGCCTCCAGCCAGAGCGACTTCGTCCTCTCGGGCATGAACGTCCACGCCGAGGGCGCCAACCTCGACAACGGCGACTCGCACACGCGAAACTGGTGGGGCTTCGTCGAGCTCCCGCGCGGAACGATGCGCTTCAAGGGAGAGCCGCGTTACACGGGCACGATCCACGCGAGCTTCCGCGACATCGACCCGGTCATCACGGCCATCCGCAAGCTCCACGGCGTTCCCGATTGGGTGAATCGCATGCTCGGCATCGGACCGTACAACGTCGACGCGATCGGCACGTTCGGCAAGCATACGAAGCTCGAGCTGATCGACGCGCGCGCCATCGCGCAACACGTGATCACGCATCCGCACACGCGCGTGCGCGCCACCTACGACGGCACGCGCGACCCGCCGCCGTGGCTCGCCGAGATCGATTTCGGCGTGCTCGCCGTCGGTCTGCAGCAGACCGGCCACCACCTCGGCATTCAGCTCGCCGACGTGGGCCGCTGGTTCGACGAGAAAGCCGGCGTCCGCGAGCGCGGACCTGCGACGACCTCTCATCGGTGAATTACTGCTCGCCGTCGATGAGCACCATGAGCGCGCGCTTCTTTGCGGCGGCCTTCGTCACGATCCGCGCGAGCGCGGCGACCACGTCGACCGTGTCGCCGACGAAGTCCTCGTCGCCTTTCATCGCCTTCGCTGTGCGCGCTTCGAGCTCTGCGCGCTTGGGTAGCGTGCGCGCTTCCGCAGCGGCCTTCGCGACCGCGCGCGCGTCGAACGACATTGCCATCGGCCAGTGCACGTCGCGCGCGAGCGCCGACGCGGGGAACGTGACGGCCGGTTTTTTCCACGCCGCGGCGAGCGTCTTCTGGCCGAGCGCGGCGAGCACCTCGGCGAGCCTTTCTTTGAGCCCGTACGTCGTGAGTCGCTTGTCGAGGCGTTCGCCGAGCTCGTTCATGATCGCTTCGAGCGCGATTCGGTAGCTCGTCGCGTGCGCACGCGAGAGCTTCTTCTCGGCGATCTCGACGACGATCTCGTCGAGCGGCAAATCGAGCCGGTCGTCGTCGTGGAGATCCTTCGCCGCGCGCGCGATCTTCTTTGCGAGCTTCGTGTTCTTCGAGCCGACGAACGCGGCGAGCTCCGCCGCATCGTAGGCGTACCCCTGGAGGATCCATTCGGCTGCCATCGTTGCTCGCCTTCGTATCACCGGCGCAAGAAGACGTCGCGGTCGCGCGCGAAGAGTGTCGGCAACATCGCGAGGTCGAACGCGGCGCCGATCGCGGCCGTGCCCACGCCGAGCGCGACTTGCGTCGACTCGCCGCCGGTCCACGCGGAGGGCTTGGTCGAAAAAATGAACGTGGCGAACGTGCCGAACGAGAGCGTCGCCAGCCCGATGACGAGCCACGCGCCCCAGTGCTCGGCGCGCGTGCGTTCGACGACCGCGACGTCGTTCCACGGAATGTCGAGCACCATCGGCACGCTCGCGATGCCGCGGCAGTCGTGCGTGATGCTCGTGTCGACCGCGGTCGTCGAAAAGCTCTTGAACGTGTGCGCGACGACCGCCGTGCACGCGGGGAGCAAGAGCGAAGGCGCGACGCGCATGTCCGGCGTGACAGTGGCATCGAGCGGCGCGTGCGCGACGAGCGGCGCGCTCGCGAGGAGGACGTGATGATCGCCGTTCGCCAGCGGAAGCGAGGTCTTCCAGTCGACGCTGATGCCGCCGCCGTCGTCACGCTCCGCCGTCACCGCGTACGACGCGCTCGCGTTCGGCTCGAGCGGCGCGCGTCCGCTCGCAATCGGCGCGCTCGATTCGACGCGCGACGGCTCGAGCAACACAGGTCCGTCGGGCGCGAGCAGTCCGACCTCGGAAGGGTCGGCGATTTGGATTTCGGTGGTCGTCGTTTGCATCAAGCAACCGGTCGAGAACAAACCAGCGACGATGAGCGCGCGTCGAAACATCGCGTCGTCGCACTTCACGACGCGTGCCACGCGCGATCGTCGGGGATTGCGTGTGTGCACCGCCGCTCGCTTAGGGCGCGTTGTCGCGCGCGGGCTCGCCGCCGTCGCGGATGGTCCTGGATCGGCGCGACGCGTGATGCGGCTCGCGGTATCGTCGGCCCACGATGTCCGATGCCCTCGCCCACTCGCGTTCGCTCCGCCGCGGCACCGTCGACGCCGAAACGATCAAAAAGCTCTCCGCCGACTTCCGCCTGACCGTGCTCGCCAAAGTCGCCGCGGAGATCGTCGACGAAATCGAGAGCTACGACGGTGACGTCTTCGTGCACGACGGAGACCTCCGTGTCGAAGGCGACTTCGACACGTCGGACCTCGCCGTCGCGGTGCTCGTCGTCCAAGGCGACCTCGACGTCGCCGGCTGCTATCGCGACTACGACGACCCGCAGAGCATCGTCGTCGTGAACGGTAATCTCCGCGCGCGCGACGTGATCACCGCAGGCTTCCTCGACGTCTCCAAAAATCTCGAGGCAGCGAACGCAATCGTCGGCGACTACAACGACTGCAACGCCGCCGTCATCGGCGGCGACGTGACGTGCACGATGTTCTACCCCGAAGAGCACTTCTTCAGGATCGGCGGCGAGCTTCGCGCGAAATACCTCGTCGGAAACGTGCGACATCGCGTGGAGGCACGACATTTTTCCCCGCGAGCTCTTGCGCGTTCACGAAGAAGGCGCGGCGCTCACCGTCGACGGCTTCGAAAATTTCCGCGAGCTGAAGAAACGCGTCGCATCGGGCAAGCTCGTTGACGCGCGCGACCTGCGCGTCCTCTGAGCGCTCGAAGAGATGGGCGCTCGCGACGCGCACGTTCATCGTCACCGACGCCTTCACGGTCGCCGACATCTTGATGGCTCACGTGCTGACCGCCGGAGCTCCTCGCGACCTCCCGCGTGGAAGCGCACGCTCGACGCGTATTGCAAGCGCTTCGAAGCCGCCTGACTCAGACGAAGACCTCGCGGGTGCGCGCGATGCGATCTTGCGCCGCGAGGGCGAGCGCGACGATCCACGACCCGAGGGCGACGACGAAGACGATCGACTCGGCCGCGCCCGTCGTGCCGAGCACGTCGAGGTCCGCCGCGATGAGGATCGGGCCCGAGACGCGGACGACCGATCGAAGCAGCGCGCGACTCCACGACGGCGGATCGCCGCGTTCGTCGACGACGCGGAGTCGCATCAGTTTTTTACCCGGCGTCGACCACGCGCGCTCGAGCGCGCCGAACTGGAGCGCCGCGACGAGCCAGCCCAGAACCGCCAGGTGAAAAATCTTGCCGAGGATCGCGGCGTAGACGCCGAGCATCGCCAAATCGATCGCGAAGGCGACCGCACGAACGAAGAACGTCGCCGGCGCGGACGGCTTCTCGCGTGCGCCGGCGATCGCCGCGCGGAGCTCGGCGTAGCTCGCGAAGCGCGCGTCCGGGCTCTTCGCGAGCAGGCGCATGACGAGAGACTCGACCGCCGGCCGCAGCTTGGGCGCGAGCACGCGCGGCGCGATGGGCGCTTCGTTCACGTGCTGCCGCAAGAGCGCCGACGCGTTTTCGCCGGTGAACGGCGGCTGCCCGGTGAGCGCTTCGTAGAGCGTGACGCCGAGCGAGTACACGTCCGCGCGAAAATCCACGGCGTCGCCGCGCGCTTGCTCCGGCGCGAGGTACGCCGGCGTGCCGAGGATCGCGCCGGCGTGCGTGAGCGCGCCCGACGGAGCCGCGCCGTCGCGCGCGATCGGCGCGTGATCGATCGTCTTGGCCAGACCGAAATCGGCGAGCATGATTCTTCCGTCGCGATCGACGAGGATGTTGGACGGCTTCACGTCGCGGTGTACGAGGCCCGCCGCGCTGCCTGCGTCGAGCGCCGCGGCGATCGCGTCGGCGACGTCGAGCGCGCGCGACTCCGAAAGGACACCTTCGCGCGCGAGGACGCCCGAGAGCGATTCGCCTTCGACGATGTCCATCACGAGGAAGGACACGCCGCCGTCCTCGCCGACGTAGTGAATCGGGACGACGTTCGGGTGCCGCAATTTTGCCTGAACGCGCGCTTCGCGAAGGAACCGGTCGCGGGCCGCCGCCGACTCGCCGATGAGAACCTTCAGCGCGACCGCGCGCTCGAGGCTCGCGTCCCACGCGCGATAGACCGCGCCCATCCCGCCGCGCCCGACGCGCGCGTCGACGCGAAAGTGTCCGAGCGTGCGCCCGACGAGCGCGTCCGGCTCGTCCCGCTCGCGCGTGGCCGAATCGAGTGGGTCCGACGGCAACGTCTCGGCGTGAGGATCGGCGACCGCGAGCTCGGGCACGCGCCGATCATCTCATTTTTGCGGCGCGGGCACGATGCGCAGCTCGACCGGCGCGACGCCCATGCGGAGCATGCCGAGCTGGCGCGCGGCGCCGCTCGACAAGTCGATGACGAAGCGATGCGAGACCGGCCCGCGATCGTTGACCTTCACGCGCACGTAGCGCCCGTTATCGGTGCGGCGGACCTCGAGCCAGGTGCCGAGCTTGAGCGTGCGGTGCGCGGCGGTGAGCTTGGACGGATCGAAGATTTCGCCGTTCGCGGTGTGATTTCCGGCGAGGACGGCGCCGTACCAGCTGGCATAGCCGCGTTGGTAGACCGCCGACGTCGCGCGCGGAGGAAGCGGGACCGCGGCGGTGGCGGTGGCGGTCGCCGCGACCGTGGCCGTCGCCGGTGCAGTCGCGGTCGACGTGCCCGCGCTCGTCTCCGTCTTCGTCTCCGCTGCGGGGCGCGACTCGGTCGCGGCGGCGCCGCAGGCGGTCACGATCAAAAGCAAAAGCGTTTGCTTCATCATGCTCGCGCGAGCTCGATTCCGACGAGGGCGCCGCCGCCTTCGCGATTGCGCGCGTACGCGCGGCCGCCGTGCGCTTCGGCGATTCGTTTCACGAGCGCGAGCCCGAGACCGACCGAGCTCGTGTCGCCTTGTTTGCCGCGATAAAACGGCTGGAAGATTTGGAGCTCTTCGCCCGGCGCGAAGCCGGGCCCGTCGTCCTCGACCTCGAACGCGATGCGCGGGCCGCGCTCGAGGATGCGCATGCGCGCCGCGCCGCCCGCGTGACGCTTCGCGTTCTCGAGCAAGTTGCCGACCGCGCGCGCGACGAGCGTCGCGTCGCCGAGAAACGTCGCGCCCTCGGATTGATCGTCGATCATCGTCTGCGGAGGCCCGACGCGCTCGAGCGCTTGCTTGGCGACGTCGTACGCGATGAGCTCGGTCCGCCGCAGCGCGCCGAAGTCGATCCGGCTCGCCGCGAGCAATTCGCTCACGAGCGCGTCGACGCCGACGACTTCTTTGTCGAGCTCGTCGAGGTGGCCCGTGCGCCGCTTTTCGTCCGCTTCGTCGCGAGCGAACTCCACCAACAGCCGCATGCGCGCGAGCGGCGTTCGAATTTCGTGCGACACGGTCGCGAGGAGCGCGCGCTGATCCGACAGCTGTTTTTCGAGCCGCTCGGCCATGTCGTTCAGCGCGTGCGCGAGCACGGGAAATTCGCCCATCCGCATGCGGCGATCGATCGCGATGCGCGCGTGGATGTTGCCCGCGCCGATCTCGCGCGCGACGCGCTCGATCTCGCTCATCGGGGACGCGATGCGCCGCGCCATGAAGCGAGAGAACGTCCACAAAATGAAGAACGCGATGAAGATGCCGCCGGCGACGTGCGACGCCGGTTTGTGGACCGCGAACCCGAGCGAATGGAGCACGAGCGCGCCAGTGACGACCGTGATGACGATGGCTGACGCGAGCGTGAAAAAAATCCGCCGCTGCAGACGCCACCGGAGGATCCACCCGCGACGCATGCCGTCGTCCCAGTGATGGTGGTGATGCTTCCAGTGACGCGGGTGCACGACTACTCCTTCGACAGCACGTAACCGACGCCGCGGACGGTCTTGATGAGGCGCGGCCCTTTCGGATCGTCGCCGAGCTTCTGACGGAGATGCGAGATGTGAACGTCGACGGTGCGCTCGCCGACGATCACGTCGCCGCGACCCGCTTCGCTGAGAAGTGAATCGCGGGGCACGACGCGCCCGGCGCGACGCATGAGCGCGACGAGAATGTCGAACTCGATCCCCGTGAGCTCGACGCGGCTGCCGAGCCGAACGACCTCGCGGCGACCGAGGTCGATCGAGATGTCGCCGACCGTGAGCCGCTCGACCGGCGCCTCCGGCTGGACGCGCCGCACGACGGCGCGAATCCGCGCGAGCAATTCGCGCGGCGAAAACGGCTTGGCGATGTAATCGTCGGCGCCGAGCTCGAGCCCGACGACGCGGTCCGTCTCGTCGCCTTTCGCCGTCAGCATCAAGACCGGCACGTTGCTCGACTGACGAATGCGCCGGCACACTTCGAGGCCGTCGATGCCCGGCATCATGACGTCGAGGAGGACGGCATCCACGCCGCCCTCCTCGAGCATCGAGAGGCCTTGTTTTCCGTCGCGCGCGCCCTTCACCGAGACGCCGTTCTGCTCGAGGTAGCTCGAGAGCAGCTCGAAGAGCCGAGCGTCGTCGTCGATGAGGAGCACGCGCATGCGGAACGCCGCATGTCTACCAGACTCAGCGACCGCAGTCGTACTGAGCTGCTGCATTGCGACCATGCCAATTTCCTCCATGACACGCGTGGTGCATGTGCGCGAAGCCCGCGGCGTAACCGCCGACCGTGCCCAGCGCGAGAAGCGCGATGATCAACCGACGTCGCATCTCACACCCACCTTTCGTCGCTCACGGGGCGACCCGAGAAGAACCCGCGGCCGCGCGATTCGATCAGATCGGCGAGGATGCGACGTTGACGATCGTCGAGGGCCTCGTGGATTTGCGCGAGCGACTCGAGGACGACGACGCGCACCTTCGCGAACGACGCGTCGGCTTTGCCGCTGACGCCTTCGGCCGCCGTGCGGTCGAACGTCTCGCCGCGCAAGAGGCTCGAGAGCTCGCTCGTGTCGCGCCACTCGCCGCGCGCTTCACGAACCGTCTCGCGAACTCTGTCGAACGCGTCGCGAATCACTTTCTCCTGACCGGGCGTCGTCTCGAGACGAGAGAAGAGCCCGCGGAGCATGAAACCCGGACCGCCGCCGCCGCGTCCCCAGCCGCCGCGCGCCCACGGAGGACCGAAGCCGCCGCCGCCGCCGTGACCGTGATCGTGGTGGTGATGACCGTAACCGCAGCCGTGCGCATAGCGCCAGCCGCCGCGACCGTGGCGCAGCACCTTGATGAGCGCCACCAGACAAACCGTACCTAGAACGAACCCCAGCATCGAAGACCTCCTTTGGTCACGAGCCAGGATGCGGAGTCACCGTTAAGCGCGAGCGCTGCCACCGTGAAGAAGTGTCAAAGGCGTGATAAGGCGGAGAGCGTGGAACGCCTTCACGCCCTCGTCATCCTGGCGTGGGCGTTCGTGAAAACGATGCTTTGGCCGCTCTTCGGGACGCGGCGCGGGCTCGCGGCGTTCGAGGCGAGCTACGCCGAAAAAGAGCACCTCTTGCCGGTCGGACCGGACGAGAGGCTCGCGCTCCCGACGTTCAGCCGATGCGTCGCGTGCGGTCGCTGCAACGTCGGCGAGGCCTCGCGCGTGGTCGCGTCGAAAGGCGCGTACGCGGGCGTGATGGATCTCGTCCTCGCGTCGTCGCGCAGCATGCCGGATTTCGAGGCCGCCGCGCGATCGTTCGAAGCGGTCGACGACGCGCGCCTCGCCGAGCTCGAAGCGATCTGCCCGACGGCGGTGCCGATGCGGGCGATCAAAGCGTTCGTTCTGAAATCGAAACGAACGTAACAGCGCGCGTAACACCTCCCGAGAGCGTGACGCCGAGTTACGCCGAAGTGTTACGCGCAACCCACGATTTCCCGGCAAATTCGCGTGATCGAGCGATGGCACGAGCGCTGCAGTAGGCCCTCGCATGAGCAAGAAGTCGCGTCAGTCGGGGATGTTCGCAGCGGTGGTCGTGCCGGAGACGTGGACCGAGGAGCAGCTCGTCGCGCGTCTCGTCGCGAGCCACCCGGTCGCGTGGCGCGAGTTCGAGCGCCGCTACGATCGTCTGATCGAGCGCTGCATCCTCAAGGTCACCCGCCGCTTCACGTCGGTCGTCAGCGCCGACGACGTCCGCGAGATTGCGTGCACGCTGCGTCTGTCGCTCCTCGCGAACGACATGCACAAGCTCCGCACGTTCGACCCGGAGCGCGGTAACCGCTTCTCGAGCTGGATTGGGCTCCTCGCGATCAACTGCGCTTACGATTATCTCCGCAGCATCCGCCGCGAGCCGGGCAAAGCGGCCCTCACCGAGGCGAGCGATCTCGCTGCCGAGACGCCGGACCCGTTCGAATCGGTCGCGCAGCGCCAGCGCGCGCAGATCGCGCAGCGCCTCCTCGAGAGCTTCAGCGCCCGGGACCGCGCCTTCGCGGCGCTCTACTTCGGCGAAGGCCTCGAGCCGGTCGCCATCGCCCGCCGGATGAAGATCAGCGTCAAGACCGTCTACTCGAAGAAGCACAAGATCCAGGCGCGTCTCGAGGCGATGCAGCGCGCCGCCTGAAATGGTATGAGAAAGCCCGTGAAACACGGGCTGACGATCTTGGTGATGGGGGCGCTCGCGCTCGGTGCGTGCAGCAAGGCGAGCGACAACGATCCGCCGCAGACGCTGAACCCGAATCCGCTCGGGCCGGGCGACCGGCTGCGCGACGTGCAGGACCCCGCGAGCCAGAGCTACGCGCCGAATCAAAACGTCGACGTGACGAGCGTCGTGGTGACGGCGGTCGACGAGTTCGACGAGACGCACAACGGCAAGAGCCGCGGGACGATCTTCGTGCAAGACGCCGATCAAGCGCTGCCTTACGCGGGCATCAGCTTGTACTCGCCGACCTACGTGCCGGCGAACCTTCGGCTCGCGCCGGGCGACGTCGTCGACATGAACGGGCAGTACGTCGAGCAACAGACGATCGGAACGACGGTGAACTTCGCGCCCGCGTTCTTGCCGCAGATGAGCAAGCCGCAGGTGCAGCTCCAGTTCGAGACCCAGGAGCCGCAGCCGGTCGAGGTGCCGCTCTCGGATCTTCAGTCGTTCGACACGGCGCGCAAGTGGATCGGCATGCTCGTCGTCGTGAAGGACGTGACGATGTTCGCGGCGCCGTCGGCGTCGGATTCGAGCGGGCGCGTGTCGGCGGCGATCACGAACGACGCGAACTCGGCGGCGCTCAACAACGAGCTCTGGGATTTGCAGCCGTGGACGGGCACGAACACCTCGAACTCGTTCGCCGCGGGGACGCACTTCGCGTCGGTCACCGGCATCGTGGATTTCTTCTTCAATATTTTCCTCTGCACGCGGTCGATGAACGACTTGGTGCAATGAAAAAAGCGCGGATTTGTGCCGCGCTGTTCGCGTTGAGTGTGGGGTGTGGCGGCGCGCAGCCGGTGGCGACGCGACCGAACGCGCCTGCGGCGACGCCGAAAGGGATGCGCGTGGTGCGCGAGCCGGGGCGGCCGGCGCTCGCGATCGTCGCGCGCGAGGGCGATCCGACGCCGGCGGTCGGCGCGTTCGTGTCGACGGCGGGGATTGCGCCGGACCGTGGTGCGGTGGTGCCGGTCGCGCTCGCGGGGCTCTTCGCGTCGCGTCTCGATGCGCGCGCGCGGGTGACGCCGCAGGCGGACGGCGTGCGTCTCGCGATCGCGGGCGGAAATCTCGCCGAGCTCGCGGCGGCGCTCACGGCGCCCGTCGGGAGCGGCACCGATCTCGGGCTCGCCCAACGAAAAGTCGCAGCGCTCGCTGCGATGCCGCGGGTGACGCCCGAAGAGGCGACGATCGCGGCGTGCGAAGGCGCGCTCGTCGAATCCGGCGGGACCGTGCAGGCAACCGAGATCGAATCGTGGCGCGCGGCTGCGGTCACCCGCGAGCGCGTTTCTTTTGCGGTCGTCGGATCCGCCGCAGGCGGGACGGCGCAAACATCAGCCGTCGGATCCGGATCGGTCGGCGCGCCCGTGCTTCCGAGCGATCAACGTGCCGCGCCGGAAGCGGACGCGCCGGGGCTCGCCGTGTACGAGGCGCCGGGTTTGGCGCGCGGCGCGCGCGTCGCGATTGCGTGGCGTGGAGACGCTCGGCTCGCCTCCGCGGCGCGTTCGCTCGGCGACCCGAGCGGGCCGTTCGCGGCGATGCTCGCAGCGAGTGACACGCGCGCGCATCTTCGTTCCGTGACGGCGACCCTCTCGACCGACGGTGCGTGCTTGTCGCTCCGCGCCGACGTCGACACGGATCCGAAGACGAGCGCGGGCGCGGCCCGCATCGCCGAGCTCGTCGCGATGGCGACACGCGAGGCGCGCCTGGCCGCGACGGGTCCGGTCGAGCTCGCGGCGGATCCGTCGGACGCGGCCGAGCAAGCCGCGCTCGTCGCCGCCGAAACGCGCGCGCGCGACCTCGAGCCGCCGCGCACGGTCGTCGCAGTCGCCGAGCCCGGAACGGCGCGTGACGCGATCGCGACGGCGACCGTCGCCGCCAGACGCGCGTTCGCAGAGCGCGTCGTCGAACCGCGCGTGCGCGTCGAGCGCGGTCAACCCGCGCTCTGGATGCTCGTCGCGTCGCCGTGCGGCACCCAAGGCGAAACCGACGGCGACGCGGGCGCGTCCGCAGCTTTCGCAATCGCGGCGGCGACTGCGCTTCGCGCGCGCGGCATCGCCGCCGAGCCGTGGACCGCGAGCGACGGCGTCGGCGTCATCGCATCGGGCGACGCGTCCGCGCTCGGCCGCGTCTTTCTCACCGATGCGGTCGAGGGTACGCGCGCCGCGCAGGCACGATTGCTCGACGCAGCGAGGCCTGGCCTGTCGGAGCTCGCAGAGGCGATCGCGCCCGGCCGGCCCGCGTCGATCTTGCCGACCGGCACGGCGCGATCGCTCCTTCGCTTGGCCCCCGCCGCGATCGCGGCGCGCGCCGATGCGCTTCGCCGCGGGCCGCTTCGTGTCGCGGTGCTCGCGAACGAGGACGCCGCGCAAGGCGACGCCGCCGTGGCCGCGATCGATCGGTGGGCTCTCCGCGAAGGAGCCCGCGCGTGCCCGGCGCGCGCCGAGGGCGCGACGCCGAAACCCGGAACGTACGCGGTCCAAACCGACGACGGCACGAGCGAAGCGTATCTCGCCGCGCCGCTCGGCCAAGAAGACGACGGCGCTGCCGAGACGCTCGCGGACGCGCTCGACGGCGAAAACGGTCTGCTCGCGAAAGCGCTTGGCGACGGGCTCGCTCGCGCGTGGAGCGCCCGCGTCCTCGGTCGCGCGGGATCGCGCGCGCTCGTGGTTCACGTCGACGCGCCGCAAGAAGCGCTCGACGCGGCGGTTGCGCAAGTCCGCGCGCTCTTCGACCGACTTCGACAAGGTGCGCTCGACGCGGCCGACGTCGCGCGCTCGAAAAAACGCGAGGCCGACGCGCTCGCTGCGCGCATGCGCGATCCACGCGAACGGCTCATCGCGCTCTTCCGGGGCGAGCCCGCGCAAGCGGACGTCACGCTCGAGCGCGGGCGAGCAGCGGCCGCCGCCATTCTCCGCGACGACGCGCTCGTCATCGTCGCCGCGCGTCCCGCGCGAGCCGTCGCGGCGCCCGCGAAGAAAGCCCCATGAGCGCGCTCACCCCCGCATCGCTCGAGCGCGCACGCTGGTTCCGCGTGGACGAAGACGAGGTCTGCCTCCTGCGCGACGGCGCGCAAGCGTACCCGGCGATGCTCGCCGCGATCGCCGCCGCCGAGCGCGAGGTGCTGCTCGAGATGTACTGGGTCAGCCCCGACGGCGTCGGCCTCTCGTTTCTCGACGCGCTCGCCGAGCGCGCGCGCGCCGGCGTCCGCGTTCGCGTCATCTACGACGCAGTCGGCAGCATCTCGATCACGCCCGGCTTCTGGGCGTCGCTCGTGCGCGCGGGCGGCGAGATCGTCCCGTTCCACTCGGTCTTCCCGATCCGCAACACGCTGACGCTCGACGTCCTCGAGCGGCGCGATCATCGCAAGATGCTCGTCATCGACTCGAGCCTCGGCTTCATCGGCGGCATCAACTTGAGCCGCCAGTGGCTTCCGAAAGAAGAGGGCGGCGACGGCTGGCGCGACGACATGGTGGCGGTGCGCGGCGAGGTCGCGCACGAGCTCCGCGCGCTCTTCTTCGACACCTGGCGCCGCGCGACGCTCGCGCCGTCGCCCGCCGACTTGCGGCCCGTGCGCCGTCGCCGCTCGCGTCGCGTTTTTTTGCTCGCGAACCCTTGGCGAAAAAGGCGCGACGTGCGGCGCGAGTACCTCCGGCGGATTTATTTCGCGAAGTCCCGCATCGACATCGCAAACCCCTATTTCGTGCCGAATCGTTCGGTGCGCGGCGCGCTCGGCCACGCCGCCGAGCGCGGAGTCCGCGTGCGCGTCCTCGTGCCGGAGCGCGGCGACGTTCGCATCGTCCAGTTCGCGGTCGAAGCGTTCTTCGAGCAGCTCTTGAAGCGGCAAATCGAAATTTATGCGATGCCCAATCGCGTCATGCACGCCAAGACGGCGATCATCGACGACTCGTTCGCGACGATCGGCAGCTACAACCTCGACGAGCGCTCCTGGCGCAAGAACATGGAAGTGAACCTCGCCGTGGAAGACGAAGCGTTCGCGCGCCACGCGCGCGCGTGGTTCGACGAAGATTGCAAGAACGCGCGCCGCATCGAGCTCGACGATTGGCGCACGCGACCCGCGACGCGCCGCGCGCTCGAGTGGATCGCCTACGGCCTGCGGAGGCTCTGGTGATTTCGAGCGCAAGGCGCGCCGCGCGCATCGCGACGTTCGCGGCGATCACGCCGACGATGCTCGCGGGCTACTCGCTCGACGATCTACGTCGCCATCTCGAAGGCGCTGAAAAACGCGAGCTCCGCGATCGATGGTTCGGCGCGTGGTGCGAAGCGATGCTGCGCGTCTTCGGGATTCGCGTGATCGTGCTCGGCGATCGGCGCGCGCGCGGCCGCGGTCGGCTCGTCGTTTCGAACCATCGCGGCGTCGCCGACGTGCTCGTGCTCCTCCGCACGTTCGGCGGCTGCATGGTGAGCCGCGCCGACATCGCGCGCTGGCCGGTCATCGGCCTCGCGGGCAAGAAGCTCGGAACCGTCTTCGTCGATCGCGCCGACATTCGCAGCGGCGCGTCGAGCATTCGCGCGATGAAATCGCTGCTCGCCTCGGGCGAAACAGTCTCGATTTTTCCGGAGGGAACGACCTTCGCGGGCGACGAGGTGCGGCCGTTTCACGCAGGCGGCTTCGTCGCCGCGCAATCCGCCGCCGCCGACATCGTGCCCGTGGGTCTCGCGTACGCGAAGGATTCGCAGGCCGCGTTTCTCGACGAGAGCTTCCCGCAGCACCTCGCGCGCATGGCCGCGGCGCCGGCGTCTTCGGTCGTGGTGTCGATCGGCGAGCCGCTCGAGGTGCCGGAGAAGGCGCGCTCCAAAGACGTCGCGGCGCTCGCGCGCGAAGCGGTCGCGCGCGAGGTAACCAAAGCAAGAGCTCGGGCGAGCTAGCCGCCGCCGACCATGTGCACGATTTCGAGCACGTCGCCCTCGGCGAGCGAACGCGCGGCGTGCTCGGCGCGCGGCACGATCGCGCGGTTCACCTCGACCGCGACTGGCCCGTCGAGCCCGAGGAACGCGGCGAGCTCGGCGATGGTCATCGGCTTCGGCAGCTCGCGAGCTTCGCCGTTGATCGTCACGCGCACGCGCGCAGCGTAACAGATATATTTCTCGAGGCCGATGACGACGAAGAAGACTTATTGGGACGACCCGTTCGCGACCGCGTTCGAGACGCGCGGCGCCGCGGCGAGCACGTACGAGGGCAAGCCGTCGCTCGTTCTTCGCGAGACGATTTTTTATCCCGAGGGCGGCGGGCAGTTGGGCGATACGGGCGAGCTTCGCGTCGGCGACAGGGCCGCGGCCGTGATCGATACGCAGATCGACGACGAAGGGACGATTCATCATCTGCTCGACGATTCGATGGACGCGACCGACGCGCCGGTCTCGGGATCGATCGACGTCGCGCGACGACGCGATGCAATGGCGCACCACACGGCGCAGCACATGCTCTCGCGCGCGCTGCTCGACGAGGCGCGCGCGGCGACGGCTTCAGCGCGCATCGGGACGACGGCGTGCACCATCGACGTCGAGCGCGAGAGCATTCCCGACGCCGAGCTGCATCGCGCCGAGGACCGCGTGAACGACGCGATCCGCGCCGACCTCGGCATCCGAGCGCTCTTTCCGACCGCCGAAGAGCTCGCGTCGATGGACCTTCGGCGTGCGCCCAAAGTTTCGGCGGGCGTCCGCGTCATCGACATCGACGGCTTCGATCTCACGCCGTGCGGCGGAACGCACTGCACGCGCACGGGGCAAATCGGCGTGGTGCGCATCGCTCAGATCGAACGCTACAAAGGAAAGCTCCGCGTCGGCTTTCACGCCGCAGGACGCGCGATCGCCGACGCGCGCACCAAAGAAGAAGTCCTCTCGTCGCTCGCGAAGAAGCTCACCTGCGGCCTCCTCGACGTCGGCGCCGCGGTCGGCAAGCTGCAGAGCGAACTGAAACAGCGCACCGACGCGCTCGCGAACGCGCGCGGCGAGCTGTTCGAGCTCCTCGCGAAGAGCATCCTCGCCGAGCACCCGCCGGACCCGAGCGGCACGACGCTCGTGCGCGTCGGTCGAGCCGAGGGCGACGTCGGCGCGCTCCGCACGCTCGCAGGTCGTCTCGCCGGCGCGCGCGGCGACGTCGTCGCGGTTTGCACGGCGATCGACGCGGACGGATTGCTCGTCGTGGTCCAGCGCGGCGCGACGACCCCTTTCGATTGCGGCGCCTGGCTCAAGTCCCTCGCGGGCAAGACCGGCGGCCGCGGCGGAGGCCGGCCCGAGCGCGCCGAAGGCCGCTTGCCGAACGACTCCGCAACGGACGCCCTTCTTCGCATAATCTAAGGTTCGATGAGCACGAGCCCGATCCCGAAGGTACGCGACGACGATCCGGAGGATGTGTCTTGGGCGTTGTCGACCGCCGCGACTTCGTTCGCTCGCGGCGACCGCGCCGAGGCGCTCAAGTGGTTGCGACGCGCGGCCGAGGCCGCGTCGGAAGCGGACCGTGACGCGCGCGCGCTCGAGCTCGCGAAGGCCGCGGCCGATCTCAGCCCGCCCTCGATGCCACCGAAGCCCGTGCCCACGCCCGCGAAGAGCGCACCGAAACAGCCGCCGCCGAAGCCCGCCGAAAAAACGCCGACGCCGGCGCCCGTGAAGCGCCCGTCGAAAGCGGACGACACGAGCAAACGCGGTGCGGTGCGCTCGCGACCTCGTTCGCTTCCGCCGAGCGACGAGCGCACGGTGACGTACGTGACCTCCGTGACGAAGCTCGATGCGAAGCCGCCGCACGCCGACGCCGACGCGTGGCCGACCGAAGCGATGGGGTCCGAAGATCTCGACGCGCTCGGCGAAGTCTACGGACAGGAGCGCACGCGCATCGGCTCGCCCGCGTATCAACCGGACGAGCCCGAGGCGCCCGCCGAGCCGCCGGCGCCCGAGGTTCGTTTTTCGCAGGCGGTCCACGTCGTCGTTTGGCGCGACGCGGACGGAACGCTGCGAATCGCGCCGCGCGGAACGGCGGTGTCGGCCGTGACGATCGACGCGCTCCTCGTCGCGCCCGCGCCGGACGTGGATTTGATCGCGTGGCTTTCGCGCTGAATTTCAGCTCTCGCGATAACGCGAAGGCGGCGCGCCGCACGCGTGCGTCTCGCCTTCGATTTGCACGGTGACGTACTCGACGCCGTAGCGTTTTCGAAGTCGCTGCGCGAGATCGTGGCCGAGCATCTCTTTCGTCCCGTCGGAGTGCACGTGCACGACGATCGCGTCGTGACCCGCGCCGAGCGACCAGACGTGCATGTCGTGGACGTCGACGACGCCGGGCTCCGCCGAGATGATCGTCCGGATCTGATCGACGTCGAGGTGCTTGGGCGCCGCTTCGAGCAAGACGAGGAGCGCGTCGCGCAGCAGGCTGAGCGCGCCCAGCACCAAAATGGCGGCGACGAAGAAGCTCGCGATCGGATCGGCCGCGACCGGCCCGTGCAACCGAATCACGATCGCGGCGGCGAGGGCCGCGAGGCTCCCGAGCGTGTCGCCGAGCAAGTGCAAGCGCGCGCCGCGGAGGTTCAGCTCGTGACCTTTTTTGCCGTGCGCGTGGTGATGATCGTGATCGTGATCATGATCGTGCTGATGATCGTGCCCAGGATGAATGACGCCGTGGAGCAGCCACGCGCTGAGACCGTTCACGACGAGCGCGCCGCTCGCCACGACGAGCATGACGCCCGCCTCGGGCATGGCCTTGGTCGCGAGCGAGTGCGCCGCGTTGACGACGATCTCGACGGTGACCGCGAGCACGAGCAGCGCGTTGAAGATCGCGACGACCGGCTCGACGCGCCGCAGCCCGAACGTGAAGCGCGCCGTCGGCCGGCGCACCGCGACGCGCATCGCGACGACGTTCGTGCCGAGCGCGAAGACGTCCATCAAGAGGTGAATCGCGTCGGCTTGGAGCACGCTCGAACGCGCGACCATCGCGCCGGCGAGCTCGGCGACGAAAAAGCACGCCACGAGCGCCGTGACGAGCCGGAGCCTCCCCTCTTGGCGCGCCTCGTGCGGCTGAAACTCGCTCATATCAAGACGTAGTCTTCGGCGACGTTGACCGAGGAGACGCTCATCACCGACGAGGTCTCTTCGTCGCGCTCGATCGCGAGCAAGTAGAGGCTCTGCAAGATCGCGGAGTGATCGCGCACGAGTGACACGAACTCGTCGCGCGGCAGGAAGAGCGTGACGGTCGGGTGAACCGCGACGACGTCGGCGTTCGCCTTGCGACGGAGGACGAGCGCGACCTCGCCCACCACGTCGCCGACGCCGAGCGTCGAGATGACGAACGGCTCGCCGCCTTCGTGACCGACGACCGCGACCTCACCCGACGCGACCAAGTGGAGACCGGTCGCTTCGCGGCCGTCGATGATGAGCTTCTCGCCCTTCTCGAAAACTTTCGTCTCGAAGCGCTCGACGAGCGCGGGGCGCTCGGCCGGGTTCACGCCGATCAAAACCGGCGACGTTCGCACGAGGTTCGCGACCATGCGTCGACGACAGTGCGCGGCGAGCTCGATGCCGACCTCGGGACGTTTTTCGGCGACGATCTCGAGCGCGTCGCGACGCGCGACGAGCAAAATCGACGGCCGGCACGCGACGACGCTCGCAGCGCGCGGCGCACGCGAGAGGAGCGCCATCTCGCCGAAGAGCGCGCCATTGCCGAGGCGCGCGAGCGTCATCATGCTCGGCGGTCCGTCGTCGTCCCCGTCGGACTCGCGCCGAACCTCGAGCTCGCCGCGCGCGACGATGTACGCCTCGGCACCCTCTTCGCCTTGCTCGATGACGCGCTTGCCCGCGGGCACGGTGATCATCTCGAACGCGGTGATGAGCGCGCGAAGCCCTTCTTTCTCGAGCGCAGAGAAGAGCGGGAGCGGCGCGATCTGCGCTTCGGCGGCGCCGTCGCCTTCGTATTTGTTCTTCGCGTGGTGGACGATTTGAGTCGCCTTCGAGAGGAGCGCGGGGCCGGTCAGAAACGACGAGAGCGGCTGGAACTTGGTGAAGCTCGGGAGCGGCGGCGGGGGCGGCGCGGTCTCGGTCAAGCGCCGTGAGCCCGCGCAGAAAGCGGCCGCGACCGCGTCGACGTCGTCGTCGACGTTCACGCCGAGCTTGCGGAGATCGGCGATCGCCGCGACCGCGAGCGGAAGGTTGCCCGAGTCGATCGCGCGCTCGAGCCCGAGACGAAGACCCTCGGTCGCCGCCTCGGTGCGCCCGAAATCCGCGAGCAGCCGGCACGTGAGGATGAGCGCGCTCGGCACCGCTTCTTCTTGCTCGACGACCGCCGCGCTCCAGCGAAGCGCCGCCTCGCGCTCGTCGGCGAGCATCAGCGAGAGCGCCCGATCGAGCGGCGACTCGTTCGCGGTCGCTCCGGGAAGGTCGGGCGGTGCGGTGGGCATTCGCCGGCAGGATACAACAATTACGGCGTGTCCTCGTCGTCCTCGTCATCCAGCGTCGGCAGCAAGGTCGCGGTCGATGGTTGGTTATCCATGATCGCGCTCATCGCGTTGGCGGTCGCGGCGACGATCGGCAAGACCTTGGGGTAGTCCATGCGCGTCGGGCCGATGACGCCGACCGCCCCGGCGCGCTTGCCGTGCTCCATGTACGCCGCGCCGACGATCGCGAGGTGCCCGCCGCCGAGCCCGCCGGCCTCGCTGCCGACGACGGCCGAAGCGCCGGGTTGCGCCGCGGTCATCGTCGCGTCGAGCAGCTCGATCAGCCGCTCGCGCGCCTCGAGCGCGCTCATCACTTGCTTCATGCCGATCGCGTCTTTGAACTCCGGCTGCTCGAGAAGCTTCGCTTGCCCTTCGATGAAAATCTCGCCCGGCAGCTCCGCGACGCCCGAAACCGCCGCGCCGCCGAGCTCGAACGCGCGACGGCGCATCGCGTCCGCTTGCACGCGTTCGTCGGCGAGCCGCCGCGCGAATAGATCGCGCAGCTCGCGGAGCGTCCGGCCTTCGATGACGTCGTCGAGCAAATTGTGGATCGGCTCGAGCTCCCGCTCGGTCAAGCTCGCGCGCACGAATCGATTTTGCACGCTGCCGTTGCTCATCACGATGACCGCGAGGAGCTCTTGCCCGACGGGCATGAAACGAAGCGCGCGCAGCGTCGCGGCTTCGGTGCGCGGCGCGACGACGACCGCCGCCGTGCCGGTGAGATCGCTGAGCAGCCTGCCCGTCTCGCGGATGACGTCGCGCCCGGGCTCGACGGCCTCGACGTGCGCGCGAATGCGATCGTGATCGTCGACCGAGAGCTGCTGCACGTGCATCAGCGCGTCGATGAAGAGTCGAAAGGCTCTGTCGGTCGGCACGCGCCCGGCGCTCGTGTGCGGCTGAACGAGGTAACCGAGCTCGTCGAGATCGGCGAGCACGTTGCGAATGCTCGCCGGCGACAAATCGATGCCCGCCTTCTTCGAGAGCGTGCGCGAGCCCACGGGCTCGCCCGTCGCGACGAACTCCGAAATGGCCGCGTAAAGGATCTGTTTGGCGCGATGGCTGAGCTCCATGGTCCGGCTACGCCAAATTCTAGCGACTTTCCGTGAGCGGGGTAATCTGGCGTCGATGTTGAGCTGGGTCCTCCCGCTCCTGGTGGCTCTCGCGACGCCCACTCGAGAGGCGCCGGCGATTCGTTACGGGAGCCTCGACCGCACGAGCTGCGAGGCCGAGCTCGACCGCCGGCACGTCCCGTTCACGCGCGTCGACGAAGCGCGCGGCGTCCTCGCGCCGGTGCGGCTCACCGGCCCGATTCACGGCGTCACCTATCACAGCGCCCTCCCCGCTTCGCAGCGCGCGCGCTCGCCGTACGAAATTCTCGACTGCCGCCTCGTCCTCGCGCTCGATGATTTTTCGCAGATCCTCGCCAAGCACGACATCGTCGAGGTCATCCATTTTTCGGTCTACCGTCCGCCGAGCCCGCGCGTCCAAACGCTCGCGCATCAACACGCCGGCGCGCTCGCGATCGACGCGGGTTGGTTCAAACGACGCGACGGATCGGTCCTCCAAGTGCAGCGCGATTTCCACGGGCGCATCGGCGCGAAGACTTGCGGCCCGGGCACCGGACCCTGGCCCGCGACGCCCGAGGCGCTCGAGCTGCGACACATCGCGTGCGAGGCCGCCGACGCGCGCCTCTTCAACGTCGAGCTCACGCCCGACTACAACTGGCCGCACCGAAATCATTTTCATCTCGAAGTGACGCCCCAGGCGCGCTGGTTTCTGGTTCACTGACGCGCGTGACCGATCCGAGCGAGCTCGAAGCCGCGCGCGCGCGCATCGAGAAGTTGGAGGCCGAAAACGATCGGCTGCGAAAGCGGCTCGGCGCCGACGCGCCCTCGCACGCCCCCGGTCGCACCTTCTTCGCGTTCGCGATGCTCGCGTTCGCCCTTTCGCTCGCGTTCGGCATGTTCTTGGCGCACGTGCTCCGCGCGCCGCCGCTCGATCGCGACACTGTCGCGCGCGCCCTCGCGGCCGTGCGCATCGACGATTGCGGCGCGGACCTCGAGGGCCGCGTCTACGTCACGTTCGCGCCGAGCGGGCACGCGACGGCCGCGCGCGTCGACCCGCCGCTCGCCGGCACCGCGCCCGGCGCGTGCGTCGAAGATCATTTTCGTTCGGCGCGCATCCCCGCGTTCAGCGGCGGCCCGCAGACGTTCGGGGAGGCGTTCGGTCCGCCGATTGCTCCCGCCAAGTCTCCTTGAAATCCGCCGGCGGCGGCTCCTCCCATCGCACGGGCCGCTCGGTCTTCGGATGAACGAACCCGAGCAGCGTCGCGTGGAGCATCAAGCGCGGCGCCTGAATTTTCGGCCCCGCGTAGTCGCGAATGTAAACGCGCTCGCCGACGAGCGGATGCCCCATCTCGGCAAGGTGAATGCGGATCTGGTGGGTCCTCCCGGTTTCCAGACGACACGCGACGAGCGTCGCCGCTCGTCCGACTTCGAGCGGCTCGACGTGCGTGACGGCGCGCTGCCCGAGATTCGCCATGCGCGTGGACCCGCGCAAACCGTCGCCGCGATCGGCGACGAGGCTCGACGTGATCGTGCGCCGCGGCACGACGCCGTGCGCGATCGCGAGGTAGCGGCGCTCGACCGTGTGCGCGCGAAACTGCGCCGAGAGACTCTGCTTGGCGAGCCACGTCCGCGTGAAGACGACGAGCCCGCTCGTCTCCTTGTCGATGCGATGCACGACGCCGAGCGAATGCGACTTCAAAACCCGCCGCACCATCTCGTCGAGCGTTCCTTTTTCGCCGTCCTCGTACGGCACGGTGCTCACCCCCGACGGCTTTCGCACGACGACCACGTGCGCGTCGGCGTGCACGATCAAGTCGCTCGGCACGTCGGCGCGCGGCCGCGGCGCGCTCTCGCGAATTTCGATCGATTGCCCCGCGCGAACCGCTGCAGCCGAGTCGAGGACGCGCTCGCCGTCGACGAACACTTTGCCGTGCTCGACGAGCGCCCGAGCCTTGCCCCACGAGAGATCGAGCGCTCCCCGCAAAAAGCCGTCTATCCGAGCGTCGGCCGAAACCTGAAAGGTTTTTGCGGAAGTCTTCACCATTGTCGAAGTATCGCGTAGGCTTGCTTCCGACAATCCGAGGAGATGACTGTGCCGAAGACCCTGCTTGCGATCGACGACAGCGCGACCATGCGCAAGGTCATCGAGATCACGTTCGTCGGGGAGGATTTCAACGTCCTCACCGCAGGCGACCGCGGTGGTCTCCTGGCGAAGCTCACCGAAAATCCCGCGGCCGTCGTGATCGACACGACGCTCGAGGGTGACGACGGCTACGCCATCTGCAAAGAAGTTCGGCAGCGTTTGCCGCGCGCGGCGGTGGTGCTCCTCGCGAGCCGTTACACGCCGTACGACGCGTCCCGCGGCCGCGACGCCGGGGCCGACGACTACATCGACAAGCCCTTCGATACGCAGCAGCTGATCGACAAAGTGAAGAAAGCCATCGGGGTTCGCGAAGCGACCGGCCCGGCCGCGGAAGCGCCGTCGCGCGCCGAAGCGCCGTATCGCCAGCCCGCGCCGGCTATCGCGCAGGCGCCGTCACCGCCCGCGCCGGCCGTCGCCGCGCGCGACGTCTCGAACGCGACGACCGCCGCGCGCCCCGCGTATCAGCCGGGACCTGCGCCGGCGCGTGCCGCCACGCTCATGTTCTCGCCCGACGGTCCCGCGGCCGGCGCCCCGGCGCCCGGCGCCGCGCCTTCGCCGCCGATGCACAAACCCGTCGCGCCGCCGATGGCCGCGCGGCCCGCAGCTCCGGTCGCCGCGCCCACGCCCGCGCCCGTGCATGCACCGGCCCCCGCACCCGCTGCGTCGGCGATCGCCGCGCAAACCAACGGCCAGCTCGCCCCCAAGCTCGCGCAGATGGGCCTCACCCCCGCGCAAGTCGAAGGCGTCCTCGCCCTCTCGCGCGAGGTCATCGAGCAAGTCGTGTGGGAAGTGGTTCCCCAGCTCGCCGAGACGATCATCAAAGAAGAGCTCGCGCGTCTCACCAAAGAATAGGCCGTCCAGCCGTCGCGGGAAGCGACCACCCGCTGCCGACGTATTCATCCGTGCCCGCAACCAAGCGGCGAGCGCGATGAAAGCCAAGCTCGAGCAACGGACGCCGCTTCTTTCCCGCGGTCGAGCTCGCTCGGCCCCCGTGCTTCTCTCGGCCTTCGCGCTCCTCCTCACGGGATGCGACGATGAAGCGCGTTCGTTCGGGATCGGAGAGCTGATGGGCGCTCCGTTCGCGGCGCTCGCGTCGTCCTACGTCGGAGCGCTCGTGCTCGCGGGTCATCGCAGGTGGCGACCGGAGCTCCGCGCCGGAATCCTCGCGCAGCTCGCGACCTTCGCGGTGCTCGCGGGCGCCGCGGCCGCAGCGGTCTTGCTCGACCATGCGCAGCTGAATGGGTGGGACCTCGCGCTCGCCGTCCCCGGCATGCTCACGGTGCAGCTCCTCGTCTGGACGTTTTGGGTGGTCGGAGAGTGGAAGGGCGTCAGCTGGGGCCGCGCGGGCATTCTCGCGAGCGCCGTCTATTTCGCGCCCGCCGTCCCGCTCGCGCTCGGCTACGAGCCCGAGTGGCTCGCGTTTCCCGCCGAAATCGCGTGGCTCGTTCTCTTCGGCTTCGGCATTCCGTTCTTCGTCGTCCTCCTCGCGACGACGCTCATGCTGCGTGCGGCGCGTCCCAGGACGATCTGACGTCCGCGATGCACCGCGTCGTTCGTCCGTGCTAATCGGATGGCCCGATGAGCGACGCGAAAGCCCCCGATTTGTCGAAGCCGTACGACCCGCGCGAGGTCGAGTCGCGCTGGTACGATCGATGGGAAAAAGCGGGCGTTTTCGAAGCGAGCGACGACGCCGCCGACGCGCGCCCGGCCTACGTCATCCCGATGCCGCCGCCCAACGTCACCGGCTCGCTCCACATGGGCCACGCCCAGCGCTGCACGCTCGAGGACGCGCTCACGCGCTGGCACCGCATGCGCGGATTCAACACGCTCTGGCAGCCAGGCATCGATCACGCGGGCATCGCGACGCAGACCGTGGTCGAGCGACAGCTCCAGCGCGAAGGCAAGACGCGCCACGATCTCGGTCGCGAAAAATTCGTCGAGCGCGTCTGGCAGTGGAAAAACGAGAGCGGCGGCCGCATCGCGCTCCAGCAGCGGGTGCTCGGCGCGTCGCCCGATTGGCGCCGCAGCAAATTCACGATGGACGCCGATCTCGGCGTCGCCGTGACCGAAGCGTTCGTGCGTCTCTTCGAGGAGGGCCTGATGTACCGCGCGACGCGGCTCATCAACTGGTGCCCCGAGTGCCGCACCGCGCTCAGCGATCTCGAGGTCGAGAACGAAGAAGGCGCGAACGGCGAGATGTTCGAGTTCGCCTACGACGTCGAGGGCTCGAACGAACAAATCGTCGTGGCCACGACGCGCCCCGAGACGATGCTCGGCGACACCGCCGTCGCGGTGCACCCGGAAGATGCAAGATACAAGCATCTTCACGGCAAAAAACTGAAGCACCCGTTCGTGGATCGTCTCGTGCCGATCGTGACCGACGCGATCTTGGTCGACCCGAAATTCGGAACGGGCGCCGTCAAGGTGACGCCCGCGCACGACTTCAACGACTTTGCGACCGGCAAACGCCACGGGCTCGAAGAGATCAACATCTTCAACCTGGACGGCACGGTGAACGAAAACGGCGGTCGCTTCGCCGGGCTCGATCGCAAAGAAGCGCGCCGCGCGGTGAAAAAAGCGCTCGACGAAAAAGGTCTCGCGCGCGGCGCCAAACCGCACGTGCTCACGCTCCCGCGCTGCCAGCGTTCGGGCGGCGTGGTCGAGCCGATGATCTCGACGCAGTGGTTCTTGAAGATGAAGGGCATGGCGGATCGCGCGCTCGAAGCGGTGCATTCGAAGCGCGTCGAGATCATCCCGGCCGAGTGGATCAAGACGTACGACCACTTCCTCGAGAACATCCAAGACTGGTGCGTCTCGCGTCAGCTCTGGTGGGGTCACCAAATTCCGGCCTGGCACGGTCCCGGCGGCGAGATCAAAGTCGCGCGCACGCGCCCGCCCGAATGCGGTGAAGGCTGGTCGCAAGATCCCGACGTGCTCGACACGTGGTTCTCGTCGGCGCTCTGGCCCTTCTCGACGCTCGGCTGGCCCGACGCGACGCCCGCGCTCGCGAAGTTCTATCCGACCAACCCGAAGCAAACGAGCGATCTCGAGACCGGCTACGACATTCTCTTCTTCTGGGTCGCGCGGATGATCATGTTCGGGCTGCACTTCACGAACGAGGTGCCGTTCCGCCGCGTGCTCCTCTCCGGGCTCATCGTCGACGAGACCGGCGAGAAGATGAGCAAAGTGAAAGGCAACGTGATCGACCCGCTCGATCTCGTGCACGGCGCCGACTTCAAGAAGATCGTGCCCGACGCCGAAGCGATGACGAAATTCAAAAAGGCGTATCCCTCCGCGGCGCAAATGGGGGCGGGTTTCCCGGCGTTTGGCGCAGACGCGGTGCGCTTCTCGCTCGCGACTTACCCGCCGAGCAACATGCGCATCGCGCTCGCGCCCAAGCGCATCGAGGGCAACCGCCACTTCCTCAACAAAATTTGGAACGCCACGCGTCTCTCGATCGAGCTCCTCGGCGCGACCAAGTTGCCCGCGAAGGCGCCCGACGCGAAAGAAACGTGGAACGCGTGGATCCTCTCGCGTCTCTCGAACGCCGCGCGCATCGTCCACGCGGGCATGGAGGGCTTCCGCATCGACGAGGCGGCGAACGAGCTCTATCGCTTTTTTTGGTACGACTTCTGCGATTGGTATCTCGAGATCGTGAAGCCGCGCTTGCGTGACGCTCGCGACGAGGAGGCCGCCGCGACGCTCGCGTGGACGCTCGGCGCAAGCCTTCGGCTCCTCCACCCCTTCGTGCCCTTCGTCACCGAAGAGCTGTGGCAGAAGTTGCATGATTATCCGGAAAAGTTCGCATCGGTTGCACTCGAGCATTTCCCCGAGCCCGGTGACGCGCGGCGCGACGAAGCGCTCGAGGCGCGCGTCGAAACGGTCAAGAACGTGATCATCGCGGCGCGCACCGTGCGGAGCGAGCACGGCATCAAGTGGGCCGACGAGATCCCGCTCGTGATCCGCGGCGCCGACGATTTCGTTCGCGCGCACGCCGCCGAAATCAAAAGACTCACGAACTGCAAAGACGCGGCTGCGTTCGCGGCCGCCGGCGGCGAGCGCCCGAGCGGCCACACGATGAGCGTCGTCACTTCCGCGTCGGGCACCATCGAGGTGCTCGTCGGCCTCAAAGGTCTCGTCGATCCGAAGCACGAACGCGAGCGCATCGAGCGCGAGATCAAAAAGTGCGAAAAGGATCTCGGCGCGATCGACAAGAAGCTCTCGTCGCCCAACTTCACCGACAAGGCGCCCCAAGAAGTCGTCGACGAAGCGCGCGGGCAAAAACAGGCGATGCAGGACGCGCTCGCACGTTTGAAGGAAGCCTTCGCGCTGGTCGACGAGCTCTGACGGTTACCACCCGGGTGGCAGCCGGGGTGACCGGTCGTGCGCGTTCGTGATCGTCCAAGTCATCGGAAGGACGTCACGCCGTCGTGGCGTAAATGCATTTTCTCGCCATCGCGCCACAAAACCGCGAGCGGAATGGCGATTGCTCCGCTCCGGTGCATGCACAACACGGCTGCTCGCTCGCAACCGCTTCCGCGCGTCACTTGGCTCCAAGTCGGATCGCAGACTTTCTATTTGATCGCGCGATGCGACGCGTGCGGGGTCGTCGTCGAGCGCGAGATGCAGGACATCGAGGACGATGCCGTGCTCGACGCTATCGGCAGCGAGCTCCTCGGCGCGGGCGGCTGCTCGCACGCCGAGTGCGGTCCCGGGTCGGGCCTTCGTCCGGCGCTGCGCGTCCAGCGATGATTCAGTACGCCGGCACCGAGCCGCATTCGCGTCCGCTCTTGCCGCACCGATCGGGCAAGACCGTCGCCGCTTGTCCCGCACCTTCGCATCGCGCGAAGTAGTGATAACCGCCGTCGATGAAGCGATAGACGCGACATCCGTCGTGCTCGAAGAGCAAATCGACTTGGATCGAGGGATTCGAAGTCGCGGAGGTCGCGAGCGGGGGCGCGATGCAACCCGCACAAGCGAGCGTCGCGAACAAAAAGAGTGTGCGCATGCGCGGCACCCGAGCAACGCGCGTGCCGACGCGCGCGCCGGTGGTGTATCGTGCGGTCATGCTCACGCGCGACGAAGAGTCCGCGATGCGCGCGGCGCTCGAGCGGCTCGAACGCGCGCCTGACGTGCGTTACGCCGAAGTGCGATTCGTCTCCGAGGAAAAGGAGCGCCTGCGCGTACGTGACGGCCGCCCCGAAGAAGCCTCGACGGCCACGTCGCGCGGCGTCGGGATTCGCGTTTTGGGCGAGAAAACGTGGGGATTCGCGTGCACGGCGGATTTGTCCGAAGCCGCGCTCGTCTCCGCGGCGGAGCGCGCGGCGCGCATCGCGAAAGCGTCCGGCGCCCTCACGCGCGCGCCCGTCTCCTTCCCCGCGCGCGCAGCCTCGCGCGGCACGTACGAGACGCGCGTCCTTCGCGATCCGTTCGCCGTGCCGCTCGACGAAAAAATGGCCGCCCTCGACGCGCCCGTTCGCGCGCTCCTCCGCGGCGGAAAACCCGTGTCTTCGGCGAACGCATGGATGGAGTGGGTGCGCGTCGAAAAACGTCTCCTCACGACCGAAGGCACCGACACGACCCAGCGCTTCACCTACGGCGGCGCGGGCATGGAGGTGCACGCGCTCGGCGACGACGGCGTCTCGCAGCGACGGAGCTACCCGACCTGGCAAGGCTCGGAAGGATTCCAAGGCGGCTGGGAAAAAATCGCCGACCTCGATCTCGTCGGCCACGCCGGCGAGCTCCGCGACGAAGCGGTCGCGCTCCTCTCGGCGCCTCCGTGTCCCGAGGGCGTGCGCGACTTGATCCTCGACGCGAGCCAAGTCGCGCTGCAGATCCACGAGTCGTGCGGCCACCCGACCGAGCTCGATCGCGCGCAGGGCTCGGAGATCTCGCTCGCGGGCGGCTCGTTCATGCAGCCGCGCATGCTCGGCAATCTTCGCTACGGCTCGGAGCTCGTCGACATCGTCGCAGACTCGACCGCCGAAGGCGGCATGGGCACCTTCGGATGGGACGACGAGGGCGTCGCGGCGGGTAAGCACGCGCTCATCGAGCGCGGCATGTTCGTCGATTACCTCTCGAGCCGCGAGACCGCGCACGCGCTCGGCCGCGACTCGACCGGCACGATGCGCGCCGACGGCTGGAACCGCACGCCGCTCATCCGCATGGTGAACGTCTCGATCGCCCCGAAAAAAGGCTCGTTCGACGATCTCGTCGCCGACACGAAAGACGGCATCTACATGCTCGTCGACAAGAGCTGGAGCATCGACGACCTGCGCCTCAACTTCCAGTTTTCGTGCGAAGCGGCTTGGGAGATCAAAAACGGCAAGAAGACGCGCCTCCTCCGCGACCCGCGCTACACGGGCATCACACCCGAGCTCTGGCGATCGTGTGACGCGATTTGCGGGCCCGAAGAATGGAAGCTCTTCGGGCTCTCGACGTGCGGCAAAGGCGACCCGATGCAGATCATGCAAGTCGGTCATGGCGCTTCGCCGGCGCGCTTTCGGAAAGTGTCGATCGGAAACACCGGAGGCAAATCTTGAGCGGGCCGCGCGGCGACGAATTGCTTGCACTCTGCAAGGATTCGCTCGCGCGGGCCGGCGCGGCGCACGCGGAAGCGTGGGCGACGCATCGCGCTCGCGGGTGCGCGCGGTTCGCGGGCGGAGAGCTCGGCCAGCACATGCAGCTCGAAGAGCCGCTCTGCGTCGTTCGCGTCGCAATCGGGTCGCGCGTCGCCGAAGCACAGACGTCACGGCTCGAGGTGAGCGCCATCGCAGAAGCGATCGCGCGCGCCGCGAAGGCCGCGCCGCTCTTGCCGGAGACCGAAGGCTTTCCCGGCTTCGCGCCGGCCGGCGATCCCGCCACGTGCCCTCCGCGCTTCGCCGAGGACACGGCGGCCGCCACGCCCGAAGCCCGCGCCGCGTTGCTCGCGCCGCTTCTCGATCGCGTTCGCGCCGCGGGCCTGGTCGCCGCTGGCATGCTCGAGTCGTCGCGCAGCGCGTCGGCAGTCGCGACGACCGAAGGCTGCGCGCGCGCGCACGACGATACGGTCGCGAGCTTCAAAGTGTGGGCGCTCGAAACCCCCGGCGCCGGCGGCGCAGCAGGCTACGGCGGCGCGATGCACCAGAGCCTCGCGGCGCTCCCGCTCGAACGCGAGACCGAGCGCGCCGTCCGCATGTGCGCGCTCGGCAAAAATCCGATCGAGCTCGACGCCGGCCGCTACGACGTCGTGATGGAGCCGGCCGCGATCGCCGATCTCGTCGAGTGGCTCTCGACGATCGCCTTCGGCGCCCCCGAGGTCGAGCAGGGCGGCAGCCCGATGACCTCGCTCGGCAAGCGCATCACCGGCGAGCACGTCACGATCCGCCAAGACCCGACCGTCGCCGATCCTGCGCTCGGCTTCGGCGTGCCGTTCGATCGCGAAGGCACCGCCAAAAAACGCGTCACGCTCATCGACCACGGCGTCGCGCGCGCGATCCTCTACGACCGCACTTACGCCGCCCGCGCCCGCACCACGTCGACCGGCAGCGCGCGTCTCGGCGAAGTCGGCGGCCCCGGCGCGATCGGCGCGTCCAACCTGCACATGGAAGGCGGCGCCGCCGCGAGCGTCGACGAGCTCCTCGCCGGCATCGACCGCGGCCTCTACGTCTGCCGCCTCCACTACGTGAACGGCTACCTCGAGACGCCGCGCGCCGTCATGACGGGCCTCACGCGCGACGGCTGCTTCCTCGTCGAGCGCGGCAAGATCGCGCGTGCCGTCGGCAACATGCGCTTCACCGACAGCTTCCTCGAAGGCCTGGCCCGCTGCGACGGCATGACGCGCGAGCGCACCGCGATCCCGACCTGGTTGAGCGCCGACAGCTCGATGGTCGTCCCCGCCGTCCGCATGCGCGCCTTCCATTTCAACGGCAAGAGCCAGCGCGCGGTCACGAGCCCATGACCAAGCGCTACGTCGCGGTCGCCGGCACCATCGGCGCCGGCAAGACCTCGCTCGTTCGCTGGCTCGAGAAACGCTACGGCCTCCGCCCCTTCTTCGAGCCGCACGAGCACAACCCGTACCTCGAAGACTTCTACGCCGACATGAAGCGCTGGGCGTTTCAATCGCAGCTCTTCTTCCTCGCGCACAAGCTCGAGCTCCACCAGCAGCTCATCGCGAGCAAACAGCCGGCAGTCATCGACCGAACGATTTACGAGGACGCCGAGATCTTCGCGAAGAACCTCCACCGCGAGCGCGCGATCGACAAGCGCGACTGGCAGGTCTACCAGCGACTTTACGAAGGCATCGCCCGGAGCCTCCCGCCGCCGGACATTCTGATCGCGCTCACGTGCACCGTGCGGACGGCCAAGAAACGAATTCGCGCCCGCGCCCGCGCGATGGAGCAATCGATCCCCGACGCGTACCTGAAGCGTCTCCACAAGCTCTACGCCGACTGGTTCGAAAGCTATGACCTTTCTCCGATCGTTCGGATCCGAACGGACGACATGGATTACGTCGAAAACCTCATCGACTTGATCGATCTCCAGCGCACGCTCGACGCCGCGCTCGGGTGAATCAAAAAGAACGAAACGTCGCGACGGCGGTGCCGAGGGCCGCGACCACGAGCGCGATGGCGCTGGCCGCGACGTACGCCCGGTGCGAGAGCCGGCGCAGCACGCGGCGTTCATCGTCGCTCGAAAAACCCGCGGCCACGTACGCCAGCGCGCCGACCCACGCGAACGCGAGCACGGCGAACGCGAGGTGCTCCTTGCGCTCGAAGAGATAACCCGTCGACATCGACGCGCGAAAGATGTGCCCGCGCAGACGCTCGCGGTACGCCGCGTACATGCTGGCGCCCACGATCGCGACCGTCGTCACGAGGCCCGTGGACAGCCCGACCGCCCACGCGGCTCGCCGGTCGGTTCGACGGAGGACAATCGCGGGATGAACCAGCGCGACCGCGGCCAACCAACCGGCATGGCCATGGAGACGCTCCGCCAACCTCAAGAATTGTAATTCCTGCACGAGACGAAATGGCTTAGCGCGTTCCTGGACATGAGGGAACGTGCCTTGCTCGATGCGTAACGCCCCAGCTTTCAAGCACAAATCGGCGCTCTTGTGACGCCGGTTGCCCTAGTGAGCCGCGACGCGCGCGACACGCAGTCCCAGAACGAAAGACTGAAATGATGAACGAGACCTCTTCGATCGCGACCGCCAACGCAAAAGCTCGAGTCCTTCTCATCGAGGACGACGAGACACTCGCCGGGCTCCTCGCGCGTGTGCTTCGGACCGACGCCTACCAAGTCGACGTGATCGACTCGGGCGAGTCGATGCCGAGCAGCGGCAAGCTCGCCGGGTACGACGTCGTCCTCACCGACGTTCACCTCGCGGGAAAAATCACGGGCCACGACGTGCTCAAACGCGTGCGCGAAGCCAATCCGACGATGCCGGTCATCTTGATGACGGCGTACGCCGACATCGAGGGGGCGATGAGCGCCGTGAGTCAGGGCGCGTACGATTACCTCGCGAAGCCGATCGAGCCGACCGAGCTGCGGCGCATGCTGAGCGAAGCGATCGGGCGGCGGCGCCTCTCGGAGAGCCGGAAGCCGCAGACCGACGCGCGCGAGGCCGCGGCGATCGACGCGCAGATCGTCGGCTCCGCACCGGCGATGATCGAGGTCTACAAGACGGTCGCCCAGGTCGCGCCGACCACCGCGAGCGTGCTCATCGTCGGCGAGAGCGGCACCGGCAAGGAGCTCGTCGCGCGCGCGATTCATGCGAAGTCGCCGCGCGCGCAAAAACCGTTCGTCGCGGTCAACTGCGCGGCGCTGCCGGAGTCGATCCTCGAGAGCGAGCTCTTCGGTCACGAAAAGGGCGCGTTCACCGGCGCGGCGTCGAGCAAGCGCGGGCTCTTCGAGGAGGCGGGCGGCGGGACGCTCTTCTTGGACGAGGTCGGAGACATCTCGCCGAAGATGCAGGTGCAGCTCCTCCGCGTGCTGCAAGAGGGCGAGATTCGGCGCGTCGGCGGCAGCGAGGTCGTCAAGGTCGACGTGCGCGTCGTCGCGGCGACCAACCGTGATCTCAAGGCCGACGTCGCGGCCGGGCGCTTCCGCGAGGACATGTACTTCAGGTTGCAGGTCGTCACGGTGCGCGTGCCGCCGCTTCGGGAGCGCAAGCAGGACATCAAGCTGCTCGTGCATCATTTTTTGGCGAAGCACGCCGAGCGGTTGAAACGGCCGATTCCGCGCGTGGCCGACGACGCGCTCGCGTCGCTCGAGGGGTATCCCTTTCCGGGCAACGTGCGCGAGCTCTCGCACATCGTCGAGCGGGCGATGCTCCTCGCGCGCGAGGGCGTGATCACGATCTCCGATTTGCCGAAAGAGGTTTCGGGCAACGGAAAAACCGCGAACGGCGCTTCGGGGCTCGCGGAGGATTGGCCGACGCTCGCGGTGCTCGACCGGCGCTACATCGATCGCGTGCTCGCACGGACCGGCGGGAACAAGACGCGCGCGGCCGAGGTGTTGGGCATCGACCGGCGCACGCTGAACAGGATGTTCGCGCGCGAGCGCGCGGCGCAACGAGCGGCGCAGCAAAAGCAGTAGTGGCGCGGCGCGAGCGAGGGTAAACCTCGCCGGTGATGGGCTCGCTCCTCGAGACGCTTCGCGCGCAGGACGCTGCGGCCGAGACGATTCGGCGCGCGCTCCGCACGCGGCGCGTGCACCACGCGTATTTGTTCGACGGGCCCGACGGCGTCGGCAAGGAGCTCGCGGCGTTCGCGCTCGCGCAGGCGCTCGTTTGCGCGCAGCCGCGCGAGGACGGCGAAGCCTGCGGGACCTGCAGCGCGTGCGTGCGTTCGGCGCCGGATCCGAAGACGCGGCGACCGAAGCATCCGGACATCGTCGTGCTCGAGCGGGCGCTCTACGAGCCGGCGCAGATCGGGCGGCGCACGCCGGAGACGCAAGATCTCTCGATCGATCAAGTGCGGACGCTCGTGCTTTCGCACGCGGCGTACGCGCCGCACGAAGGGCGCGCGCGGGTTTTCATCGTGCGCCGCGCCGAGGAGCTCAGCATCGCGGCGGCGAACGCGCTCTTGAAGACGCTCGAAGAGCCGATCGACAAGATGCATTTCATTTTGCTCACGTCGCAGCCGGACGCGCTCTTGCCGACGATCCTCTCGCGCGTGCAGCGCGTGCGGTTCGCGCCGCTCGGCGAGCCTGTCGTCGTGGCGCTCTTGACCGAGCGCGGCGTCGCGCGCGAGGTCGCCGAACGCGTCGCGCCGCTGTCGGACGGGAGCATGGAAGCGGCGCTCGCGCTCTGCGACGAAGACGCGACGGCGGCGCGCGAGGCTTTCGTCGCGTCGGCGCTCGAAGCGATGGAGGGTCGCACGCTCGCGGCGACGCTCGACCTCGGTGAGCGTGAAAAACGCGACAAAGTCACGCTCCGCACGAACCTGCTCGCGCTCGCGGCGCGCCTCGCGCAAGTCGCGAAGTCGGGCGACGAGCGCTTCGCCGAGCGCTACGCGCACGTGCTCCAAGCGCTCCGCGATCTCGACGCCAACGCGTCGCCTCAGCTCACGATCGAGTCCCTCTTCGTCCGAATGCGCCTCGGCTGAGAAGAGTGAAAGATTCGAAGGGATTTGAGGGCTCTTCCAATCTTTATGTCTCTCGTTCTCGGTTTCCCGGGAGCACGTCGTAGGCGCCTGACGAGAGCGAGGGGCCGCGGTAGGCGAGGACGCGGTCTTTCGTCGCGAGGACCACGAGGGCGTCGTCGCCGAGGCCTGTGTATTCTGCAAAGATCACGTCGGCGGCGAGATCGGGCGCGCCCGTGCCGATGCGCTCGGCGCGGAGCGGCAGGCGGCGGCGGCGCTCGAAGCGGTCGGTGCCGATTTCGAGCGCGGTCGGCGGCTCGCCGAGCGGGACCGTCACTTTTTTTTCGTCCGACAGCCAGAGGAGCTCGTTTTGGCTCGGGCGCGCGAGGACGGCGCGGTCGCCGCCGGCTTCGGGCGAGAAAAAGAGCGCGGCTGCGGGGGCGTCCCCTTCGTGGAGGACGAGCGCGCCTGCGAGCCAGGCTTCGTCGCTCGTCGCGCTGCGAAGCACGACGTCGCCGAGGCGACACGGAAACGCGTCGAGGTTGGGCGTCATTTTGGCGGCGGGCTCCGGAGGCGTTTCGGGCTTGGGCTCGGCGGGCGCGGGCTTCTTGTCCGGCGAGCGCGAGATCATGCGCCCGACGAGAATGCCGGTGCCCACGAGGAGCGACGTGAGCAAAAGGCTCATCGCCCCTCGCGCGGAATTTCGGGGAGCGACGCGCTCGAGAGACGCAGCGGGTCGACGAACGCCGCGGCGTAGTGCCGAACGCGCACGGTGACCCACGCGTACGCGTCGTCGTCTGCGAGGTCCGGCGGCGGAAGGAGATCCGAAATGACCGCGACGGCGGAGGCGATGCCGGCGATCTCGGCGACGCGATCGAGCGTGACGCCGCCGATCGCGACGAGCGGCGGCGCGTCTCCCGTTTCGCGCGCGTGATGACGCACGAGGCGCGCGGCTTGTTTGAGGCCGGCGACGCCGACCTCGGGATCGGGCATCGCCTTGGACGTCGTGCGCCAGACTGGACCGAACGCGACGTACGCGGGCATCGCGCGCAGCGCGCCGTTCAGCTGCTCGGGCGTGTGCGTCGAGATGCCGAGCGGCAGCTTGGGCGCGAGCATGCGCGCGAGCGCGGGCGAGGCGTCGGTTTGCCCGACGTGAATCATGTCGACGCCGGCGACCGCGGCGAGGTCGGGGCGATCGTTGGCGACGAGCGGGACGCCCGCCGCGGCGCAGAGCGGCTTGAGCGTGCGGAGCCACGCGACGGTGATCTCGGGCGGCGAGCGTTTCGCGCGAAGCTGGAGCGCGCAGGGAGCTCCCGCGAGCGCCGCGCTCGCGAACGCTTCCGGGTCGAGCCCGCGCATCGCGAGCGCGTCGAGATCGACGATGACGTAGAGACCGCGCACCGAACGCGCTTTAGCACTTATGGATACGCACGGCGACGTCCTTGCCGGCGCGCGCGGCGTCCGGCTCGAGCGGCGGCTCGAAAGCGAGGACGTCGCCGCGACGAGCGCTCGAAAATGCGCCGCGCTTTTCTTCGTCGCGATCGAGCCGCGCGATTTTTCGCACGCGCGCATCGGCGCAGAGCCAGAGCTCGCGTTTGCCTTTCGTCACGATCGGGAGCGAGACAACGCGCATCGCGCCGGGCGCGTCGCCGAGGGCTTCGCGAAGCGTGAAGCCGTCTTTTCGGAAGACGACGTACGAAAACGTGAGGCCTTGCCAGCGGAGGCCGGCGGCGCGCGCGGTCGCGGCGACGCGAGGCGGTAAATCGATCGGCAGATCCTCGTGGCACCACGACTTCTCGTTTTCGAGCATCGGGCACGGCGCGGCGTGGAGACACGGTGCGAAGATCGTCGTGCCGCGCGCGGCGAGCGCGTCGCGGACGCGATGGAGACGGCGCGTGCGATCGGCGAGCGCGGGCTCGACCACGACGAGCGAGCCGTGCGCGTCGAGGCGCGCGAGAAGATCTTCGAGCACCGCCGTTTGCGCGGCGACGTCGGTCGAGATTTCGCCGAGCGACTGCCCAACGACGATGAGGTCGTACGGCCCGCGGCCGGCCGCGCGCGACGTCTCGATGCGCACTTCGATCGCGCCTTCGCTTTTTTTCGCGCGAGCAATTGCGCGCGCGACGTCGAGCGCTGCGTCGTCCTCGTCGACGAACGTCGCTTCGATCGCGCCGCGCTCACTGCCCTGCGCGAGCAAACGCGCGAGGCCCCACGTCGACGCGCCGAGGCCGGCGCCCATGTCGAGCACGCGGAGCGTCTTCGGCAAACGGCCCGCCGACGCGAGCTCGCGCGCCGCGCACGCGCTCTTAGGAACGTCGCGCGCGAACGAAAAGAGCAGCCGCGCCGCGAGCGCCCCGCGTGTCCGTGCGCGCGAGAACTCGCCGGCGTTGTACGCGTCCGAAAGCGCGCGCACTTCGGCCGCGAGACGCTTCGGCGGCAAGTCGAGCTTCGCCGACCGCGCGACCTCGTCGAGCAAGTCGAGCCAAGCGTCGTCGAGCGCGAACTTCGCGAGATCCACGCGCGATGATCTACTACCTTCGAAGCATGGTGACGAAGCTCGCCGTCGGCGCGGTCGTGTTTCGAAGCGACGGCGCGGTTCTGCTCGTCCGTCGCGCGCGGCCGCCGCTCGCGGGAAGCTGGACGCTGCCCGGCGGAAAAGTGGAGCCGGGCGAAACGCTCGAGGCCGCGGTCGCGCGCGAAATCGCCGAAGAGACCGGCCTCGCGGTCACGGCCTTCGCGCACGTCGAGACGCTCGTCCTCGAGCGCGAGGGGTTCGCGTACGAGATTCACGATTTCGCGTGCCGGCTGGATCGTCCGGGCGATCCGCGCGCGGCCGACGACGTCGACGCAGCGCGCTGGGTCCTCCCGACCGAAATCGCCACACTCGACCTGACACCCGAAGTGATTCGCGTGATCGCCCGAGCGCGGTCGATGAAGTAGGCTGCCGCCTCATGCACAAAGCTTTTGCGCTGCTCGTCGGGCCACTCGCGCTCGCTTGCACGACGGCTCCGCCGCCTTCGCAGCTTCCGAACGCGCAGGCCGCGATCGACCGCATGCGCGCGACGAGCGCGTGCGGCAACGCGATGCAGGCCGACGCCAAGCTCGATTTTTTCGCGAGCCAAACCGGGCGCGCGCGGCTCAACGTGCTCTTCATCGCGGCGCGCCCGGCGAGCCTCCGCATGGACGCGCTCGCGCCGCTCGTCGGGAGCGTCTTCACGCTGACGACCGACGGCCAGCAAGTTCAAGTCGCCAACATGCGCGGCCATCAGTTCATTTACGGTCCGGCGACGCAGCAAAACATCGCGCGCGTGACGCACATCCCGATGCCGATTCATCCGTTCGTCACGATGCTCATGGGCCGCGCGCCGGTGCTCAAGCACGACGAGGCTGGGCTTCCGCCGCCGACGATCGCGTGGAGCGGGTCAGGCTATTACGTCGTTCGAATCCCAGGGAATCACGGCACGGTCGAAGAGATTCACCTCGCGCCGACCAAGGACGACTGGAACAAATCGTGGAACGAGCAGCGCATGCGCGTGCTCGACGTGACGGTCACGCAGGAAAACATCCAGCTCTATCACGTCGAGCTCGACGACCACGAGCCGGCGCCGATGTCGCCGCCCGCCGCGTGCGACGCGGTTTGCAAAGCGACCGGCGAGACGACGACCCCACTCAGCGGGCCCACGTGCGACGCCATCTTGCCGCGCACGGTCCACGTCGACATCGTCCCTTTCGCGACCGACCTCGAGTTTCGTTACGACAAGGTCGTGTGGAATCCGCCGCTCGCGTCCGGCGTGTTCACGCAGCAAGCGCCAGCGGGGCTCACGCCGACCCCGCTCGAGTGATGATCATGCGCGCGCGCGGACCATTTTTCCCGGCGCGTCGGTGATCACCCAATTGGCGCCCGCCGCGCGAAGCGCGCGCGCTTCTTCCGGGTCGTTCACCGTCCAAACGCCGACGCGGACGCCTCGCGAGCGAATCGCGCGAACGAGCGCGGGCTTGGCTTGCGTTCGTTCGAGGTGAACCGCGAAGACGAGCCTTCGCGCGGCGAGTACGCGCGCGAGCGGGAGCGACCAGCGTCGCTCGGTCGTCGTCAGCATCGCGAGGCGCAGGCGCGGGCGCGCGACGCGAATGTACGCAAGGATGCGCGGGTCGAACGACGAGACGATGACGTCGAGCTCCGGAAATTCGTCGAGCGTCCGAATCACGCCGCGCACGAGGCGCGCGCGGTCGACGAAATCGTATTTCACCTCGACGTTCAGCCCCACGCGGCGATCGTTGCAGAATACAACTACATCGCGCAGGACCGGCGCGCGGTGCTTCGTCGCGAGCTCGAGGTAGGAGACGCGCTGCACTTCGCGTCGGTCCTGCTCGCCGCTCATGCGCTTCAAATCGGGATCGTGGAAGACGACGATCTCGCCGGTCGCGCAGAGCCGCACGTCGAGCTCGATCGCGTCGGCGCCTTCCTTCACCGCGCGCTCGAACGCGCCGAAAGTATTTTCGAGCGGCCAGCCTTCTCCTCGCCCCCCGCGGTGGCCGACGACGACGAAGCTGCTCCGCTCGAAGACGCTCACGCGGACTTCGGAGTCGAGAGCTCCTCGGCGATTTCGGATGCGATTTGTTTCGCGCGCGCGACCTCGCCCGCCGCGAGGCTGATCGCGCCGACGACCGGGTGCCCGCCGCCGCCGAAGCGCTCGCAAATCGACGCGATGTGATGCGTGCGCGGCCGCGGCGCCCACGGGTTGTACCCAATCGAGAGCTTGCACTTGGTCTGCGAGCGCGTGACCACGATCGAATAAAGACTCTCGGGGAAGAGCGCGTACGTGACGAACTTGCTGCCGACCTCGATGATCTTGTCGGTGAGATCGACGAGCACCGCGTCGCCGCGCTTGGTAGCGTGACCGCGAACGAGCTCGACGAAATCGACGTGCGATTTTTGGAGCGGCGCGAAGGCGCCCTGCACTTCTTCGGAGCTCGCGACGGCGTCGAGCGACTCGGTCGAGAGACGCTTCACCATGCGCGCGAGCATCGCGTCGTCACCGTTGTGCTCGATGACGGTCATCAGCTGGAGCGGCGGCTCGGCGCGCGCGACGGCCATTTCGGCGCTCGGAAAGCTTGCGGAGTCAATGATGTCGGCCCAGCGGACGAGCTCGCCGAGCGAATCGAAGTCGACGCCGAAGACGCTCTGCCCGATGTCGCGGATGTACTTGGTGCACGACGGGTACGTCCCGTCGTGGAACATGTGGCGGTCCTTGCCCGCGTGCGCGCCGACGTAAGCCTCGTAAGCCGCGCGGTCCTCGGGCGTCGCGAAGGCCGAGACGTGATGGTCGAAGTACCAACTCAGCTTGTCCGAAGCGCTGAAGCGGAAATCGAGGATGGCGTTTTCGTCCCCGCGGAGACGCTTGGGGTCGACGCCGTTCGGGCCTGGACCGTAGCCGGCCCCGAAATATTCGAACGTGGCCTCCGGGCCGCGGAGCGCCCGCAAGAGGTGCGTGAAGACGACCGCCGAGCAAAGCCCGTCGAAGCAGTGGCCGTGGGTCGCGACGGTGATCTTCACCCGGCGAAGGCCTAGCACATGTGCTACGTTTTGCGCGTGAATCAGGCCCAGGCGCCGAGCCCGCTCGAGCGGACCGTCTTGCCCGGGACGCGTCTTGGTCGTTACGAGATCATCACGCACCTCGCCGCCGGCGGGATGGCCACCGTTTTCCTCGCGCGCCTTCACGGCGTCGCCGGGTTTCAGCGGCTCGTCGCGATCAAGCTGCTCCACCCGCACATCGCGGCCGACCAGCAGTTCACGACCATGTTCCTCGACGAGGCGCGCCTCGCCGCGCGCATTCGTCACCCGAACGTCGTGCCCACGGTCGATCTCCAGCACGGGCCCGAGGGGCATTACCTCGTGATGGAGTTCATCGAGGGCGAGAGCTTGCTCGGGCTTTTGCGGCAAACGGTGAAGCTCAACAAGCCGATGCCCGCGGGCGTCGCGATTCGCATCATGCTCGACGCGCTCGCCGGGCTCCACGCGGCGCACGAGCTCACCGGCGATTCGGGCGAGGGCCTCCAGCTCGTTCATCGCGACGTGTCGCCGCACAACATTTTGGTCGGCGTCGACGGCATCGCGCGCATCGTGGACTTCGGCATCGCCCGCGCGGAGGAGCGCATCGGCACGACGCGCGACGGGCAAGTCAAAGGCAAGCTCGCGTACATGGCGCCGGAGCAGACGAGCGGCGAGAACGTCGATCGACGCGTCGACGTGTTCACCGCGGGGATCGTGCTCTTCGAATCGCTGACCGGGCGGCGGCTCTTTCGCGGCGCGACCGACGCCGAGGTCTTGCGCAATTTGATCGACAAGCCCATCCCGCGGCTGCGCGAGGTCTCGCCAGGATATCCGCAGGCGCTCGAGGACGTCGTGTCGCGCGCGCTGCAGCGCGATCCCGAAGCGCGATTCGACACGGCGTCGGATTTCGCCGAGGCGCTCGAGCAAGCCGCCGAGCCGCTCGGCATCGCGACGCCGAAGCAAGTCGGCGCGTATGTGCGCGAGACCGCGGGCGAGCTCGTCGACAGCCTGATGCGCCGCGCGCGCGCGTTCCAAGAGGGCGCGCGCGTGAGCTCGATTCCCAAGCTCGAGCTCACCGAAAATCCGGACAGCGCGGTGCGCACGTCGGGGCCGTCGGCGAGCGCCGCGGCATCGGCGCCGAGCGCGCAGGATCTCCTCGACATGCCGCCCGAGCTCACGCGCTCCCGACGCCCGCTCGTCGTCGGCGCGGCGGCCGCGGTGCTCGTCCTTGCGGGCGCGATCGTCGCGACCGTCACGCTCGGCATCGCGTCGCACGACGCGCGCGTCGCTGCGCCTGCGCCGGCGAAAACCGCGGAACAAAAAGCCGCCGTCGCAGCGCCGGCCGAAACCGCGCCGATCGAGACGACGACCGAGCCCGGCATTTCGGTCACCGACTTGCCGCGCGCGGACCAACCCGTCGCAGTGCGACGGCGCCACGTCGTTCCGATCGCCGCGAGCGCGCCTCCGCCGCCACCGAGCGCGAGCGCGGCGCCGAAACCGGTGACGACCGCGAAGGTCGCGCCCGCGGGCAGCGCCTTCAATCCCGAGTCGATGTGAGATCGCGCGCACGCAAGCTCGTCGTCGCGGCGTCGCTGGCCGTGCTGCTCTTCGCCGAAGCCGCGGGCGCGCAGACGCAGGAAGCCGTGGCCGCCGAGCGATTCAACAAAGGCCGTCAGCTTTTCATGGGCGGGCAGTATGCGCCGGCGCTCGTCGAGTTCAACGCGGCCAGCGCGCTCTACGAATCGCCGAACACGCGGCTCTACATCGCGCGGTGCGAGCGCGAGCTCGGGCACGTCGCGGCCGCGTACATCGAGCTCGAACGCGCCGCACGCGAAGCCGCCGATCGCAGCGCGGCCGACCCGCGTTACACGAGCACCCGCGACGTCGCGACGCAGGAGGCCGCCGCGCTCGAGACCAAGCTCGCGCGCGTGAAGGTGCTCGCGCCGGGGGGCCTCCCGGATGGCGCGTCGATCACGGTGAACGGCGCCGAGGTCGGAGCCGCGGCCATCGGCGTCGCGGCGCCGATCGATCCGGGACCGGTCGAGGTCGTCGCGAAGGCGCCGGGCTACGCGCTCGAGAAAAAATCCGCGCGCGCCGCCGCCGGAGAGGTCGTCGAGATCAAAATTCATCTCGAAAAGGAAGCGGCCACGGCGACGGAGACCGGAACGAAGCCGGAGACGGGAACGGCGACCAAGACGGCGACGGAGTCGGGCTCGGAGACGGAGACGCCGCCGGTTTCGGGCGCGCCGAGCCACGGACTTCGCAACGCCGGGTTCGTCATCGGCGGCATCGGCATCGCGGGGATGGCCGTGTTCGGCGCGTTCGCCGGGCTCGCGCAGACGCGCTTCGATCAGCTGAAGACGCAGTGCGCCGGCCCGTGCGACGCGAGCTTCGGCCCGCAGATCGACGAAGGGCAGACGTTTCAAACCATCGCCAACGTCGCGCTCGCGGCCGGCGGAACCTTGCTCCTCACCGGCGCGATCATGATCGTCGCCGGCATTTCGACCGAGCACAAAGCGCCGCCGGTCAACGCGGCGTTCGCGCCGCTCACAGGCGGAGGGTTCGCCCTCGGGGTAGGCGGTGCGTTCTAGGCTCATCGTCGCCGCGCTCGCGCTCGCGCCGGCCGGTTGTCTCCTCGACTGGGATTCGTTGCGACCGCCGGACGGCGGCGTGATCGATTCCGCGACCGAGGCCGCGCCGATCGAAGCGGGCAATGACGTCGTCACGGTCGATGCGAGCGACGCGGGCGACGCGAGCACGTGCGCGCTCGCGCTGACGATCAACGAAGTCCAGACCGACGGCCCGCAAGGCCCGTCGGACGAGTTCGTCGAGCTGCGAAACGGCGCGCCGTGCGGCGGCAGCTTGTCGAATTGGACGCTCCGTTATTCGAGCGCGGCGGGCAGCTCGCCTTCGCAAATCTGGATGGGGCAAGCGGGCGACAGCATCGGCCCGAAGGGTCCGACCGGCTACGTCATCCTCGGCGGCTACGCGTTCCAGACCCCCGACGGCGGCGTGTTGATTGGTCGGATCTCCAACGATCTGAACGGCTCGCTCTCGAAGAATGGCGGCGGCGTCGGCCTTTTTTCGCCTGATTTGAATTTCGTCGACGGCGTCGCTTACGAGACGCTAACGACCGAGACGCACCCGTTCATCGAGCCTTCGAACGCCGGATCGATCGGCGGCGCGTCCAACCCGCCGACCGGAAAATCGATCGCGCGCACGCCCGACGGCAAGAGCACCGACACGAACGCGACCGACTTCCAAATTGCCACGCCGACGCCGGGCGCTCCGAACTGAAAACGCTCTTGCGCTCGGCGCCCGCGCGCACGAGGATGCCGCGCATGAAAGCGATCGCCAAGATCCTCGGGCTCGTCTTCGTCGTGGCCGCCGCGCCGCTCGCGCAGGTCGCGTGCGGTGGCAACGACAGCAATCTTCCGCCGCCGCCTCCGCCGCCCGGCACCGGCATCGCTTCGGCGACCGCGAGCGGCACCGCGAGCGAGACCGCCGCGGCGACCACGCCGCCTCCGCCCGCGCCGCCTCCGCCGACGCTCGTCCTCGGCGCCGAAAGCGAAATGCCGTCGCCCACGCCGAGCGTGAAGATCACCGCGCCGACCGAAGGCATGTCGATCGCGAAAGACAAAGCCGGCGACTTCCTCGTGAAGCTCGACGTGAAAAACTGGCAGACCGCGATGGGCAGCCAACACGTCCACCTCATTCTCGACAACAAACCCTACAAGCCGATTTACGACACGAAGAAACCGGTGAAGCTCAGCGAGCTCACCGGCGGCGAAGCGCTCGCCGAGGGCGAGCACGTGCTCGTCGCGTTCCCGAGCCGCGCCAACCACGAGTCGGTCAAGACCAAGAGCGGGCTCGCGATGGTGTCGTTTTGGGTCGGTAAAAAGGGCAAATCGACGATGGACCTGAAGAAGCCGATGCTGATCTACAGCCGGCCGAAGGGCGAATACAAAGGCCTCCAGGCGAGCCATGTGATCGTCGACTTCCAGCTCGCGAACGACACGCTCGCGACGGGCAAAGACCACGTCGACATCACGGTGCTCGGACCGGGCATCGCCGACAAGCTCGAAGCGAAGGCCGACAAATTCGGGCCGCCGTACTTCCTCGACAACCTGCAAGACGGCACCTACACGGTGAAGCTCGAGCTCCTCGGCGCCGACGACAAAGTCGTGCCAGGCGCGTGGAACTCGACGACGCGCACGATCAAGATCGATCGCGAAGCGCAGCCCGAGCCGATGCCGATGCCCGCCGCGAGCGGTTCGGCGGCCCCTGCTCCGAAGAAGTGAATCGCGACGAGATCGTCGCGCTCGACAAAGCGCGCGTCTGGCATCCGTTCACCGCGATGCGGGTTTACCTCGACGAGGTGGACCCGCTCGTCGTCGTCCGCGCCGAAGGCTCGCGTCTCTGGGATGCCGACGGGCGCGCGTATCTCGACGGGAACTCGTCGTGGTGGACGGCGTCGCTCGGTCACCGGCATCCGCGCTTGGTGGCGGCGGTGGAGCGGCAGCTGCGCGCGGTCGATCACGTCGCGTTCGCCGGGATCGCGCACGAGGGCGCGGCCGCGCTCGCCGCCGAGTTGGTCGACGTCGCGCCCGCCGGGCTGAACCGTGTATTCTACACGGATAACGGATCGACCTCGCTCGAGGCCGCGATCAAGATGGCCGTTCAAGCGACCGGCCGCACGCGGTTCGTCGCGCTCGACGGCGCGTATCACGGCGACACGGTCGGCGCCGCGAGCCTCGGCGGAGTCGAAACTTTTCGTCGTCCGTTCGGCGGCATCTTGTTCGATTGCGTGCACGCGGCTTTTCCTGGCGCTCACGTGCCGGTCGACGACAGCGTCGCCGCGGTCGTGGTCGAGCCGGTGCTTCAAGGCGCGGCGGGCATGCGCATCTATGCGCCTTCGCACTTGCGCGAGCTCCGCGACGCGTGCGATCGCGCGGGCGCGCTCCTCGTCTTCGACGAAGTCTTCACCGGCTACGGCCGCACCGGCCCGATGTGGGCCGCCCAGCACGCCGGCGTCTCGCCCGACATTCTGTGCCTCGGAAAAGCGTTCGCCCAATTCATGCCGATGGGCGCCGTCCTCGTCGCCGATCGCGTCTTCGATCGCTTCCTCGCCGATCGCGAAACGGCCTTCCACTACGGCCACACCTTCTGCGGCAACCCGCTCGGCGCCGCGGTCGCGCGCGAGGTACTTGCAATCTACAAGGAAGAAGACGTCCTCGGCCAAGTCGCCGCGAAAACTCCGCGCATCGCGCGCGCGATGAAGCGCCTCGGCGGCCGCGCGATCGGGATGGTCGGCGCAGTCGATCTCGGGAGCGAATCGAGCGCGCGCGAATCGCTCGAAGAATCCGGCACGCTCGGCACGCTCGGCTGGCGCTTTTACGCCGAAGCCCGCAAGCGCGGCGCGTACCTTCGGCCGCTCGGCGACACGGTCTACGTCTGTCCACCGCTCACGATCGCAGAGAAGGATCTCGACGAGCTCCTCGCGATTTTCGAAGAGTGCGTCGGAGCAGTCAGCGGACGACGACCGAGCCCTTGAACATGTTCATGCCGCACGCGAACGTCAGCGTGCGCGGCGCGGTCGTGGGGACGTCGACGTCGACAGGTTTGTTCAGCGGGAGATCTTTTTTCACGCCGAGGTCGGGAAAGACGACCTCCTTGGCGCAGGTGTCGTCGCTCGTGCGCGTGAAGACCAGCGTCGCGGCTTTATTTTGCTCGAGCGTGACCGACGACGGCGTGAAGCCTTTTTCGTCGGCGCGAATCGCGATGCGGCCGGACGTGGGATCCTTGTGGCAGGCGGCGAGGACGAGCAAAACGGCGAGTGCGCGCATGGCTCGCGCAGCATAGCATCCGCGGTCATGGCGAAAGTCACGGTCGAGACGAAGGGCCACGTCTTCTTCATCACGCTGAACCGGCCCGAGAAGCGCAACGCGGTCGACGGCGAGACCGCGCGATTGTTGCATGATGCATGGATTCGATTTCGCGACGACGACCAGCTCTTCGTCGCGGTGCTCGCGGGCGCGGGCGACGAATCGTTTTGTGCGGGCGCGGATTTGTCGGCGCTCGATTCGCTCGGGCCGCCGCGCGACGCGTCGCCCGCCGAGCTCCGGCGGTTCGTCACGAACGGGCCGGGGTTCATGGGTTACACGCGGCAGACCGACATTTTCAAACCGATCGTCGCGGCCATCAACGGGCACGCGCTCGCCGGCGGGCTCGAGCTCGCGTGTCTCGCCGACATGCGCGTCGTCGCCGAGCACGCGGAGATGGGCGTCGCGTGCCGTCGGTGGAACGTTCCGCTCGTCGACGGCGGCACGCAACGGCTGCCGCGCATCGTCGGGCTCGGGCGCGCGATGGAGATGATCCTCACGGGCCGTTTCGTCGGCGCGGACGAGGCCCTTCGCATCGGGCTCGCGAACGAGATCGTGCCGAAGGGCAAAGCGCGCGCGCGCGCGACCGAGATCGCCGAAGCGCTCTGTGCGCTCCCGCAAGGCGCAATGCGCACCGACAAGCAAGCGGCGATCATGGGCTGGGGAAAGCCTCTCGAAGAGGGCCTTCGCATCGAGGCCGAGCTCGGTCAGTGGCCGCTCCGCGCGGGCGAAGACATCGCCGAGGGCGCGCGCGCGTTCGTCGAAAAGCGCGCCCCGAATTTCGCGCAGGACGACTCCAAGCGGCGCTGAGACTTCAGCGCAGCAAGTATCCGTCGTCTCGGCGTTCGAGGTGATCGCCGAGGCCGAGCTCGCGCAGCGTTTTGATCGCGGTGTAGGCGCGCGCGGCGGCGGCGTCCGGCTGGATGCGTTCGCCCGGCCAGCCGGCGGCGATGACCTCGTCGAGCGTGAGAACGCGACCCTCGGCGAGCTTTTTCAAGATGAGACGCGGCGCGCGGCGCTTCGAGAGGTCGACGCGCTCGCCCTCGCCGATGCGAAACCAGCGCGCGTCCTCGCCGATGATCACTTTCGTCGTCGGACGCGCCATCGACGTCGAGAGGAGCCGGAGCGCGACGCGCGCGTCGGCGTCGAGCCTCTTCTTTTCGAATTTCGCGACGACCGCCGGCGCTTTTTCCAAATCGCGAAACGCCTCGAAGATTTCGAGCTGCACGAACGCACGCGGCTCGCCGCGTGTCGCGAGGCTCGCCCGCGCGCGCGCGAACGCGTCGTCGGCTTCTTTCGTGCGCCCGAGGAGCGCGAGTGTCGCGCCGTACGGGCCGAGCACGAAGCTCGCGAAATCGCCGACCTCGTCCGAAATCGCGAGCGCGGTTTCGAGCGATGCGAGCGCTTGTTCGAGATCGCCTTCTTCGAGCGCGACGTTGCCGAGATAACGATGCGTCGCGAGCTCGTAGCGGCGGTGCCCGAGCTCGCGGATGATGCTCATCGACTCCTCGAAGCGTTTTCGCGCCGACTTCGTGTCGCCTTCGAGCAAATCGAGGCTACCGAGCGCGCCGACCGCGTTGCCGACGTATTGACGGTGACCCGCGGCGCGTTGAATCGCGAGCGCGCGCTCGAACTCTTGGCGCGCTTCGACGAGCTCGCCGTCGTCGAGCAAGAGGAGCGCGAGGTTGAGACGATCGACGCTCTCTTCGCGACGGTCGCCGAGCGCGAGCGCGACTTCGAGCGCGGCGCGGTAGCTCCGTTTGGCCTCTTCGTCGCGGCCTTGCCAGTGGTGCACGATGCCGAGGTTCGAGAGGAGGCTCATCATCGACGCGCGATCGCCGAGCTCGCGGTGGAGCGCGAGCGCGCGCTCGGACGCTTCGCGCGCTTCATCGAGCCGGCTGTTTTTCATGAAGATGCCCGACGAGAGCGCGAGCGCGCTCGCCTCCCCTGCCCGATCGCCGGCGGCGCGCCAAAGCGCGAGGGCTTCTTCGACGCGCGCGCGTGCGCGTTCGGCGCGGCCGCGCTCGAGATCGATGCGCCCGACGCTCTCGAGCGCGTGGGCGCGCAGCGTGCCGATTCCGGTGCGCGTCGCGATTTCGATCGCGGTCTCGGCGTCGGTTTCCGCGGCGCCGGTTTCGCCGCGCGTCAGCCGAACACGCGCGCGTGCGACGAGCGCGCGCACCGCGAGGGCGTCGACGACTCCGGTCGCGTCGCTCACCGCGGCATCCAGAACTTCGGTCTGCATTTCGATCGGCCCGCGCATCGCGAGGAGCGCGTTCAACGCGAGCGCGATCGACGCGGCGCCCGCGCGGTCCCGCGTCCGCAATCGTCGATGCGCCTCGAGCACGTTGTCGACCTCGGCGCGAAATCGCGCCGCTGCCTCGACGCCGCGATCGCCGCGAAGATCCGCGGCGCACGCGCGCGCGAGCTCGGCGTAAAACGCGACGTGCCGTTCGACCGCATCGACTTCGCCGAGCTCCGCGAGCTTTTCGGCGGCGTACTCGCGCACCGTCTCGGTCAGCGCGAAGCGCTCGCCGCGAAAGACGAGTGACTTGTCGACGAGCGACTCGAGCCGCTCGGCGCCGCCCTCGCCGAGCACCGCGTCCGCCGCTTCGATCGAAAATCCCCCGCGAAACACGCTGCATCGTGCGAGCGCACGCCGCTCGCCGTCGCCGAGCAAATCCCACGACCAGTCGACCGCGCCGCGCAAGCTCCCTTGTCGCGGCGCGCGATCGCGGGGTCCTCCCGTCAAAATCTCGAAGCGCTTTCCGATTCGCGCGAGGAGCTCGACGGCCGAGAACATCGTCGTGCGCGCCGCAGCGAGCTCGATCGCGAGCGGATTTCCGTCGAGCCGCCGAACGAGCTCGGCGACCGCGCGCGATTCGGCGTCGTCCGGCGCGTAGCGACCGCGTGTGATCGCCGCGCGCGAAACGAAGAGGCTCGCCGCGTCCTCCTCGCCGAGCGGCCCGAGCTCGAGACACGCTTCGCTCTCGATGCGCAGCCGCTCGCGCGACGTCACCAAAAAGCGCGCGTCCGGCGCGACGCTCGCCCACTTCGCGATCGTCTCGCCCGCGCCCGCGACTTGCTCCACGTTGTCGAGGACGACCAGGAGCGCGCCGCGCGCCGCGAGCGCATGCCCGACGTCGGCCGTCGAATCGCCGAGCGCCGCAGCCACCGCCGAAACGAGCGCGCTGTCGCTCCGCGCCTCGGCCGCCGCGACGAAACAAACCGCGTCGAACCGATCGCCGCCCTCCTCGGCGACGCGCATCGCGAGCCGCGTCTTGCCGATCCCGGCCGGCCCGAGCAGCGTCACGACGTGCGCCGGCGAGCCGAGAAGCTCGAGCGCGCGCTCGACGTCCGCGGCCCGCCCCACGAAGGACGAGCTCGCCGCGGGCACCCGAGGACGTTTCACGCCCGCATCCTAGCGCGGGACGTCAGCCCGGGCGGCCCCGCTGCGTCCCTCCTCACGGCGATTTGTCGTTGACGAAGCGGCCAGAGGCCGCCATAAGTGCGGCCACGTTTCTCTTTAAAAGGAGAAGCCCTCGGGGCGTAGCGCAGTCTGGTAGCGCACTCGGTTCGGGACCGAGGAGTCGGAGGTTCAAATCCTCTCGCCCCGACTCATTTTTGTTTGGCGTGCGGGCCCCAGCGCCGCGTTGGGTTTACGGGGATGCGTGCATCTCCTCCGCGAGCTGTCGTGCGACCTCGTCGAGCGCGCCCCAGTTCGTGAACTCGTAGTCTCGTGACGTGTCGGTGGGCATCGCTTCGCTCCGCGAGATGCGCTTCATCACCCAGCGAACGAGCGGGTTGTAGTGCGTGTAGCGGAGCGCGCCCGCGATCGGTACGACGCGCGCCGGATGCCACGCGGTCGCCTTCTCGAATGCTTCCAGCTGTTCGGCGACGTGCTTCGCTGCCGCCGCGCGAGCATCGAGCGTCGCGGCCTGTTCGGCGCCGCTCTCGGCTCCGCACACCGAGAGAAACGCGGGCGGCGTGGCATCGAGCTTCGCATGGTTCGCATTGACGAACGTCACGAGCTCGGGCTCGTGCTTTCCCATGTGCACCGATCCGATGACGACGACGGCCTGGCTGCGCGCGAGCGCCTCCGCGGCCTCGCCGTCGCGTACGTCGTGCACCGATACCGAAAGCCCGCGCGCGAGCAGCGCAGCGGCGAGGTGGTCCGCGACCTTGTGCGACTGCCCTTCGCGCGTCGCGTAGAAGATGCCAATTCGTTCCATGTCATGGCGCCTTGCAACGCGCGGGCCTCGCGTGTTTTCTGGCCGGAGACGCGATCGCGCGATGCACCGCTTGCACGCGCGGCGAGCGACTTGCGCTGGAGCACGCAACCGCGAGCGGTCCGCTTGACCGGAATGAAGCGTGCACGGCGCTGATGGCATGCGTGGATCGCGTCTCCCGTTTCTGCTCGCCGGCCTCTCGTTGTTCGGGTTGCTCTCCTCGGCGTACGCGATCGGACAGACTGGTGCGATCTCCTGATTGCGGCGCCCTGGCTCCCCATCTGTGGTGTGGGCGCGCGCGGCGGCTCGCATCGCTGGTCCGTCGCGTAGATGACTGCGGTCAGGGTCGCCCATCGACCTCTCGCTCGCGAGCGTCGCGAAATGAGTTAGACCTTGCGAGCGAATGACCCTCGTCATACGCGGCAAGACGACTTGCGCGCTCTGTGGCCGCGTTCTCGAGCTTGGCGAGACGATCGTCGGGTTCACCCACTTCCTCGGACCACAGCACCCACTCTGGCGTTACAGCGACTCCGCGATGCACCGCGCGTGTTACGAGCGCTGGCCTGAGCGCGCGACGTTCGATCAGGCGTACGCGGATTGGACGATTTGCGCGAAAGCCGCAGCTCGCGAAGCAGCAACGCCCGAGCGCCAGGAAGCGCGGCGAGTGGCATCATCATCAGCGACGACCTCGAGGCGCACGCGCTGTCTGTCTACCTGAAGACCTCGACGACAACGCAACGGAGACCCTGGCGGTGCACGTGGTTCCGTAGCGGGCAGATTCCGATGCTCGCCGGCGTATCCCTGCGGGCATGAAGCTTCTCCGAATCGTCGTCAGCTTGCTCGTCGCCTCCTGCGGTCCGTCCACCGGAGTCGGAGCCGATGCGGGTCCGCCTGACGCGACGGCGAGCGATGCCCCGTCGAGCGATGCGCCGTCGAGCGACGCGACGGCAAGCGACGCGACGGCAAGCGACGCGGGCTCGAGCGATGCGACGGCGAGCGACGCGCCCTCCGCCGACGGTGGGGCATGCACGGTCGATGGCGGGACGGTGGCGGAGGGCCAAGGCTGCGGCCCCGGCAGTCAGTGCATCGCGGGGAGCTGCAAGATTCCGTCGGCGCCGGCATGCGACGTCCAGGTGCCCGGTGATTACGCCACCATCCAGCAGGCCATCACGGCGTTGCGCGCGGCCAATCAGAAAGCCACGGTATGCATCGCCGACGGCACGTATTCCGGCGACCTCTCGCTCGACTACGGCACCGCCGAGCTCACGCTCGTGGGTTCGTCGGCGGCGCGGGTGATCCTCGACGGGAGCGTCTCCAGTCCGCTTTACACCGGGTCGCCAGCAATCGTTCGTTTCCGCGGCGTGACCATCGCGGCGGGCGTCACTTCCCCTTGGTCCATTGGCCTAGAGGACTGCATCGTCCGCGCGAAAGCGAACCATCCCGCAGTCTGGATGCAACAGTCCAACTACTACCCTGGCAACGCGGACGCCGTCGCCGAGATCGACTCGTGCGACATCGCCGGCTCGGCTTCTCCCGCCGTGGAGGTGAGTTTCGGCGGTAACGCTCAATTGGGCGGAAACCCGCTCGCCGTGACCGTGCAAAACAATTGGCTGCACGATTCGACGATCGGAATTTACTTCACCACCAACAGCGGCTCGATCGGCAGCTTCCGCGCGGTTCACAACACGCTCCGCGGCAACGCGACCGGGATCACGATCAGCGGCAACCAAAGCGGCGCCATCGGCAGCACTTTCGTGTCCAACGTCGTCGTCGATTCGACGACGGCCATTTCGAGTGACCGCACTGCGAAGGACGGCAATGCCAACCTCATCGACGACATGCGCGACAACGCATTGTTCGGCAATACCAACAACTACGGCGGCCTCGCCGCGCCGGGTGCCGGCTACATCGTCGTGGACCCGGAGCTCGGCGCGGGCGCCCCGCCCGCCCCGCTCGGCGGCTCGCCGCTCATCGGCGCGGGAGACCCGGCGCTCGCGCCCGTGCTCGACTTCTTCGCTGCGCCACGAAACGGCCGAGCCGATGTCGGCGCGGTCGAGGGGCCCTGAGGATCCGAGTCGCGTCTCGTCACGGCGACTGCCGACCGCCGCACGGGCCGATATCTCCGCACCACGTCGAGAACATGAAACGCCGTTGGGGCTCCAAGCCCGCATGAGCATCGGTCACTGAAAGACGAGACCTGCGCCGCCGCGCGCGTTCGCAGCGGCGAGCGCTTGGGCAACGGCGCCGAACGGCGCGGACGCGCTCGGCGCGATGACCGGCGCGCGGACGCTGAGCGCGGCGACGAGCGGGCCGGCGTCGGTCGTCGCCGGTGCCCAGCACGCCGCGTCCCAAGTCGACGAGTCCGGCGGCAACACGCAACCCGATCCCATCCCGGCGGCAACGCGGACCGACGCGAGCGCGCCGTCGGGGGTCCGGACTACTACGTGGAGATCGGTTCCCGCCATCGCGATTGCGTCGAGGATCCGGGCGGCGTGGTCGTACGGAACGCGCGCGTCGACGAGCACGTTCGCCGCGGCGGCCTCGTCGCGCCTTGCCCGAACGGCCCACTCGACCGCGTGGGTCAGCGGCGCAAGCGCGGTCGTGTTCGTCGCGACGACGTAGCGTCCATGAACGCTCACGCTCTCGAGCGCGACCACCACATCGAGACGAGCCCCGTCGAGCGCTTCGGCGCGGGAAACCCGGGGGACTTCCACGCCGGCAGGCGCTGGAAAGTCGCGCGGCCAGTCCCGCGCGAACTGGCGCGCTGCGCGCTCGTCGTCGTAGGGCTCGTCGCGATCGACGCAGGCGTGCACGGCGTATGCGAGCGAAGCAACGGCGGCGACGAAGAGCACGAGCGCAGCCGCTCGCCGACCCTTCAAACGAGCCCGGCCAACATGCCCAACTCTTGATCGACCGCTTCCGTCATCGCCGTGAGCAAATCGCGATACGGGTCGAGAAAGAACTCTGGCCCCTGCGCGTCGAGGCGAGAGCGCCAGACGATCCCGTCGGGCAGGTCGATCTCTCGGAAGCGCTCGAGCAACGTCTCGGGCGTGGGCAGCCGAGTGTAAATGCCGATGACCTGCTTCGAATCGAAGGCGCTGACCCAGCCGCCGTTCGCGTCGTTGCCGAGAAACCTGCCGCTGCCCATGATGAACGCGCGCGGGCCCTTTGCG
>DASXHD010000074.1:0-12450 GCA_036488725.1 Polyangiaceae bacterium | reverse complement strand
TTCATCTCTATCTTCGGCATCGCGATCCAAGATGCGATTTTGGTGGTCACCTATTATCAGCGCCTTCGCAACGTCGACGGGTTCTCGCTCGAGGACGCGGCGGGCGAGGCGGGCGAGAAGCGTTTCCGTCCGGCGCTGATGACGACGCTCGTCGCGACCCTCGGGCTCTTGCCCGCGGCGCTGTCGAACGGCATCGGCGCGCAAACGCAGAAGCCTCTCGCGCTGGTCGTGATCGGCGGCTCGATGATCCTCGCGCTCACCTCGCGCGTTCGTCAGCCGGCCCTCATCGTGCTCCTGCATCGATGGTTCGATCGACCAGGAAACGGGTCTCGGGATTCTCTCGGCGCCAGATTACCCAGTCCATGAAGTAGTGGTGGACGTTCACGAACGCGTAGATCGCGGCGAAGAACGGGGTTGGGCCGAGCGGGTCCTCGAGTGCGTGGCGTTTATTGACGAAGACGTCGTCGAGAAATGTCGGGCCGGCGTGGAAGAGGACGACGCCGAGGGCGACCGCGGAGACGGCGAGCGTGCCGACGCGGACTTTCGCCGAGACGTCGAAGTGCGGCGGGCCTTCGCGCTCGCGCGCTTCGTTGCGGCGGAGCAAATAAACGAAATAGAGATATTGAATCGAGTGGAGCGCCGGAACGACGAAGACGACCAGCGGATCGAAGCTCGAATAAATCGACCAGACCCACACGCTCGCGAGCATCGCGACGAGCGGCGTCACGATGGGTAAACGTCTTTCGCGCACCCATTTGCGCGCGAGAAAATAAACGAGCGGCGCGAGGGTCGCGAGGAAGACGACGTGCGTCAGTCGCTCGAGGCCGTGGGGTTGGGCGAGCGTCATGTAGACGACGCCTTTCTCTTCGGCGGGCCGGCCCGGGTCGAACGGGCTCGCCCACGCATACGCCCACCCCGCGTAGCAGTGCGCGAGGATCACGAAGCGCTCGATGCTCGAAAATCGCACGCCACGGCGCGCGGCGAGCACGGTCATCACGCCGAAGCCTTGCTTCACGTAATGCCAGCCGACGAGCAAGAACATCAGCTGGAGCAAGAGCCCCATCGCGAGCCACGAGTCGCGCGCGATCGCGACGAGGCCCCACGCGCCGAGGATCGCCGGCACGACGAAGCCCGCGACGAGATAGCGAGCGCGCTGCGTCTTCGAGAGCGCGCCGCCGAACGCGCGCGCGCGGACGTTTCGATAGAAGAGAAGATACGTGACGGTGAAGTGCGGATCGTTGATCGCGTACGCGGCGTAAAACGCAGTCGCAGAGACCGCGAGCGCGGCCGAGCTCAGCGCGATCTCGCGCCTGACGAGCCACGAGAGCGCGAGGAGCAGCGGTGTCGCGCCGCCCACGATCAAAAATTCGCCGATGCCGAACCGCGCCGGCGCGAGCTCACGTGCTTCGAGCGTCGCGGCCGCTGCCATTCACTTCGGCCGCGTCCAGATGCCGAACGTGTAGGCGCCTTGTCCGTCGCCGTCGATCTTCACGTCGAACGAATAGGTCGCGTCGTCCGGCGGGCAGAAGGGCGACGAGCCTTGAACGATCGCGACCGGCTGCGTCTGATCGTCGGTGCCCATGATCGCGCCGTTCTTCAAGATGACGATGTCGATGTCGTGGATCGACGAGTCGGCGACGGCAAAAACGCGGTAGCACGCGTTCTTGGTCATCGGCACGGTGAAGCTGTCGACCTTGTCCTTGATGTGGTGGAGCTTGCCGTTCTCGGGCTTCACGTACTCGAGCATGCCGGTGGGCGTGCCGCACGCGCCGACGAGCGCGGTCCAGTCTTTGTCGTGCGCGCCGCTGAATGGAACCGTCTTCCAGCACGCGCCTTCGTCGACCTTCGCTTTCGGGTAGGCGGACTTCGGCGTGCCCTTCTTCACGAGCGGCTCCATGCCGATCGCCGTCGCCGATTCGTTCGGGTCGTCGTACGTGTCGTCGGCCGCGGTCGTCGTCGTCGCCGGCGCAGCAGACGGTGCTGCCGACGCGCTCGGCTGTGGCCCCGTTTGCATGCCTTGTTTTTCGGCCGATCCGCCGCCGCACGCGCAGATCAATACCCCCGCCCACACGATCATGTCCCTCATCGCTCGGAGCCTATCAAATCTGGTAAGAACCCACGCGATGAAGTTTCGCAAAGTGCTCGTCGCCAACCGCGGAGAGATCGCGCGACGCGTGATCCGCACGTGCAAACGTCTCGGCATCGCGACCGTCGCGATTTATTCGGACGCCGACCGCGAGACGCCGCACGTCTCCGACGCAGACGAAGCCGTGCACGTCGGGCCCGCCGCCGCGAAGGAGTCGTATTTGAACATCGCGGCGGTCGTCGACGCGATCAAGAAGACCGGCGCGGACGCGGTGCACCCGGGCTACGGATTTTTGAGCGAGAAGCCCGCGTTCGCCGAAGCGGTCGCGGCCGCCGGCGCAAAATTCATCGGCCCGCCGCCGAACGTCATCGACGCGTTCGGCGACAAGATGAAAGCGCGTCACGTCGCGCTCGCCGCCGGCACGTCGCCCGTGCCCGGCACGAACGAGCCGATCCCGATCGACACGCCCGAGCAGCTCGCGGCGGCGCACGTCGAAGCCGAGCGCATCGGGCTGCCGATCGTGATCAAAGCGGTCGGCGGCGGCGGCGGCATCGGCATGCAGGTCGTCCGCGACATGGCGCAGCTCGAACGCTCGCTCAAGAGCTGCTCCGACCGCGGCAAGGCGTCGTTCGCCGACGCGCGCGTTTACATGGAGCGCTACGCGAGCGAGCCGCGTCACATCGAAGTTCAAATCATGGCCGACGAGCACGGCAACGTGTACGCGCTCGGCGAGCGCGAGTGCAGCGTCCAGCGGCGGCACCAGAAGATCATCGAGGAGACGCCTTCGGTCGCCGCGTTCTTCTCGGGCGACGCGGGCGAGAAGCGCCGGCGCGACTTGCACGAGGCCGCCCTCCGCGTGATGCGGCACTCGGGTTACGTCGGTGCAGGCACGTGCGAGTTCATCGCCAATGCCCAAGGCGATCTTTATTTTCTCGAGGTGAACGCGCGTCTTCAAGTCGAGCACCCCGTGACCGAGATGGTGACCAATCTCGATCTCGTCGAGCTCCAGCTCCTCGTCGCCGACGGACAGAAGCTCCCGGATTTGTCGTCGGTGAAGCGCCACGGCCACGCCATCGAGGCGCGCGTTTACGCGGAGGACCCGGCGAAAGGCTTCATCCCGAAGCCCGGTCCGATCGACGAGCTCGCGTGGGGCGAGGGCGAGCACGTTCGCATCGAGTCCGGCGTGCGCGCGGGAAACGTCGTGACGCCGTTCTACGACCCGATGATCGCCAAGATGGTCGCCTGGGGCGAGACGCGCGACGCGGCCATCGCGACGCTCGACGACGCGATCGCGCGAACGACGCTCGCCCCGTGCACGACGAACCTCGCGTTCCTCCGCAAGACCCTCGCGAGCAACGAATTCCGCAGCGGCCGCTACGACACCTCGACCGCCGACATCATCGCAAAGAGGAATTAACAGGAAGGTGAGAAGACCAAAAGATGAGAGCGGGTCGGCAAGGGCCGACCCGCGACTTTTGAGCTTTTGGTCTTCTGTTAATTCTCTTTTGCTTCGTGGTCGTAAGGGACGACTTCTTCGGTTGCGAGGGAGGGGATTGCGGCGCGGATGGCGTCGAGGGTGGTCGCGGCGGTGCCGACGACCGTCACGACCAAGTCGCTCGGGTGAATTCGTGCGGAGAGCGCGGCGTTCGCGGTGTCCGGCGTGACCGCGCCGATGTGATCGAGGTAGCCGGAGTAGTAGTCGCCCGGCAGCCCGAGCAGCTCCACGTCGAGCGCGTGGTGCACGCGCTTCTGCGCGGTGTCGACCTCGAACGCCCACGAGCGCGTCAAATACCGCTGAATGAAGCGCACCTCGCGCTCGGTCACGCCGCCGGCGACGAGCTTCTCGAGCAAATCGATTTCGAGTGCGGCGCACGGCGCGGCGTCGCTCGCCGCGGGAAACGTCCACATGAGAAACGAGTGCCGCCGCCGGTCGACGCCGAGCCGCGAACTCGCGCCGTACGACCACCCGCGTTTGCCGCGGACCTCGCGCGTGAGGCGCGAGGTGAACGTGCCGCCGAAAATCGCGTTCGCGACCGTGAGCGCGATGTGATCCGGGTCGTGCGCTTCGGTCCCGAGACCGCCGATCAAGATTTGAGTTTGGGTCCGCTCGGGCTTGTCGACGAAAACGAGGTGACGCCCCCCGAGGACCGGCGGCTCGGCGAGGCCCTCGGTTGGAGTGCCTCGTTGCGGCAGGGCGTCGACGAGCTTGCGCGCGAGGCGCTCGGCCTCCTCGGCCGCCACGTCGCCAGACATCGCGACGACGACGTTGCCGCGGACGTAATTCGCAGCGTGATGCCCGCGGATCGCGTCGCGGTCGATCGCCGCGAGCGACGCCGACGTCCCGCGGCTCGTGCGCCCGTACGGGTGACCCGCGAAGAGTCGCCGTCGAAAATGACGGTCGGCGAGCCCGCGATCGTTGTCGAGCGACTCGAGCAGCTCGGCGCGCGTCTCGCGCAAGAGCCGATCGACCTCGTCTTGCGCGAACGTCGGCTTGCCGATCATCTTGGCGACCAAATCGACGAACGGCTCGAGGTTGCGGGCGAGCACCTGGCCGGAGACCGCCGTCGACGACGCCGCGACCTCGAAGCCGACCTCGCCGCCGAGCGCGTCGATGCTTCGTTCGACCGCGATCGCATCGAGCCCCTCGCAGCCGCGCCGCAACATGCGCGCCGTCGCGCGCGAAAGGCCCTCTTTTCCCGCTGGATCGTGCGCAGCGCCGGTTCGCAGCGCGACGACCACCGCGACGATCGGGAGCACGTGCGACGTCTGAACGAAGAGCTTGGCGCCGGCGCCGAGCTCGCGCTCGATTGTCTCCGCGCTCACGCTGCCTTTCCTTCCTTCGTACCGATGTCCGGCAGCACGTGCACGATCGTGCGCGCGCGCGTGACGAGAAATCTCCGGGCGACGCGCCGCACGTCGCCCGCCGTGACGCGCCGGTACGCCTCGAGCCGGCGAAACGCGCCCGCCGCGTCGCCGAGGACGGTGTCGTAAAATCCGATTTGCTCGGCTTTGCCGCTCGCCGTGTCGAGCGCCTGGAGGCCCCCGAGCTCGAGCCTCGCCTTCGCGCGTTCGAGCTCGTCGCCGCTCACGGCCTCGTCATGGAGGCGCGCGATTTCGCGATCGAGCACGCCGAGCAAATCGTCTTTCGTCTTGCCCGGGCGCGCCGTCAGATAAACCTCGAAGAGCCCGGGATCGCGAAACGTCGACACCCACCCGCGCAAATCGGTGGCGAGCTCTTTGTCGATCAGCATCGCGCGATACGCGCGCGACGCGCGCCCGCCGAACAAAATCTCCGAGAGCACCGTGAGCGGCGCGTGATCCGGATCGCCGAGCGCCGGCCCGTGATAACCGATCACGAGCTTCTCGGTCGCCGTCGGCTTGCGCAGCGCGACGACCCGCTCTTCGTGCTGCGGCGGCTCCGGGTGCGTGTCTTCTTCGGGGATCTCGGCGCGCGGGAGGACCCCGTACGCTGCGCGAATCCGCGCGAGCACGTCGGCCTCGCGCACGTCGCCGACGATCACGATCGTCGCGTTGTTCGGCGCGTAATACGTTTCGTAGAACGACTCGCAGTCGGCCGGAACGAACCCGAGGATGTCCTCCATCCACCCGATCGTCGGCCAGCCATAGTTGTGCCGCTCGAACGCGGTGCGATAGAGCATCTCGCTCGCGAGACCCTCGACGTCGTCGTCGACGCGATAGCGGCGCTCGTTGGCGACGACTTCTTTTTCGCTCGCGACCTGCGCGTCGCGGAGGACGAGGTGCGCCATGCGATCGGCCTCGAGCTGAATGACGACGCCGAGTCGATCCTTGGGCACGGCCTCGTAGTAGTAAGTCCAATCGAGCCACGTCGCCGCGTTCGTCTCGGCGCCCGCTTCTTCGAGCTTGCGATCGAACTCGCCGGCCTTGAGGTGCTCGGTCTCGTTGAACATCAAATGTTCGAAGAGGTGCGCGAGCCCAGTTTTTCCGGGCTTTTCGTGGCGCGAACCGACGCGATACCACGTCGAATACGCGACGACCGGCGCGGTGCGATCGACGAGCATGAGAATGCGAAGACCGTTGTCCATCGCGAGGACCGCGGCCTCGTCGCCGCCGCCGCCGAACGGCACCGTCTGTTCGAGGCGAATCTTACCCGCGCCGGGAATCGATTTTTCGTTGGCCTTGTCGACGGCCTTCGCGATCGCGCTTCTGCCTGCCATGGGAAAAATGGTCTTACCACGCGCGGACGTCGAGCACAGTCATCGCGCCGTTTTCCCAGAGCCACACGTTCGGCCCGCACATGACGACGATCGCCGCCTCGTTGCCGAGCCCGCTGCCGCCGACGCGCGAGAGGTGCACCGCGTCGGTCGCGCCGGGCGCCGCGTAAAAAACCGGATCGCCGCTCCCGACGACGACGACGCCGCCGTCGCTTCCGAGGAGCGCGCCGCCGTCGACGCCGCGAACCTCGTGCAGCGGGCGCGTCGCGCCGACCTCGGTTCGAAACGCGTCCTGCGCGAGATCCCACAAGACCGCGCGCGGCGACGCGTTCGGCTCGGCGCGATGCAGCCGCCCGTCTTTGCCGAGGACGATCGCGACCTGCCGCCACACGTCGACGAAGAGAGGCGAGCCCTCGATGACGTCGGACTCGCCGATGTCGGCCCACTTGCGACCGTCGAAGCGCGCGACCGCGCCGACCTGCTCGCTGCAGACGAGCATCGCCATTTCGCGGGAGGACCCGGCGAGCGCGACGATCGATTCGGTCGCCTCGATTTTGGGATCCGGCTGAAACGGTACGAAGCTCGTGCCGTCGAACTGGAGCAGCGCGCCCGCGCCGTACGCGACGACGCGTCCTGCGGCGCTCGTGATGCCGTAAAACCACGCGCGCCCGCGCGACGCGCGCCGCAGCGGAAACGCGCGCACCGTGCCCGCTTGAAATCGAATCGCGCTCCCGGCGGGAACGAGCCCCCAAATCGCGCCGCTCTCCTCGACGTGAATGTCGCTGAGCGGTTCGTCGATCGCGTGCGCGCTCTCGACGTTTCCATTCACGACGTGCAAGAGGAGGCTCGAGCCGTGCCCGGTCTGCGCGGTGCGCCCGAGCAAATAAAAATCTTTCGGCGACTTGCCGCTCGCCGAGCGAAACGCGTGCTTGCCCGACGGAAGCGTGGAAACTGCAAGCACCCCGCGGAGCACGAGCGGCGGCTCGCGCGGCGCCCGCTTCAAATCGCGCGTTCGGTCGGGATGCGACTGCTCGCGCGCCTCGCCGAACCAATTCTCGTCGCGAAAATACCGCAGCCAGCGAAAGACGTCCTCGGCCGCGAACACGAAGATGCCGGTCCGCAGCGACGCCGCGAGCGAAAACTCGTCGAGGTTCAGGGTGAGCGACGCCTTGCCGCTCGAGTCGAAGAGCCGCTGGTGCTTTCCGCGCACCTCGCGCGCGAGCTCCTGCCCGATGAGCTCTTCGATGGCCGCGACGTCGCCCGTCTCGAGCCGCCCGACGATGGGATCCTCGAACGAAAACCCGAGCTGGACGAGCAGCGATCGCAGCGCCGGCGCGACGTCGGCCGCCGAAGAAATTTCCTCCTCGATGCGATCGGCCACATCGTCGAGCCAGTGCGCGAACGACGACGCGATCTCGCGCGACTCGCCGTTCTTCCACTCGTAGACCGTGAGCTCGCCTTCGCTGCCCTCGCTCTTGCGGTCGAAACAAATGAGCTCGTGCTCGCGCCCCTCGGCGAATGGCACGAGCGCGAGATCGTCGATGCGCTCTTTCTTCCGCGCCATGCCGGCTGCGTCGAGGAGCTTCTCGCGCCCGCCGATCTGCGACGACCGCTCGAGCACCACGCGATAACTCGGCGGAAGCGGCCGCCGCAGCATGCGCTCGCGATCGGCGAGCTCCTGCGCGCTCGCCGGCGGCGCCGGTTTCTTCCCCGTGCGCCCGAGCGCCGTCACGGCACGCTCGAGGCTGGCGATCGCGATCCGACTCCCGGACGCCACGCGCAGCTTGCTGCTCTTCGGAGGCTTTCGCGCCTTGGGCTTCAACCGGCAACCGAGGTTACCAGAATTCCAGTCGGGAACATTCCGCGAGCGCAGTCGACCGAAGAGTGTGCCCTCACGCGCGTCGGTCCTGCTCGTGCTCGTTGCCTGCGGCGGGCCGCCAAACGCGCCGCGGCAGCTCCCGCGGCCGCTGCCGGTCGTCGCGCGCTCGTACCGCCCCCTTCCGACCGAGTTCGCCGGTCACGACTGGCGCGACGCAGTCGCTGCGCCCCTCGACGTCAACGAGTGGATCGACGAGCGCGACTGCGCTGCCCGTAGATGGTGCCCTCGCGTAGCGGCGGCGCCGGGCCCGCTCCCGCGTCCGAAGCCAACGCTCGTTCGAACGCACCGCCTCAGCGGACCGCGCGATCTCGATGGGGACATCGCGGCTTTGGACGTCGATGTCCGCGCGTGTTTTCGTTCAGCCGACGCTGTCCCGCGAATCAAGGTGACGATTCGCACGTCGAAGTTCGCGCCGCCGGTCGTCATCGTCGAACCCGCGGACCTGCCGACAGGCTTTAGGCTCTGCGTCGCCGATGTCATGCGGGGCATCGGTTCCGTTGCGTCGTCTCCCGTCGTCGTCGTCGCGGGCGCGCCTTTCTAAGCGCTATGATTCCCGGGATGACGTCCGCTTGGCGAAACGCGTCCATCGCGGCGCTCGTGTCAGTCGCGGGTGCAGCCCACTGCGGTGGCGAGCAATCCGGGCCGACGTGCCCGCCGGGCCAAATCTCATGCGGAGGATCATGCACGACTCTCCACGAAGACCCGCAGAACTGCGGCGCGTGTGGAACGGAGTGCGCGAAGGGCACGGTCTGCTTCGACGGAAGCTGCGCGACCAGCTGCGGCGGCGGTACGATCCAATGCGGTCAGTCGTGCGTCGACACGAACGTCGACCGCGACAACTGCGGCGCGTGCGGAGCCAAATGCGCTGCCGGTGACGTGTGCGTCGGCGCGCAATGCTCTTCGTCTTGCGAAGGAGACCAAGCGCTTTGCGTCATCGACGGGGGCGCCGCTTATTGCGCGAACAGAAAAACCGACGATGCCAATTGCGGGGCGTGCGGCGTCGCGTGCGGCGCGCAGCAAGTCTGCTCCGAGGGCGTTTGCGCGAGCACATGCGCCGCGGCGCAGACTTTTTGTAACGGCACGGACGGCGGCGCACCGTACTGTGCAGACCTCGAGTCGGACAACATGAACTGCGGCGCGTGCAGTTACGCCTGCGACCCGTCACTGAGCTGCGTGGATGGTACTTGCGCGCCCGCGTGCCCGGTCAATCAGGCTGCATGTTTCCCGCAAAACGCGCAGCCGTATTGCGCAGACACGGCGCACGATCCCGAAAACTGCGGCTCGTGCGGCAACTCGTGTGGCACGGGGCCAACCATCTGCCCCGGCGGTTGGTGCGCGTGCTCGGACTCGTCGAAGACGTGGTGCGCGGGAGATGGCTGCATCGACGTGCAAACCGATCCGTCGAACTGCGGCGCCTGCAACAAGACGTGTGCAGGCACGTGCTCCGATGGCCATTGCGTCGTCACGATCGCCGGACCCACCAACAACTCCGAATATTGGATCGATGCAGACGCGAATCGCGTGTACCTGAGCAACGGCATTTCGGTGAGCTCCATCCCGAATGGCGGAGGCACTCCGACCAATCTGACGTCGGGCTATACCGCGTCGAACCTCGGCGAGATCACGAGCGATGCGTCGTACGTCTATTTCGTGGATGGCTGGCTCCCGGTCACGATAGGTCGCGTGCCAAAGACCGGCGGGCCTGTTGACGTGCTTGCCACACTCGACGACTTTCGTTCGAACGTCGCAACGGATGGCGTGAACGTCTACGTACGAGGGGCGAATTACGTCTATTCGGTTCCCGTCGGCGGAGGATCGCCAGTCTCAATCGCGGCGAGCGACGGCTCGTCCTTGATGGAGCACGGGATTTGCACCGACGGCACCACTGTGTTTTGGGCGTCGGTCAACGGCTTGATGGCAACACCGGTCGTCGGGGGCCCGACGAAGGCCATCGTGCCGGGCCAAATCGATGAAGTCCTCTGTTCCGGATCATGGGTCTACTACCTCGCCAATTCCTATCCATCCCGGACGCCAACGAGCGGCAGTGGCAAGGTCGAGATCGTCTCATTGACGTACGGATACCTCGCCGTCGGAAACGAAATCTACGTGGCGCAGGGGCCACAGATCTGGAGCATCGATCTCAATTCACTCGCGGCGACGGAGTTGGTCGACGACGCAGACCTAGACCCGGTCACGCCCGCAATCGTCGCTTCTTCTTCCTTCGTCACCTGGGTGGATTACTTCGGTGGCGCGGTCGAGCAGGTCGCCCCCTGATGCGTTAATCCACCTTCAAAATGGCCAAAAACGCCTTCTGCGGGATCTCCACGTGGCCCACTTGTTTCATGCGTTTTTTGCCCTCTTTTTGCTTTTCGAGGAGCTTTCGCTTTCGGCTGATGTCGCCGCCGTAGCATTTGGCGGTCACGTCTTTGCGGAGCGCACGCACCGTTTCGCGCGCGATGATCTTTCCGCCGATGGCCGCTTGGATCGCGACCTCGTACTGCTGCTGCGGGACGAACTCTTTCAGCTTCTCGGCGAGCGAGCGGCCGCGCACGTGCGCTTTTTCTTTGTGGACGATGATCGAGAGCGCGTCGAGCGGATCGCCGTTCACCAAAATGTCGACCTTCACCAAGTCGCCCGGCTGATACGCGATGACCTCGTAGTCCATGGAGGCGTAGCCGCGTGAAATGCTCTTCAGCTTGTCGTGAAAATCGAAGAGCACCTCGCCGAACGGCAAGTCGTACGTGATGATCACGCGGTCGGCGCTCGCGTATTGCATCGCCTTCTGCACGCCGCGCCGCTCTTGGCAGAGCGCGAGCACCGGGCCGACGTAATCGCTCGGCACGTGGATCGTCATCTTCACGATCGGCTCTTCGATGCGGTCGATGTACTGCGGCGACGGAAGCTTCGACGGGTTCTCGACGCGCACGACCGTGCCGTCGGTTTTGTAGACCTCGTAGACGACGCTCGGCGCGGTCGTGATCAAATCCAAGTTGAACTCGCGCTCGAGCCGCTCTTGGATGATCTCCATGTGGAGCAATCCCAAAAAGCCACACCGAAACCCGAAGCCGAGCGCCTCGGACGTGTCGGGCTCGTACGAAAACGCCGCGTCGTTGAGATGGAGCTTCTCCATCGCGTCGCGCAGAGTCGGATAGTCCGCCGAGTCCGTCGGGAAGATGCCGGCGAAGACCATCGGCTTCACGTCTTTGAAGCCGGGCAGCGCAGTCTCGGCGAGGCCCTGATGGTGCGGACCCTTTTGCGAATTTTGCGAAGCGTGCGTGACCGTGTCGCCGACTTTGGTGTCGTGGACGCTCTTGATGTTGGCGGCGACGAACCCGACCTCGCCCGCGCCGATCTCCTCGAGCGGCACCGCAAACGGCTGAAAAGAGCCTAATTCGGTGACTTCGTACTCGCCCTTGGTCGCCATGAAGCGAATCTTGTCGCCCTTCTTCAGGGTCCCGTCGACGACGCGCACCATGATGACCGCGCCGCGATACGTGTCGTACCAAGAGTCGAAGATGAGCGCGCGGAGCTTGCCCTCGGAGCTCCCCTTGGGTGGGGGAACCTTCTGGACAATCTGTTCCAAAATTTCGGGAACGCCGACGCCCGTCTTCCCGCTGCACGAAATCGCCTCACTCGTGTCGAGGCCGATGACCTGCTCGATTTGCTCGCGCGTCTTTTCGACGTCGCTCGACGGGAGGTCGACCTTGTTGAGCACCGGCAAAATCTCGAGCCCTTGGTCGAGCGCGAGGTAGACGTTCGCGAGCGTCTGCGCCTCGACGCCCTGGGTCGAGTCGACCACCAAGACGGCTCCCTCGCACGCCGAGAGCGACCGCGACACTTCGTAGTTGAAGTCGACGTGCCCCGGCGTGTCGATCAAGTTGAGCTGATAGATTTGCCCGTCTTTTGCGGTGAATTTGAGGCGGACGTTCTGCGCCTTGATGGTGATGCCGCGCTCGCGCTCGATGTCCATCTTGTCGAGGAACTGCGCGCGCGCCTCGCGCACCGAGACCGCGCCCGTGATCTCCAAGATGCGATCGGCCAGCGTCGACTTTCCGTGGTCGATGTGGGCGATGATGGAGAAGTTTCGGATGAGGTTCGGGTCCGCAGGCATGGCGATGGGCGGGCAGGGGGGCGAAGGGAGAGGCGGGCGCCCCCTACTAGCGCGGGACGGCGGGTCTGGCTACGGTCCCCGAGCAGCGATCGTGATCGGCTCAGCCGCCGTCGCCCGAGCGGGACGGCTTGGACGCCGCGGCTGGTGGGGGCTCCTGGTGCCCGGCGGCGGACGCGCGAGC
>DASXHD010000070.1:0-55508 GCA_036488725.1 Polyangiaceae bacterium | reverse complement strand
GCGGACTGCCGTATGCCTTGGCGGAGGCGGCCGGTGGCGCGATCGCCACAAGCGTCAACTGTGACGGCGGGGAAATGCGATAATGAAAATTGTTGGTCAAGAAAGGCGTATTCGACGGACCATATTTGGGTTTCACGTCAGATCCATGGACGGCAGGGCAAGCTGCGCAACGAGAATCGCAACGCCGAGACTCACGAAACGAAGCTTAGCGCGCGCGGCGGTGTCGTCCTCCCCGGCGACGGCGCGAGGAAGGTCGCGCTCCACGACCGCCGGCGCCAAGGGGAGGACGTGCGCGCGCGCAGGCGCGTAGCGCCGAGGACGCGCAGGGTGGGGGCCTCTCAAAACTACCGTGACTCACCCCTGAGGTGAGTTGACTCCCGCCCGCCGCGCGACCAAGCTCCGAGACCGTGCGGCGTCTTCTTGCTTGTTTGCCGTTGATCGTCTTGCCCCTCGCGTGCGGTAACGACACGACCAAACCGCCCGACTACGGCTACCCGCCCGACGCCGACTTGTTCAACACGGGCGACGGCGGCCCGGGCGGCGGCTACGACTCGAGCTCCACGACGGCCTTCGTGTGCCCGCCGGATCTCGAGCGCTGCGCGCAGGACTTCAGCTTGCCGTTCAACGGCGAGACGAGCGTCGAGGTGCGCGGCGATTTCGGCGGCGCGTCGACTTGGTCGAACGGCGTCCCGATGACGCGCCAGGGAAGCGCATGGACCGCGACGGTCGACGTGCCCTACGACAAGCCTGTACAATACAAGTATTTCGTCGACGGCACGACGTGGGTGATCGACAACTCCCAGCCGACGACGACCGACGGCAACAACAACACGAACAACCTGCTCGCCCCGGTCACATGCGACCCCGCGCTCTGCGACGCGCCGCCGGACCCGCCGCCGGGCGTGTTCGATTGGCGATCGTCGGTGATGTATTTCGTGTTCGTCGACCGCTTCAACAACGGCAACCCGGGAAACGACTGTCACGTGAGCGGCACGTCGGTGTCGGGCTCGGCGTCGGGCGACTACGAAGGCGGCGACTGGGCGGGCGTCACGCAGAAGATCGACGCGGGCTACTTCGACGACCTCGGCGTCAACACGCTCTGGATCACCGTCCCCGTCAAAAACGCGGACATGGATGCGTACGCCGGCACCGGCGGCGACACCCACGTCTACTCCGCCTACCACGGCTATTGGCCCTACGACCTCACGACCTTCGAGCCGTGCTTCGGGACGACGGCCGATCTGCAGTCCCTCGTCACCGAGGCGCACAAGCACTCGCTCAAAGTGCTCTTCGATTTCGGAATGGTGCAAGTCACCGTCGACAGCCCCGTTTACGTCAACAACCCGAGTTGGTTCTGGCCAAACTCGTTCAACGGCGGCGATTGTATTTGCGGGCAGAATTGCGATTGGAACGCGCAAGGCCTCCGCTGCTGGTTCGCGAGCTATCTGCCGCATTGGAACTACACGGTGCAGGCCGCCCGCGACTATTCCGTCGGAACCGCGATCCAGCTCGCGAAGACCACGAGCGCGGACGGCTTCCGGCTCGACGCGATCAAACAAGTCGATTCGAGCTGGCTGCTCGAGCTTCGACAGCAAGTTCAATCGCAGATCGTGCCGCTGCAAAGCCCGCAACAAAGGTTCTACATGGTCGGCGAAACGTATGACTTTTACGACACAAACTACATCAAGTCATTCGTCGATCCGAACACGCAGCTCGACGGGCAATTCGACTTTCCCGCGCGGCGCAACATCGTCGACACGATGCTCTTGAAGAAGCAATCGATGAACGACCTCGCGAATTTCTACGCGGGGAATGATTTCTTTTACGGGACGAACGCGGTCATGAGCCCGTTCCTCGGCAATCACGACTTGCCGCGCATTGCGCACCTCGCGCAAGAGCCGCCGCTGTGGGGCGATCAAGCGTCGGACGGAAAAGACCGTGCGTGGTCGAATCAGCCGACCGAGCCGACCGATCAAAAGACGTTCGACAAGCTCGCGAACGCGTTCGCCGTGCTCTTCACGAACCAGGGGGCGCCGCTGATCTATTACGGCGACGAATACGGCATGGCGGGCGCGGGCGATCCGGACAACCGGCGCTTCATGCAGTGGAGCGGGTACAATTCCGGGCAGCAGTACTTGCACGATCGCATCAAGACGCTCCTCGCGATTCGCAAGGCGCACCCGGCGCTCTACAAGGGAATTCGGACGACGATCTCGGCGACGCAAGACACCTGGGTGTTCGTCCAGGAGACGCCGCAAGAGCAGGTCTATGTCGGCATCAATCGCGGCGACAGCGACGCGCAGGTGACCGGACTTCCGAGCGCGGCGCTGCAAGAGCTCGTGACGAATACGAGCGCCAACGGGCCGACCGCCACTGTGCCCGCGAGGCAGACGCGCATCTGGGTGAAGCCCTAGAAAAACGCGTCAGAGTGCCACGGACGAGCCGCAGAAAGTGGCTCGAATCTAGCACTTCGGTCGCCCGATGGGCCTCGAAGCCGGCGCGGTGCTCGCTCGATCTTATCGCCTTCTCCACACCATCGGCGAAGGTGGGATGGGGCGTGTTTGGGTCGCGGAGCAGCTCGCGCTCGATCGCAAGGTCGCCGTGAAAGTGCTCTGCGACGAAGCGATTCAGTCGCAAGCGGCGCTCGACCTCTTTTACCGCGAGGCCCGCGCCACGGCGCGCGTGGACAATCCGCACGTGATTCGCGTGCTGGATTTCGACGTCACCGAGAGCGGCTGGCCGTTCCTCGTCCTCGAGCTCCTCGTCGGCGAGACGCTCGAAGATCGCGTGCAGCGGAGTGGCCCAATGCCACTCGAGGACGTGCGCGAAATCGTCGAGCAGACGTGCAGCGCTCTCGCCAGCGCGCACGACTGCGGCATTCTTCATCGCGACATCAAGGCGGAAAATTTGTTCCTGCAGCGGACCTCGGGCAAGCGCATCGACACGAAGCTGCTCGATTTCGGCATCGCGCTGTTCAAGACGAGCGCGCACGGGGCGCATCAGAGCGTGCCGGTCGGGACGCCGCAATACATGAGCCCGGAGCAAATGCTCACCGTCGAGCTCGACGAGCGCGCGGATTTGTTCTCGGTGGCCGTCTGCGCGTACTACGCGCTCACCGGAGCGTTTCCGTACACGGGCGACACGGTCGCGGAGATTGGGTGCGCGCTCTCTCGAGGGACGTTCGTTCCGGCGAGCACGCTGCGGCCGGGGCTTCCGATCGAAGTCGACGCTTGGTTCGAGCGCACGCTCGCGATTCCCGTCGACCGCAGGTTTCCGACCGCCGAAGAGATGGCGAGCGCGTTCACGCAGGCGTGCCGTACGGAGATCCCGGTCGATTGGGCCGCGCCGCGGCCGAGCGGGCCGGCAGCGGGAGTCGCCGTCGAGGTCGTGGACTTGCCCGACTTGCACGACGGCTGGCCGCGCGCCGTGTGGCAGACGATGGGCGCGATCGCGGCGCTCGCGTGCGTGCTCGTCGCGGTTCATGCCGAGCTCGATCGCGGCGAGCCTCCGGCGGTCGACACGCAGACGCACACGACCGCGGCTTCGATGGCGGCGCCTGCCGCAGAGATGCCTGCTCCGAGCGCGCACGCGCCCGAGCGCGTCGCGGCCGACGTGGTCGTCCCGGTTGCGAGCGTCAGCGCTACTGCCGAAGTCGTGGACGCGGGTGTTCCGCTCGTCGCGGCGCCGGCGCCCACGCACGTCGTTCGCGCGCCGCGCGTTCATCGCCACGCGCAAGCGCCGGTCATCCCGGGAACCGAAGGCTTCGGCGCGCGCGAGTAGCGGCGAGGCGCTCGACGAAGCGCTCGACGAAGCGGTCGTTCACTGCGGCGTCGTCGCGATGACGCCGACTTCGTGCGCCACGGGCGGCGAGCGCCGGACGTACTCGGTCGAGCACGCGGCGATCGCGGTCGCGCACGCGGCGGCGAGGGCGAGGACGGCTTTGCGACGGCGCAGCTTCGGGAACGACCACGCGCTCGCGGTGTCGTGCAGACGCGAGCGCATCGCGTCGCGAAGCGCTTCGAGATCGGCGAGCATCGCGTCTGCGTTCGCGTAGCGGTCGCGCGGCGAAAACGAAACGGCGCGCGCGACGATCGCCTCCAGCTTGCGCGCCGCAAAATCACGGCGTCCGGTGCGAAGTCGCGGCATCGGTTTGCGCACTTTTTCGCGCAGCAAATCGACGCCGCGTTTGTCGCCGAACGGGTGCGAGCCGGCGATGGCGCGGTAAATCATCGCGCCGACGGCGTAGACGTCGGCCTGGGGACCTGCCGTCTGGCAGCTCGCGATTTGCTCGGGCGCCATGTATTCGAGCGTTCCGACGACGCGATCGGCCGTCGTGATCTCCGCGCCGACGACCTTCTCTTCGCTCGCGTGGCTCTGCATCCGCGCCACGCCGAGGTCGATGAGCACCGCGCGCTTCGTGCCGTCGTGGAGACGTTGCACGATGACGTTGCCGGGCTTCACGTCGCGATGAACGATTCCTCGAGCGTGCATCGCGCGGAGGCCGCGGAGGACGTCGATCGCGACGTCGGCTGCGTATTCGATCGAGCAGCTCTGGTCGCGGATGACGTCGGCGAACGTGGGGCCGTCGACGAGCTCGAGGACGAGCGCCGGGCCGTGGCGCCCGCGCGGCGCGAAGTCGATCGCGCGAGCGACGTGCTCGCTGTCGACGCGCGCCAGCAAAAACGCTTCGCGCGCGAACCGCACGAGGATCTCACGGCACTCGAGCGCGCTCGGTTGCAGCACTTTGATCGCGACGCGATGTCCGAGCTCCACGTGAACGGCTTCCCAGACTTCGCCCATCGCGCCCGACGCGATCTTGCGCGTGGCGCGATATCGCCGCGCGACGACGGATCCGGCGTGAACAGGCTGCGCGTGCATCGACGACAGCCATTGCATCAGCCGGACCACGGCTCCGCCGCAGGCGCGGCACGGGCGTTGCTCGACCCTCGTGCGAAGTGATCACATTGGGTCAAATCCTCGGGTGGCTCGTCGTCGGCCTCGTCGTCGGCGCGATTGCCCGCGTTCTGTCGCACGATCGCGAACGCGCGGCGTGGCTCTTCGTCTTGCTCGTCGCGGTTTGCGGCGCATTTGTCGGCGGTTTCATCGGCTATGGCGTCGGTCTATCGCGGCCGCACGAGCCGGCCGGGTTCGCCCTCAGTCTCGTCGGCGCGATGATCTTCGCCTCGACTTACCTGCGCCTGCGAAGGCGCCTGTCGCTTCCATGAGCACAACACGCAAACTCGACATGGCCGAGCCGTTTCGGCGGTTCTCGTCGGCCGCTGCCTGGCGACTGGGGTCGCACTGGGCCTTCATCATCGCGCTCCTCACGATCGTGGGATGGGCGGTGACCGGCCCCTTCTTCCACTACAGCGTGACGTGGCAGCTCGTCATCAACACGGGCACCACGATCGTGACGTTCCTCATGGTGTTCGTCATCCAGTCGACGCAGAACCGCGACGCGCGGGCGCTCCACCTCAAGCTCGACGAGCTGATCCGTGCGTCGAAAGCGCGGAACGCATTCGCCGACCTCGAGGACGCTACGCAAGAAGAGCTCGACCAGTTCCAACACGAGTTCAAGCGACTGCGCGCGAAGTTCTGCGAGAAGCGCGACCGAAGGCAGACTTGAGAAACGCGCCTGCAGCGCGCGAGTCGCGCTCGATGCGACATCCTCGCGGCGACCGCGCGCATCCTCGAACGTGATGCGCCTCGCTGCACACGCCGCTGATCAATCGCGCAAGAGCGCGAGCCGCGGCTCGATCGGCTCGTCGCTCGCGACCGACTCGAGCGCGCGCCTGAGCGTGCTCGATGCGCACGAAGCCGACGCGTCGAGGAGGCGCTTGCGACCCGCGTCGTCGAGCACACGATGGAGCGCGACGGCGGCGCCGGCCCGCGCGGTGGGCGGCGCGACGGCGCTCTCGACGGTTTCCCAGAGCTCCTCCGGCGGAATCGCGGCGACGCGGTAGCTGCCGCTCTCGGGATCGGTCGCGACGCGCACTTCGCGAATCCATCGCTCCACCGAGCGCGATCCGCGCGCGAGCTGCGACGCCGCACGCGAAGCCTCGAGCGCGCGATGAGCCTGCAGGCCCCGCTGGATTCGCATCGCCATCGCCGCGAGGATCGCTCCCGGTCGGTTCCATCGGCCGTGCCACGCGAGCTCGCCGCCGCCCGCGAGGTGCACGACGAGATCGCCGCGATCGATCATCACGGACTGGACGTGCGAGAACGGCGTGAAGCGCGCGCGGCCGATGGGCGAGCGACGGCGGATCCCGTCGGAGCCGATCGAGACCGTCTCGAACATTCGCAGCGTCGCGCGAAGCTGCACGACGAGCGTGACGATCATCGCCGCGAGACCGACGAGGCCCCACGGCCACCGCGACTGCCAGATGACCGCGAGCGCGCCCATCAGGAGGAGCAGCGGCACAGGCACGCCGAACAAGAAGCGGCTGACGCATGCGCGGCTGCGAAAGCGGTCGGGCGTGACCGTGAATCGCGTGACGACGCCGCGCTCGTCGAGCCGTAACGCGGCGAGCAGCGCAGCTTCGTCGCTCGCGTTTTCGATTTCGACGTCTACGAATCCGCGCGGCGTGCTCATGCGAACCCACGACGCGCCGCGGCTCGCACGAACGAACGCCGAGTGCGCGGTCGCGCGGCGCGCGATGAGTCGGTCGCCGAGCCGAAGACCGTTCTGATCGGCCGAGACGATCCCGCGCCGCGTTTTCGGGAGCGCGAACCACGCGACGATCGGACCGATCAGCGCGCCGAACATGCAACCGAAGACGAGCCACGCCGGCGACGGGATCCACACGACCGCGAACGGCGCGACCAAGCTCGCGAAGAGCAGCCAGCTGCGGCTGGTACGAACGCGCGCCGTCTTCGCGTACATCTCGAAAGTGTAGCAGCGCGATCGCACGCGTCACTCCGCGAGGACGATCTCGAACGTGACGTGCACGCGATCGTCGAGCTTGATCGCGCCGAGCGGGACGTGGATTTTTCCCGTGCCGAGCGCCTCGAGCGAGAGGTCGCACTCGCCTGTGACTTTCGTGCGGGTGCCGTCACGCTCGACGCGCACCGGGACGCTGACGGTCTGCGAACGCGCGGCGCGCGTTTCGATCGAGGCGCGCGATCCGTCGAGCGCGGCTGCCACGACGATTTCGTCCAGCCCCTCGAACGCTTCGTCGCGAATGCGTCCCTCGATGTCGCGCGCGTCTTTCTCGGTCGGGTCGTGCCACGCGGCCGAGCCGTGGCGACGCGACGCAGTCACGTGCATCGATGCCACGTCGAAGCGCGCCGTGCAGTGTGCGTCGTCCGTCGTTTCGCCGGAGGTGATCGGCGCGTCGATGCGGAGGTCGTGCGCGACGGCCGCGAGCACGCCACGCGGCTGCGTCTCGATCACGACGCGGCTCACCTTCGGCAGGATCCGCATACGGCGACGTTAACCACGGGCGCGGCGTCGCGCCGTGACGAATCAGGCGCGGTGCTCGATGTCGCGGCGGCGTTTGCGCGCTTTCACTTCGGGTGACTCCGCGACGGCCATGCCGACGAGACGCGTGCCTTCCATGAAGTGCTTCATGCCCATGCGAACGAGCTCCGGATGCGCAGGCCCGACGTTCGGGAAGCCGTCTTTCGTCTGCTCGACCTTCCCCCAATTCTGGAACAAGCGACCCCAGTCGCTCTCGAGCACCGCTTGGATGCGCGGCTTGCCGTAGACCGGATACCAAAACATGTCGTGGTACGTGACGCTCGCCACGTACGCCCACGGCGCGAGCCACGTCTTCAGCGACCACTCGACCGGCTTCTTCAGCGGGCCCCAATAAATGCGGTGCTGGTTCTTCGACGCGAACGTCATCTTCTTGAACGGGCCGTCGAAGTGCCAGCTCTCTTTCGCCGCGTCGACGTCGCCGACGATCTCGATGTCGCGCGGATCGCCGCAGCCGAGGCCTTGCTCGTGCGCGAGGCGAATGAACTTGCAGTCGCTCATCGGGTCGAAGCCCATGAGCTTCGCCGCGACCGCGTCGATCGAAACTTGATCGGCGCCGGCGAGGACGACGTTCTTCACGTGCGGCATCATGCAGCGCGGGCCGGGGCCATCGCCGGCGAACGTGCCGTCCATCACCGCGAAGATGCCGCGATGAATCTTCTTCTGGATCATCAAGAGATCGACGAGCGTCTCGTGGATGACCGGGTGCGTCCAATGCCGGTGCTCGTTCAAGAGACCGCCGAACGCGTTCTTCATCGCGCCGGTCGTCGTCGTGAAGACGTGCGTCTTCACCGTCGGCAAGTGAATGATGTTCTCGCCGATGAAGCGCTTCGGAATCGAAAAGCCCTTCGGGTAGACGTCGTTCAGGCAGAGGAATTTTTTGGTGAGGTCGCCGACGGCGTCGCGGATGTCGATCCACTCTTCGCCTTCGTAGAGGTGCACGTTGCGGAGGCCGTGCGCTTGGACGACGTCGATTTGCTTGTTCTCGCGCTCGCCGAGGTGCGCGTCGATGACGACGGTGCGGTTGTGGCACGCGTGGACGAGATCGCGCTTGTAGCCGTCCTTCTCCATCGCGCCGATGACACCTTCGAGCTGCCAGGGCGTCGTCGACGCGGCCGGGTAGAAGAAGTGCCACGAGATGTTGACCTTGAGCGCGGTGTCGGCGTCTTTCTTGATGACGTCCTGATAACCGCCGAGGTTCATCACGCGGTGGTAATCGGCGAGGACGGTCTCCGGCTTGGTTCGGACGATGGCGACTTTGGACTTCGGCATGGGGGTCTGGCGGGTGCGTTTACCGCGATTTGCGGGTTAACGCCAATCGCGCGGAAGGCGTATCGCGACGTCAGCCGACTGACGGCGCACACGGATCGGCCACATTTTGGCGTGTTTCGCGGCGGCACGCGCATTGCTGAGCCTCGGGCGCATGAAACGCTTGGCTCTCGTCTTCCTTCTCGCGTGCGCGTCGGACGCGGCGCCCGTGTGGACCGGCGCGCCGACGACGTTGCATCTCGTTCAAGGCGAGACGCAATCGGTGCCGCTCGCGCTGACCGACGCCGACGGCGACGCGGTGACCGCGACCTTCACGACCTCGTCGCTCGAGACCGACGCGACGCAAGACGCGCTCGTGCTCCACGCGCCGTTCGACGCGCCGGCCACCGACGTTCTCCAAGCGATGCTCGACGATGGCCGCGGCGAGATGACGCCGTACGCGATCGACGTCACGATCGACCCGCTCGGGTGGAAGCCGGATTTTTCGTGGTCGGCGAGCGCAGGTCCCCAAGCGCGCGAGCACGGAACGTTCTTGATCGACGAGGCGTCGCGCACGGTCTTTCTGATCGGCGGCAGCGGCTACGCGCCGCAAGGCACCGCGCTCGACGAATTTTGGAAGCTCGATCTCGACGCGCAAACCTGGACGCAAGTCACGCCGACCGGCGACGTTCCGCCCGCGCTCGCCTCGGCGCGCGCGGTACGCATGCCGGGCACGACGACCGCGTACATGTTCGGCGGCTACACCGGCGACGGCTCGACCGACACCGGCGAGCTCTATCGCGTCGCGTACGGCGGCGGTGCGCTCGCGTTCACCAAGCTCACGCAAGTCTCCCCGCCGCCGCCGCGAGAGCTCCACGGCTTCGGCTACGACCCGACCTCGCAAAACTTCGTCGTCTTCGGCGGCAATCGCGGCGGCGTGGGCCCGCTCGCCGATACGTGGATCATGCAACTATCCGGCGACACCGCGAATTGGACGAAGCTCTCGGGGCCCGCGCCCACGCCGCGCTACGGATTTTTCTACGGAACCGACGAAGTCGCGGGGCGCTTCATCGTCTTCAGCGGCGCGCAGAGCGCGAAGAGCCAAGACCCGATCAACGCGGCGCAAGACACGTGGGCGCTCGATCTTCGCGCGGACCCGTCGTCGTGGACGCGCGTGCTCGACGGCACCGAGCCGAATCACGCGCCCGGCCGGCGCAACGGGTGCTTCGTCGTCGACCCGCGCGGGCCGTCGCTCTACGTCTTCGGCGGAACGTCCGATGGCATGACGACGCAGCCGGGGCTCTTCGCGCTCGACATGCGTCCGGGCCACGAGGGCTTCTCGCAAATCGCGCGCACCGGCGAGCCGCCGCTTCGCTCCAGCGATTTCGGCTTCTACGACGCGAAGACCGGCGCGGTGAGCTGCGGCTTCGGCAACTCGTCCGGAGGCATCTACACGGACGTCGCCGCGATAGGACCTTGAGTATAGTCGCGGCGTGAGGAGCCGCCCCGTCGTCCGCGTGTTGCTCGAGCGTTCGCCGCTCGAGGCCGGCTCGACGTTCAATGTCGACGTCGTCCTCACGAGCCGCAGCGAGACGCCGACGACGCACGTCGACGTCGTGCTCTCGACCGACGTCGCCGTCGCGATCCCGGAAGGAAAAGCCTTCGCCACGCGACGCATGGAAGCGGCGAGCCCGCAGCGTTTTCGATGGCAGCCGGGCACGCTCGCGAAGGGCGAGCACCGCCAACGTTTTCGTTTCGCGCTGCCCGCGGGCGTTCCGCCGAGCTACGGCCCCGCCCAAGCTTGGTGTCGCGTCGCTTACGTCATCGACGTGCACGTCGCGATTCCTTATTGGCTCAATCGCGACGTGCAGTTCTCGCTGCCGATCGCCGCGCCGCCTCGCGTGCCGAACGCTTCGGCATCGTCGATCACCGCGACGCATCCGCACGGCCAAGTCGCCGGCCAGCTCTACGTCGAGGCCGCGCTCGACGCGACGACGCTCGTGCCGGGCGAGGAGCTTCGCGGCGACGTGTCTTTCGCGAACGTCGGGACCAAACGGATTCGCCGCGTCGAAATCGCGTTCGTCGCGGTCGAGGCGACGCGCGAGCCGATGCGCGCGTCGCACGTCATCACGCGCTACGCCGCGACGCTCGTCTCCGGTCCGCCGCCCGAGGGCGAGACCTTCCCATTTCGCATCGCGCTGCCGAAGACGGTCTGGCCGTCGTTCGACGCGCGCATCTTCGAGCTCCGCTGGGTGTTCCAGGTGCGCGTCGACGTCGTGCTCGGTGCCGACGTCATGCTCGAGATTCCGCTCGAGGTCGTTCGGCCACCTCCCGGCGCGCAGATCCCCGCGCGAACGCGTCGCGCGCTCCCGGTCGGACGCGAGCGCCTCGCGCGCGTCTGGAGCGCCGTCGCCGAACGGCTCGGTGTCTCGTACGACGAGACCGAAGGCATGCTCGCGTCACGCGGTGCGGTCGCACTCGTCCTCGCGCGCGAGGTCTTTCAAGGTACGCTCGGCATCATCGCGAATTTTCGATACCCGCACCTCGGCCTCGACATGAAGCTCGGCGAGCGCGGCTTCTTCGACACGATCGCGAGGCGCCGTTGGGACGGGCGGCCGGCGCTCAAGCGCTTCACCGTCGTCGGGCGCGAGCCGCGGCAGCTCGAGGCGTTCTTCGACGAGGAGCTCTCGCAAATGCTCGGATCGGCGACGCGCGTCGAAATGGACGACGACGGCGCGCGCGTTCACGTCGCCGGCAACGCGGCCACCGCGTCGGCGCTCGAGGCCGTCGCGCGGAGCGCGCTGCGCCTCTTGGACATGATCGCGAGCGCAACTCAACGAATCCCAGTCGCCGAGGCGATGCAGCCGCACGAAACCGCGTGGCGCGCCTTCGCGGAGCGCGCCGCCGGCCGGTTCGAGCCCGGGCGCGTATGGGTGCATGATGCAAGCATCGGCGGCTTCCGCTGCGAGGTCGGCACGGTCTTCGAGCCGGACGACGCGAAGCCGGTCGGCACGGTCGTGCGCATTCCGATCGAGCCGCCGCTCGAAAAAACGCCGGATGTGGAGGACGCGTCGCTCTCGCCCGCCGCGCGCGCGACGCTGCGCGAGCTCGCCGAAACCGACGGCTTCCACGGAAGCGCCGAAGAGATGGGCATCTTCGTCCGGGGCGTCGTGCCCGATCCCGAGGCGCTGATGCCGCGGCTCGAGCAAATGACGTCGGTGCTCCGGTCGATTCGCGGTGCCGTCGCCGCCGGTCCCTTTCGGTGACTCAGGGCGCGCGGCGCACGGCGCCCGTCGCGTCGACTTCGTAAGCGCGCTCGACCTGGTGCTGGTGCTCGAGCGCGAACCTCCGAACGCCCGGCGGCGAAGGCGCGCGCCGCACGATCCAATCGAGCGGGTGCACGAGCATGTCCGGATGCTCGCACCGCGCCCGCGCGAGGACTGCGTCGTACGGGTCTTGAAAAGGCGCCGTCTCGTTGCACGCGTCACCGGGGCGAACGACGACGGTCGCCTGCGTCGGCGCGACGCTGGAACAAGCCAAAAAAACTGCGCTGGCGGCGTAACTCAGAACTGAGTGACTTTTTGGATGGCGCCCGCGCGAACAAATGGTAAGCGCCGCTGTGAACCGCAGCGAGGCGCCATGAGTTTTTCCAAAAGGACCTCGCTGCTTTTCGCGCTCGCGGCCCTCTTGTCGGCGCCGGGCGCGAGCGCGCTCGCCGAGCCGCACCAGTCGACGACTTTCCTGCCCACGTCGAACGGTCGCATCACCGCCGCGTTCGACGTCGCGCAAGACAAGGTCGATTATTTTCTCGAGCATCCGTACCAGAGCGCGTCGCCGGGCGCGGCATCGCGCAACTTCCTCTACGACACGTATCCCGGCATTCGCGTCGGCACGCAATCGGTTTGGCTGAACGCCGTGCCGGCTTCGCGCGTCGAGTACGTCGCGGGCACGGGCATCGTCCACGTCGTGCGGAGCACGTTCGGCGTGACGATCGACGAGTACGACTTCGCGCCGATGGGCCTCGCACGCGGCGCGCTCGTCACGCTCGTCAAAGCGACACGCACGAGCGGGACGGGCGCCGTCGATGTATATGCACTCTACAACTATCATCTCGGGAGCGGCGCGCCGTCGCCGGGCGCGGACTCGGAGACGATCACCTACGACGCGTCGCGCGACGCGCTCTACGAGACCGGACCGAGCGCCGTCGCGTTCGGGTACGGCGCGCTCGGTGCTTCGTCGCATCACGGGTGCACGCCGAACAATCCGTACAATCGACTGTCCGCGGGCGAGGACTTGGCGGACGATCCCGGCACCGGCGGGCCGACGACCGATGCGGCGGCGGGCCTGCAGTTCTCCCTCGGCAACCTCGCGCTGAACGCGTCGGCTTGGAGCGGCTGGTTCTCCGTTTTGGATCCGAGCGCGAACGCGGCGAGCGCCGTCGACGCCATGCACGCGTGGGTGGCCGGGCGCACGCCGGACAAAATTTTGGCCGACGAGACTTCGGCTTGGCAGTCGTGGATCACGCCGGCACCGTCGGGGTCGAGCGCGCTCGAGTCGGGCGTCTTCTCCCAGTCGCAGGCGATGTTGCGGATGGCGCAAGTGAGCGCGAGCGACGCGAGCGACGGGCAGATCCTCGCCGCCGTCGCGCCGGGCCAGTGGAACATCACGTGGGTACGCGACATGGCGTACTCGACCGTCGCGCTCGCGCGCACGGGCCACGCCGCAGAGGCCAAACGCGCGATTCAATTCCAGCTCGGCGCGACCGTCGGCGCATATCAAAGTTACGTCGGCTCCCCTTATCAGATTTCGGTCGTGCGTTATTACGGCGACGGCGAAGAGTGGAGCGACTCCGATTCGAACGGGCCGAACGTCGAGTTCGATGGATTTGGCCTATTTTTGTGGGCCCTCGACACTTACGTAGCGCAGTCGAAAGACACGGCGTCGCTCGGCGCGTGGTGGCCGGCGCTCAAACCCAAAGTGGCCGACGTGCTCGCGTCTTTGCAGGAACCGAGCGGTCTCATCGCGCCCGATTCGAGCATTTGGGAAGTGCATTGGAACGGACAGCAAAAGCACTTCGCGTATACGACTGTGGCGGCGGCGCGGGGGCTGTGCGCCGCGGCCGACCTCGCGACCCTCGCGGGGGACACGGCGTCGGCGGCGAAATATCTCGCCGCCGGACAGAAAGCGCGCGACGCGATCCTGACGCTCCGCGGGCCCGACGGGACGGTCGCCCAATCGCAAGAGTCGCTCGCCGCCGGCACGGGCTGGCTCGACGCAGCGCCGATCGAAGCGGTGAGCTTCGGGCTGGTCGATCCACACAAGCACACCGCGCATGCGACCGTCGCTGCGATTCAAAGTGGTCTCGTGCCGCCGAGCGGGCGCGGGTTCTTCCGCAATCAAGGCGGCGGCGCGTACGATTCGGCCGAGTGGATCTTCGTCGACATGCGTGTCGGCCGCGCGCTCGAGGCGACCGGGCAGCCCCAAGCGAGCGCGGATTTGCTCGCGTGGAACGTCGCGCAAGCGAGCGACAACTTCGGCATCCTCTCGGAGCTCCATGATCGCCTGACCGCCGACTACGCGGGCGCGGCGCCGATGGTCGGCTTCGGCGCCGGCGCGTACGTGCTGTCGCTGCTCGACCGTGGCCAGCCAGTCGTGCCTTCGTGCGGCGCGTTCGCCCCCGAGCCCGACGAGCCGAGCGACGCCGGCGCCGACGCCCAAACCGACGCAGGAAATCCCGTGCAAGATGCAAGCAATTCGGACGCAGGCCCGGAGCCCCCGCCGCCCTCGTCGGGCTGCTCCTGCTCGACCACCCCGTCCCCCGCGCGCGCCCCGTGGGCCCTCGCCGCCCTCGCGCTCATCGCCCTCGCTCGCCGAAGAGGGAGAGACATTAAGAGTGAAAGACAGGAAGAGAGAGAATAAAAAAATGGTTCATCAAACCAAATATCTCTTCCTTCCACTCTTCCTATCTTTATGTCTCTCCCTCTTAGCGTGCGGCGGGGGAAGCGGGAATGCGGATGGGGGTATCGATGCGGGCGGCGATGCCGTTGCGGACGTCGTGGTGGATGCGCCGATCGTGGACGTCGACGCGGGGGCCTGCGAGACGACGTTCACGTTCACGCCGCCGGCGGGGACGGCGCCGAAGGCCGTCAGCGTCGCAGGAGAGTGGGATGGTTTCGCCGCGCCCGGCGTGGCGATGACCGGCCCGGACGGCTCGGGGGTGTTCAGCGCGAAAGTGCCTCTCGCGCCGGGCTGGTGGGCTTACAAGATCATCGTCGACGGCAATTGGCAATTGGACCCGCAATCGACGACGCGAAAATACGTGGGTGGAGTCGAAAACTCCGGCGTCACGGTGGGTGATTGCTATCTGCCCTCGCTCGCGCTCGCTTCGCAGAACAATTCGAAAGGTCATTATTCGGCGCAAGTCAGCTTCGTTCCGGGCGCCGCGCAGACTCAAATCGATCCGACGACGGTGACCGTCACGCTACGCAAGGACTTCACCGACTCGAGCCTCGTCACCAACACGAGCGGATCCTCGATTGCGATCGACGCCGCGAACCTCGCGGCGGGCAAATACACGATCTTCGTCGACGCCAAGGATCGACTCGGCCGCGCCGCCCCGCGTCTTCGGCTCGTCTTTTGGAGCGAGGATCAAACGTTCGACTGGCGCGACTCGCTCATCTACATGGCCGTCACCGATCGCCTGAAAAATGGGGACAAAAGCAACGACGTCGCGCCCACGCCCAACGTCGATCACCGCGCCGACTTCCACAACGGCGACCTTGCGGGCGTCCAGCAAGTCATCGAGAGCGGCGCGCTCGATCAGCTCGGCGTGCGCGTCCTCTGGCTGACGCCGTTCAACACGAATCCGAAAGGCGCGTTTTTCGATTCGGACGGCGTCGATCTCGTCACCGGCTATCACGGTTATTGGCCAGTCAAAGGACGCGAGGTCGATCCGCGCCTCGGCGGCACGCCTGCGCTGCAGTCCCTCGTGAAATCCGCGCACGCCCACGGCATCCGCGTGCTCATGGATTTCGTGATTCACCACGTTCACAAAGATCACGAATACGTCGCCGCGCACCCCGACTGGTTTCATCAAGGTTGCCTCTGCGGGTCGAACAACTGCGATTGGGACTCGCATCGTCTCGATTGCGTCTTCAGCGACTATCTTCCCAACATCGATTGGACCGTTCCGGCCGCGAGCCAACAAATGGAGGACGACGCGGTCTGGTGGCTCGACACGTTCGACCTCGACGGCTACCGCGTCGACGCGGTCAAGCAAGTGCCCGACGCCGCGGTGATGAACGTCGCGACGGCGGTGCGGCGCGAGTTCGAAGCGAGCGGCCTCCGCGTCTTCATGACCGGCGAGACGGCGATGGGCTGGAGCGATTGCGGCCTCGCCTGCAATCAATGGCAATACGATTTGATATCGCACTACATCGGGCCGTGGATGCTCGACGGGCAATTCGACTTTCCGCTCTATTACGCGGTTCCGATGCAAGTCTTCGTGAACGACACGCACGGCATGATTCACGCCGATTATTGGTCGCAGGCAAGCGGCTGGGAATATCCGAACGGCTCGATCATGTCGCCGTACATCGGCAGCCAGGACACGCCGCGCTTCGTGACGCTCGCGACTTACCGCGGACAAGACGCGGCGCACGACCGGAGCATCCCCGGCAACAAGTGGACGAATTACGCGGGGCCTCCCGATTCGAGCGAGCCTTACCAACGTCTTCGCGTCGCGATGTCGTGGCTCCTCGCGCAGCCGGGCGCGCCGATGGTCTATTACGGCGACGAGTACGGCGAGTGGGGCGGCGCCGACCCGAACAACCGCGCAGACTGGCGCGGCGACTCGCAGACGCTCTCGCCCGACGAGCAAACGACGCTCACCCTCGTGCGCAAGCTCGGCCAAGCGCGAAAGAATTTGGTCGCGCTTCGCCGCGGCGCGTACGTGCCGGTCTTCGCGAACGAGCCGGTCGTCGTCTTCGCGCGGCAAACGACCGCCGGTGACGTCGCGCTCGTCGCGATCAACCGCACGAGCTCGCCCCAATCGGTCGTCGCCCCGCTCCCCGTTTCGCTCGCGCTCGCCGACGGCACGACGCTGAACGACGCCCTCGGCGGCGCCTCCGTGAAGGTTGCAGCTCAATCCATCGCCGTGAACCTTCCCGCGTGGGGGCAAGCGATCTTTGCCCCGTGAACGGCTCGTTTCTGCTACCGCCGTGCCCGTGCGATCGACATTCGCCGCCCTCGCGTTGCTTTCGTTTGCGATCGACGCGCGCGCGGACAATCCGGCCAAGCCGCTCGACCAGTCGCCGCAAGGCCGCGCGCCCGAGGTGAGCGACGTCAACCCGACGGGCTCGTTCGAGTTCGGCTCGTACGGGCGCGTCGGCATCGCGAGCGACCTCGAGGGCCGCGTCGCGACCCCGCTCAACTTCGTCTCGCACGGCCCGCGTTTCGACGAAGACAGCTACGCCGAGCTCGAGCTCCGCCGCGAAGACAAATTCAAACAAGGTATCGAGTCGCGCGTCGTCGCGACGCTCGCGCTCACCGCGCCGTTCTTCCATTTCAGCGGCGACGTGAACCAAATGTTTTTGGTGCGAAACCTCTACGCCCAAGCGAAATACAAAGGCTTCGTCGCGTGGATCGGCTCGCGCATGTACCGCGGCGACGACATCTACTTGCTCGACTGGTGGCCGCTCGACAACCAAAACACGATCGGCGGCGGCGTCAGCTACGACTTCGACAAGACGGACACGCGCATCGCGGTTCACACGGGAATGCAGCGGCTCGACGATCCTTATCAGTACCAAGTTACCCAGGTACCATCGCCGTTCGGCATCGGCGCGACCGGCGTCGAGTCGCTCGATCGCCCGCGCATGGTGCAGACGCTCAAGCTGACGCAGCTCTTTCGAAACGGGCGCGTCTTCAAGAAGCCCAACGCCGGGATGAAGCTCACGCTCTACGGCGAGGTGCAAGAGATCGGCGCGGGCGTCTTTCAAGATCCGACTTCGCAACAAGAGGTCCCGCTGCCATCGGATTGGGGTTTTCTCGTCGGCGGCCAGGTCGGCTTTTGGACCGGCGAGCGCGACACGCACCTCAACATGTTCGTGCGTTATGCGCACGGCCTCGCGGCGTACGACATGCTCGCCGTGCCGACCACGTTCGCCAACGATCACACGACCGGCGACTCGCAAGAGTTCCTCTTCGCGCTCGGCGGCAACTGGGAAAACGCATACTTCGGAATCCTCGGCGGCGCCTACTATCGTTACTTCAGCGACGGCAGCGAAGCGGCGACGAGCCTCCAGCGGTATTCGGAAGGCACCGTCGACGTTCGCCCGCAGGTTTATCTCGGCAACTATTTCGGTATCGCGCTCGACGCGAGCTATCAGGCGCGGCGCTATGCATTTCCGGACCCCAATTCGACGACCGGCGCGCCGCTCTTTGCGTCCATGTGGCGATTCGCGCTGATGCCGCATTTTTCGCCGTTCGGAAAAGGCTCGTACAAACGCCCTCAATTCAGGGTGATTTACGCGCTTTCGGTGCCGGACGCTGGCTTCAAAGCGCTTTATCCCGTCGAAGATTTTCGCGCTCAGCGGGACGTCGAGCATTATCTCGGGCTGAACGTCGAGTGGTGGTTCAACTCGTCTTCTTATCCGTGAGGCAGCACATGCGATCGCAAATCCTTCTTTTCGCATTGACCGTCGCTTCGTGCGCCGACATCGGCGGCACGGGCCAAAAAGCGCAGCTCGCGACGCACGTGGACGATTGGCGCGACGAAGTCATCTATCAAGTCATCGTCGATCGATTCGCCGACGGCGACATCAACAATGACTACACCGTGTCGCCGGGCTTTTTGGGCAAATACCAAGGCGGCGATTGGAAGGGCATCGAAGACCATCTCGGTTATCTCCAAGATCTCGGCGTCACGACGCTCTGGATTTCGCCCATCGTGAAGAACGTCGACAGCGACGCCGACATCGACGCGTACCACGGTTATTGGCAAGAAGATCTGCACAAGCTCGACGCGCATTTCGGCGACGCCGCGTCGCTGCGCTCGCTCGTCAACGACGCGCACGCGCGCGGGATGAAGGTCGTCCTCGACATCGTGTGCAATCACATGGGGCAGCTTTTCTTTTACGACATCAACAAGAACGGCAAACCGGACGAGGACATCGCCGGGAATGGGACGAGCTCGACGGTCACGCACATCAACGAATACGATCCGGATTGGGACCCGACCGGCGTTCAATCGTTTTCGTCGGCAGGTCCCGCCGGGCGCGCGCCGATCATCTTCATCAATGACCCGAGCGTGAACCGCACGCCGCCGCCCGATTTGATGGGCACGCCCGGCGCGTATCACGGTTTCGGACGCATTTTGAATTACAACGATCCGGCGCAGGTTACGCTCGGCGATTTTCCCGGCGGGCTCAAAGACGTTGCGACCGAGCTCCCCGAGGTGCGCGCGTACATGATCGACGCGTTCTCCAATTGGGTGGAGCAATTCGATTTCGACGGTTTCCGCATCGACACGGTGAAGCACGTCGAGCACGAGTTTTGGCAGACCTTCACTGCCGGCGTGCGCGCGCGAATCGGCGCCGAAGGCAAACACAACTTCATCATGTTCGGCGAAGCGTTCGACGGGAACGACTCGCTCGTCGGGAGCTACACGGTGCCAGGCGAGCTCGACAGCATGTTTTATTTCCCGCAGCACTATCAGGTTTTCCACGACGTCTTTTCGCAAGCCCACGTGCCGAACGGGCAAGCGTCGACCGCGCAGATCGAAGCGCTTTGGACCGCGCGTAAAACGAATTACGGCTCGGAGCCGCAAAACGACGGAATCGGCGTCGCGCCGCAGAAGGCGCTCGTGAACTTTTTGGACAATCACGACGTGCCGCGCTTCTTGTACGACGCGGCGGGCGACGTCGCCGCGCTTCGCAACGCGCTCACCTTCCTCCTCACCGAGGACGGCATTCCGTGCATTTATTATGGCACCGAGCAGGAGTTCGACGGCGGCAACGATCCGTCGAACCGCGAAGTGCTTTGGACCAAAAACTTCGACGAGACCGGCGCGACGTTTCAGCACGTCGCGCTCGTGGCGAAGATTCGCAAAGCGTATGTCGCGCTCCGGCGCGGCGACACGAAAGTCGTTTATTCGACGCCGCACGTCGCGCAAGAAACCGACGCGGGGATATTCGCGTTCGAGCGCACCGGCGGCGATGCCGGAAGCGCATACGCGCTCGTCGTGCTCGACACGAACGCGAACAAGAGCAGCTCGACCGGCGACGTGAACGCGATGGCCGTCAGCGCGGCGCCGGGCACCGTGCTCGTCGACGTGCTCGACCCGGCGCAAACGCAGTATACGGTCGCCGCAGACGGCACGCTCCGTATGCAGGTCCCCGCGCAAAGCGCGTCGATCTTGGTCCCGCAGGATCAAGTCGTCCCGATTCAATGAAGTACGCTTCGCTCTTGGCGGTCGTCGCCGCGTGCAACGGCGCGCCGCCGCCGAGCCTTTGCAACGGCCACGCCGAGCTTTGCTCGCGCCCGTACGACGCGATCGCGTTCCCAGGCACGCACGATTCTTACGCGAGCGTCGCGAATGGCGTTTATGCGCACGATCAAACGTACAGTCTCACGCGGCAGCTCCAAGACGGCGTTCGCGTGCTGCATCTCGAGATCCTTCCGTTCAACGGGGACCCTTGGCTTTGCCACACGATCTGCGGGCTCGGCGGGCAGTCGCTCGTCTCGGCGCTCGAGGAGGTGCGCGCGTTCGTCGACGCGAGCCCGACCGAGGTCGTGACGCTCCTCACGGAATCGAGCCAAATCACGACCGATCAAATCGCTGCCGCGTTCGACTCCGCCGATTTGAAAAAGTACGCGCGGGTGCACACGCTCGGGCAGCCGTGGCCGACGCTCGGCAGCATGATTCAAAACGGCGAGCGCGTCGTCGTGTTCCACGCGGACCAATCGAACAGCGGCGGAAGCAACTTCGATTGGATGCTCGATCGCTTCGCGTGGACGTGGGAGACGCCGTGGGACAACGAGACGTCGACCGACTTCGCGCGGTGCGACGCCGATCGCGGCACGAAGGGGAATTCGCTCTACGTCGTCGACAATTATCTCGAGAACCTCGTCGTCGAGACGCCCGACAACGCCGCGCTCACGAACGAGAACCCGTTCTTGATCGACCGGGTCCTCCACTGTCAGCAGGTCGAGTCGACGCTGCCGAGCTTCGTGATGGTGAACTACTACGAAGTCGGTGATGTCTTCCAAGACGTCGACGTGCTCAACGGCTTCGCGCCGCCGCCCAACGACGACCTATCCCAATTTCCACCGTCGTCGTTCGACGCGGGGACGGATTAAGGCTCGAGAATCAAACCTTCGTAAGCCGCGATCGAGTTGTCGAAGAGCTCCTTCGCGCGGCGCTCTTTTTCGCGGACGGCGGCGTCGGTTTGGTTCGGGTCGTGGTGATAGAGGACGAATTTCTTCGCGTGCGCGGCGCGCGCGAGCTTCACGCCCTCTTCGAACGTGCTGTGACCCCAGCCCGTTTTGGACGCGTATTCCTCGGGCGTGTATTGCGAGTCGTAAATCAGCAAATCGGTTTTTTGCGAGAGCGCGAGGAGCTTCGGGTCGACGACCGCATAGTGCTCGGTGTCGGTCGCGTAGACGATCGACTTGCCGCGATGCTCGAGGCGATAGACCCAAACGCCGTTCGGGTGGTTGCCGCGCGTCGTTTTGACGACGAGCTCGTGGCCTTCGCCGTCGTGGAGCTTCACCGTCTGGCCTTCGCGTAAATCGCGGAAGGTCATCTCGGCGCCCATCTGTCCGAGCTGCACCGGGAAGCTCGGATAATCCATTTGTCCCGCGAGCGTTTCTTCGAGCGTGGCCGAGACGTTGTTGCCGCCGTAGAGGTGAATCTTGTTGCCGGGCATGAACGCGGGCGCGAAGAACGGGAAGCCCTGAATGTGATCCCAGTGGACGTGCGAAAAGAAGATGTGCGCCGTGACGGGCATCTCTTTCAGCATTTTTTGGCCGAGCAGGCGCAGGCCCGTGCCGCCGTCGAGGATGACGTCGAGCTTGCCGGCGCGAACCGCAACGCAGCTCGTGTTGCCGCCGATCTCGGCCGTGTCGCGGCCGGGCGTCGGAATGCTCCCCCGAACTCCCCAAAAAGTAATGCGCATGCGCCCGCCGCGAAGAGTTGTGATAGGCCCCCGGCTCGGGGCGAGTCAAACCGAAACGCCAAACCGGAGCGCATGAAAGACCAGGCCGTCGTCGTCCTCGGGTGCCGAATCGCGTCCGGCGCAGGGAAACCCCTTGCGGGAGCGGCGGGGCGGCGCGCGAGCGCGGGGGCCAAGATCGCGCGCGAGCGGGACGCCGAAATCGTGGTCGCCGCGGGGGGACGCGGGTGGCACGCGAGCGGCGAGTGGCGGGTCGAGGCCGATGCGCTCGCCGAGGAGCTCGTCCGAAGCGGCGTCGACGCGTCGCGGATCGTGCGCGAGCGGGCGTCGCGGACGACGCGAGAGAATGCGCGGTTCGTCGCGCGAGCGCTCGCCGAGCGAGGTGTCACGCGCGTGCTCGTGGTCACGTGCGCCTGGCACGTGCCGCGCGCGGTCGCGCTTTTTCGGGCCGAGGGGCTCGAGGCCGCCGCGTGGCCGGTCGCGCCGCCGCCATCGAGCCTCCGCGCGCGCGCGTATCGCGTCGTGCGGGAGCGAATCGCGATGCGGCTCGATCGGCTGTTTTTCGCGGTCCTTCTGACGCTGATGGTCGCATGCAGCAAAGGCGGCGGCAGCCCGGATGCTTCCGTGCAGAATGCAAAGATCGACGCGGGCGCGGATCTCGGCGCCATTGGCGCGGCCGAGGACGAGCGTCGCGCGGACCTCGTGACCGAGGCGATGCGCACGAGCGACGACGTCCTCGTCAGACGGCGGGCCGCGCGTGCGCTCGCACGAATCGCGGACGCGCCGAGCCAGGCAGGGCTCTTGCGCGCGCTCGAGGACGAGGACGCCGAGACCGTCGCGTGGGGCGCGTACGGCCTCGGATTTTCCTGCAAGGGACGCGAGGACGCGTCGGTTCGCGCGCTCGCGGCGCGCGCTGCGTCGCTCGACGTCGAGCCGGAGACGAGCGCCAAAATCGATCCGCGCGCGGCGATCGCGCGGGCGCTCGGACGATGCGGCGGATCGCTCGCCGAGTCGACGCTCGCGAGCTGGACGCGCGGAAAAGGAAAGTCGATCGCGTGGCGCGAGCAAGCTGCGCTCGCGCTCGGCGACGTGGCCGGACGGCGCGGCACGCTCGACGACGACACCGTGACCGCGCTGCTCGATGCCGCGGGCGACGGCGTCGCGACGGCGCTCTATCCGTTCGCTCGCGCGCAACGGCTCAACGACGCGTTCGACGCGCGTCTGCTCGAGGTCGCGAAGAAAGCGCTCGCCGGTCCGAAGTCGGACGACCGCGTCTTCGCGGTGCGCGCGCTCGCGAAGGCGGGCGAAGGCGCGATCCCGGAGCTCTCGCGCGTCGCGATCGATACCGACGCCACTTGGACCGAGCGGATCGACGCGATGCGATCGCTCGGAAAATTGGGCGAATCCGGTCGTGCCGCGGCCGCCGACGCGCTCGCGAAAATCGTTCCCAATCCGAGCGACGCGTTCGCGGTGCTCTCGGTCGGTGGAGACGTTTACGGCGAGATCGTCGCGGGGCTCGTGGCGCTCGGGCAAACGCCGCCGCCGAAAGCCACCGCAGTCCTGAGCTCGCTCGCGTCGCTGCGTGCGGCGGGCGAGGCGCCGCTTTCGCTCGCGCGTCGGCTCGCGACGATCCGATGCACGGCGGCGTCGCTCCTCGCGCACGGCGCGTTCGACGCGAGCGGCATCAACGCGTGCGACACGCCCGGTGAAGCGGTCGAGCGTGCGCGTCTCGCGGCGCTCCTCCGGCGGCCGATGGTCGGTCCGCGACGCGTCGCGTGGGTCGCGCTCACGAAGAGCGAGCACCTTCGCGTGCGCGAGGACGCCCTCGGCGCGTTCGGCGCGCACGGCGAGCTCGGCGAAACCGGAGTCGCAGCGATTGCCGTCGCGCTCGCCGACACGAAGCATCCGGGCGTCGTCGCGACCGCGGCGGAAGTGCTCTCGACGCATCCCGAGCGCGTGCTCGTCTTGTCGGCGAAAGAACGCCGAAACGCGCTCGACCCGAACGCGCCGCCTCCGCCCGCGAATCCGGAAGAAGAAATCGCACCGGCCGTCGCCAAAGCGCTGACCGACGCGCTCGCGTTCAAATTTGCGGACGACGCGATCGAGACGCGCGCCGGTCTGATCGACGCGGCCGCGGCTCTCCATGCGCGCGGCGCGAAAGCAGCCGCGACCGCCGCGTGCGACGACCCGAACCAGACGATGCGCGATCACGCGCAAAAGGCGCTCCACGCGCTCGGCGACAGCAAGACGACGTGCGCGCCGCCGAAGACGATGCCGCTCGCGAAAGAAGTCGCGGCGCCGCACGGCGGAAAGCTCGTCCTCGACACCGACGCCGGCACGCTCACGATCGCGTTCGACGACGAGCTCGCGCCGGTCGCGTCGACGCGCGTCCTCGATCTCGCGAAGGCAGGATTTTTCGACGGTACGATCGTGCATCGCGTCGTCCCTGGGTTCGTCGTTCAGCTCGGCGATCCGCAAGGCGACGGTTACGGCGGATCGGGCGAGCCGCTACGGTGCGAGACGTCGCCGGTGCCCTTCGGTTTGCTCGACGTCGGGATGGCGCTCGCCGGGCGCGACACCGGCTCGAGCCAATTCTTCGTTTCACTCGGTCGCTATCCGCACCTCGACGGCGACTACGCGCGCGTCGGCAAAGCGAGCGGCGATTGGTTCGCGGTCGCCGAGGGCGACGTCGTCAAGCACGCCCACGTGGAGTGAGCGTCAGCGGTCTTCGCAAATCGGCGCGATGGGAAGACCCGCGTTCGGGGCTTCGTCGGGCGGCATGCCGAGGAGGCATCGCACGGTCGGCGCGATGTCGGCGAGGTGCGCGCTCACGTCGAGCGGGCCGCGCGCAGCGATCGCCGCGCCGCGCGCGACCATCCACACGCGGCCGGACTCCGGCCACGCTTCGCCGTGATCGCGGAAGCCATCGCTTCGCCCGTGATCGGCGGTCACGAAGACGACCGTGTCGTCGTTCACGCGCTCCTCGAGCGCGCCGATGAAATGATCCGCCGCGCGCATCGCCGCGAGATATGCCGCGCGGTCGCCGTGGTGCGCATATTCGTCGGTGTCGCCGAGGCCGACGAACAAGAAACGCGGCTGATGCGTTTGGACGAGGTCGAGCGCGAGCTCGGCCGTGAGCGCGTCGGGGCGATAGTCGTCACCGCCCGGCCATGGGTTCGTGTCGCGCGCGCGCGCGAGCAGCGGCCCGTCGAGGCCGTCGACGCGCCCGGTTTCATGACGCCCCGTGCTGAGGACCGCGCGCGCTGGGTCGCGCGTCGCCGCACGTTCGATGCGCTCCCACGAGCTCACGACGGCGGCATCTCCGCCGCAGTCGAGGACTTCGTCCACGAGCGTGGGCGCCCGCGTCGCGGCGCACTCGTTCGATTGGCAGGCGCTCGGACGTCCGGTGAAGATCTCCGTGTAGCCGGGAAGCGACACGTAGTTCGGACCGCTCGCCCACATCTCGCCGTGGCCGGGCGCGCCGATCGTCACGCCGTCTTTCGTCATCCATCGACGGAGCGTCGGCATCTCGTCGCCGAAAAACACGTCTTGCCAACGTGTTCCGTCGAGCGTCACGAGGACGACGGAGGACGCGCGCGGCTCGGCCGTTGCGGGCGCAGCCACCGCGAACGTCACGGTGCCGCGTTTCGCCGGCGCGCCCGCGCAGCTCACGGCGGTCAGCGCAGCGGCCAGCCAAATTGCTCGCATGCGATCACTCTGCGAGACGTCGGCAACAACAAACGTCACGCGGTGAAACATGCATGTGTCGCGCCGCCCGCCCGCGGCGAAATGCTACCCTCGGCCGCGCATGCTGCTCGCGATCGACGTCGGCAACACGAACATCGTCCTCGGCTTGTTCGAGGGTCCGAAGTTGCGCGAACAGTTCCGCCTCGAGAGCCATCGCGGTCGCACGATCGACGAGTTCGCGGCGATGACGCTGCAGCTGCTCGCGATGAAGCACATCGAGCCGGACAGCGTGGACGCGGCGGTCATCGCGAGCGTCGTGCCGCCGCTCACCGAGCCGATGATGCAGGTCGTGCGGCGCGTGTTCGGTCGCGAGGCGCTCGTCGTCGGTCCGGGCACGCGCACCGGCATGGCGATCTTGATCGAGAACCCGCGCGAGGTCGGCGCCGATCGCATCGCCGACGCGGTCGCCGGCTTCGAGCGCACGCCGAAAGACGGAAAAACGGGCGTGATCGTCGTCGACTTCGGGACGTCGACGAACTTCGATTGCGTCTCGCCGAAGGGCGAATATTTGGGCGGCGTCCTCGCGCCGGGAATCCTCATCAGCGCCGACGCGCTGTTCACGCGCGCCGCGAAGCTCCCGCGCATCGAAATTTCGAAGCCGGCGAAGGTCGTCGGCAAGAACACCGTGAGCGCGATGCAGTCGGGCATCGTGTTCGGTTACGTCGGCCTCGTCGACGGGCTCGTCGAGCGCATTCGCGCCGAGCTCGGGTTTCCGTGCAAGGTCATCGCGACCGGCGGCCTCTCGCGTCTCATCGGGCCGCTCTCGACGACGATCGACGCGTTCGACGAAGAGCTCACGCTCGACGGTCTGCGTCTGCTCTACGAGCGCAATCGGGAATGAAGGCGACCGTCGCGCGGTCGCTCGCGCTCGCCGTCCTCGCGCTCGTGCTGGCGTGCGCGGTCGGGCTCGCGATCGGAACGAGCGACGCGTCGCTCACGCGCGCGCTCGCCGATGCATCGTCGAACGATCGCGTCGTCGTCTTTTCGTTGCGATTGCCGCGCGTCCTTCTCGGCGCGGTCGCGGGCAGCGGGCTCGCGGCGGTCGGCGTCGCGTTCCAGGCGATCCTGCGCAACCCGCTCGCGGAGCCCTACATTTTGGGCGTCTCCGGCGGCGCGGCGCTCGGCGCGACGATCGCGATCGCGTGCGGCGTCGCGTCGACCACGCTGCTCGGCGCCGAGGTGCTCCCGATCGTCGCGCTCGTCTCGGGTCTCGGCGCGACCGCGTTCGTCTATGCGCTCGCGCGGCGAAGCGGCGCCTCTTCGTCGAGCGGCGCGTCGATCCTCCTCGCGGGCGTCGTCGTGAACGCAGTCGCGTCGGCGGCGATCACTTTTTTGAAGACGCTCGTTCCCGAGCGCGTCGCGCAAGACATCCTCTTTTGGCTCGTCGGCTTTCTCGACACGCCCGCGTCGCCCGCGGCGCTTCCGCTCGTCGCGATGTACGTCGCGATCGGCGCGATCGTCCTCTTGCGCGACGCGGGCCGCTTGAACTTGCTCGCGCTCGGAAGCGAGCAGGCCGGTCACCTCGGCGTCGACGTGGGCGCGCTCGAACGTCGCACGCTCGTTGCGTGCTCGCTCGTCGTCGGCGCGATCGTCAGCGTGACCGGCCTCATCGGCTTCGTCGGCCTGATCGTCCCGCACGTGCTGCGGCGATTGCTCGGCCCGGACGTGCGTCTCCTCTTGCCGGTGTCGCTTCCCGCCGGCGCCGCCGCGCTCGTCGCGTGCGACGCGCTGAGCCGCCTCCTGTTCCACGCGCTCCACACGACGCCGCCGGTCGGCGCGGTCACCGCGCTCATCGGCGGCCCGCTGTTTCTCGTCCTCCTGCGCCGCCGAGTCATTTCATGAAAGTCGATTCGCGCGATGCGATATGACGAGGCCATGCACAAGCCCGTCCTCGCGTCGCTCGCATCGCTCGCCGTCCTCGCGTCCATCGGCTGCGGCCGGCCGTACAACATGGAGGTTCAAGCCGTCCCGAGCCCGTTCATGCGGCCGGGATGCCGCGTCGTCGTCGAGCCGGTTCATTCGGAGCGGCTCCTCGTCGGCGCCATGCCCGAGGCCATGTACCTCTCGCAGAAGAATCCCGACAGCGCGCAGTCGTATCTCACCGACAAGCAGGAGTCCGACGCCGAGTTCCACAAACGCATCATCGAGGATCACGGCATGCTCTTCAGCCCCGGCACCCCCGACAACACGTTCACGATCCGTCCGACGTGGACGCACTGGGAGCCCGGCACCGTCGCCGCGTTCGGCGGGAGCCGCCCCGCGACGGCGGATTTCCTCATCGAAGTTTTGGCGCCGACGGGTCAGGTCCTCGACCGCTTCGACTTCGAGACCGCGGTGAACGCGAGCATCTACAACCCGAGCTCCGGCGGCCGCATGCGCAGCGCACTGAAAAAAGCGGGCAGCGTCGTCAGCCGGTACATCTCCGACAACTGGATGTGCGCCGCGCACTGAGCGCTACTTCGTGATGATCGGCGATGGCGCGGGCTGGGCGGCGGCGAGCGCCTGCTTTTGCTGCTCGAGCATCTGCGCGATCGCGCGCGAGCGGACGATGGCGAACTCTTTGACCTCGCGCGACGGCGAGGTCGCGAGCTTGTTGAGGAGCGCCGTGATCTTCGGCATGTCGCGCATCGCGAAGAGCGCCTCGAAGTAGTTGTGCGCGAGACGAACGTCGCGCTGCATCTTCGCTTCGTGCGGCGCGAGCATCTTCACGACCTCTTCGATCTTGCCGGCCTGACCGTAGAGCGCCGAGAGACAGAGGAGCGCGAGCGGATCGTCCGGGCTGCGCTCGACGGCCTTCTTCGCGAAGGCGATCGCCTTGTCGCGCGTCTTGTCGTCGCCGGCGAAAAAACCTTGGAGCGCGATGAACGGCGCCGCGGTCTTCGCGTTGACCGGGGAGCTCGCCATCTCTTCGAGCTCTTTGACGGCGGCTTCTTCGTTCTTTTCGTTCTTCAAGAACAAGAAGAGCTGCGCCCAACCATCGACGAAATTCGGCGCGATCGAGAGGGCGCGATCGAGGTGCTCGCGCTCGCCGGCTTTGTCCTTCTTGCCGCGCGAGACCTTCGCGAGCTCGATCGACGCGATCGGGTTGTCCTTGAGGAGGTTCTGCGCGCCCTTCAGCGTGCCTTCGGCCTTCTCCCATTTTTCTTGCGCGGCTTGCGTCACGCCGAGCATAAGCCAGAACTCGCCGCCGCCGCCCTTCGCGACGATCTTCGCGAGCACTTGCTCCGCCTTGGCGTGCCGATTGTGCTCCATCAGTTTCTGCGCATAGATTTTCCCGCGCTCGAAGTCGTCGGGGTTTTCGACCCAGTGCTTGTCGAGGCCCGCGAGCAAGTCGTCGAGGCCGATCATGATCGGCCGACCCTGCTCGTCTTGCACTTGCACCGCCGGGCCGTTGAAGCCGAGGAGCTTCCAGACTTCTTCCATCTGCAGCGCCACCGGGCCGTCGGTGATTTTCTTCTCGAGCGGCTGCCCGTTCGGCCCGATCGGGATCAAGACGAGCGCGTTCGACGGCACGCCGTTCGGAAACGCGGTGATCGGCGCGAGGATCGCGGCGCCGCCCGTGAGCGTGAGCTGAGCAGAGTTTTGAGGTTGGCCGGGTGCGTTTTGAGTCATAGGAACTGCCGCGGAATAGCACACGTGATAAGGAAGAGCGATGCGTCGCGCGGCGCTCGTTTTATTGGCGTTTTGCGTCGCCGCGTGCGGCTCGAGCGAAGACACCGACGGCGGTCATTGGGAGGGTGAGCCGGGCGACGCGAGCTTTCCGGACGCGACGGTCGACCTCGCCGACGCGTATCCGACGGCCGATCCGGATCCCGACGCGCACGCGCCGAGCCCCGACTTCGACGCGGGCGCGGTCGACGCGGGCTTCGCGTGCGAAGGCAAGACGCTCGGCGCGGGCAGCCACGACGAGAACGTCACGTCAGGCGGGCTCGCGCGCGTCGCGCATCTTCACGTGCCTCCAGGCTACGACCCGTCGCACGGCGCGATGCTCGTCGTTGCGTACCACGGCTTTTCCGAAACCGGTTTGGAGCAAGAAGTCCAATCGCGCATGGACACCGCCAGCGACGCGCGCGGCTTCGTCGTCGCGTATCCCGACGGCATCGCGACGAGCTGGAACGCCGGCGACTGCTGCGGCGACTCGTGGACCGGCGGCGTCGATGACGTGCAGTTTACACGCGATTTGCTGGCGGCCATCGAGGCCGACTACTGCATCGATCCGAAGCGCGTCTTCGCGACCGGATTTTCGAACGGCGGATTTTTGACGCACAAGCTCGGCTGCGAGATGAGCGACGTCTTCGGCGCGATCGCACCGGTGGCGGGCGTGCTCGGCGAGCCGCCCGAAGCGTGCAAACCGAAGCGGCCGATCCCCGTGCTCGACTTCCACGGCACCGCGGACCCCGTCGTTCCGTACGAAGGGGGCACGCCGTTCGTGAACATCGGCATGGGGATCGTGTTCCGCTCGGTGCCGGACACGCTCGCATTCTGGACGAACGCGAACGGGTGCCTCGCGACGCCGTACACGATTTTTCAGAACGGCGACGCGACGTGCACCCAGTGGGGCCTCTGCAAGGGCGGCGCGGACGTCGTCCATTGCGCGATCGATCAAGGCGGCCATCAATGGCCGGGTGGTGTCGCGCTTCCGATCGTCGGCAAGTGCTCGACGGACATCAGCGCGACCGACACGATGATCGATTTCTTCGAGGCCCACCCGCTGCCTTAGCGGCGGTGCTCGCCCCGGTCGCGGTCGACGTCATGACCGCGATTCTCGACGTGCCCGCGGCTTTCGAAGTGCACGCCACGCGGCGCTTCGCGGTAATGGCGCCAGCCGTTGCCTTCGCGACGGTAGTAGCGGCCGTTGACGTTGTAGACGTAGCCGCCGTCGTAATAGGCGCGCGGATACGTGTCGACGTCGATGCCGACCGGCGGCGCTTCGGTGTCGACGTACGCGCCGGTCGTGCCGGTGTCGTAACCGACGAAACCGCCGGCGCAGCCAGCCGCGAGCGCGACAATCGGAATGAGGAGGGCTGTGATCTTCATGCTGTCACACGGTGCAGATCACGTGCCTCGTCGCGCTTTCGCGACGTTGCGATCAGTCGTGCTCCGCCGCGTCCTGCGCGCGTGTCACGCTTGGCGCAAGCTCGCGCGGTTGCCAGGCGAGGCTGAGCAAGATGCTGCGGCCCGGCAGTGGATAGTCGTAGACGTCGCCGATCGGGTTGACGATCGTCGTGTTGTTGAACTGCTGGTAATAGCCGGCGGTGCGCACGTCGAAGAGGTTGCGAACGTCGAGCGCGACGCGAACGCCGCGCGCCACGTCGAGACGAAAGCCCGCCGACTGAAGCGCGCGCGCGGGCACCTCGAGCTTGCCGGGCTCGTCGAGCGTGACGCCGGCGACGACGTCGATTCCCCAGCGCAAGCGGAGCGGGCCCACGGCGTACGCGACGTCGCCGACGAAATCGTGCGCGGGTCGGCCCGGCAACGACGGATGGTCCGGCAGATAATCAGCGTCGTTCTCCGTGTGGAGACCCGTGTAAGATGCACGTATTTCGAAGCCGAAAAACCGCGCGCCGAGCTCGGCCTCGACGCCCGCGAGCGCCGCGCGTCCGATGTTGGTCGCCTTCGGCAGCTGGCGCGCGCTGACCGTTTCGAACGTGATGAGATCTTGCGCGAGCTGGCCGAAGCCGTCGAGCTCGGCCTCGAGCTTCAGTTTGCCGAAGCGCTTTTTGAAACGCCCGCCCGCGTCGATCGTGAACGCCGACTCGGGCTGCAAGTCGGGGCTCGGAATGAATCCGCCCGGCGTGCCGAAACGTTCGACGAAGTTCGCCGGTCGCGCCGTGTACCCGCCGTGCGCGGCGAACGAAAAAGATCCCGCGCGCGCGTCGATGCCCGCGTGCGCCGTCGGCCGCGCGTCGAAGCCGGACGGAATCGTCGGGTCGCTCGCCGCGTCGTACCAGCCGTCGAAGCGCGCGCTGGCGTCCGCGGCGATCGCGCGCGTCGGGCGCCACTCGGCGTCGGCTCCGAGCCCGACCGCGCCGCGCGTCGCGCCCGAAGGCGGAAACGGTCCGACGTAATCGCCCGGCTCGTAGCGCTCGGCGCGCGCGTCGAGCTTGCTTGCAATCTGCACGTTTCCGAATCGACCGCGGTACGACGCATTCCCGCCCGCGGTCACGATGCTCGTCGTCTCCAGCGACGCGTCGAGCGGCGTCTCGGGCACGTCGCGAAAATCCGTGCCTTGCCGAACGGTCCAGAGCTGCGCGCCCACGGTGCCGTGCGGCGCGGGCCACGCGAGCTCGATGGTCGCGAGCTCGCGATCGGTTCGCAAGCGCTGCGCCGGCGTCGCGACGAAGATTGTGCCGGGCAATCCCTGCTCGCGCGCTTGAAGCATCGCCGTCGCGCGCATCGTGCCGGGGTGCATCGGCACGACGAGCGACGCGAGCGCGCTCGCTTGCGCGAAGTCGTCGTTCAACCGCGGTACGAAGAGCTGCCGCGCCGGATCCCAAAACGTAAAATCGCCGTCCTGGCGGCTCGCCGAAAATCCTGTCGCGAGCCGAACGCCGCGGCCGAGATCGCTCACGTCGGCCGCGCGCATGCGCAGGTCCCCGAAAGATCCGCCGGCCATCCACAAATCGGTGCGCTCGGGTCCGGTCGCGGACGGCGGGTCGATCGAGAGCGTCCCTCCGAGCGAGCCCGGGCCGAGCGCCGCGGGCGTGAACGTTCGATGCACGCGCGCGCGCGTTCCCGGCCAGAGCGGGAGCGTCGAGAGATCGACCGTCGGATCCGCCGCCGACGGGAGCGGCACGCCCGCGAGATAAAACGCGACCTCGTTCGAGCCCGAGCCGCGAATGGAGAGCGTCGCGAAGCCGTCGTCGGCTCCGAGCCTCCGCACGTGGAGCCCGACGAGCGGCTCGAGCAAGCTCGCGACGTCGGTCACTTCGCGCGGCGAGCTCTCGACCGTCGTACGCGACTCGAAGCCCTGCGCCTGCTCCCCGCGCACGATGACGTCCTCGACTTCGTCTTGCGCGAGCGCGCCGCGCGCCACGAAAAAAACGATCGCTCCGAGGACGCGCGCTCGCACCGTGTCGTCGTACCCTAAAGCGGGAGCCGCTTGAAACCGTCCGCCGACAAGATCCCCGCGCGCGCCGAAATCCCGGTCGATTCGATCGTCGTGCGCGGCGCGCTGAAGGTGATCTCGGGTGACGTCGTCATCGACGTCGCGCGCGCGCCGTGGCTCGTCGTCGCCGGTCCGTGGAAATGCGTCGCGCTTCGCTCGTGCGTCGTGAGCTCCGCCGCGGAGTTGTCCGAGGCCGATCGCGCAGCGGCATCCGCGCGCGCGGCCGAGTCGCTCGCCGAGCGCATCCTCGCGCGCGCCGCGCCGACGGTCGAGGCGCGCATCGAACGTTTGCTCGCGGATCTCGCGCGCCGGCACGGAACGCGCGTGAGCGGCGGAATGTTCCTGGCGCTTCCATTGCGCGGCCGCGACGTGGCCAGCCTCGTCGGTACGACCAACGAAAGCGTCAGTCGCGTCCTCGCCGCGTGGAAGCGATCCGGCCGCATTCGAGCGGCGCGCGACGGCGTGTGGATCTCCGCGTGAATGCTATGCTGACTCCTTAATGACCGTTGCGTACTACGTCGTGGCCGCGCTCGGCCTCGCTCTCTTGATGATCGTCCACGAGGCCGGTCACTACTTCGCGGCTCGACGTTACGGCATGCGCGTCGTGCGCTTCTCGATCGGCTTCGGCCCGCGCATCTGGCACAAGCAACCCGAGGGCAGCCCGACGGTCTTCCAAGTCGCGCTGATCCTGATCCTCGCCTACGTGCAAATCGCGGGCATGAATCCGTACGAGGATCAGGACGCGAACGACAAAGGCAGCTACGCGAACGCGACGCTCTGGGCGCGCGTCGTCACGATCGTCGCCGGTCCGCTCGCGAATTATCTCTTCGCGTCGGTGCTCTTCTTCGGCGCGCTCGTCGTCGGCGTCACGATGGCCGACGAAGCGAGCATGAAAGTCGTGCCCTCCCCCGCCGGCCCCGCCGCGATCGCGGGCATTCTCGAGAACGACAAAATCCTCGCGGTCGACAAGTCGCCGGTCCACGACTGGACCGAGCTCTCCAAAGCGGTGAGCTCGCACGCCGGCGAGCCGATCGACGTCGAGGTCGAACGCGCCGGCCAGGACATGCACATCACGGTGACGCCCAACGGCAAAGGCAAGAGCGACGAAGGCCACATCATGGTTCGCCCGATCAAAAAGATCGAGCGCCTCGGCGTGAAGGACGCGGCCATCCAGTCGATCACGCGCCCGCCGCAGGTCGTGGTCGGTTTGGTGGTGGGCCTCACGCGCATGGTCCTCCGCAAAGACAAAGTCGAAGCGAGCGGCCCAGTCGGCATCACCAAAGACATGGCCGCCGCCGCGAAAGACGGCACCGGCGACTACCTCTTCATCCTCGGCGTCTTGAGCGCGTACCTCGGCGGCTTCAATTTGCTGCCCGTTCCTGCGCTCGACGGCGGCCGCCTCATCTTCCTCGGCGCCGAAGCCGCGTCGCGCCGCAAGCCGGACCGCAAGATGGAAGCGCGCATCCACGCCATCGGTTTGCTCATGATGCTCGCGCTCATCGCGATCGTGACCGTGACCGACTTGATGCCGAAACACTGAGCTCGCGAAGTGCAACCAAATGGTTGCAAGTTGTTCGGCGGTGACGTAGATGTGCAACTGAGAGGTTGCACATGGACAAAATCGAAAAGCACGTCGTGCTTCGCGCGCCGGTTTCGCGGGTGTGGCGGGCGATCACCGACGCGAAAGAGTTCGGTCGCTGGTTCGGATTGAAGCTCGACGGTGAGTTCGCCGTGGGCAAGGCCATCACGGGAACGTTTCCGGCCGCGATGGACGAGGCGATGATCATCGAGGCGCAAAAGCGCGCCGGCGTCGCGCCGTCGAAGGTGAAATTCCCGGCGCCCGGCAGCGTCTTTTGCACGGTCGAGCGCATCGAGCCGGAGCGCCTCTTCAGCTTTCGGTGGATTCCGTATGGCGTGGACGCCGAGATCGATCCGGCGAGCGAGCCGACGACGCTCGTCGAGTTTCGACTCGCAGCCGTGCCCGAGGGCACCGCGCTCACCATCGTCGAATCCGGTTTCGACCGCGTGCCGGCGCACCGGCGCGAGCGCGCGCTGCGCATGAACGACGGCGGCTGGGCGGCGCAAGCCGAGAACGTCAAAAAATATGTCGAAGCGCTCTGAATCCGCGGCCGAGGTCTTCTCGGCGCTCGGCGACGCGACGCGTCTCTCGCTCGTCACCAAGCTCGGCGCGCGCCCGCAATCGGCGACCGCGCTCGCCGACGGGTCGAAAGTCACGCGCCAAGCGATCGTGAAGCACCTTCAGGTGCTCGAAGGCGCCGGCCTCGTGAAGCACGAAAAAAGCGGGCGCGAGGTCCTCTACGCGCTCGAAGCAAAACGACTCCACGAGGCGCGCGATTTCCTCGACGCGGTGTCGGAGCATTGGGACCGCGCGATCGAACGACTGCGCGACATGGTGGAAGACTAGGGCCGCAGCTGGCGCTTCCACGAGTGGATCGGTGACTTCGGCGTCGTCGCGATCGCCCGGGCGAGGCGCTTCAAATATTCCGCGCGCGGGATTTCGACGCAGCCGAGCGACTCGAGGTGCGGGTTCATGACTTGCGCGTCGAAGATCGCGTAGCCCGCGTCGCGGAGATTTTCGGCGAGCGTCGCGAACGCGACCTTCGACGCGTCGGTGCGCCGGTGGAACATCGACTCCGCCGCGAACGACGCGCCGATCGCGACGCCGTAGATTCCGCCGACGAGCTCGCGGTCTTCCCACACTTCCAAGCTGTGCGCCCAGCCGAGCTCGTGGAGACGCGTGTATCCTGCAATTACTTCGGGCGTGATCCATGTGCCTTCTTCGCGGTCGCCGCACGCGAGCATCGTCGAGGGAAACGCTGCGTCGACCGTGATGGTCCACGCGTTTTGCCGGAGCGTGCGCCTCAGGCTGCGCGACCAATGAATCGCGTCGAGCGGCATCAGCGTGCGCGGGTCGGGCGAAAACCACGCGACGAGATCGCCCTCGTGACCGCTTCCTTGGGGCCACGGAAAAATTCCTTGGCGATAGGCCGCGAGCAGCGTGCCCGCGCGAAAATCGGTGCCGACAGCGAGCACGTCGCGCGTCGCGCGCCGCGGATCGGGAAAGCGCACGGCGGTTGGCGGAGGCTCGACCGGCTCGCTCACGGCGTCGGCGCTCGCCACGCCGCGTTGATCAAGCTCGTGTCGATGTGATCGTTCCACTCGCCGCCGACGCGGAGGTACTCGCGGTAGTAACCCTCCTTCACGAAGCCCGCGCGCTCGAGCACGCGCGCGCTCCGCACGTTGCGCGGAATGTAACCCGCCTGAATGCGCTTCAAGTGGAGCACGTCGAAGGCGTAGCGCGTGACCAGCCCGAGCGCCTCGCCCATGATCCCGCGGCCCTCTTTTTTCGCGTCGAGCGAGTAACCGACGCGCCCGCGCCACACCGGATCGCGCGCGATGATTTCGAAGACCCCGATGTTGCCGGCGAGCTCGTCCTCGCCGCGCTCGAAGACGGCGAAGCGGTGGCCCGTTCCGCGCTCGAGGTCCTCCTCGTAGCCGCGGATGCGCTCGGTCCAATACGATTCCGTGTAGAATGCAACATCGCGCGCGGGCTCCCACGGCTCGAGATGCGCGCGGTTGCGATCGAAATACGCGACGAAGCGACGCGCGTCGTCGAGGCATGCAGTGCGGACGACGACGCGCGGTCCTTCGAGCCTTACGGGCTCGATTCGCATCAGGCGGTCGGCGGCGTCGGGCTTCGGAAAATTTCGACGCGCTGGAGCACGACGCTCGTCGTCGGACGATCGCCCGGCCCCTTCGGCACGCGCGCGATCTTGCCGACGAGATCGCCGCCGGCGACGACGTGACCGAAGACCGAGTGCTTGTCGTCGAGGTGCTTGGTCGCGCGCTCGGTGATGAAGAACTGGCAGCCGTTCGACGCGGGCCCCGAGTTGGCCATCGAGAGGATGCCCGGGCCCGAGTGACGGAGCTCCGGATGAAACTCGTCGGCGAAGCGATAACCCGGGTTGCCGCGGCCGGTGCCGGTCGGGTCGCCGCCTTGAATCATGAAGTTTTCGATGACGCGATGAAAGATCGTCCCGTTGTAGAGCGGCACGCCCTGCTTGGACTCGTGCGTGCTCGGATCGGTCCACTCTTGCGTGCCCGTCGCGAGGCCCACGAAGTTTTTGACCGTGTTCGGGGCGCGCTCTTCTTCGAGGTGAATCACGATGTTTCCCATCGAGGTCACGAAACGCGCATAGAGCTGGCCCGAACCGGGCGCTTGAATCGGCGGAAATGTGGCTTGCGGCATGAAAGGTCTCCTTCCCTTGACCGGCTTCGAGAAGGTGTTGATACTCCGTTTCCACGTGATCACTTGCCCGAAGTGCAGCAAGGAAAATCAGGACCACTACAAGTTCTGCCTCGGCTGCGGCGCTGAGCTGCCGCGCGACGCGGCGCCCAAGCCGTTTTCGCCGCGCACGCCGCCGCAAGGGATTCGTCCGGTGAACCCGGTCACGAACCAGCCGCCGGCAGCGGGACGTCCTGCGTCCTCACCGCCGGCCGCCGCCGCGCCGGCTCCGGTCGCGGCTTCCGCGCCGCCGCCCACGCCGGTTTCGGCTGCGCCCGCTGCTTCTGGAACGGTCGTGTGCCCGCAGTGCGGTCACATCAACCAACCGAGCAACACGTTCTGCGGCGCGTGCGGGTTTCGCCTCGGCGGCGCCGCGCCCAAGCCGCTTTCGGCTCCGCCCGCTGCGTCCGCGCCCACGTCGGGCGGCGTCCTTCTCACCGCGCTCCGCGCCGACGGCACCGAGGCCGGCACGTTCACGCTGCCTCCCGCGCCCGAGTCGATCGTCGGCCGCGACACAGGCGGCATCTTCGCCGGCGACAGTTACCTCTCGCCGAAGCACGCCATTTTCCGCATGAAGGCGCCGGGCAAGCTCAGCGTGGAAGACACCGGCTCGCTCAACGGCGTCTACCGCAAGCTCGCGCGCGAGGCCCCGGTCGAGCTCCAGCCGTCGGACGTGTTCCGCATCGGCCAAGAGATCGTGAAGTTCGAGTCGATCGAGCCGCTCCCCGCGTCGCCCGACGGCGTCGAGCGTCTCGGCGCGCCGAGCAAGGGCTACATCGGCCGCATCGCGCTGGTCATCGGCCGCGAGACGACCGGCAACGCGTTTCCGATTCCCGAGTCCGGCATCCACATCGGCCGCGAGCGCGGCGACGTTCTTTTCCCCGAGGACGGCTACGTCTCGGGTTTGCATTGTCACATCGCTTACGAAGGCGGCCGCATCACGCTGACCGATCTCGGAAGCTCCAACGGCACCTTCATCCGACTTCGCGAAGAGACCCAAGTCCAGAGCGGCGACGTTCTGCTCATGGGTCAACAGCTCTTCCGAATCTCGATGTGAGCGAACGTGCCGGGTAGGACCATTCGCGTCGTCGCCGCAGTCGTCGAGAGCGAAGGCCGCTACCTCATCACGCAACGCCGCCCGACCGCCGTGCTCCCGCTTTTGTGGGAGTTTCCCGGCGGGAAAGTGGAGCCCGGCGAAACGGACGCGCAAGCGCTCAAGCGCGAGCTCATGCACCGGCTCGGCGTCGAGATCGAGTGCGGCAAGCTCATCTCGTTCGTGAGCCACCCGTACGATCATTACGCGGTCGACCTCTTTTTGTACGAGTGCCGCCTCGTCACGCCGAAGCTCGAAGCCCGCAACGTGAACGCGTTCAAGTGGGTGCCGAGCACCGAGTTCGAGCAGTACCCGTTCACGCCGGCCGACGAGGCCTCGATGAACAAACTGCTCGGCGAGACTTAAACGGCTGACCCCGGCGCCCGTAATCGACGTTGTGATGTCGCGCCAAGAAGCTCAGTCGACGCTCGAAGAGATCCTGGTGACCTCGCGGGCCATCGTCGAGCTCGGGGATCCCGAGGTCGGCGAGCCGCCGAGCAAGCTTTGCGAGGCGCTTCGGGTTCGGCGGCGCGCGCTCCTCGAGCGGCTGCACTCACAGGATTCTGGGCAGCGCGGCTAACGCGAGCACCCGGTCGTGCGAAAATGCGAGCGCGACCGCGTCGCCGTCGATGCCGAGCAAGTCGAGCACGGCAGCCGGCGCTAGCGGCGGGTGACGCTGCCAAGGCGGGCGGACGGCGATGACCTCCATGCGCTCGGCGCCCTCGCCGACGCGCGAACGGAGCGCGGCGATCGCGGCGCGTCCGTCGCCGAGCTCGTCGACGAGACCTTTTTCTTTCGCGTCGCGACCGCTCCAGACGCGACCTTGCGCGACGGCGTGGACCGCTTCGCGCGTCCACTTGCGGCCTTCGGCGACGACGCCGACGAACGCGTCGTAGAAATTTTGAATCTCGCCTTCGAGGGCGGCACGCTCGTCTTCGTCGACGCGGTGCAGCGGGTCGAGCACCGCCGCGTGCGCGCCCCGTTTGATCGTCTCGGTCACGATGCCGAGCTTGTCGAGGAGCGGCTCGACGACCAAACGTGCCGCGATGACGCCGATCGATCCGGTGATGGTCGTGGGCTCGGCGACGATGTGATGCGCCGCCGCGGCCGCGTAATATCCGCCGCTCGCCGCGACGTTTCCGAAATATGCGACGACCGGCTTCTCGCGCGCGAGCTGGGTGAGCTCGTGGTACATGCGGTCGGACGCGAGCGCGCTGCCGCCGGGCGAGTCGATGTGGAGCACGACGCCGCGCACGCGACGGCTCGAGCGCGCGGCGCGAACCGCGGAGATGAATCGTTCGTCCATCGCGAGCGGGCCCGAGCCGCTCGTGATCGCGCCGTGCAGCGGGAGCACCGCGAGCACCGGGCGCCGACCGAGCCGCGGAAGAATGCGCGCCCGCCGCGCAGCCAAAAACCGCTGCGCGCTGACGAAATGTGCATTTTCCCCGTTTTTCGCGAGGAGCGCCGGGAGCTGATCTTCGTACGCCGCGGCGTCGATGAGACCCGCGAGAACGGCCTTCTCCGACGAGTACGGCGCGCCGTCGACGAGCGCCTTCGCGCGCTCGCGGTCGACGTTTCTTCCCGCCGAGAGGGCGTCGATCAAGCCGTCGTAAAACGCGTCGAGCACGGCGCCGAGCTGCTCGCGCTGCGCGTCGCTCATCTTGTCGAGCGCGAGCGTCTCGCCGGCGCTCTTGTAGTCGCCGGCCGCGAGCCGATCGGCTGCGATGCCGAGCTTGTCGAGCGTGCGCTTGGCGTAGCGCGAGCTCGAGACGAACCCCACCGGCGCGAGCGTCGCGTGCGGCGCGACGACGATTCGATTCGCCGCGCTCGCGACGTAGAGCTCTTTCGTGTCGCCGCCGTTCTGCAAATAAACGACGACCTCGCGGCCCGTCTCGCGGAGACGCATGATCGCTTTGCGCAGCGAGGTCGCCGTCGCCATCCCCGCGCCGAGGTTGCGAATCACGAAGAGCACGCCGCGCACGCGCGGCGCGTTCGGCAAGCGATCGGCGATTTCGTGGAGCGCCGAGAGCGCGACCACACGTTGCCCGCCCGCCAAGAACGGCAGCGTCGGCCGGCGCACCGCCGGAAACTCGACGACCGGGCCGTCGACGTCGACCTGGATCCACGCGTTTCGAGGGAGCCGCCGACGCAGCGCAATCCACGCGGCCCAGAAAGGCGCGAGCGCGAGCCGAATCAGAAACCCGATGAATCGCAGCACGGACATCGACGCAAAGCATAAGTCGCCAATTCGCGAAACGCCTGCGTGCACCCGGCGCGCGCCGACGTTTTTTTCGTGCTCGCGCGCGCGCGCTGCGAGAAATGCAGCCTAAATCCAGCGTCGCAACGCTTGGTATCGCGAATGCATCGAAGAGTGGCGCGCCCTGGAGGGCCTTTGGCCATGACTACACTTTTCGAAGCTCCATCGCTTCAGGCGTATCGGAAACGGCTCGGCCAGGTCGAGCAGCTCTCGCGCGAGACCGAGCGCGAGCTCGCGCTGCGCGTGCAGGCGGGCGATCGCGACGCCGTGCGGCGCATCGTCGAAGCGTGCTTGCCGTTCGTCGTGTCGATCGCGATCGAATATCGCCGCTGGGGCGTGCCGCTCGAGGACGTCATTCAGCAAGGGAACGTGGGGTTGCTCCGCGCGGTCGCCAAGTTCGATCCGAGCAAAGAGTGCCGGCTCGCGACGTACGCCGCCTATTGGATTCGCGCCGAGATTCGCGACTACGTCGTGCGCGCGTATCGCGTCGTGCGGCTCGGCACGACCAAAGCCGAGCGGCGCGCGCTCCGCGCTTATCGAACGACGCGCGAGAGCGATCCCGACAAGCTCGCGGCGGTGAGCGGTCTCTCGGTCGAGCGCGTGCGGAGCCTCTTGCCGATTTTGCAGGCGCGCGAGGCGAGCCTCGAGACGGGCAAAGACGATCGCGCGCCGGTCATCGATCGCATAGCGGCCGTCGGGCCGACGCCGGAGGAAGAGGCGGCCGTTCATCAATCCGAGGAGCGCTCGCGCGTGCTCGTGCGGGAGGCCCTGCGCGATTTGAACGATCGCGAAAAGCTCATCGTGCGCGACCGGCTCATGTCCGACGACCCGCGCACGCTCCAAGAGCTCGGCGACCAGCTCGGCGTGAGCAAAGAGCGCGTTCGCCAGCTCGAGCAGCGCACGCTCTCGAAGCTGCGCCAGCGCCTCCGTCACGTCGCCTGACGAAAACATGTCCTCGCTGCGCGCGCTTGCTACGCTTCGACCTTCATGTCGCGGCGCGCGCTACAGATCTCGGGGCTCGCCATCGCGCTGGTCGCGTCTGGTGTCGTCATTCGAGGTTTCATGCGGCGTGAGCGTCCCGTCGCGCCGCCGGCTCCGGCGCTGACCGTCGCCGAGACGAAAGACGCAGCGGCGCCCGACGAAACAGAGACCGAGGACACGAGCCCGGCGCTTCGGCCGCCGACCGGCAAGCTCGCGTCGCTGACGTGCGACGAAGCGGGAACCATCGTGCGCGAGGTCACGCGCGAGCTCGCGTTCGCCGCGCCGCCGCCGCCGGCGAAGGATTTTGCGGGCGCGACCAAAGATTGGCTCGACCCGCACGGGCACTGGGCGGTCGCGAAGGATGCGACGCCGTTCGCCGAGATCGACGCCGACGCCGCGGCGCTCGTCGTTGAAATTTCGCGCGGAACGGAGTGTGCCGCGTCGCAACGAATCGGGCGCAAGCTCGCGTCCTGGATCGACTCGGAGCGCGCGCGCTTCGACGTGCGATCGGCCGCCGCGCGCGGTGACGCGCATCACGCGCTCGAGGCTGCGCTCGACGACGGCGGAAACGACGCGGCGAAATCGATCACGAACGAGCTCGCCGATCGCGCCGGCGCGCTCGAGCACGCGTACGGCGCGCCCGTCGAGCGTTATGTCGCGACCGCGCGCGATCGATTTTTTCCGCAGATGACGGCCGACGCGTGGAGCGAGGTCGTGCTCGCCGCCGCCGTGCGCGCTTGGGTGCAGCTCGTCGACGCGCACGGCGCTTGGGCGCCGTACGGCGAAGAAGCGTCGGTCCACGACGTCGATCTCGATCAAGACGCGCCCTCGCGCCTCTGGACGCGCGCGACGCGCACGGTCCTCGGCGTTCGTGTCGACGACGGCGCGATGCCGCCGCTCGCGACCGGCGACGTGTTGCTCGAGGTCGACGGCATGCCGCTCGCGGGTTTGCCGGTCGAGCAGCTCGACGAGCTCTCGCTCACCGCGGGCGACGGGGGCGAAGCATTCGACGTCGTCTTGATGCGCGCGGGCGATCGCGAGCCGCGCGTCGTTCGCGTCGACCCGGACGCGCCTTCGCCGCCGAGCGCGTCGTCGCATCCGTTCGAGCTCGACACCGAGACCATCCCGTATGGGTCCGGCGTCGTCGCGGTCGTGTCGATTCCGGACGTCTACGACGATCTCGGCGATCTCGTGGCGCGCGCGCTCGCCAAAGCGAAGTCGCCCAAGCTCACCGGCGTCGTTCTCGATTTGCGCGGTGACGGCGGCGGATCGACCGAAGGCGCCATCGACACGCTCGGCGCGTTCTTGCCGGGCGCGCGTCTCTTTCCGATGAAGAGCAAAGACGGAACGATCGAGACCGATCGCGCGCCGGTGCCGTCGCCGGATCGTCAGTGGAACGGCCCGGTCGCGACGTTCGTCGACGCGGGCACCGCGAGCGCGGCCGAGATGCTCGCGGGCGCGATCTCGGCGTATCGGCGCGGGCCGAGCGTCGGCGCGCCCACGTACGGAAAGGGCTGCGCGCAGGAGTATCTCGACGACGACGCCCACGCGGGCTTGCTACGCGTGACGACGTTGCTGTTTGCGCTGCCCGATGGCTCGCCGGTGCAGCGCGTCGGTTTGCGACCGACGATCGCATTTCCGTTCGTCGCGACCGACGTCGGCGACGACCGCGAAGTGAAGCTCGCGCGCTCCCCCGCGACGTGGACCGGCCCCGACGTCCGCGACGGCGCATGGCTCGCGAAGAGCGCCGAGCTCGCGTGGCCCTCGTCCGGCGGCCGAGTCGGCCCGTGCAAAGACGCCGCCGTTTGCAAAGCGCTGGCGCTCTTGGGTGACGCGCGAGCACGCGGGGTGACGGCTTCTCGCAAGTAGCTCGAGCGTTGATGTATGCTCGCACGCTGGAGGTCGTGTGATGACGAACCGTTTGGCGCTCGCAGTATCGTTGGCTGTGATGGCTCCGCTCACGGGCTGCGCGTCGTTCTCGACGTTCGGGCTCGCTCGCACGATGAACAAGGGCGGCATCCAGGGCTGGGTCGCGCCGGGCGGCGGCGGCGCGGTCGCGACCGCGACCGGTGCGACCGGCGGCGTCGGTTATCCCATGCTCGAAGGCGGCGTTCGCTACGGCGTCACCGACAACGTGGAGCTCGGCGCCAAGCTCGGCTTCGACGGCTTCACGCTCCAAGGCAAATTCGGCCTCGTTCGCTCGCCGTCGATGGATCACGGCGTGAACCTCTCGGTCGCGCCGCAGGTCGGTTTCATCGGGTTCGGGGCGAGCGCCTCCGGCGGCGGCTCGAGCTCGAGCACCTTCGTCGGCGTCTTGACCGCGCAGCTTCCGATCTTGTTCGGCATCGACTTCGGCGGCCACGAGCTCGTCTTCGGGCCGCGCGTCGTCGATCAGGTCCTCTTCGGCGACGTTGGCACGAGCAGCGGCGGCGGCGGAAGCGGGACGGCCAACTTGCTCTACGTCGGCGGTTCGATCGGCTTCGCCATTCGCGTCTCGCCGTACGTGCGCATCATGCCCGAGGTCGCGGTCGGCGTGCCCGTGTACGAGAGCATCGCCGACGTCGGCTCGAGCGCGCTCGGCGGGCTCGTGTTCCAAGGCGGCATCGGCTTTCTCTTCGGGAGCGGTGATCAATACGAACGGCCCGAGCCTCCTCCGCCTCCTCCGGTCGTCGCGCAACCGCCGCCGCCGCCGCCGGTGGTCGCGCAGCCGCCTCCGCCTCCGCCGCCCACTCAGTAACCGCGCGGACGGTTGCTCGGGCCGGAAACCGGACGCGATGCGCAGAGCTCGTCGGATGTGCACACGACCTCTGCGGGCGCGCACAGCCGTCGCGACTATTGAGGCTCACTCGATGCGGACGCGGAGCTCGCGGGCGGCGGCTCTTTCGCCGGCCGATGCTTGCTCAGCCAAATCACGTAGCCGACGGGAATCGACGCGGCGATGATGAGGACGAGCGTCTTGGACATGCTTCCGTGCGCCATGAGACTTTCAGAGGTGCGGGAACAAACCCGCGCGGCGTGCGCTCTCGATCGCGTCGGCGAGCTCGGCGTAACGCGCGTCCTCCGCTTCGCGGAAGCCGTCGACGTGGAGGACGTCGCGAACGACGCGCGCCGATGCGTCTTTCGAGAAGGCGCCGGAGAGGGCGGTCTTGATCGCGCTCGCGAGCGCTTCGTCGACCGAGCTGTGCGCGACGAGCACGTCCGACGGCGCCTCGCGCCCGCGGAGGACGACGCGCCAATCGGCGGCGCCGCCTTGAGTCGAAAAGCCCGCGCGCGTGATGCGCTCGCCGTCGTATGCGGCGAACGTTCCGACGACATCGCTCCGGCCTTCGAAGACCGCGCGCGCGGCGGCGTCGTGCGAGCCGAAAAATCGCTCCTCGCCGAACGTCGTCGTCGGGTCGACGCCGCGCGACGCGAGGTCGAGTCGCGCGAGCACGTAGCCGGTCGTCGAGTGCGGGTCGACCCACGCAGCGCGCGCGCCCTGCAGCCGATCGAGCGCATAGTGTCGGCTCCCCGACCGCACCGCGAGCACCGCGTGCCACGCGCGCGCGCCGTGGCGCTGGTTGGTGAAGAGCGTTCGCGCGAGGTTCTTGGCGCGAAGCTGCAAGTACGTGAGCGGCGGGAGCCAGCCGAAATCGACGTCGCCTTTTTCGAACATCGGAAGAAGCTCGTCGTACGAGAGCGCGACGCGCGGCAAGATCGGCCGCCCGAGCTCGTTGCCGAGCCAGCGAAGAAAATCCGCCGCCGCGGCGCCGACCGGCTCGGTGTTGCGCTGCCAAGTCAGCGCGAAGAAGAGCTCCTTCCTCGTCAAGATTATTTGAGGATATCCCAACCGAGCTTGATCACGAGCGCGACGACGACCGCGAGCACGAAAAATCGTACGAACGCGTCGCCGCGTTTCATCGCGGTTCGCGCGCCGACCGCGGAGCCGATCGCGTTGCATACGGCCATCGGCATCGCGATGTGCCAGAGGATGGTCCCTTTCGCCGCGAAGATGACGAACGACGTGAGGTTCGACGCGACGTTCGCCATCTTGGCGTTGCCCGACGCGCGGGTCATCGCGTCGCCGTGGAAGACGACGAACGCGACGATGAGCAGCGAGCCCACGCCCGGTCCGAAGAAGCCGTCGTAGAAACCGAGCGCGAGCGTGATCGCCGCGAGTCGCGCGCGCGGCGCCGTGACGGCGTGCGCCGACGCGGCCTTTCGCAAGAGGAGCGGACGAAGCGCGACGACGAGCGCGGCGGCGACGAGCAGACCGAGCGCGATCGGTTTGAGCGGCTCCGGTCGAACGCGAAGCTGCGTGAGCGCGCCGCACGCGGCGCCCGCGGCCGCGCACCCGAACGCGAGCGGCGCACGCGCGCGATCGACGCCTTTTCCGTGCCAAAACGAAGTCGCCGACGAAATCGCGCCGAAGACCGCTTGCCCTTTGTTCGTGCCGAGCGCGAGGTGCGGCTGCGGCACGAAACCGAGCAGCGCGGGCACCGTGACGAGCCCGCCGCCGCCGGCGATTGCGTCGACGAACCCCGCGACGAGCGCCGTCGCGCAGAGCGCCGCGATCGCGACGTGCGTCACGCGCGGAGCTCGGCGAAGACGCCGAAGTGATCGCTCGGGTAAGCGTCGCCTTCGGCCACGTCGAACGCGACCCGCGCCGACAGCGGCTCGCCGCGAAAACGCTCGTCGCCGCCGCGCACCCAAATGTAATCGATGCGCCGGTCCGGCTCGCGGAGGAGCGCCGCGTACGGATTTTTCAGCGAGAAAGTGACGCCGGGACCGCTCCCGACGTGACCGAAGACGTCGTGATAATGCACGCTGCGCCCGCCGAGCGAGCCGAGCCCGCGCATGAAACGGATCTCGTCCGAGTCCGGCTCGGCGTTGAAATCGCCGACGACGATCGCCGGAAAATTTTCCGCGCGCGCGCACGCGTCGACGAACTGCGTCAGGCATTGCACTTGGAGCTGCCGCACGGCGCTCTCTTCGAACTTCCAATTGAGGTGCGTCGAGAAGAACGGAATTTTTCCGGCGGGCGAGTCGATCTCGGCGAAGACGAGCGAGCGATGCTCGTCGGTGCCGGGAAGCGCGTACGCGAACGTGCGGGCGATCGGCCAGCGTGAGAGGACCGCGTTGCCGAGCGTGTAGACCTCGCCGTCGGGCGAGCGACCGAAGGCGACGTGGTAACCGAAGCCCTCGGCGATCGCCTTCGCTTGATCGAACCCGAGCTCGGGGATGACGAGCACTTCTTGAAGGCCGAGGACGTCGGGCTGAAGACGCTCGATTTCTTTTCGAATCGCCGCGAGCCGCTCTTCCCACGGGCCCATGCGATTCCAGATGTTGAGGGTCGCGACGCGGATGCGATCCATCAACGCGCTACGCTAGCACGTCAGTGCGAGGGTCCGTATGTTCCACCGAAGCCCTGCTGGATGCGCCGGTCTTCACCGCCTCGCCGAGATCGCGCGCGTCGGTGCGCGAAGATCGTCCTCACGCAGGCGCAACGTCGCGAGCGTCGCCATGGCTCGAGCTTGACACGTCGAGCGGCGAACGCTGCCCGCCGAGGAGGGCGACGCGGACCGGTTTCGCGGGGATTTCCCGCCCGAAAATCACTTCGACCGCTTCGCTGATTTTCGCGCTGCCGGTCGGCGTCACGGCGATTTCGACGAACGCCGCGGCGAGATCGCCCGCGAGCCCGGCGCGCTCGATCGCATCCTGCGCGCGAGGATCTTCCCACGCCGCCGCGCGAAGGTAGCGACGCACGTCCACCTTTTTGCCGATGCCTTCGATGGTGCGCACGATCGGGAGCGACTCGGCGGCGAGCGCCGCTGCGACTGCTTCGCGCGCGCGTGATTCGTCGAGCGCGCGACGCGGGATGGCGACCGCGTATTGCGCGACGTCGATCACTTTCGAGAGCGAAGGCTCGCCGATGACGAGCGCGCGCGCGTCGACGAAGCGCAGTCCCTCGGGCGCCCCTTCGGTCATCGCGTCGAGCCACTCGCGCGGGTCGCCCGTACACGTGAGCTTCACGTCGACGATTTCGCCGAGGCTCATCACGCCGAGCGACAGCGCCGGCGAAAACGTCATGTCCGCTTTCGGGTGAAATCCCGACGTGTAGAAAAGCGGCAGCCCCGCGCGCCGAAATGCACGCGGAAGCGCGCGAATGAGATCGAGGTGAGAGAGAAACGCGCTCGGCCCGAGCTTGGTGAACGCGAATCGATACCGATGCGGCGCGCCTTGCTCGATTCGCTTCGGCGGCGCTTTGGGCTTCGGCGCTTCGGGTTTCGGCAGGACGGCGCGCGGCTTCTCGGCGCGGAGCTTCACGAGGAACGTTTCGCGCTCTTCGCGCATGGTCGTCAAATCGCAGCCGACGCCGCAGTCGTAACAAACGAGCTTGCGGTCGTCTTTCTTCGCGTCCTCGAGGTTCGTCGGGTGGATGAACGCGCCCGCGACTTTTCCGCACGGCGGCGAGAGCCGGCTCTTGAGCGACTTGCGATATTCGGCGAGCAAAAATCCTTCTTCGAGCCCGACGTCGATGTGGCTCCACGGAAGACGCGCGGTCACCGGAATCGTGCCGAGAAATTTCTTCGGCTCGATGCGATGCGTCGCGAACGCGCGCTCCCACACGGCGATGTCGAGGCGGTCGTCCCACGAGTCGAAGCGCGCGCCGTCGCGATACGCGGTCTCGAGCACGTCGCACAGCGTGCGATCGCCGCGCGCGAAGACGCCTTCGAGCCAGCTCCCGTCCGAGTCGTGCATGCGCAAGTCGACGCGAGAGCCGCGCACTTCTTCTTCGAGCCAAGACTGCTTCTGCCGGACGACGGCGGCGTCATCCATCGCGCACCACTGAAACGGCGTGTGCGGCTTGGGCACGTGCGTCGAGACACTGACCGTGACCGTCGGCGGCGGAGCGCCGCGCGCCCGCTTGATCTGAAAGCCGACCTCGCGCGCGCGCTTTCCGACGCGGACGATTTCGCGCACGTCGTCTTCCTCTTCGGTCGGCAGGCCGATCATGAAGTAGAGCTTCATCGACGACCAGTTGCGCGAAAAGATGCGCTCGGCCGTTTGCATCAGCTGCTCTTCGGTGACGTTCTTGTTCACCACGTCGCGCATGCGCTGGCTGCCCGCTTCGGGCGCGAAGGTGATGCCGCTCGCGCGGACGCGCTGCATGTCGTCGAGCGTCTGCTCGCCGAGCCCGTACGCGCGGAGCGAGCTCACGCCGAGCGAGACGCGCTCCGGCGCGAGCCTCTCCGAGACGCGCTGGACGAGCGGCGCGATGCACGAATAGTCCGCCGTCGAGAGCGACGTGAGGCTCACCTCGTCGTAGCCGCTCTTCTTCACGGCCGACACGAGCGTCTCGACGACTTTTTCCGGATCGCGCTCGCGCACCGGCCGATAAATCATGCCCGCTTGGCAGAAGCGGCAGCCCTCGGTGCAGCCGCGCGCGATCTCGATCGACATGCGATCGAAGATGGCTTCGGGCCCGCCGATGGGGCTGTCGTCCGGAAACGGAAAACGATCGAGGTCGTCGATCATGTTGCGCTCGACGCGTACGTCGTCGTCCACGACGACGAACCCCGTGTCCGGATCGATGTGTGTAGAATGCAATGAAGGGACGTAGACGCCCCGCATTTTGCCTATTTCGCGCAAGCGCGCTTGCCGCGGCAGGTCGCGCATCGAAGTCCACGCGAGCGCGATTTCGGTCGCGGCTTCTTCGCCGTCGCCGATGACGAACGCGTCGATGAACGCCGAGAGCGGCTCGGGATGCGTCGCCGTGGGCCCGCCGGCGATGACGAGCGGGTCGGAGTCGCCGCGGTCGGCCGAGCGGAGCGGCACGCCGCCGAGGTCGAGCATCATGAGAACGTTCGTGTACGTGAGCTCGAACTGCAGCGAGAACCCGACGACGTCGAAGTCGCGGAGCGGTCGCGCGTTCTCGAGCGTCACGAGCGGGACGCCGCGCTTTCGCAGCTCGGCCTCCATGTCGACCCACGGCGCGTAGCAGCGCTCGGCGAGCGTGCGCGGATCGTCGTTCAAGATTTTGTAGAGAATCTTGAACCCGAGATGGCTCATTCCGATGTCGTAAACGTCGGGGAACGCGAGGCACACGCGCGCGCGGAGATCGGGCGAATCCCAATCTTTCTTGTTCGACCCGTGCTCGCCGCCGAGGTAACGCGCGGGCTTTTGCACGAGATGAACGAAATCGGCGTACGGGTGCTGCATCGGGGGGAGGCAGTGTAGCTTATTTCGCGTGCCGGACCGCGAGCAGGCGCTAGACATGCCGCATGCGACAGACGATCACCGCACCCTGGGACGGGCGCGCGCTCGGTGAAGTGGAGCTCGCCGACGATGCCGCGGCCGAATGCGCCGCGGTTGCGAGCGTGAAGGCGTTCGAGGCCGTGCGCGCGATGCCGACGCACGCGCGACGCGACGCGCTTCGAAAAATCGCGCACGCCATCGCGGCGCGCGCCGAGGATCTCGCCAAGGTCCTTGCCGACGAAGCGGGCAAACCGATCGTGTACGCGCGCGGCGAGGTCGCGCGCGCGGTCTCGACGTTCGAGCTCGCGGCCGAAGAGACGTCGCGCATCGAGGCCGGCGTGATGCCGCTCGACATCACGAAAGCCGGCGAGGGCGTCTCGGGTTTTTGGAAGCGCGTGCCGCGCGGGCCGGTGCTCGGGATTTCGCCGTTCAACTTTCCGCTGAACTTGGTGGCGCACAAGGTCGCGCCGGCGCTCGCGTGCGGCGCAAGCATCGTCCTCAAGCCCGCGCCGCAGACGCCGCTCACGGCGCTCGCGCTCGGCGCGATCGTGCGCGACTCGGGTTTTCCCGAGCACGCGTTTCAGGTGCTCCCGTGCGACGTGCCCGTCGCCGAGAAGCTCGTGAGAGACGATCGCTTCGCGACGTTTTCGTTCACCGGAAGCGCGACGGTGGGCTGGCACCTCAAATCGATCGCCGGAAAAAAGCGCGTCCTCCTCGAGCTCGGCGGAAACGCGGCGGCCATCGTGCACGAGGACGCGCCGTTCGATTTCGCCGCGGAGCGAATCGTCGCAGGAGCGTTCGGCTACGCGGGCCAGGTCTGCATCAAAGTGCAGCGGCTCTACGTTCACGAGCCGATCGCCGATCGATTCATCGAGCGGATCGTCTCGGCCGCACGCTCGCTCGCGCCACGCGCGCCGAGCGATCCCGGCATCCTCTCGTGTCTCATCGACGAAAAAAGCGCCGTGCGCGTCGCCTCGTGGGTGAGCGAAGCCGAGCAGTGTGACGCGCGTTCGCTCGTCTCGTCGAGCCGCGAAAAAAATCGACTCGGCGCCGCCGTGCTCGCCTTCGACGGCGACGGCCGCGGCACGAAAGTCATCGACGAAGAAATCTTCGGCCCCGTCCTCACCATTCATCGCTACCGCGAGTTCGACGAAGCGCTCGCGATGGCCGACGCGACCCGTTACGGCCTCCAAGCCGGTCTCTTCACCGACTCGCGCGCGCGCGTCGAGCGCGCGTTCGATCGCCTGCACGTCGGCGGGCTCGTCGTCGGCGACACGCCGACCTTCCGCGTCGACTCGATGCCCTACGGCGGCACGCGCGACTCGGGCCTAGGCCGCGAGGGCGTCCGTTTCGCGATCGAAGAAATGACCGAGCATCGACTGCTCGTCGTCCGTCAGCACGCCTCGGCTTGACCGTCGATCGACACGTTCAAAATCGCCGTCCGCAGATCGTCGATGTCGAACGGCTTGTGCACGACCGCGGCTGCGCCGAGACGCAGCGCGTCCTTCACGACGCCTTCGTCGCGACGCGCGGTGATGAGCACGACCGGTACGTTCCACGCGGATTTGTGCAGCGCCGCGAGCACGCCGAGGCCCGAGTAACACGGCATCAGCACGTCCGTGATGATGATGTCCGGGCGCTTCATCGGTGCGGCGGACGCTCCCGCCAGGAGATCGAGCAGCTCTGCGCCGTCCTTCGCCTCGACTACGTCGTAGCCGTCGTTGCGCAGCGCGAGCGAAATCAGCGAGCGCATGTCGTCGTCGTCCTCGGCGAGAAAGATCGTGCTCGGCATTCGAGCCATCGTTTGCTCCTTTGCGGTCGACATGTTCACTCGTGCCTCACTGCCCCAGAAGGCGGGCGATCGGTGCAGGCGATATGCCGTCCGTGATCCATCGATTTCACGACGAACGGAGCAGGACGACCGAGTCGACTCGCGACGTTCGTGGCAAAAAGGCAACGCACGAACGGGCCCTCAGTGCTCGCGCGCGCGAAGTCGCCTCGCATTACACACGGCCGTGCGAAGATCTTCCACGTCGAACGGTTTTTTGAAAACGGCAGCCGCGCCCCATTGCGCAGCGTCGCTCTGCACGGCCGCACCAGGGTCGACCGTGATGAGAATGACCGGAACGGTCCAATGCGCCTGTCGCAAGGTGCGCAAGACGCCGAGGCCGGAGAAGTTGGGCATTCGTACGTCGGTCACGACGACGTCGGGCTGCGCCGACGGACATTCGACCGTCATCCCGAGCAAATCGATGAGCTCGGCTCCGTCTCGAGCTTCGACGACTTCGCAGCCGTCTCGCTCCAGCGCAGCGCGGATGAGCGCGCGCATGTCGTCATCGTCCTCGGCGAGGAACACTCTCTGAGGAGGTCGGGACTGCGTCATGTTTCTCCGTGGTGCAATTGGTGTGCGCGGCATGCGTGTCTCGCTCGAGGCGGAATGGCCCGCGACGAAGGCACATCACTTGCGTCATTGTCGTCATGGCAAAAGCCCGCGCGCGCATGCTCGTCGTGGCGGACGAGTCACGCATGGAATCCATCACGCAAAGCATCCAACATGCAGACCCCGAGGCCGAGATTTCGCGCGCGCTACCCGAAGAGGCGCTGGCGGCGATAGACCATTTCCGCCCCGACGTGGTGCTCATCGCCTCGGACAGTCCGCTGATTCGCAAGCTGCGCGACGCCGAGCACAAGAGCGAGCGCAAAACAGAATTTCTCGCGAGCATGAGTCACGAGATCCGCACGCCGCTCAACACGATGCTCGGCATGGCGGAGCTCCTCGGCGAAACGAAGCTCGACGAGCGCCAGCGCGGTTACGTGCAAACGCTCCAGCGCGCGGCCGATCACGTGCTCGCGCTGATCGAGGACGTGCTCGACATCGCGCGCATCGAAGCGGGATCGGTAACCACCGACGAGATCGATTTCGATCTCTACGAAGTCGCCGAGAGCGCGGTCGACATCGTGCGCGTGCAAGCGCGGCGCAAGAAGCTCGACGTCGGTTGGAGCGTCGGCGTCGACGTTCCGCGCGAGCTCCGCGGCGACCCGCGGCGGCTTCGCCAAGTGCTCGTGAACCTCCTCGGCAACGCCGTGAAGTTCACCGACCAAGGTCGCGTCTGGCTCTCGATCGGACGCGAAGGAAAAGAGATTCAGTTTTCGGTGACCGACACGGGCATCGGCGTTCCGGCCGACAAGCTCGACTCGATCTTCGACGGGTTCGTGCAAGGGGATCGTTCGATCGAGCGGCGCTATGGCGGTTACGGGCTCGGTCTCGCGATCACCAAACGCATCGTCGGGCGCATGAATGGGCGCATTTGGGTCGAGAGCGAGGCCGGAAAAGGCGCGACGTTCCACGTCGCGGTCGCGCTTCCCGCTGCTCGCGGCTCGGTCGCGCCTTCGTTCACGGCGACGCCGCACGGCGGAACGCTCGCACTCGAAGCGCCGGTCGGCGCGCGCCTGCGCGTCCTCGTCGTCGACGACTCGGAGGACAATCGCATTCTCCTCGGTGAGTATTTGCGCGGCGCGAACGTCGAAGTCGAGTTCGCCGGCGACGGTCCGACCGCGATCGAAAAAGGAACGAGCGAGCGTTACGACGCGGTCTTCATGGATCTCCAGATGCCGCAGCTCGATGGTTACGCGACGACGCGCGAGCTCCTTCGTCGCTTGAACGAGCGCGGCGTGAAGGCGCCGCCGGTCATCGCGCTCAGCGCGCACGTGCTCGCCGAGAGCTTCACGCAGAGCACCGAAGCGGGCTGCGCGATGCAGCTCACCAAGCCGATCCGCAAGCGGACGCTGCTCGAAGGTCTCTCGCGCGCGACCGGTGCGCGTCTCGTCGAAAAACAAAAGCCGACGCGCGCGGCGCCGCGCGAAGAAATCATCCCGCTCCTGCCGCGGTTCTTCGCGAACCGTCGCAACGACGTGCACATCATTCACGACGCGCTCGAGCGCAAAGATCTGCGGGCCATCGCGACGCTCGCTCACAACATGCGCGGCACCGGCGCGAGCTACGGCTTTCCGGAGCTCAGCGCCCTCGGCGACAGCCTGCAAGAAGCTGGAAAACGCGCCGACGAGCACGCGATTCGAAGGCTCGTCGTCGACCTCGAGAAGCTCCTCGACGAGCTCGAAGCGAGCGTCGCCGATCTGCTCGCGAAGAAGCAACCGCCGCGCGCCGCCGAAGCAAGGCACTGATTATTTGGTGAGACGCCAGACGCCGTCGCGTGAGCCGGCCGATCCGATCGCTTCCGATTGGGTGCTGTACGGAACGCGCAGGACGACGTAGCGCGTCGCCGGCGTGACGACGCGGCCGGCGTTCGCGAAGCACACCTCGACGTCCACGTGAACGAGCTGGAAGCTCCGTTCGTCGGTCGCGACGGCTTCGTGACCCGAGTCTTTCACGGTGACGCGCGAGCTCGCGAGCGTCGGCACTTTGTCGAGCGGCTCGCTCGCGTCGCGAAATCCGAGCAGCAAGAACGGTCGCGCGGGCACGACGTCCTCGGCGCGAAAATCGTTCAGTCGGCTGAGAAAGCAGGCTTCGGCGGGCGTGAAGCTCGTCCACCGATGTTTGGTGAGCCCGTCCACGGCGACCGCCGACGCGTCGACCAGCGCGGCGCCCGTCGCCGGGTTCGCGACCGGCAGCTCGGGCGCGACGAAGTCGTACTGCGCGGGACCGCAAGCGACGACGAACGCGAGCATCGCGAGCCTCACGCCTCGATCATCGCATGGTTTTGCGCTATCTCGCGCGAAGGAAAAGCCATGAACACCGCACCGCCTCCGCATGCGCAGCCCGCCGCGATGCCCGGCATCGGCCACGTCGTCCTCGTGATGAGCGGCAAAGGCGGCGTCGGCAAGAGCACCGTCGCGACCAACCTCGCGCTCGCGCTCTCGCGCAGCGGTCACCGCGTCGGACTCCTCGACGCCGACATTTACGGCCCGTCGATCCCGACGATGCTCGGCGTCACCGGCCGCCCCGTCTCGCTCGACGGAAAGACGATCGAGCCGCTCACGCGCTTCGGTCTCAAGATGATGAGCATCGGATTTTTGCTGGAGGACCCCAAGCAAGCCGTCGTCTGGCGCGGTCCGATGCTGCACGGCGCGCTCCAACAATTTTTGAACGACGTCGCGTGGGGCGAGCTCGATTATTTGTTGCTCGACTTGCCGCCCGGCACCGGGGACGTCGCGCTCACGCTCTCGCAGCGCGTCCGCGCGACCGGCGCCGTCATCGTGACGACGCCGCAGCCCGTCGCGACCGACGACGTCTACAAGTCGGTCTCGATGTGCAAGAAGGTGAGCATCCCGATCCTCGGCGTCGTCGAGAACATGAGCTACTTCGTCGACTCGGCCGGCGTGCGCCACGAGATTTTCGGCGCGGGCGGCGGCCAAAAAATCGCCGACTTCGCGGAGGCCCCGCTCCTCGGCCAGGTCGCGATCGATCAAAAAGTGCGCGAGGCGGGCGACCAAGGAACGCCGATCGTGCAAGCCGCGCCCGAGAGCGCGCCCGCCCAGAGCTTCGCGAAGATCGCCGAGTCGCTCATCGAGCACATCGCGTCGCAGCCCGACGCCGCCCCGGAGGCGCCGGTGATCGATCGCAGCGGGGGCACCGGGAAAAAGAAGCTCCCTGTCGTGAAGTGACGGAGAGTTTTTCAAAGGCTTGGAAACGTGAGCGCGCTCGACTGCGGGCCACGCGGAGCTGCGCGCGATTCCGTACTTGGCTGCGATGTGTGCGTCGCGATTCATCGACGGCCTCTACAAAAAGCGAAACGCGCGGCCCTCCTCGGAGGAGCCGCGCGTCTCTTCACGACACGCGAATTGTGAAAGCGCGTCACGCGTGCGTGCCTCCGGCGGCGAGCACGATGGCGCCGTTGCTCATGCCGTTGGACTTCGCCGG
>DASXHD010000024.1:0-4986 GCA_036488725.1 Polyangiaceae bacterium | reverse complement strand
GGGAACGACTCCTCACTTCCGCATCGACCTCGCCGTCGTTCGAACGCTCTTGGGCGAGCTCGAACGGACCTCCGACGTGCGCGTGAAAGCCTCTCGCAAGTGATGCGCGTGTGTTTTGCGCTGTGTGGTTTGGCGCTCGGTTGCACCGAGTCGAAAGGGGCTGAAAACGCCGCCAAAACCGCTGATTCTTCTGCCCCGTCGGCTTCGAGCGACGGCGGGCTCGCGAGCGGTTCGACCGACGCCGGCCCGAATTATCCGCTGATCGGCGCGATCTACATGGAGACGCCGATCATGAGCGACATGGACGTCCCCACGCGCGAGCAGATCGAGGGGCGCCGGCACGGCAAGCAGGACAGCGGCCCGCAGCGCATCGGCTACCTCAGGCGTGGAGCCAAGGTCGCCGTGTTGCCCGAGCCGCACCCGAACGAGAAATGCCGCGAGGGTTGGTACGAGCTCGTGAGCGGCGGCTTCGTGTGCGCGCGTTACGCGACGCTCGACATGAATCACCCGAAGCTGAAGACGGCGCCGCACGCGCCGTTCATGGATCGACCGCTGCCGTACGACTACGCGTACAACGTCGCGAACGGCACGCCGCTCTACCGCACCGTTCCGTCGCGCAAGGATCGCGAGATTTACGAGCCGTGGCTCGTCGCGCGTCGCAAACCGAAAATCGACGACACGATGGACGCCGACGCGGGCCTCGCGACGACCAGCGCCGTCGCCACCGCGACCGTGCTCGGATTTTCTTTCGGCGGCGACGATCTCGACGCGGGCGCGGGCGTGCCTTGGTACTTGCGCGACTGGGACGGCGGCAAGCCGCAAGTCACGCTCGACGATCTCCGCGAGGACGAAGGCGGCCCGATCGTGCGCCGCATGGTCAAAGGTTTCTACGTCGCGGTCGACACGGACATCGACGTCCAGCACGTGAAGTGGTGGAAGACGACGGCCGGCTTTCTCGCGCCCTACGGCCGCATGGTCGTCGCGAAGCCGCCGACCGATTTCCACGGCGTCTGGCTCAACACCGCCGCGCCGCCGGATTTTCCCGCGGCGGTCGCGCAGGCCGACGGCGGCACGCCGCCGTACTGGGTCGACAAACCGCCGACGCATTTGCCGCTCGCGTTCGTCACGTGGCCGCACTCGCGCAAGTACACGCTCGACGACGACAAGAAACACGCGACGCGCGGCGAGGACTCCCTCTCGCGTTTCACGCCGCTCCAGCTCACCGGCCAAAAACAAAACGTCGGCGGCGTTTGGTTCTGGGAGGTCGACGGCGGGTACTGGATGCGCGGGGACAACATCACCGTGATGGATCCGGGACCGGCGCCGGCGGACTTGAAGCCGAACGAAAAGTGGATCGACGTCAACCTCGACAACCAGTCGCTCGTCGCTTACGTCGGCGCGACGCCGGTCTACGCGACGCTCGTCTCGACGGGTCGCATGGATGACACCGACAAAGAAAAAGATCACCGCACGCCGCCCGGGAGCTTCCGCATTCGCGAGAAGCACATCGCCGCGACGATGGACGGTGACGTCGCGACCGACGGGCCGTACTCGATCGAGGACGTGCCGTGGATCATGTACTTCAATCAAAGCTACGCGCTGCACGGCGCCTTCTGGCACGCGAACTTCGGGCACGTGCAGAGCCACGGCTGCGTGAACCTCTCGCCCGACGACGCGCGCGCGATGTTCGGGTGGACCGATCCGCAGCTCCCGCCGGGCTGGCACGGCGTCTGGGCGACCGCGGAGCATCCCGGCACGCGCGTCATCGTCCACACCATCAAGCCCAAGCCGCACTGGAAGACGGACGACGACGACCTCTCGCCGACGCGCGACTGAGCATGTAGAGTCCCCCGCCTCATCCATCGAGGAGGAACTCATGAACGTTTGGAAACCCATCGCCATCGTCGCGACGACGGGGCTCGTCGTGTCGCTCGGCATTCAGACCGCCTACGCCAACAAATCGTCCGACGAGCCGACGAACCTCGAAGGCCCGTGCTTCGATCAGCCGAACATGGCGGCGGCGAAAGGGCACCTCGAGGCCGCGCTCGGATCGCTCCAGCGCGCCGAGCACAACAAGGGCGGCTGGCGCGACCGCGCGATGAACGCGACGAACACCGCGATCGCCGAGACGAACGCCGGCTGCCGTCAAGCGAACCGCTGATCGTCAGAATGTAACGCCGAAGTCGACTCCGCCGCGCTTGTCCACGCGAACGCGGCGGCGTCGACGACGGCCGCGAAGCTCGCGCCCGCGCTCTTCGCTCGGCGCGACGTCGTGATGGCGCGGCGGATGCGCTTCTAAGTCCCCGCATCGTCCAGCGCGGCCATGGTCAACGAGGCGTGAGCCATTCGCCAAACGGGAGGCGCGCCACGCGCAGCGTGAGGAGCCGCGTTTCGGACGCGAGGGGCCGCGTTTCGGACGCGAGGAGCGCGTTTCGGAGCGGAGGAGCCGCGTTTCGCGCGGAGGAGCTGCGTTTCGGATGCGAAGGACCGCATTTCCGAGCAGAGGAGCTGCCTTTCGGAGCGGAGGAGCCGCGTTTCGGAGCGACGCGGCACGAGACGATGCGGCCGAGCTCATGCCTCGCCGCGCCCGCGCGCGCGAACGGCGCGAGGCGCGAGGCAACGCGCGAGTCCGGCGAAGACCTGATCCAAATGCGGGCTTGACGCGCGGCTCGCCGTGCGGAAAAACGTGCCATCGCGCTCCGCGACACCAAAGACATGGATCAGCTCAGCGCGACACTCGACCGGGGATGGGACCTCGCGCAGCGCGGCGACGCAATCGGCGCCGCGGCCTGCGCCAAACGCGGGCTCGAGCTCGACCCGAAATCGCCGGAGGTGCACAACCTCCTCGGCTACTCGGCGGCGATGGGCGGCAACCCCGAGGACGCGCTCGAGCACTACAAGCAAGCGATCGCGCTCGACGAGACGTACTTCGAGGCGATGCTGAACGCCGCCGAAGTCTTGATGCACCCGCTCGGCGAGTGGGAAGACGCCGTTCAAATGTGCGACGACGCGTATGCGCTCGCCGAGACCGACGAAGAGATCGCCGACTGTCTGCTCCTCAAGGTCGACGCCTTGATGAGCAAGGGGGAAATGGACGATGCCATGCGCGTGATGCGACTCATCCCGGAAGGACCGTTCGAGAGCGCGAGCTACACGTTCCTCATCGGGCGCGCGTATTACGAGCTCGGCGACTACGAGCGCGCGTCGCCGCTCATCGAAGAAGCGGCGCGAAAAGATCCGACGCACGCCGACGCGCAGTATTACCTCGGCCTCGTTCGCGACGAGCGCGGCGACACGCGCGGAGCGACGAACGCGTTCCTTCGCGCGCGCGCGCTCGACGGCGGACGCGAGCCGCCGACGTGGACGCCGTCACCCGAGGCATTCGGCTCGCTCGTCGAAGGGAGCATTCGCAAGCTCGACGCGCTCCTCGGGCGATACATCCACGAGGCCGAGGTCTTCGTGGTCGACGTGCCGGGCGCCGAGCTCGTCGTCGACGGCGTCGACCCGCGCGCGCTCATGATCATCGACTCGCCGCCGGGAAACGAAGACGGCGAAGCGAGGCGCTGCCGGATTTTCGTCTATCAGCGCAACGTGGAGCGCGCGTCGGGCACGGTCGAGCAGCTCGAGGAGGAGATCCTCGCGGCGCTCGAGCGCGAAATCACCGCGGTGTTCCTGGAGCCGGATGCGGCCGCGAAGAAGGAAACGCGACACCTGAACTAGGTGGATTGAGGCTTCAGGAGATCAGGCACGCTGCGATTGCCCATCGCCTCGCGCAATTTTGCGTAGAGGCCGAGACGGTGCGCGCAGAAGATCCACACGATCATGGAGCCGCAGCTCACCATGAGCGTCACGCGCGGCGACGCGCTCGAGATCGCGATGAGCCCGAGCAGGAGGACCGACGCGAGCGCCTTCGCGGCGTGGTCGACGAACATGTCGATGAACGCCTTCGCTTTGTATTTTTGCGCGTCGGTGAGCGGCACGTAGAGCGACTCGCGCGTCGACTGTTGAATCGAATAGTTGAGGCCTCGATCGACCGACACCATCACGACCGCGGTCGCGAGGATCGGCACGACCACGACGCCGACGACGCTCGCGAAGAGCACGAGCGGCGGCACGAGCAGCGCGATGTGCTTGGACGGTAGCAGCAGCGGCACGAGCACGAGCTGCGCGAAAATCGCGACGATGCTCGCGATCCACGCGAGGCGGCCGTACATGCGCGCGAGGTCGGTCGCGCCGAGGTTCGCGTGCTCGAAGACGACGTTGACGCCGAAGTCGATGAGCGTCGCGGTGAACTCGTACGCGACGACGACGCCGAGCAAGAGCATCAGGTAGCGGCTGCGGCGGACCTCGTGCACGCCCTCGAACGCGGCCTCGAGGTGACTCTCGAAGCTTTTCGCGAATTTTTTGGCGGCGCGCGGCGGCGGCTTGAGCACGCGCTCGATGAACGTGCCGAGCGCAGCGCACGCGAGCACGACCACGGCGGCGACGAGCAAGAAGTTGTCCTGCCCGACCGCGCGCACGCAGAGGTCGACCATGGCGCCGCCGAACGCGCCGCCGAGGATGCCGCCTAGACCGATGATGCCGTAGAGCCGATTCGCTTCGGCGGGCGTGACGACGTCGTTCGTGTACGTCCAGAAGAGCTCGATCATGACGACCGCGTAGACGTCGACGAGCACGTAGAGCGTCCAGACGAAGGAGCGCCGCGCGGCCAGCGCCGGGCCACCGATGCGGAGCGCGATCCAGCAGGCGGCCAAGAGCACGGCGAAGACGATGCTCGTCGACCGCACCATCGCCACGCGCGAGAGGCGGCTCGCGGCCATCGAGTAAATCAGCACGGCCGCGCCGACGACGAGCGCGCCGGCGAGCCGCACGTAAGGCGTCTCGGCCGCGCCGAGATGGACGAGCAGCTCGGTGATGCGGAGCGACTTCAGCAGCCAGAGCGTCGCGACGACCAGGAAAAACCAGCCCGAAAGGATGGCGGCTTTG
>DASXHD010000014.1:0-88241 GCA_036488725.1 Polyangiaceae bacterium | reverse complement strand
CCACTGCATGATCCGCCTCCTGAATCGCGGACAGGTTAAGTAAGCCCGCGACGTACCCTGACGTGTTTTTGAGGTTGTGCAAATTGACCCACAACGGGTCGAGAACCCCCAAACGCGCGGCAGTATACGAACGCGGTCCAGTAGGTCAACCGAAACGTGCGACATGTGATCGCGTGTTATGCGAGCGATGAAAAACTCTGCGCGCGCCGGAAAATCAGGCCTCGCGTGGGCCGCGCGCGAGAGCGTGCGCGAGGAGGACGACGAGCGCGACGAGAAGAAGCGACTCGGTCTTGCCGCAGGTCTCGCTCCACGAATGGAAGCGTTCGAGCTTTTGTCCGAGCTCGCCCGAGCCTCTCACTGCGCCGTCCCGATGGAGCGCGACGATCGTCGGCGAGAGCCAGAGGCCTTGCACGACGGCGAGCGCGCCGGCCGCGCCGATGACCGCGAGACGCGCGACGTCGATCTTCGTCGGCGGGATTTTGGCGCGCGCGCGCAGCGCGACGACCTCGCACACGGCGACGATCGCCGCGGCGGTCATCGCGATCTTGTCGAACGACGTGAAGACAATCGTCATCGCATCGGCGCTCGTCGGCGCGGGCACCATGCCGAAGACGGTGGGCGCGACGATCGCGCCGAGCACGAGAATGCCGCCGAGCCACACGCCTGCGGCGAGGAGCGCGATCGAGCCGGCGGCGAGACGAACGATGGACGGCTTCATGCGATCATCCGGACGCCGTGCGCGCGCTCGCGCGTGCCGATCTCGAGCGCGGCGGCGCGCGACGAGACGACGATCGGGAGGCCCCCCTGCGGCGCGAGCGCGAGGCGCGCGGACGCGAGCTTGCTGTTCAAGCAGTAGGTCATCGTGCCGTCGGGGTTTTCGTAGTGGAGGCCAGCCATGTCTTCGGTTTCGGCGAAGAGCTCGCCGCGCACCGAGAGCGTGGGGCCTCGCGCCGAAAATCGCCAGCGGCGAAATGTCAGCGAGGCATCGTTTCGCAAAATCTCCGAGACGTGATTGAGCGCGTGCGTCTCGCCGTTCAAGCGAACGACGACGGTCGTTCGAAGCGGAAGCAGCGCCGGACCGAGCCGGACGCGGCCGCTCGCGCCCTCGAAGACGAGGTCGACGTCTTCGTCCCACACGTTGCAGTGGGCCCACGCGTACGCGAACGTGTGGGCGCGGCCCCAGTTGTGGCCGAGCATGCCGCGCCAGCCCTCGACGTTCCAGGTCTCGCCGAACGCGCGCACGCTGCCGCGCGCGACGAGGTTCGCCATCGGCGACACCAGCTTCGTCGTCGGAAACGGCGTCTCGTACATGCGGCGCGGATAAAGGAGGAGCGGCGGTGCGTCGTCCGAGAGCGCGAGGTCGAATGCGATGCCGTCGTGCTCGCCGCGCGCGCGCTCGCGCGAGAGCAGGAGCGTCGGAAGCTCGACGTCGACCGCGGTCCGCGAGAAGCGCGCGTCCTCGAACGCGACGGTCGCCTTGCGCGCGAACGGCGGCTTGCCGCGCTCGAACGCGATCGCCCAGCTCTCGGCGACCGCCGACCCGAAGAGACGCGAGAGAATCGTCGCCTTCACCCAGAGCGCGCGCTCGCCGCGCGGGTCGTTGATTTTCAAAAACCAGCTCTCGACGTGGCCGCGTCGCTTGCTCGGATCGAAGCGAAGCCCGTCGAGCATCAGGAGAGCCGTGCGCGTTCGGCGGCGACGGTCGCGGCCTCGCGACGTTTTTCGCTGCGCGAGGCCAAATCGCGCTTGATGGACTCGACGGCGCGCGCGTGGCCCATGCGCGCCAAGGCGATGATTGCGTGGAAACTACACGTGTCGCGCAGGTGGCGCGCCGCGCCGAAAGCGCGGCGCTCGAGGTCCGGCACGAGGTCGCGCATCGCGAGGGTGCCGACGAGCTCGACGGCTTCGCGTTCGTCCTCGCGCTGCGCTTGAATTTCGCCGCGAACGACGCGCCTGAGAAGCGGCTTCGCGCGCTCGTCGCCCGCGTGGCCGAGAAAAATCGCCGCGGCGACGCGCACGTCGGCCTCTTCGTCTTCGAGGAGCGCCACCGCGCGGAGGCGCAATCGCTCCGGCGCCGTCTTGAAATGCTCTTCGGCGAGACGCATCGCGATGTAGCGCACGTTGAAGTCGTCGTCCGAGCTCGCCCGGAGAAGCGCTTTGACGCGCATCTCCTCTTTTCCTTCTTTCAGGATCGCGAGCGCGATCGTCGCTTGGTAACGCATCGCCGCGCGATCGTCCTCGGCGGCTCGCAAGAGACGCGGCACCGCGCGCGCGTCGCCGATTTCCCCGAGCGCGGTCACGGCGAGCTGGCGCACCTCATCGTCGGCGTCGTCGAGCGCCGCGAGGAGCGGCTCGAGCTTTTCGTGACCGCCGTCGCCGTCGGCGAGCGCCAGCGCCGCGCGCGCGCGGACTTTCGGCGCGTCGTCTTTCAGCGCGCCGGCGATGAGGTCGAGCGCTTTCGCGCGCGTCTCCTCGTTTCGCGTGTGGCGCACGAGGTCGGTCACCGCCGATGCGCGAACGTCGGCCTTCGGCGACTGGATGTCGCGCTCGCACGCGCTCATCTTTCGCGGCAACGGCGACGGGATCCACATGCGCTTTTCGTAACACGACGCGCGGCGATTCGCCGCCTGCCGAGTGCAAGGCGAATGCCACCGCAGCTTTCTCGGATCGGCGTCTCGCAGAAAAGGCTGGTCATTCGATCGCGCGCCCGGCGGCGATGACGGCGGCGCTCGTCAGCATGATCGCGACTGCGCCGACGGCCATCACGTGCGGCGCGAAGAGCATGCACGCGACGCCTTGCTCGAGGATCGATCCGAGCGAGACGCCACCGCGCGGGCCGAGGCCGACGAAAGAGAGCGCGGCTTCGCTGACGACGATCGCGCCGGCGGTCGAGCCGAGCTGCACCGCGAGCACGCCGAGCGAGCTCGGCAAGACGTGACGCGTGAGGAGCGTCGGGCCGCGAACGCCGAGCGCGCGCGCGGCCTCGACGAAATTGGCGCCGCGAAGGACGCGCGTCTGCGCGAGGGCGAGGCGCGCGAAAGGCGCCCAAGCGGTCAGCGAAAAAACGAATGCAAGATGCACGCGATTCGGCGACCGCACGGCGGACAAAACCGCGAGGGCGAGCAAGAACGACGGGAAAGCTTGGACGAGATCGCATGCGCGATCGACGGCGCGCTCGATGCGACCTCGCGCCATCGCAGCCGCGGCGCCGAGCGGCGCTCCGATCGCGAGACCGACGCACGCGACGACCGCCGCGAGCGCCGCGCCGCGCAAGGTCGCGTGCGCGACGAGCGCGAGCAAATCGACGCCGGCCTCGCCGCAACCGAAAGGGTGGGCCATCGATGGCCCGCGAAACGACAATTGTGGAACGAGGCGCTCGGGATCGCGCGTCGGCGCGACCGCTGCGCACGCGGCGAGGAGGGCCATGACTGGCGCCGCGTTACGCCACTTCATCGACGCACTCGCGGGTCGACGATCGCGTGCGCCGCGGTGGCTGCGACTTGAACGAGGACGAAGAGCGCGCCGGCCGCGACGATCGCGCCCTCGAGGACGGGCATGTCGCGCGCGGCGTAGGCGTCGAGGATGAGCGTGCCAAGGCCGGGGCGCTCGAAGAGACGCTCGAGCACGACCGCGCCGCCGAGGAGCGCGCCGAGCTGCGAGGCGACGACCGCGAGGATCGGTCCGAGCGACGGCGGGAGCGCGTGAAGGAGCCACGTGCGCGCTTGGCTCGCGCCGCGCGCGCGCGCCGCGACGAGGAACTGCGCTTTCGCGACGTCCTCGAGCGACGCGCGACCGACCCGCGCGACGTGCGACGCGAGCGGCAGCGCGAGCAAGCTCGACGCCAAAAATAATCCCGCGGCGCCCGCGTCGGGGTCGCCCGGCAGCGGCGCGAGCCTCAAACGCACCGCGAGCACGTATGTCGCGAGCGGCGCGAACGAGAGAAGCGGCGTCGACGCGACCGCGACCGCGGCGCGCTCGACCCAGACGCGCCGCGCGCCGAGAAAAGGCCCCGTCGCGAGCACGGCGGCGAGCGTTCCGAAAATTGCCGCGAGCCCGACCGCGAGCCCCGCGAGCTCGCTCGTCGGCACGCACGCACGCGCGACCATCGCCGCCGCCGGCACGCTCGGGTGGCGCAGCGAGCGCCCGAGGTCGAGCGTCACGAGGCCCTTCAAGAAATGTGCATACTGCAACGAAATGGGCTGGTTCAGCCCGAGCTCGGCGCGCAGCGACGCGAGCTCGGCGGGCGACGCTTGATCACCGAGGAGGAGCCGCGCCGGGTCGCCCGGCAGGAGTCGCAGCGCGAAAAAGACGAGCGTCGCCATCGCGAGCACGACGAGCAACGCCTCGAGCGTGCGAGCGAGGACCGCGCGAATCGCGGGCATCGGCTTACTCGGTGAGCGCGTCGGCCGGAGCGTCGCTCGCCGCGTCGCCGGCGTCGTCTTGCGCATCGGCGCCCGCGTCGGCGGCCGCGTCGGTGTCGCCTTGCCAGCCGGGGCCCGCTTCGATCGGCGCTGCGTCCGGGCCGGCCGACTCGCAAACGGGCGCGACGCCGTCGGGCGTCGCGTCGCTCACCTGGTAGCTCGTCGCCGGCAGGCAGACACGCTCGGTCTGATCGGTGTCCATCACGAGGATGCCGTAATCGGCCGGGACGATGCACGCGTAGCCTTCGTCGGCTCGGCAGTCGCTGTCTTGCTGGCACTTCTTGAGGCACAGCTGGCGGCTCGTGCGCGAAGGCGAATGGCGATCGTCATAAGGGCAGCCGAGCACCGAAATGTTCGTCGCGACGCACGCCGCCTCCGATGGGCAGCGGTTCGGCAAACAGCTGAAGATGGTGCAATAACCGTTCGGCTGAGACGTGTCGCAGAGGCGGTCGCCGGCGGGCGAGCAGTCCGTCGATTGAAAGCAATGATCGCCGATCGACGGCTGGCAGCCGAGGAGCAAGAAGGCGAAAGCGGCACGAACGAGATCGCGCATCGCGGCGAACGATTAGCAGGAAAGCGATTGATTTGACACGCGGCCTCGCGACCCCTAAGTTTCCGCCGGTTTTTACGCACGGCGAATCCGATGACGACCTACATCACGTCCGATTGCATCAACTGCGGCGCGTGTGAGCCCGAGTGCCCGAACGAGGCCATCAGCGAGGGCGACGAAATCTACGTCATCGACCCCGAGCTCTGCACCGAGTGCGTGGGCTTCTACGACCACGAGGCTTGCCAAGCCGTGTGCCCAGTCGAGTGCTGCTTGCCCGACCCGAATCATCGCGAGGACGAGAAAGATCTTCTCGGCCGCGCGCTCAAGCTCCATCCGGACGACGAAGAGCTGAAGAAGCGCGCCGAAGTGAACGACTACCCGTCGCGATTCAGGAAGTGATGCGCGCGCGAGCCGCCGCGCTCGCGCTGTCGTCGCTGCTGCTCGGGTGCGGCGGGGCTGCGCCGCTGCTCCATCCGGCTCAGGTGCTCGCGCCCGGGGACATCCGCGGGATGGGCGGCATCGCGGCGCGCGCGGTCGTCGGCGGCATGGGCGACGAGCTGCGGACCGCGACGAACGAAGCGGTCGCCGCGCAAGCTTCGGGCACGACGCCTTCGATCGACTCGCACTACGCGGCCGGCGCGCTCGTCGCCGCGTCGATGGCGCCGGACCTCTCGCCCGTCGCGGGCGCGCGCGTCGGCGTCGGCGGCGATTTCGAGGGCGGGCTCATTTATACGGGGCGCGGAGCGCGCGCGGATTTGCGGCGCGCGTTTCGTCTCGGACGCGCGACCTCGCCGTGGGCGCTCTCGATTGGCGTCGGCGTCGACGCGGCGTTCGTCGGGCGACAAGAGCACGTCCTCACCGGCGTCGACGGCGAGAACGTCTTCGGCTTCGGCGGCGACGTGCCAGTGCTCTTCGGGTGGAGGAGCACGGCGGGTTTGTATTATGCATGGATCGGCGCGCGCTTCGGTTACGAGCACGACACCATCAAAGTCGCCGGCTCGGAGAACCCGGCGCCGCTCGACGGCGCGGAGCTCACGGGCGATCGCTTCTCGGTCGGTGGGCTCCTCGGCGTCGCGATCGGCTTTCGTCACGTGCACGTCGCCCTCGAGCTCGAGGCGGACTACGCCAACGTGAGCGGAACGTTCGGCGGCGTCGCCGCGCGCGTCGACGGTCTCTCGCTCACGCCGGCGACGGCATTGTGGGTCGACTTCTGAGGAGACGACACGCGGCCGCCGCGGCGGCTTCGTGATTCGCACGCCACTCTTCGCGACCGCGCGCGCCGACGATGTTGGCCACGCCGAAGATTGCCGAAAACGGAACGCCCGCGGTTTCGCACGCGCGCGCGACGGCGAAGGCCTCGAGGTGCTCGACGTGCGCGCCGGTCGAAGCCTCGAGCGCGGAGGCGACCGTATCGTCGGTCGTGACCGCAAGGGTCGTGGCGACGATGACCGAGCGAGCAGAAAGCGTCAGATCGTTCGGATCCGAACGATCGAGGTCGATTCGGCGGGAAATGGCTTCGATCAGCGCGCCGGACGGGGCGGCCAGCAGAACTTTTTCGGCGCGGACGACGTCGCCGATGCCGAGCCCCGAGCCCGGGTACGCGCCGACCGTTCCGACGAGGACGACCTCGCGCGGTTTTCGTGTCGCGAGAACGCGCGCCGCGCCGAGCGCCGCGTCGACCAAACCGACGCCGACCGTCGCGCGTTCGATCCCCGGATCGAGCGCCGCGAGCTCCGGCGGAAATGCGGCAAGAACCAGCACGCGCCCACCGTACTCCATGAAGATGGTTGCGACGACCGGTCGAGGCGGCTACCCTTTGCCTTACATGGTGCGCGCGGCCTTGCCCATTTTGTTCATCGCGGCGACGGGCTGCTCCGCGGTCGTCGGCTCGGGCAGCGAGACCGACGCGCAGAGCGCGAGCGTCACCGGCGTGATCGTCGTGGACCGCACGGTCGGCGCCGATGGAACGCGCGGCGAAGCCTCGGCGCGCTTCGTTCGTTTCCGCGGCGAGCTCGACGACGGGACCCTGCGGCTCGTCGGCGCGGGCTTGGATTTACCGCCGGTCGGCGAGTGCGCCGTCCTGCAAGATCAGTCGGCCGCGCGCGCGGTGGAGCTGCTCGACGTCGGCAACGTCTCGATCGAGTCGCTCGGAAATGGCCAGCACGTCGCGCTCTCGCCGCGGCAGGTCCCCGACGTCGTCGACCTCGTTTCGGGAACCATGTATTCTGCACGTATCGACGAAGGCACCGTCCCGAGCGATTCGGACGTCGCGGTCCTCGTCGGCGGCAGCACGGACGTGCCGGCTTTTTCGGTGCGCGCGAAGACGCCGGACGCGCCGAGCGCGGTCATCCTTTCGTCGCTCGACGGCCCAGCGGCGGATCTTTCGTGGGCCTCGACGGGCGACGCGATTTACGTCGACGTCGGGTCGTCGCGTTGCAGCTTCGCCGACGACGGGCACGCGAGCTTGCCGACTTCGATCTTCGGTGACGAAGGCACGCTGACGGTTCACCGCGTGCGCCGCGAGAAGCTCTCGATTCCGGGCCTCGACGGCGGCGAGCTGCGCTTCGATTTCGCGCGGACGATCGCGTACCGACGATAGAGGCCGCGCGTGAGGTCGTGGCTGGCGGCAGTTCTCTGCGTGGCGAGCGCCGCTGCGCCGAGCTTCGCGCAAGGACCTCATCGCGCGCCGCGCCCGACGTACGCGAGCTACGTGCAGAGATGGCACGCGCCGGTCGCCGATCGCACCGCGCCGGTCGACGACTCGGGTCGCACGAAGCTCGCGCTCGCGATCCTCAACACCGGCGAGCGCGCGGAGCTCACCGCGCTCGCGGCGGGCGGCGGATTTTCGCCGCGTGATCTCGATCTCGCCGCGCACGTGCTTCGCGAGCCGGCGTCGGGCAACGAGCACCCGATCGAGCCGCGCTTGCTCGACGCGATTTACCGGATTCAGGTGCATTTCAGCGCGCAGGAGATCCGCGTCATCTCGGGATATCGCACGCCGCGCGCGATCGCCGGCGCGCACATCTCGAACCACGGGCGCGGGCGCGCGATGGACATCGTCGTGCCGGGCGTGAGCGACGCGGACGTCGCGAAGTTCGCGCGCGAGATGGGATTCAAGGGCGTCGGCGTGTATCCGACGAGCGGGTTCGTTCACGTCGACGTGCGCGATCGCAGCTATTTTTGGGTCGATTCGAGCGGGCCGGGCCGGCGTAACCGCGAGCGCGGCGTGCTCGGCGACGTCGCTGCGCGCGCCGATCGCGAGGCGAGCGCGCGCGGCGAGAAGGGCGTCGCTCCCGAGATCGTGGGCGACGTCGACGCAGTGCTCGGCGGTCACGCGCCGCCGGCCGCGCCGGTGCAAGAAGAAGACGAGGATTGATGGACCCGGCGCACGTCGACGCCGAGGTCGCGGCGCTCGTTGCGGCGCAGCGCGTGAAAGAAGCCGCGGAGGTCGCCGAAAAAAAAGGCGACGCACGGACTGCGAGCGAGCTCTTCGAGCGAGCGTGCGAGTTCGAGAGCGCCGCGCGAACGGCGCTCGTCGCGGGCGATGCCGATCGCGCCGTGTCGCTCGCCGTCGTTGCGCGAAAAGACGATCTCGCCGCGCGCGCGCTGCAAACGCTCGCGACGCGCGAGCCCGCGCGCCTCGCGTCGCTCGCGGCGAAGCTCGAGCTCCGCGGCGATTACGCGTGGGCCGCGCGCGCGCACGAAGAGCGAAGCGCCGCGCGCGAGGCCGCCGCCGATTGGGAGCGCGCCGGCGACGCGGTGCACGCCGCAACGCTCTACGAGCGCGCGGGCGATCCGGTCGCGGCCGCCAAAGCGCTCGAGACGGCGTTGCGACGCGATCCGGCGCACGCGCCGGCAAACATCGCGCTCGGCAACTTGCTCGTCCGCTACGGAAAGTACGAAGCCGCCGTGCGCGCGCTCCAGCACGTGCGGCGCGATTCGCCCGCGCGACGCGACGCGCTCGCGCCGCTCGTGCGTGCGCTCGGCGCGCTCGGCCTCGCCGAAGCCGCGGACGAAGCCGCGCGCGAGCTCGCCGCGCTGGGCGGCCCGGCCGAGGTCTCCCCCGCCCCCGCGCCGGCGACCGACGTGCAGCGCCGCATCTACGGACGCTACGAGGTCGTTCGCGAGGTCGCGTCGACGGCGACGTCGCGCGTGCTCGAATGCATCGACTCGGTGCGCGGTGAGCGCGTCGCGGTGAAGATCTTCGCGAGCTGGGATTCGCGCGGCACCGGCCGCGACGCGCTCGCGCGATTCGAGCGCGAGGTGCGCGTGCTCGGCGCGCTCGATCACCCGAACGTCGTCCCGCTGCGCGATTTCATTCCCGACGGCCCCGCGATGGTGCTCGCGTGGATGAGCGGCGGCACGCTCGAGACGATGATGCAGTCGCCGCTCGCGCCGGCGCGCGCGGTCGAGATCGCCGAAGCCGTGCTGCGAGCGCTCGGCGAAGCGCATCGCCTCGGGGTCCTCCACCGCGACGTGAAGCCCGCGAACGTCCTCTTCGACGACGCCGGCGTCGCGCGTCTCTCCGATTTCGGCGTCGCGCACTTGAGCGATCTCTCGGTGACCGCGACGGCCGCCGTGATCGGCACGCTCGCGTACATGAGCCCCGAGCAGCGCGAAGGAAAACCGGCGACCGTGCAGAGCGATTTGTACGGCGTCGGCGCGATCCTCTTCGAGATGCTCACCGGCGAGCGGCTCGCGATCGGCGAGGAACCGGTCGCCGGATCCGCCGAAGGCGGGACGGCGCAGATACCGAAGACGCGCCCGAGCGGCGTGCACCGCGATCTCGACGCGCGGCACGACGCCGTCGTGATGTCGCTGCTCGCGCCCTCGCCGCTGGAACGACCGGCCGACACGTTCGCCGCACGACGCGCGCTCTCGGCGCTCGCGTGGCCCAAAGACGTCGAGCACGCCGCGATCAAACCGCGCGCGACGAGCCCCGCCGCCGAACGTCCGAGCGCCGCGCGATTGCAAGAGGTCGACGGATCCGCCGAAGGCGGGACGGCGCAAACGGCGAACGCGACGGATTCGTGGACCGGCCGTCACGTCGAGCGCGTCGCGCTGACGCCGCTCTCGCTCGCGCGCGCCGGCGCTTTCGCGCGCGCCGGGCACCGCGCGGTGCAGCTCGTCTTGCGCGTCGACCGGCACGAAGAGACGATCTGGCTCGAGACGCCCGCCGGTAAATCGCTCGACCGCCCGCTGACGGCGCGCGAGCATGAGTCGCTGCTCCTCGCGCTCGACGCGCTCCACGCGCAAGGCGTGGTGCATGGTCACGTCGATCGCGCGCACGTCGCGCTCGACGCGCAGCTCGGCCCGCTGCTCCTCTTCGACGCGCAGCCCGACCCGACCGCGACCGCCGACACCGACTTCGCTCAGCTGCGGCGGCTCTCCTGAGAGAGAGAAACAGAAGATTGGAAGGTTGGAAGCTCGGAGGAAGGTGAAGGGGACGAGAATCGGGCGTGGCGCGGCGCCTCCGCGAGCTGGGAGGTTTCCACGCCGACCTGGGGAGCTTCCTCGCGGAGCTGGGGGGCGCCCTCACGCGCGTGGAAAGCCCGACGCTTCCGCTGGCGCGCGGCCTCCGCGATCTGGGCGTGCTCCTCGCCGACGCTTCCAGCGCCGCGCACGCTCCGTTATCCTCGCGCTCGACTGGAGGCCCGACGATGACGACCAAACCGCACCACGACGCTCTCTCCATCGCCCAAGACGCGACACGCGTGCACGACGCCGCGGTGAAAGATCTCCACGACAAGACTTTCGGCGAGCACGTGAGCAAGAGCGAGCTCCAGACGTTCGCGGCGAACATCGCGCTCCTCCAAGGCGGCGTCGGCGAGCGCGTCGGGCATCTCAGCGGCCAGGTGGCCGCGGGCGTGCACACTGCGCAAGCCCGCGCGGCGATCGGTCAGCTGTGCCGCCTCGTTCACGCGGCCGCTGAGCTCGCGTTCGAGAACGATCACGACAAGCGCAAGGAGTTCGGCCTCGGGCTCACGCTCGACGAGAGCTCGACGGCGTCGATGGAGCTCTACGCGCATACGCTCCTCGCAGGCGCGAAGAAGTATCCGAAGGACGCGGCGAAGGCGCACCTCGACGCCAAAGGCGTGCGGCACTTGGAAGACATGCTGCACGCGCTCGAGGGCGCGGACATCGCGCACACGAATCTGAAGACCGGCAGGCACGACGCGTCGGTCGCGCTCGACTCGCTCGCGCACGTGGTGAGCGCGGAGGCGGCGCGGATCCGCTTCGTCGCCAAGCACGCGTTCGTCGGCGACGAAAAGCGCCTCGAGCCTTACGCGAACACGCTCCCGCGCCACGAGATCGCGCACCGCACCCGGATGGCGCCGCCGCCAACGGCTGGCGCGCCGCAATAATCGAGACGTTCAGGTCGAGCTGAGGCGGCCTTCACCTGCCACGGGCAAGTGAATCGCAAAGCGCGTGCCCGCTTCGTCGCTCTCGACTTCGACTTCGCCGTCGTGCGACTCCACGATGCGCTTCACGATGGCGAGGCCGAGGCCGGTGCCGCGGCCTTCTTCTTTCGTCGTGAAGAACGGCAAGAAGACGCGCGCGAGGTTCGTGGACGAAATGCCGTGACCGTTGTCGGACACGACGATGCGAACGCGGCCTTCGTCGGGCGAGAGCTCGGTCACGACTTTGAGCTTGCCGCCGCCGTCGGGCATCGCGTGGCACGCGTTGGTGAAGAGGTTCACGAAGACTTGCGCGAGCTGCTCGGGGTGCCCGCGGACCGGGAGGACCCCGTCGCCGAACGTTCGCTCGACGGTGACGCCGCTCTCTTCGAACAAGTGCTCGCAGAACCCGAGCGCCTGCTCGAGCACGCCGCTCAAGATGACCGGCTGCGCGATCGACGACGAGGGGCGCGCGTACGAGACGATGTCGCGCGAGAGCCGGAGCATGCGGTGCGCCGACTCGGCGATGCGGCGGAGGCGCTCGACGTCGTCGGCGTCCTCACGTGCCGCGGCGCGCTTGGACAAGAAATCGGTGTACGCGACGATCGACGTGAGCGGGTTGTTGATCTCGTGGACCATGCCCGCCGCGAGCTGGCCGAGCGACGCGAGCTTGTTGCTCTGGAGCAGCATCGCGCCGTGCTCTTCGATCGACGCGCGGAGGCGCGCGTTTTCCTCGAGCAGGCGCGCGCGCGCGAGCGCGTTCTCGAGCACGAAGAGCGCGCGATGCGCGACTTGGACGGGCACCGCCGAGTCTTCGGCGAGCTGCGCGTCGTCGCCGGCGATGGTGAGCGTCGCTGCGCTCTCCGGAATGCGCACGACGCGCTCGATCGCGTGCTCGGAGACTCGCTTCTTCGTCTCGACCTCGCGCGACTGCGGGGCGAACGACTCGCGCGCGCCCTCGCGGAAAATCTTTTGACCGATGCTGACGACGACGGCGTGCCCGGGCACGAGCAGGGAGAGCCCGTCGACCAGCGCCTGGGCGACGGCGTCCTCGCCGTGCGAAACGGGCAAATCATTTCCGAGCGAGAGCAGCCGATCGAGCACGCGCGGCGGAAGCTCCGCGAGGGTGATCGTGTGGCTCGCCGAAACTTGCTCGTCCGGAAGCACCACCCCCGACACGCTCGTGCGCGGCTTCTCGGTCTCCGAAGCGGCTCCTTGGGCTTTGCTCATGGGGTCCCTCTCGCGCATGCGCTTCACCCGCCGCTCGGCGGATGCCCCCCTTGGCTCTCGTCTTCTTGTGGCTTCTCCCCCGAGGTCGCGGCCTTGTCGAGATCGAGAATCTTCGCTCCGCCGACGTAAGGCTTGGTTTCGTATTTGGTGATCTTGCCGATCTTGCGAACGATCTCCGCCATGCGCTCGGCCTCGACGCGGATCACCTCGGCGATGCCCGCAGCAGGCGACGTAGGATCGACCTTGCGCCGGAGCAAGTCGCTCGACATGACGACCGTCGTGAGCGGCTGATTGAGCTCGTGCGCCGCGGTGCCCGCGAGCTCCGCGATGACCGCTTGCCGCTCTTGTGCGATGAGCTGCTCTTGCGCTTGTTGCAGGCGCTGCTCCATCCGCATTTTTTCGCGAAGGTCGGTGAAGATTCCGACGGAGCCGACCGGGTGCCCGTGATCGTAAAGGAGCGACGCCGAGAGCGAGACCGGCACCGCCTCGCCGCCCGCGGTGAGAATTTCGGTGCGGAGGCCCTCGATGCGGCCGCCGCCTTCGCGAATGAGCGACATCACGCGCTTCGCGGTGCCCTCGGGATAGAGCCGCCGCACGTCGGTGCCGATCGCGTCACTGGCGTGCATGCCGTAAATGCGCTCGGCGGCGCGGTTGAAGAGCAAGATGCTCCCCTTCAAATCGGCGCTGATGATCGCGTCGACCGACGAATCGATGACGCGCTCGAGAAAATTCTTGGTCTGGAGGAGCTCGCTCGCGTTCGCGCGGTCTTGCGTGACGTCGCGGAAATTGCAGAGGACGACGCCCTCTTCGCGGAGCACCGAGTTGAACGCGAGCGACAGCACGATCGGCGAGCCGTCCTTTCGTAGAACGCGGACGTCCACGCCGGTCGGAAACTGACCTTTCGCGAACCCATCGCGGAGCTCGCGCACGCGCTGCATCTCGTCGCCGCCCATGATGTCGCCGAGCTTGCGACCGCGGAAATCGTCTTCGTCGTAGCCGGTGATTTCACGCGCGCGAGGGTTCGAAAAGAGAAGGCGGCCGTCTTGATCGAGGACGATGATGCCGTCGGCGGCGCTCTCGAAGAAGTCGGCGTAGCGCTGGAGCGAGCGCATGCGACGCTCGGCCTCGAAGCGCGCGACGGTGACTTGCTGCGTTTGATCGCGGAGGGACTGCAGCACGCGCGCGTTGCGGAGCGCGACGGCCATCGCGTTCGAGACGGTGCGGCACAAGCCGAGCTCGCGCTCGGCGAAGGGCACCGTTTGTTTCGCGCGGAGGAAGATGACGCCCATCGGGCGCCCTTCGTAGAGGATCGGCACGATCGCGAGCGAGCTGTAGGCGCGCGCTTGCGTGTCGTGGCGCACGATTTCGAGGAGCGGGTGCGTGGCGGCGTCGCGGATGACGAGCACCTCGCCGCTCTTGAGCGATTGTTTGATCTCGGGATATTTCGCGAGCTCGATCGGCAGGTCCCGGAGCGATTCGTCGTCGCTCGCCGCCACGACGTAACCGACGCCTTCGTCTTCGCGCACGAGGACGATCGACACGCGGTCGACGCGCGCGACCTCGGCGATGCGCTTGACGACCGTGAACAGGATGCCGCGAAAATCGAGGTTCGACGCGAGCGCTTGCGTCACCTCGAGGACGATGTTCGCGTCGCGCTCTTTTCGCTCGAGCTCCTCCATCGCCGTGCGCAAACGAAGTTGCCCGCGGATGCGCGCGACGAGCTCGACGGCGCGGAACGGCTTGCGCACGAAATCGTCCGCGCCCGACTCGAACGCGCGCGCGATCTCGCTGTCGGCGTCGAGCGCGGTGAGCACGACGACCGGCACGTCACGCGTCTCGGGACGCGAGCGCAGGATGCGAAGGACTTGATAGCCGTCCGGCGGCGGCATCACGAGATCGAGGAGGACGAGCGCCGGACGGATCTGATCGATCTTGGACAGCGCTTCGGTGCCCGAGCCAACGGCTACGTACGGCAGATCCGCCGTCGCGAGCGCTTGGCAGAGCACGTGACGACTGACCGCATCGTCGTCCACGACGAGGACAAGACCCTCGGACACGTCTTAACGATACGCCGCAGGCGCCTATTTTCCAGGCTTTTCGTCGAACAGGGACGGCTGCGGTGGCTCACGTTTCAGCGGAACTTGCAAGTGCTCGTACGCTTTACGGGTTGCGACGCGGCCGCGCGGCGTTCGGCCTAGAAATCCCTGCTGCAAGAGGTACGGCTCGTAGACGTCCTCGATGGTGTCGCGCGGCTCGCCGAGGGCGGCCGCGAGCGTTTCGACGCCCACCGGGCCGCCGTCGTAGTCGTCGATGATGACGCGGAGGAGGCGCCGGTCCATGTCGTCGAAGCCGGCGTCGTCGATCTCGAGGCGGCGCGCGGCGTCGCGCACGGTCGGCTCGTCGATTTTTCCGGTGCCGAGGACCTGGGCGAAATCGCGCACGCGGCGGAGAAACCGATTCGCGATGCGCGGGGTGCCGCGCGAGCGGCGCGCGATGGCGTCGCACGCGGCGCGGTCGATCGGCGTCTCCATCAATTGGGCGCTCCGCGCGACGATCTTCGCGAGCTCCTCCGGCGGGTAGAAATCGAGCCGAATCACGTGGCCGAAACGGGAGAAGAGCGGCGCGGTGAGGAGTCCCGTGCGCGTCGTCGCGCCCACCAGCGTGAACGGTCGCACGTCGATTTGAATCGACGACGCAAACGCGCCCTCGCCGGTCATCACGTCGATGCGAAAATCTTCCATCGCCGGATAGAGGCTCTCTTCGACGACCGGGCTCAGCCGGTGAATCTCGTCGATGAAAAGAATGTCGCGCGCCTCGAGCTTGGTCAGCAGGCCCGCGAGCGCGCCTTTGTGCTCGATGACCGGACCGTTGGTCATGTGGAGCGTGACGCCCATCTCGTGCGCGAGGATTTGCGCGAGCGTCGTCTTGCCGAGGCCGGGCGGGCCGCAGAGAAGAAGGTGATCGAGCGGCTCATTTCGCTGCTTCGCCGCGGCGACGAAGACGCGCAAGTTTTCCTTGTGCTTCTCCTGGCCGACGTAATCGTCGAACGTGCGCGGCCGGAGCGTTCGATCGAAGCGCGCGTCGTCGCCTTGCGCCTCCGGGCCGACGCTTCGCGAAGCCGGCTCGAGCGTATGAGGTTTGGCCGCCACGCGCGCACTCTAACACTGTCGGCAACCGCGATGTTCGCGGGCGCGTAACTGGATTAGGATGCAGCTTCACATGGGTCGGGATCGTACGACGCTGCGCATTCGGCAGCGCGACGCACGCGCGCTCGCGGGGACGCCGCCTACGGTTCGGCGCCTCGAGATCGCCGCGTTCGGCGTGTTTCCGCTGCTCGCGGTCTGGCTCCTCTCGCGCGTGTGGACGTCGCTCGCGTCGCCGAAGATCGCGCTGCTCGCGATCGTGGTCGGTTTTCTCGCGGCGGATTTCATTTCGGGCGTCTCGCACTGGTTCTTCGACACGTGGTTTTCGCCCGAGACGCCGGTCATCGGCCGCGCGTTCGTGCGAACGTTCCGCGAGCACCACGTCGACCCGAAAGCGATCTGCCGGCACGATTTCGTCGAGACCAACGGCTCGAACATGATCGCCGGCGGCATCATCGTGCTCGCCGGGCACCTCATCGAGAGCGCGGGCGAGGAGTTCGGCGCGGCGGTGCTGCTCGTCGCGGCGCTGCTCTCGTCGGTGACGAGCCAGATCCATCGGTGGGCGCACGCCGACCGCGTGCCGCGCGCCGTCCGCTGGCTGCAGCGCACGCGCGTGGTGCTCTCGCCCGAGGCGCACGCCGCGCACCACGCCGCGCCGTACGATCGCGCGTACTGCATCACGTCCGGCTGGCTGAACGACGCGCTCCACGCCGTCCGATTTTTCCGCAGCGTCGAGCGAGTGGTGCGCGTCGTCTTCGGCGCGCTGCCGCGGCGCGACGACATCGGGGTCGAAGCGGCGATCGAGCTCGACCTGGCCGATCAGTGCTCGACGAGCGAGAGCCAGCCTGCGCCGAGCGCGATGGTGACGAGCGTGGTCGGCACGCCGACACGCAAGTAGTCGCGAAATCCGATCCGCGCGATCGGACGCGCGCGCTGGGCGACGATCAGGTTCGCGATCGAGCCGGTGATGGTGAGATTGCCGGCGAGCGTGCTCGCCATCGCGAGCGCGAGCCACAGCTCGTGCGGGCGCCCGAGATCGGGGACGACGTTCTTGAAGAGCATGACCGCCGGCACGTTGCTGACGACGTTCGAGAGAAGCGCGACCACCGCGCTGAAAATCGCGAGCCGGTGCAGGTCGAGCTTTTCCGCGGCTCCGAGGAGCGTGCGCGCGATGCCGGTTTGCTCGAGCGCGCCGACGACGACGAAGAGCCCGACGAAGAGGACGAGGAGCGACAGGTCGACTTCGGCGTAAATCGCGCGAAGCTTCCGCGACCGCGCGACGAAGAGCACCGCCGCGCCGCCGGCGGCGACGAGCGCGGGGTCGAGCCCGGCGAGAAAGAGCACGACGATTGCAGCCGCAACGATCACCGCGGCGAGTGGGCTCTCTCGATCGGTCTCGCTCGGCGCGACGCGCTTCGGCTCCGAGGTGGCCGCGAGATCGCTTCGACAGACGATCGCGATGACGGCCCAGTCGACGAAGAGCCCCGCGAGCGCGACGGGCCCGAGGTGAACGAAAAAATCGCGATAGCCGATGTGCGAGACCGAGCCGATGAGGATGTTCTGCGGGTTGCCGGTGAGCGTCGCGGCGCTCCCGATGTTCGAGGCGGTCGCGAGCGCGAGCAAGAACGGCAGCGGTTTTCGCCCTGTTTTCTCGACGATTCGGAGGACGAGCGGCGTCATGAAGAGACAGACGACGTCGTTCACGAGAAACGCCGAGAGAATGCCCGACGTGAAGACGACGCCCGGCAAGAGGTGACGCCGGTCGAGACGCGCGACGACGTGGCCGCTGATCCATTCGAAGAGCCCATCGAGGTGGAGCACGGCGACGACGACCATCATCGAGAAGAGGACGACGAGCGTTCTCGCGTCGATCGCGCGCGCGGCGTGCGCCCAGTCGATCGCGCCGACCGCGAGCGCGGCGACCGCGCCGATGAACGCCATCGCGCTGCGATCGACTTTGGTGCCGGGCAAATGCCCGATCGCGAGCACGCCGTACGTGACGGCGAAGATGATCCACGTGGCGACGACGAGCATCTACGCCGGCGCGACGTAAATCGCGACGCTCGCGTTGTCGTGGCCGCCGCGGAGGAGCGCCTCGTGGACCAGCGCGCGCGCGATCACGCCGGCGTCGCGCACGCTGACATTTTTCAGCGCGGCGTTCATCATTTCGGCGCGCGCGAGGTAGCTCCACACGCCGTCGGAGCACAAAACGAGCGTCGCGCCGGCGGGCACGTCGACGACGCGCACCTCGGGCACGAGATCGCCGACGCTCTCGTCGAGCGGACCGATGCACCGCGTGAGCGCGTACGCGAGCGGCTGCGCGAAGGCTTCTTCTTCGGTCACGTGGCCGGTCGCGAGCATCGCGTTCGCCCACGAGTGATCTTGCGTGAGGAGCTCGGCTTTCTGCCCGAGCATGTACGCGCGGCTGTCGCCGGCCCAGCCGATGCCCGCGCGCGCGCCGCGGATCGCCGCGACGATGATCGTCGCGCCCGGCGGCTCGATGGAGGGCGGAGGCGCCGTGGAAACGCGCGACTCGGTCGTGCGATCGGCGGCGAGCGGGCCCGGCGGTCGCGACGAGTGACGCACCGGCATCGACGCCGTGCAGACCGCGCGATGCCCCGCGAGGATCGCATCGCGCACGACGTGATCGACCGACTCGCCCGCGCGCATGAGCTCCGCCGCGCGATCGCAAGCCGCCGCGCTGCCGACGCGCGCCGCGAGCCCGCCGTCGCTCGACCCCGACACGCCGTCGCAGAGGACGAGCACGGTCCACCCATCCGCGCTCACTTCGCGAACTGCGTCTTGCTGATCCGCGCGCCGGTAGCCGATGTGCGCGAGGATCGCCGCGCCGGGCATCGCTTCGGGCGCGAGCGCCTCGCCGCCGTCGAGGAGCGCGAGCGCTTCGTCGGGCGAGAGCGTCGGCAGCCTCGGGTCCGACAAGAGCCGCACGACCGCGGTCGAGCAAATCGCCGCCGGCGCATCGAGCAACGCTTCGCCGAGCGCGCGCAGCGCCGGCCGCACGTCGAACGCGCCGGTGCGCCGAAAGACTCCGCGCGCCGACGCGAGCGCGAGCGAGCCGTCCACCGCAAACACGAAGTCCTCCGGCTGCGGCTGCCACGCGAGGTTCGCGCGCTCGAAGTGGCGGCCGAAATCGATCGTCTCGCGAACGAGCTGCTCGATGCGCTCGGGCGAAACGCGCGGCCCTTCACCGAGCAGCGTGCGCGCGCCCTCGATGATCGGAATTTCTTCCGGCGGCGGCGCGATGGGCAACGTCGGCGCGGAAGAGAGCACCGGATCGGGCTCGTTGGCCAGCACCTCGCCGTCGACCTCGCAGAAGCGATCGTCGTCGGGATACAGCGCATGACAAGCCGGACATCGCCGCATGAAAGACGAGCCCCGCAGTGTACGCTATATTCGAATCTCGGGAGGCTTCGATGCGGCTCGCTCCTTTCTTTGCGGTCGTGGTGCTCGTGGCTGCGTGCGGGACGAAGAATTTCAACGGCTCCGACGGCGGGGACGCGAGCAGCGGCGACGGCAGCCTCTTCGGTGACGCCCCCGCGCCCGACGGCGCGCCCGCGTGCGCGACCGGCGTCTACGCGGCGCACCAAGATCCCGCCGCGATGCTCGTCTTGCTGCAGAAGAGCGGGAGCATGCTCCAGGGGAACAAATGGGTGTTCGCGGCGCAGGCCATCGTGCAAGCGCTCGATCAATCGGTCTTCGACACGATGACCGTCGGGCTCATCGCGGCGCCGAATTCGGCCGTCGCCGGACCGGCGTGCATCGGCGGGCTCACGGTCGCGTGCGGCGTGCCCGCGTTTCCGCAGGTCGATCTCGCGTTCGCCGGCACGAGCAAATCGAGCGATCCGACCGGCGTTCGTCACGACATCAAGACGTGGCTCGCGAACAACAACGCGCAGGACTACGGCGTCGGCGGCGAAGGCAATCCCTTGTATTCTGCAATTCAGGCGAGCCTCGGCGCGCTGCAGCTTTGGCCGGGCCCGGGCAAGCGCATCCTCCTCGTCGTGACCGACGGCGCGATCAGCTGCACGTCGCTGTCGAATCGCCAGGCGTACAACGACGGCAACGGTTGCCCCGATTGGGAGAACCCGAACAACATCGTCTCGCTCGTCAATCAAGCGAACACGAATCAGGCGACGCCGATCGACACGTTCGTCGTCGGCGTTCCGGGATCCGATTCGTACGATCCCACGGCGCAGAATTATCCGCCGTATCACATGCGCGCGGCGCTCAGCGACATCGCCTACGCGGGCTCGCCGGCGAACGTCCCGGCGAATTGCACGCACACCAATCCGTTCGCGCAGGGCGATCCGGATCCGGCGGTTTCTTGCCACTTCGACATGACTCAAAACTACAGCGCCACGCAGCTCGCGTCGGCGATCGCTCAAGTGCGCGGCGCGGTGCTCGGGTGCATCTTCGACGTGCCGGTGCCCGACGGCGGGACGGTCGACCCGAACGAAGTGAACGTGAGCTACTCGGTCGGCGGCGGCTCGCCGGACGATTTGTTCAAGCGCGCGTCGGCGAGCGAAGACTGCTCGCAGACCGGATGCTGGGACTACACGTCGGACGGCAAAGTCGAGCTCTTCGGCAAAGCGTGCGACGACGTGAAAGGCGCGACCGACGCGGACGTGGAGATCACGGTCGGTTGCCAGACGATCGTGAAGTGAGCGCGCGTTACCAAGAGCATCGGCCGGCGGCGGAGCTTCGCGCGCGCGTCGCTTGCTATTGGACCCTCGCGGGCGAAAATGTCCGCGCGCACCGGGTCCTCCCGGATGGGTGCATGGATGTGCTCTTCGATTTCGCCGCGGGGACGGCGACGATCGTCGGCACGATGACGACGGCGCTCGTCGTGCCCGACGCGGCGCGCGTGGATTATCTCGGAGCTCGGTTTCGCCCGGGCGAAGCGTTCGCGCTCCTCGGGGTGCGCGCCGACGAGGCGACCGACACGGCGCTCGCGTTCGACGGCGGATTCGCGCGGTCGCTCGCCGACGAGCTCGCGTCGGCGCGTCGCGACGAGCGCATCGCGATCCTCGACCGGCGCCTCGCGCAGTTGCGCGCTCGTCCCGCCGATGCGCGCGTGCGGCGCGCGGTCGCGCGGATCTTTTCGTCACCGGCCGAAGCCCGCGTCGCGTCGCTCGCCGGCGAGGTCGGCGCGTCGGAGCGTCACCTCGAGCGAATCTTTCGTGAACGCGTCGGCGTCGCGCCGAAAGATCTCGTCCGCGTCGCGCGCCTCCGCACCCTCGTGGACCGCGCGCGAACATCGCTGCGACCGCGATGGGCGGAGCTCGCGCAGGGCGCGGGCTGGTCGGACCAAGCGCACATGATCCGCGACGTGAAGCGTCTCGCCGGCGTGACGCCCGCGAAGCTCATGTCGGATTCGTTCAATGCGTCGGCCGAGCCTTCGGCTACGACGAGGGCATGAAGATTCGCAAAGCGACGCCGATTTTCGTGGTCGACGCGATCGGTTCGGAGACGATCGCGTTTTGGGAAAAGACAGGGTGGACCAAGCGCGCCGAGGTGCCGCACGAAGGCGCGACCGGCTTCGTCTTGTTCGAGCAGGACGGGCGCGAGCTCATGCTGCAGACGCGCGCGTCGGTGAAGAAAGACCTCGGAAAAGGGCTCGATCCGTCATTTGCATTCTACATGGATGTCGAGAGCCTCGAGGACGCGCGGGCCGAGGCCGAACGCGCGGGGGCGCGGATCGTCATCCGAGAGCGCGAGACGTTTTACGGCGCGCGCGAGTGCTGGGTGGTCGAGCCCGGCGGCACTTTGGTCGGGTACGCGAAGATCAAGTGACCTCGCCGGAGACGACGCGGCGGATCGTTCCGTCCTCGGTGCGCACGCGGAGCGCGCCGTCGAGATCGATGCCGCATGCGACGCCGCGCACGCGCGCGTCGGCCAAGTCCACCGCGCGTCCGGCGAGCGCGTCGGCTGCCGTGATGCGCGCGTGAACGAGTCCGAGACCGCGCGCGGCGACGTGGGTCGCTTCGCGGTCGATGCCCGCGAGCAAATCGGCGAGCAGCGTGGCGCGATCCGGCGGCGTCTCCGCATGAAGCGCGACCGACGTCGCGCGGTCCGCGATTTCGGGCGGGAACGTTCGCTGATGAACGTTCACGCCGACGCCGACGACCACCGCCTCGACGTTCGACCCGGCGACGATCGCCTCGACGAGGACGCCGGCGACTTTTTTTCCGCCGATCAAAACGTCGTTCGGCCATTTGATGCGCACGTCGGCTCCCGTCGCCACGGCGATCGCGTCGCGCGCGGCGAGCCCGACGGCGAGCGCGACCGGCGGGAGCTTGCGCGGATCGCACGAGAGGCGAAGCAAAACGCTCATCAGGATCGACTCGCCCCGCACGCCGACCCACGGGCGACCTTGGCGACCGCGTCCCGCGCGCTGCGACTCGGCGACGAAGAGCGCGCCGTGCGGAGCGCCGAGCTTGGCCGCGCGCTTGGCGACGTCGTTGGTCGAGTCGGTCTCGTCCATGACCTCGAGCGGTTTTCCGATCGCGAGGCCCCGCGCGGCGACGAGGTCGCCGAGCGCCCGCAAATCCGGGTGAACGCCGCTGGTCACGACGCGAAGTCGATACCGATGTCCGCCGCGGGCGCCGAGTGCGTGAGCGCACCGACCGAAATCGTGTCGACGCCGGCTTCGGCGAGCTCAGCGATGCGCGCGGGCGTCATGCCGCCCGAAGCCTCGAGCAGGACGCGACCCTTCGCGCGCGCGACCGCTTCTTGGATCATCGGGGTCTTCATGTTGTCGAGCAAGACGATGTCGGCGCCGGCCGCGATGGCCTCGTCGAGCTGCTCGAGCGTGTCGACCTCGCACTCGATTTTCGTCGTGTGCGGCGCGTACGTCTTGGCGCGGCCGATCGCCGCGCTGATCGATCCCGCGGCCATGATGTGGTTGTCTTTGATGAGCACCGCGCTCCCGAGGTTGTCGCGGTGGTTGTGCCCGCCGCCGCAGCGGACTGCGTAACGCTCGATGGCGCGTAGGCCCGGCGTGGTCTTGCGCGTGTCGATCACGCGCGTGCGCGAGCCCGGCGGGAGCTTGTCGACGTACTCGCGCGTGAGCGTCGCGATGCCGCACATGCGCTGAACGAAATTGAGCGCCGCGCGCTCGCCCATCAAAATCGAGCGCGCGTGCCCGCGCACGGTCCAGAGGCGCGTGCCCCACTCGACCTTCGCGCCGTCCGCGACGTGCGCCTCGAACGCGATCTTCGGATCGATCCGCTCGAACACGCGCGCGAAGACAGCGCCGCCGCAGGCGACCAGCGGCGAGCGCGCCACCGCATGCGCCACCGCGCGAACGTCGGCGGGGATGCACGCCTCGGTCGTCACGTCACCGGCCGAGAGATCCTCCGCGAGCGCGAGATCGACAATCGCTTGGTACGAGAGATCGAGCATCACTTTTTCGGCGGCGGCGGCGGCGCCGGTGGCTTCTGCTTCTTCGGGTCGACGATGACCAAGACGACGTCGACGGTGTCGTTCTTGTCGTCGAGCTGCGTCTGCGGCTGCACGACGAGGTCCTTGCGACCCTTCTTTTCGTGCATGTCGGCGATCTTCTGGATGTCGGCGACGAGCTTCGATCGCGAAAACGGATCTTTCGCTTTGAGCGAGAGGAGCCTTCGATACGTGCCGGCGTCAGCGATGAGATCGCCTTTCACGTCGTAGCGTCGCAGGCGAACGACCGGGCCCTCCTCGACGTCGAAGAGGAGCGAGACCTTGTCGCCGTTGCGCGTCGTCTTGGTCGAAATGCGGCCCTTCGCGAGCCCCGCCGTGTCGAAGATGTCGGCCATCTTCGCGATCGCTTCGTCGATCTTCGCCTGATCGAGGATGCCGCCCGGCGCGTTGATGCGGCCGTGGTCGGTGTCGATCGTCGCGCGCAAGTCGGCCTCTTTGAGCTTCGAGAGACCTTTGAAGCCGATCGTGTCGATCGTGATTTTGTCGCCCTCGTGGAGGTCGACGCAGAGGTCGACCGTGCCGTCTTGCGCGCGCGTGCCGACGATGTTGACCGCCGCGTCGGCGTAACCGCGCTCGTGGAGCGCGTCGACGAGCTTGCTGCGCGTCGCGACGATCGCGACCGGGTCGTACGGCGAGCCGCCCGTCGCGGCGAGTGCCTTCTCGAGCTCGGGCGCGTCGTAGAGGGTGCCGCCGTGAATGACGACTTGGCCGAAGCGCGCGCGCTTGCTGAGCTTGAAGTGGAGGACGACGCCGCGCCCCTCGCGATGCGCCTCGAGACGAACGTCGTCGGCGGCGCCCATCGCCCAGAGCTTGCGGATCGCGGCTTGCGTTTTCTGGACGGTGACCGCGTCGCCCGCGGCGATGCCGATCGCGGCGCGCGCGGCGGCCTCGTCGGGAGCGCCTTCGATCTCGACGCGCGCGGCAGTTCCTTCGGGCACGACGTCACCGGCTCCGTCGACCGGCGTGGCGGCCGTCGCCGGCGGAAGCTGCTTCGACTTGCACGCGGCGTCGCGCCGCTCGGCGGGCGTCGACTGTTTCACCGACGTCGTCTGCGGCGTCCTCGGCGGGATGACCTCGTCGTCGCACGCCGCAAGCGCCGCGAGCGTCACGAGCGCGAACAGCACCTGGCGAATCACGACGCGCTCCCGACGCGAATCTCGACGTACGTGCGGCCCTTCAGCGCGGCCATCCAATCTTCGCGCAGCTGCTGGAGCCTCTCCTGCAAGAGCTCGTTCAAGAGCTCCGGTTTGAGATCCGCAAAAGGCTTCAAATCAGCTGGATTCTTCACTTGCGACTTGAGCTGGTCATAGCGCGCTTGGAGATCTTTCTCTTCGATCGGCTGCATCTGGCTGCTGCGCATGACGAGGAGCTTGCCCTCGAGGAGCTGGCGGCGGAGCGCTTCGCGGAGCTCGTCGGTCTTCACGCCGTTCGCCTCGGCTTCGTGCAAGAGCGCGGCGACGCTCTTGTTGCTTCCTTGCGCGAGCTGCTCGACGGCGTGGTCGACCTCGTCGGGCGAGACCGCGACCTTGAGGCGCTCGGCTTCGTTCTCTTCGAGCTGCTCTTCGACGAGTCGCTCGGCGACCTCGTGGAGGACCGACTCGTTGAGCTGCGCGAGCGTCATCTTCTGCGAGCGCGCGACGAGCGACGCGCGCGCGCGCACCTCGCTGAGCAAGACGACGTGGTCGCCGACGACCGCGGCGATGCGATCGACGTACGGCCCGGGCTGCGCGTCCATCGCGGCGAGACCGAACGAGAGAACGAGAGGGGCGAGGATCACGGCGCCCTTCTATCACTGAATCGAGAGGAGCTCGATCTCGAAGACGAGGGTCGAGCTCGGCGGGATCTTGGGCGGCGCGCCTCGCTTGCCGTAACCGAGATCGGGCGGAATGGTCACGCGCCGCTTGCCGCCGACCTTCATGCCCATGACGCCGCGTTCGAAGCCTTGGATGACCGAGCCGCCGCCGAGCTTGAACGTGAACGGCGCGCGACCGATGCTCGAGTCGAAGACTGTGCCGTCGAGGAGCTTGCCCGTGTAGTGGAGGGTCGCGGTGTCGCCGCTCGCCGCCGCGCGACCGGCGCCGCGCTTGAGGTCGACGGTCGAAAAACCGGGCGACCCCTTCACCTCGATGACGAGCGCGACGGTCCCCGTGGCCGCGTCCACGTTCGGCTCGGGCTCGACGTCGAGATCCGGCCGGCCGCGGCTCGTGTCGAGCGCGCGGATCGCGTCGATCGCTTTCGCGACCTCACTGCGATTGAAGACGGCGCCGCGCTTGAACGTGACGAGCTTCGTGTACTCGGCCTTCGGCGCCACGAGCTGACCGCGAACGTCGACTTTGCCGTAATGGAAAACCGGCCCGTCGGTGACGTCGAACGAGATCGTGATCGCGTCGCCGTGCCGGACGAGCTTGCGCTCGATCTTGTGGGTCACGAGACCGCGATCCGACAGCGCGCCGGCGAGGACGACCTCGTCGCGGTCGAGCACGTCGCGATCGACGACGGAGCCGGGGACGTTCTTCGTGTCCTCGGAGGCGAGCACCGCGTCGAGATCGCGATCGTACGCGCTTCCGTGCGCGCCGATCGCGTCGATGGTGACGACCGCGCCGCGCTTGACCCGCACGCAAAGGTCCACGCTCGAGCGATCCGGGGTGACGAACGCCGAAGAGACGGTCGCGTCGGCGTCGAGCAAGCCTTTCGACTCGAGCGCCGCGCGAAGCTCGCGGCGCGCGGAGACGATCGCGACCGGATCGTACGGCGCACCCGGCTCGAGCCTGAGCGCGGTCGCGACGTCGTCGCTCGACGTCTCGCCGGCGACGAAGACGTGCGCGATGGACGGCTTCGGCGTCACGCGGAAGACGACGCGCACGCCGCCGCGATCGGCCGAGCTCTCGACCGCGACGTCGGCGAAGCGACCGGTCTTCCACAAACGTCGCGACGTCTCGCGCGCCGCAGCCTCGTCGAACGGGGCGCCGATCGCGATGGGCGCGGTCGCCTCCGCGCGCACGTCCTCGCGATGCCCGGCAGCATCGAGAACCGCGACGTCGAGCACCGGGCCGGAGTCGGCCGCCACGTTCGGGCTGAGGGCCACCGTCGGCGCGAGCGACGCGAGATCATCGCGCTCGCAAACCGCCGCGCGCCGCTCGGCCTCGGTGGGCACGTGCGAGCCGTGCGCCGACGGGAGCGAAACCGGCGGCCCGACCGGCGCTGCTCCGCCGCACGCTGCGCAAAGAAGGACGGCCGCGAGCCTCTTCATGGCGCGAGCCGATCCTCGACGTAGACGTTCGCGCGGAGCTCGGCGACGAGCGCGGCGCGAGCAGCGTCGAGCTTGTTCGGATCCGGATGCCGCAGCTGGAGCAGCTTGCCTTCGAGGATCTGCCGCCGGATCTCGTCGCGATAGCGCGCCGCATCCATGCCGTGCTCGGCCGCGAGAGCGAGCACGCCGTCGCGCGTCGTGCCGTTGTTCTTGGCGACCGCGTCGATCCCGGCTTCGACCTCGTCGGGCGTCGCCTCGAGGTGCAGCCGGCCGGCCTCGTCTTCTTCCAGCGCCGCGTCGATCAAACGTTCGCACGCGTCGCGCAGGACGACCGTCTCGCCTTGCGCTCGCGCGAGCGGATCTTTTTCGTGGACCTGCGCGAGATACGGCGCAGCCTCACGACGCACCTCGCTCATCATGACGACGTGCGGCCCGGCGATCGCGACGACGCGATCGACGACGCGCGCCTCGGCGGAATGCGACGCGAAAATCATCACCGCTCCGAACAGTTGTGGTAACGCCACAAGGGTGCGGCGGAGAGCCATCACGCTGGTTACGTGCGCGACCGCGGGCCTCTTCCCCGCCCTCGCGCGCGCCGACGTGAAAAATCCGGACACGTCGCCGAAGCAAGAACGGCGGAGCGGCCTCGTCGTCGGCGCAGCGGGTCTCTTCACGGCGGGCACGGCCGCAGGTTACCCGAACCAAGCGGCGCAAATCGGCGATCCGAATTTCTATGGCGCGGGCGGCGTGATGGCCGGCGGCGGCGTGAACGCGTTCGTGATGGCCGCGCTCGCCGACGTCTTCAATTTCGGTCTCTGGTTCGGCTACTCGGTCGTCGCGAACGCCGACTGGAGCTCGACTGGAATCGGCGGGGGCTTTCGCCTCGAAGCGTTCCCGTTGTGGTCCGTTCATCCCCGCCTTCGCGATCTCGGTTTTTTCGCGCAGTTCGGCATCGGCGAGGCGAACCTCGAGGCGCAGCGCGGCTTTTATCCCGGCTCGGACGGCGTGCAGTCGTACGTGACGCTCGGCGCGTTCTACGAGTTCACGTTCGCGCGCATGAAGCACGGACACTTCACGCTCGCGCCCAGCGTGCAGTGGGACTACGTGTTCGCGCGCTCGATCGACCGTCACACGGCCGGTCTCGGCTTGCGCGTCGCGTTCTACAGCGGGCCCTGAGCGATCAGCGGCACACGCGACGAATCATGTCGTGGAGACGGCCTTCACGCGCGTGAATTTGGTTTCGCTCGAATCGGACTTTGTTCCAGTCGCGCGCTTGCTCGGCGCGCTGGAGCTCGAACCGATCGTGCTGGATGTCGGACGCGAGCTGCTCGATCGCCTGATCGTCGCCGCCGTAGCGCTCCGCGCGCGCGAGCGACGGAACGAACGAGCCGGCGGCGGCGAGCCCGACGACGACCATTTTTTGGATGCGAGACATGAGGACGATTGCAGCAATCGACATGCCCCCCGTTGCGAGGAGCGCGCACCACGAGCATGCGCGCTCCTCCGCAACACGCTCAGCGGTGGCGGAGCATCCTGTTCAACTGCCACTGGTCCCGCTGAAGGTTCTGCCGGTCGGCGCGTACGTCGGCCCAGCGATGCTGCCGCTGCGCGCGCGCGAGCTCCCACTTGTCGTGTTGAACTTGGTTGCGCATCTGTTGGATTGAGTAATCGTCGCGTCGCACGTAATCGTTGTCCGCGAGCGCGAGCGATGGAACCGCAACGGCCGCGAGCGTAGTGGCGATGGCGACGATTTTCTTGATGCTGAGCATGGCATCACTTCCTTTCACTCATCGACGGCCGCAATGATCGCGCCAGTCGCGGCGGTCATGGTCGTGCCGCTCCCAACGGTCGTGCCGATCGCGACGAAAATCAGGACGGCGCTCGACGCGATGCTGGACGGCAGCGTGATCGCGCGCGTCGCGCGGCGCGTGATTGTCCGCGAGGGCGAGTGAAGGAACGGACAGCGCGGCGACGGCAACGAGCGACGCGACGATTTTCTTGAAAGCGAACATGATGACTATCTCTCCTGATGTGCGACGAGGAACGTCCGCGTCGCTTGCACAGGGAAAGAGCAACGCACGTGCCCCTCGGCTTCCCGCGATTTCCTTGGGGTTCGGTAAAGAAAACCCCGCGCGTTCACACACGCGGTGGACCCTCGAAGCTGAATTAGTCTTAAGCCGTGAATCGCACGCGAACTTGCGCGTCGGTCCAAGGCGGCGCTACACCTTGGTCATGAAGCGACGCGAATTTCTCGGGGCGACCGCGGCGACGACAGCGCTCTTGCTCGCAAACGGAGACGCGCGCGCGAGCACGCCCACGCAGCTCGCGGCGACACCGCCGCAGGGCTTCGTTCCGTTCTCGGCGCCCGGCCGCGTCGTCCGCGTGAAGAAGCCCGGCTCGCTGATGCCGAACCAAATTTATCCGAAGCCCGACGACGCCAAGCAAATGCTCGAGCGCGTCATGACGGAGCTCACCGGCAAGAGCTCGCTCGCCGACGCGATGAAGCTCTTCGTGCACCCGCAAGACAAAGTGTGCGTGAAGGTCAACGGCATCGCGCTCCACAACATGGCGACGAACAAAGAGTTCGTGATGCCGCTCCTCGACGCGATCATCGCGTCCGGCGTTCCCGCGACGAGCATCACGGTGCTCGAGCAATATCCGAGCTTCCTCGCCGGCACGCGCATCAACGCGTCGAACGTCCCGGCCGGCGTCAAAGTCGCCGTCCACAACAACGAAGACGCGACGATGGAATTTCGCATGGTGCCCGGCACCGGCGTGCAAACCAAGTTCGTGCGCGTCCTCACCGAGTCGACGGCGCTCATCAACGTGTCGCTCGTGAAAGACCACTCGATCGCGGGCTACACCGGCGCGCTCAAGAACATGACGCACGGCTGCACGATCAACCCGCACGACTACCACCTTCACCACGCGTCGCCGCAGATCGCGCTCCTCGCCGCGCAAGACGTCCTCACGTCGCGCATGCGCCTGCACCTCGCCGACGCCTTCAAAGTCACCTGCCACGGCGGCCCACTCGACAAGATGCCGCAATATCGTCTTCCGTACGAAGCGGTCATGGCTTCGACCGATCCCGTCGCCCTCGACACGGTCGGCTGGGAAATCGTCGAGCAGCTCCGCTCGCAAAAGCACCTGCGCACGCTGACCGCCGAAGGCCGCGCGCCCGCATACATCGCCGCCGCCGGCACCCTCGGCCTCGGCGTCGCCGACCGCGCGCGCATTCAGCTCAAAGACGTCGCGATATAGTCGTCATCGACGAACGGAACGTCCCCCGGGTCTTCGCCCGGCCAGGTGAGCCACCAGCAATAATCCTCCACGTCCACGACGTAGAGATCGGGCCCCCGAAACCAGGGCGTCTTGCGAAACATGCACTGGACGCTCCGACACATCGGGATGGGCGCCTCGCGATACCGCATGACGTCGACTTGAACGTCGCCATCGGCGAGCGCCCCGTCGACCGCAGCGTTCACGTCGCCGGTTTCGACGCAGCAAGCGTAAGCGCGCTCGAAGACCTCACGTCCGCGCCGTGTGAGCATCACGAGCCAAGTCCGGCCGTCCGCGGCTCGCACGCGCTTCACCCACGACAGCGCCTGAAGGGCCCGCACCATTTCGCAGACGACCGAGCGCACGACGTTCAAGCGCCGCCAGAGATCGCTCTGCTTGATTCCCTTCTGGCCGAGGGCGTGCATCAGGTCGAAGCGCGCCGGCGTCAGCCCGTGCTCTCGCAAAAACAAGCGCCCCACCCGCTGCAACGCCAAGTGAGCCCCTTTGACCTCGAAAATCACCGCATCCATGCCGGGCCCCAAAGCACGCCGCATGCCCCACCGAACCTCCCTCCCCAAGCAGCCAAAATCCGCCGGATTGTTCTGATCCGAACGATCGGGTCGATTTCTGGGGCCTGGCCGGGCCGGGTTTGGGCCGGCCGGGGGCCAGGTCGGGGATTGCGGCGGGCATCTGGTACAATGGGGTGTGCCGGACGACCCGGAGGACACAGTCAGCATTACGCCGATCCGCGCGGAGCCGGCGCCGCGGGGGCCCAAGTCGCACGGCGGTGAAGGGTGCCTCGTCGAGATTTACGGGCAAGAGCTCGGGCGCCGGATTCCGCTCACGGGCGGGGTGTTCGAAATCGGGCGCAGCAGCAAGTGCGATCTGACGATCGATCAGGACAGCGTGAGCCGGCATCACGCGCGCATCGCGCGCTCGCGTGATGGGCGCTACTCGGTCGCGGATCTCGGGTCGACGAACGGGACCTACGTGAACGACGTCGCCGTCACCGAGCGTGTGCTCGTCGATGGCGACCAGGTGAAAATCGGGCGCACGATTTTCAAGTTCATGTTCGGTACCAACATCGAGGCGAGCTACCACGAAGAGATTTATCGGCTGATGACGGTCGACGGGCTCACGCAGCTTTTCAACCGGAGGTTCTTCAACGAGACGCTCGAGCGCGAGGTCAATCGGTGCAAGCGTTACGAGCGGCCGCTCTCGCTCGTGATTTTCGACGTCGATTATTTCAAGCGCATCAACGACGAGTTCGGCCACGTCGCGGGCGACGCGCTCTTGCGGCAGCTCTCGACCGTCGTGAAGTCGCGCGTGAGGCGCGAGGACATTCTCTCACGCGTCGGCGGCGAGGAGTTCGCGGCGATCTTGCCGGAGATCGCGATCATGGGCGCGCTCGCGACGGCGGAGAAGATTCGCGAGGTGGTCGAGGTCACGACGTTTGCGTTCGAGGAGAGCCTCATGCCGTGCACCGTGAGCCTCGGGGTCGCCGAGCTCACGGCCGACGACGAGCCGAAGGTACTTTACGGGCGTGCCGATGCGGCGCTTTATCGCGCCAAGCAGGGCGGCCGGAATCGCGTCGCCGGTTAGACCGTCACGGGGCCGACGCGGGACAGGCCGAGCAGTCGTCGACTTCGGCGCCTTCTTGGATCCAGAGGCGGATGCGCTCGAGCTCGTCGAGGCCGAGCGCGGTGCCGCCCCAAGGCATGCGGCGACCAATGACGTGCGCGGATAAACGCGTGGCTTCGTCGGGCGGCGCGAGCGACGCGCCGAGGCCGTAATCGAAGGGCGGCGTGATCGCGCGGCACGCGGTGTACGGGAAGGTCGAGCCGCTCGCGCTCGGTGCGCCGTCGGTGTCGGGCACGAGGAGCTTGTAGAGGAGGTAGCTGTCGCCGGGGTTGCCGGGGTCGATGATCGGCATGCCGGTCGGAAAAGCGGGCTCGGGCGGGAGCGGCGTGGAGGGGGCGGCGGTCGTCGCTTCGTGCGCTTCTACGCCGAGCGCGGTTTGGCGGATGCCGTCTTCGGTCGCGAGGAGGAGCCCCTCGGCCGTCGTGGCGGCGACGGGATTGCTCGGGTCGCCGTGGCAACCGGCGGCCGCGCAGGCGCCGAGCGCGGTCGGCGTCGAACGCTTCGCCGCGAAGAGCGGGAAGATGTCCGCGCAAAAATCGATTTTGGGATCGACGGGCGGGTTTCCGGTCGGTGGCGCGACGGTGAAGCCGATCTGCGGCTGCGACGGGTCGATGGTCGCGCCGTCGATCGCGCGCAGGCCGAAGAAGCTCGCGTCGGCCGGCGAGACCGGAAATTGGAGCTTGTAGAACTGGCCGACCGTCAGCCACGTCGCGCCGGGCGTCGGGTTCGAGAGCGTGACGACGCGCACGACCGGGTCGTACGTCACGATCGGCGGCGTGCCGGGCACGTTGCCGAACTCGTCGACGAGGATCACGCCCTGGCGGTTCACGCTGAGCGGGTTCAAAAAGCGATCGAACGCGACGCGGATCACGCCGTCTTGCGGAAGCGGCGTGTGCCCGTCGACGTTGGATGCGATGACGTGCACGAATGGCGGCGGCGTCTGCGGCTCGTTTTCGCCGCCGACCACGTCACACGCCGCCGCCGCGCCCAGCGCGACGACGATCAGCTCTCCGAGTAAGTAGCGAGCTGCTCGCGCATCACGTCTTCTTGGATGCCCGTGCGAATGTGATCCTTCAGACAGTCGGCCAGCGTGATCAGCAGATCGTCGACGCCCTTGTCCTCGATCAGCTTCGCGAGGAGTTGCTTCGCCTCGCGGCTCTCGTCGCCCCGAAGAAACTGGCGCACCGTGTCCAGCGAGATTTCCCCCTGAAAATCGAGGTACAGATTGTCCAGAAGGTATGCGACCAGCTCCTTCACGTGTGGCCTCCTTGAGTGGCGAGGACTGCGTATAGCTTCCGCAGGACCGACCGCGCAAGGACGATTGACCCTTCATCGGCACTTTCCCGCGATCTCGAACGGCTGGTGACACACGAGACACGGGCGCGGATTGCGCCGCATTTGCATCCCGCAGCTCGACAGAAAGCCGGCGGGATGAATGTTCGCGCCCGCGCCGATTCCGCTTCCGCCGTGGCAAGCGACGCAATCGCGCTCGACGTGACACGACACGCACGCGTTCAAATTGCGCTGCGCTTCGAACGCGTGGTGCCCCGGGCCGCGCACCGGGCCGCTCCAAATCGCCGCGGGTGGGTGAAAACGGGTGACACTGGATTTCACCCCGCTCGGGCTCGATTCGCCGACGCCGGCGCGAAGGTGACAATCGAGACAAAAGCTCTGCTGGCGATGGCAGCTCGTGCAGCGCTCGCTGTTCATGCGCGCGTCGACCGGGTGCATCGAGAGGTAGTCGTTCGGATGGATGTTGCGCGGGCGGACGCGGCCGTCGTGGCAGTCGACGCAAAAATCTTCTTTGTGGCAGCTCGCGCAAAACGCCGAGTCGGCGCCGGCGACCGATTTGTGTCGCTCGAGAAAATCCGGACCGTGCTCGGCGTCGTGCAGCCACGCGGGCGGGAGCAGCTTGCCTTGCGCGAAGGTCGTCCTGATGGTGCCGCCTTCTCGCGGGCCGCCGCGGAGGTGACACGTGTCGCACGCGCCCTTCGCGTCGCCGCGCGAGAGCACGTCGGGCGCTTGATGGCAGTGCAGACATCCGCGCATTCGCGGGAGCTGATCGCGCGTCGCGAGCCCCACGTCCTCGACGCGCCCGTGGCACTGCTGGCAGTTGATGTTTCGTTGTGCGTGCCGCTTGTGCGAAAAAATCATGTTCGCGCGCGGCATGTCGAGGCCGCGCACGACGTTACCGTCGGACGGCTGGTAGCCCTCGTGACAGGTCGCGCACGCGCTGCCCTTCACCGCGTGAAGGTCGGCGTGATCGGTCTGATGACACGCGTCGCACTGCGTGCCCGGCGGGATCAGCGAGTCGCCCACCGAGTCGCTCGTCATCGCCGCCGCGTGACACGACTGGCACCGCAGATGCTGACCTTGCACGTGCAGCTTGTGATCGAATCGAATCGTGATGTCCTGCGTCGGAAAAATCACGTCGCTCGGGCTCGGGTCGTCGTCGCTCGATCCAGGCGGCAGGTCCCCCTTTTTCGGCGCAGGCGACGTCGCGAGCGCTTGCGCGGCCGCGAGCAAAATCGCCAAGAGCAAAAGCCAAGTTCGTTTCACTTCGTCACCGCCAATCGCAAGTACGCGAGCACGCGCATTCGCCAGCCGACGAGCGCGTTGATGTCGTTCTCCCACTCGACGCCCATCTGCGAGCCGTGAAAGAAACGGTACCCGGCGCCGGCGACCGCGCCGAAGGAGAGCGCGCTGCGCTCCGGGCGGAGCTTGTCCTCCCAGTGCCAGAGCCCGAGCCGCGTCGTCAGCACGTAGCGCGCGTCGAGCACGCGCTCGCCGTGAACGTCGGCGCCGACGCGGTCGCCCTCGTCGCCGAAGTTTCCGCTCGCGTTCGCCTCGACGAGCGTGTCACGCCGGCGAAAGCGCGCGCTCAGCGTGCCGCCGCCGTTGAACGTGAACTGCGGCACCCCGGGCACGATCGGATCGTTTCCGGTGAGCGCGCTCTGGGGCGAGCCGTCGGCCTGCGTCTGGTTTTGAAACGCGCGGACGTGCGCGCCCGCGGCGAACGAGAGCTTTTGCGTCGCGTTCCAGAGGAGGTGCGCGCCGAGATCGTTCATCGGGTACGTCGCGAAGAAATTCCAGATGGAATCGGCGTCGTACGTCGGCTGGAAATAATCGTAGTCGAGGCTCGCGGTGATCTTCTTGGTGATGAAGACGTCGGCCGTCGCCCAAATGTTCGACGTGAGGTTCGCGTAAAAATCGTAGACCACGCCGCCGCTCACGCCGCCGACCTTCGGCGCGCTGGCCTCGAGGCCGTAGCCGAGCTTTTCCTGCGAGACGCGCGTGCCCGAGTAGACGACCGGCGCGAGGTCGCCGTTGGCGAACTGCGTCACGATCGAATCATTTGTATTATACACACGTCGATACGTGAGCCGCGCGTGCAGCCACGAGAGGCCGGCGGTCTCGACGGCGACGCCGATCGCGGGTGCCACGTCGTCTTGCTGGAACGACGGATATTGCGAGGGATCGAGGCCCGAGCGATCGCCGCGCCAGACGCCGTCCGCTTCCCAGCGACCGAGCGAGCCCGAGAACGGCAAGCCGCCGCGCACCTCGAGGCCGCCGTACGCTTCGAGCGCGAAGTACGCGGGCGTCGTCACGCGGACCATGCCGCCATCGAACGACCACCAGCCGAGCGCGTCGGTCACGTACTGGCGTCCGACTTTGAATCCCACGAGGCCGTGCACGAATCGCCGGCCCTCGACGTACGCGTACATGAGGTCGACCGGGCCGCGCGAAAAACCGGGAACGAATCGATCGACGTTCGCGGGCGTCGCTTCTTCGGGCGCCGCGCCGTAGTCGGCGTCGTAACGCATGCGCGCGCGAAACGTGAGATCCGGCAGGAGCTCTTGTCCTGCCGTTTCGGGACGCGGAAGGAGATCGTAAACCGAGACGCCGAGCGTCGACGTGAGCCGCGCGCGAATGAGCACGGGCGTGCCGGTCGGGCCGAGCACGTCGTAAAATTGCGTGGCGGTGTCGCTCGTGATCTCGCCTTGCCACGAATTCCCCGGCTCGGAGGCCGAGGCCGGAGCCGCGAGCAAGACGAGCGAGAAGCCCGCGACGCGAATTTTCACTTGTCGGAAGCGCGCTTGCCGCCGAACTCTTTGACGAGACGATCGTCGTACGTGTCTGCGACGGCCGAGAGGTGCCGAATCATCTGCTCGACCTCTTCCGGATCGAGATTTTCGGCCGGCCGCTCCGAGACGGCGACGACGCGATCTTGCAGGAGACCGAACGCGGCGTTCGCGAGACCGCCGGCGTTCAGCTCGAGCAGACGCTTGTAGAGGCCTTCGCGGTTGCTCTCGCCCGGCACGAGAACCGGCGACGCGATGCGCAGAAACACGGCCTTCTGCTCCGGCTTGTGCACGACGGTGACGAGCACCGCCGCGCTGCCGCGCATGAGCGTGTAGCTCGCTTGATCGTCGCTCGACTTCACGAGCGACTTGGCCGGGTCGAGCCCGAGCTTCTTCAGCGTCGCCTCGACCGTGTCCTTCGTCTTCCCGAACAGTTCCACGCGCGAAGGATCGCGTGATAGATATCGAAAAGCAAGAGATGGCCGACCAACAACAACGCTACCGCGTCGTCGAGAAGCTCGAGTCCGGTGGCATGGCCGAAGTCTTCCTCGCCGAGAGCGAAGGCCTGCAAGGCTTTCGCAAGCAGGTCGCGATCAAGCGCGTTCTGCCTCACCTCTCCGAGAAGAAGAAATTCATCTCGATGTTCCTCGACGAGGCGCGCCTCTCCGCGCAGCTCTCGCACTCGAACTGCGTGCAGGTCTTCGACATCGGCGTCGGCGACAACGCGTACTTCATCGTCATGGAGTACGTCGACGGCGCGAACCTGAAGGCCGTGGCCGAGATGATGAAGAAAGTGGGGCAGGCGTTCCCCATCCCGGTCGCGATTTATCTGGCGATCGAGATTTGCAAAGGCCTCGCGTACGCGCACGAGCTCAAAGATCCGTCGACGCAGCAGCCGATGAACATCGTGCACCGCGACATGTCGCCGCCGAACGTGCTGCTCACGAAATACGGCGAAGTGAAGATCGTGGACTTCGGGCTCGCGAAGGCGAACTCGCAGCTCGAAAAGAGCGAGCCTGGCATCATCAAGGGAAAGTTTTCTTACCTCTCGCCCGAAGCGGCGATGGGCCAAGACGTCGATCCGCGCACCGACATTTTCGCGGTCGGTATCATTCTCTGGGAGCTCCTCGCGGGGCAGCGGCTCTTTCTCGGCGAGACCGATTTCCAGACGGTCAAGAAGGTCCAGCAGGCGGTCGTCCCGCCGATCTCGTCGATCAACCGCGCCGTCACGCCGGACCTCGAGCGCGTGATCGCCAAAGCGCTCGCGCGCGATCCGGCGCAGCGTTACGTGACCGCGCGCGATCTCGCGCGCGATCTGACGAACCTTCTCTTCAAGCAAGCGCAAGCCGTGAGCGCGTTCGACGTCGCGCAGCTCGTCATCGTCGCGATGAAAGATCGCGCGAAGAAAAAACCGCTCCAGGGATCGATCATCGACAAGCTGATCGAAGAGGCGCTGCTCGAGTTCACCTCGCTCGGCGAAGAAGGCGGACAGAACGGCGCGTCGAGCGGCAAATCCAACGCCGACGCGTCGCAAGCGACCGCGCCGCTGAACCTCGGCGAGTTCGTCGATCCGAAGGGCTGGCTCGACGAGATGGGGCTCGAGCTGTCGAAGCCGCCGACCGGCGACGCGCTCATGCCCGCGAACATCACCGCCGGAAATCTCTCGGCGCTCGAGGAAGACGATCTCGCAGGCAGGAAGCTCCCGATGCCGGGCACCGCGAAGTTCGGCGCGCCCACGCCTGCGCCGATGCAACCGATGGCGCGTCCGCCGACGCCGCCCGGTCCGATTTCGGCGCCCGCGACGTCCGCTGCGGCCCAGCTTCGCGCTCCGGAGAAGCGCGGCTCGGGCGCGATCATCGGCATCGTGGTGTTGGTGCTCGCCGTCGCAGGCATCGGCCTCGCGTACGCGATGCACGTTTTTCCCCACCACTAGCGAAGGATCGGGGCTTGCAGTTGCACGGGGCATGTCCGTGCAAGTCCGGCTGCGCCCCGGCCTCAGCGTCCTCGACGTGGCCGATGCGTCACGCGAAGCCGTCGAACGTTTTCTGCTTCTTGCGCCGACGAAGCTGGAGCTCGCGCTCTGGCTACGTGGCGCCTACCGAAGAGCCACGTCGTTCGTGCCACACTCGCTGCGATCGCTCACTTCGGAGGAGCAACCGCTGCCGCCGCGCGACGTGGCGGACTTGATTCATCACGCCCAATGCGCCGCGCGTCAGGCGATGGCTGCAGCGCTTTCTCCCGGCGCCGAAGGCCTCGCGCGGTCGCTCCCCGACGTGCTCAAGCTCGCCGAAGTGGTCGATGGCCACGGCCTGATCGGCTACGCGCCGGTCGACATGCCGTGCTGCCTCGCGGACCGCGTCCTCGCGCTCATCGTCGCCGAGTACCTGACGCGCCCCGAGGAGTTCATCGCGAACGCCGAGATGATTTTTCCGGTTCGCCAAGCGGGCTCCGGCGTCTTCGAGCGCTCGGCAAACGGGGGCGTCATCCGCAAAACCCCAGGCCACCGCTGAATTCAGGCGCGTAGGGTGATGCGGAAATGAGCGCCCTTGGCGCTCGGGACGAGGATGGCATCGCCGCCGTGGGCGCGGGCGACGCGTTTGGCGAGCGCGAGGCCTAGACCGGTGCCTTGTGCTTTGGTCGTGACGAGGGCGTCGAAGAGGGTCGCTTGGACGTCTTCGGGGACGCCGCGGCCGTCGTCGGTCACGTCGACTGTGATCGCCTCGGCGCCACGTGTCACAGTCGTGACGATTTTGCTCGCGCCCGCCTGGAGCGCGTTTTCGTAGAGCACGCGAAACATCCGGGAGAGGAGGATCTCGTTGCCGCGCACGGCGGCCTCGGGCGGCACCGCGTCTTCCCACGTCGCGCCTTTCGGGACGTCCGTGCGGGCCTCGGCGATGGCGTGGGCCAAGACGACCGGCGCTCCGCGAATCGTCTCGCCGCGCGCGAGGGCCATGAGCCCGTCGACCACGCCTTGCGCGATGCGCGTGCTCCGCTCGATTTTGGCGACGTGCGTGTCGACGGCGCCGGCCTCGGCTCCGCGGATGAGGCTCGCGCTCGCGGCGATGACTGCCAGCGCGTTTCGGAGCTCATGCGCCGCTTCGCCTGCAATTTCGCCGAGAACCCAAAGCTCTTCGCGCTCTGCCACCACCTCGGGATGTACCACACGTCCGGCGGTTTTCAGGCTACGCTAGCCAGCTGTCCGTGGCGTCCATTCGGCCCGTGCCCAACGAGTCCAAGATCCCGGTCGGATCGATGCTGGCCGGGAAATACCGGGTCACGCGCGAGATCGGCCGCGGAGGCATGGCCGCCGTCTACGAAGCCGAGCAAGTCGCGCTCGGAAAACGCGTCGCGGTGAAGGTCCTCGCGGCCGAGCTCCAGCACTCGAACATCGTCATCGAGCGGTTTTTTCGCGAGGCGCGCGCGGCGGCGAGCGTGCAGTCGCCGTACATCGTCGACGTCTACGACTCGGGCCGGCTCGAGGACGGGCGGCCGTTCATCGCGATGGAGTTTCTCGACGGCGAGTCGCTCTACGATCGCATGGCGCGCATTCGGCTCATCGATCCGGTGACGACGTGCCGCATCATCTCGCACTGCGCCAAGGGCCTGATGAAAGCTCACGCGGCGGGCATCGTGCATCGCGATCTCAAGCCGGAAAATATTTTCATCGTCAAAACCGACGACGGCGAAGAGATCGCCAAGCTCCTCGACTTCGGGCTCGCGAAATTCTACGCGCCGATGAAGACCGACGAGAAGACCGCGCGCCTCACGCGCGAGGGCGCAGTCTTCGGAACGCCCGCGTACATGTCGCCCGAGCAAGTCAAAGGGCAAGGCAACGTCGATCATCGCGCCGATTTGTGGGCGCTCGGTTGCATGGCGTACGAGTGCTTGATCGGGCGGCCGGTGTGGAACACCGATCAAGGCGTCGCGATGACGTTCGCCGCGATCGCGACCGCGCCCATCCCGATGCCGTCGAAGATTCGGCCGGATCTGCCGGCGAAATTCGACGAGTGGTTCCGGCGCGCGCTCGAGCGAGATCCGGCCAAGCGATATCAAACGGCGAAAGAGCTCGCCGATACGCTCAAAGACTCGCTCCTCGGCCCGGCGCCGGGGCCGGTCTCTTACGTCAACATCTCCGACCTCGACGAGCTCGAAGCGCGCGGCGAGGACGACGCGACGATCGCGCTCGACCGCCGCGTCTCGTCGCTCCCGGCCGCGCCGGGTGGACAGAGCGTCGCCGCCGATGACGCGACGTTCCGCGGCGCGCCGCCCGGCCTCGTCACCGTCGAGCCGGTCGCGGGTCCCGTCGCTCGCCCGCCGAATTTGAGCGCGCTCGACGCGCCGCCGACCGCCGCGACCCCGGCGTCGCGCGCGCCGTCGCGGACGTCACCGTTTCGGTGGGCGCTCTCGTTCGCGCTCCTCATCGGCGGCGCGGCCGCGATCGGTTGGGTTTGGGTCAAGCAACTCAAGGTGCAAGTGCTGACGCCGCTCGTCGTCTCGTCGGCGACCGCGGCGAGCCCGACGACGACGGCGAGCGGAGACGTCGCAGGCCCGCCGAGCGACGAGCCGAAATGGGGCGCCACCATCGCCGAAGGCCAGCGACTCTTCGCGGCCGGCGATTTCGTCGGCGCAGAAAAAAAATTCAAAGATGCAGAGAGCGCCGGCGGCGCGACCGTCGCGCGCGACTACTACGAGCAAGCGAAAGCCGCGCTCGCGAACAACGGCCAGTGCAAGATGCTGACGTTCTCGCATCCGCGCTTCGACACGCGCACGAACGCGTCGCGCCCGGCGATCGTTCAGGCGCAGCGCGGGCCCGTCTTCGTGTGGACCGACGATCACGAGACCAAAGAGCACGATCACGTCTACTCGGTCTTGCTCGACGACGTGGGCCGCGCGACCTCGGCGCCGCGTGACGTCACGCCCGAGGCTTTCGACGCGCAGAAGCCTTCGCTCCTTCCGGTCGGCGATCGCGTCGCGATGCTCTACTGGGATCGCGGCGGCCGCGAAGAGCCCGGCGTGCGCGCGCGCTGGCTCGACGGAAGCGGACGAATCGCGGGGGCCTCCACGTCGGTGGGCGCGGCGCGCGCGGGTCACTTCTGGCCGTCGTTCGAAAAATCGCCCGAAGGTTTCGTCGTCGTCTGGCAAGACGATCGCGACCGCGAGAACACCGATCTCTTTTTTCGAAAGCTGAACGGCGAGCTCGAGCCGCAAGGCAACGAAGTGCGTCTCACCGATTACGCCGGGCCGATTCCGTCGCGCGCGCCGCAGGTGCGCGTGCCGACCGTCGCGGTCGCGAGCAACGCGGTTTTCGTCGCGTACAAGCTCGAGCGCGAGAACGTGCACACGATTCAGCGGCTGCGCATTTCGCTCGACGATCCGGCGCTCGCGAAAGGTCTCGACGAGCAGCCCGCGACGGTCGGCCGCATCAAGCACGACCGCCTCCTCGGCGACGTGAAGCAAGTGAACGACGACAAGCTCCCCGCGGACGCGCCGATGATCGCGTGCGGCAGCGAAGGCTGCTTCGTCGCGTGGAACAACGAGCAGGGCGGCGCGCACGTCGCGCTCATCGAGCCGGCGCAGGGCAAAGTCATCTGGCGCAAGAAGCTTCCCGGCGGTCACCCGACGCTCGGCGCGTCCGACGGCGGCCAGGTGATGATCTCCTGGTTCGACAAAGGCTGGGTGCGCATCGCGTCGGTCACGCGCGACGGCGTCGGCAAAGAGAGCTCGTTCGCGCGCGTCTCGGGTGAGCCGCCGAGGCCGTGGCTCGCGCCGGGCAAGAAGGCGGGCGAGTGGCTCGTCGCGTGGGAAAATTTCGACGGCAGCCGTTCGGAGGTCGACGCCGCCCGCGTGGTGTGCACGCCTTGAATCGCAAAATCCTCGTCGAAGCGCTCGCCGCGTCGGCGATCGTGACGGCGGTGGTCGGCGTGGGCGCGGTGCTCGTTCCCAAGCGGCACGTCGCGACGTTCGTCGGTTTCGTGTTTCTCGCCGCTGTGTGGCGGCTCGTCTGGACGAAAGACGACGCGCGCGTGCGCGAGCACGGGCTTCAGCTCGGCGGGCTCCTCTTGCACGAGCGGCTCTCGCTCTTTCGCGTTCTTCGCGAGGGCGCGCGCGCGACGGCGTGGGCCGTCGGCACCGCGGTCGTCATCTTCGGTCCGTATTATTTCGCGTGGCGATACTGGTGGCACCCGCAGCACACCTTCTCGCTCGAGCTTCGGCCGGTGCAGCTCGTCAACGACTCGCTCGGCCAGATCCTCCTCGTCGCGTTGCCGGAGGAGGCTTTTTACCGCGGTTATCTGCAGACGCGGCTCGACGAAGCGCTCCCCGGGCGCGTGCGTTTTCTCGGCGCGGAGCTCGGGCCCGGCATCTTGGTCGCGTCGGCGATCTTCGCGATGGGTCATTTCGTGACCGTGCCGCTGCCCGCGCGATTCGCCGTGTTCTTTCCGTCGCTCGTCTTCGGGTGGCTCCGCTCGCGGACGCGCGGCATCGGGGCGTCGCTCGGGTTTCATGCATTCTGCAACGTCTTCTCCGAGCTGCTCGGGCGCGCCTACGGCGTCTACTGAGCTATGCTCCGCCGATGCAGCAGCCGTACTGGTCATCGCCGCCGCCGCCTCGACGCGGAATGAGCACCGGCGCGATCGTCGCGATCATCCTCGTGCCGGTCGGCGTCCTCCTGTTGCTCGGCTTCGCCCTCTTCATGTTCGGCGTGCTCGCGGCGCGGTCGGCGAGACGCTCGGCGCGCGCATCGGCGGTCGCGACGGCGACGGCGGCGAGTCTCACCGAGAGCTACTCGACCGGAAACAGCCTCGCGACCGTGCACTACCCGCCCGAGTTCGCCGCCAAGAGCATCGACGACGCGACGCTCGTCGTCTCGAAGAACAACCTCGACGGCAGCGACGAGATCGTGCAAGTCGCCGCCGTGCCGGATCCGATCTCCGACGACGTGAACGAGTTCGGCCGCATCCTCGTGAACGCGATGAAGAAGAACATCGAAGCCGCCGGCGACCGCTGGATCGAGACTTCGCGCGCGCACCGCGCGTGCTTCAAGAGCTACTCCGGCCTCGCGATCGAAGGCACGTTCACGGCGAAGGGCATCACGAAAGAAAAAGTTCGCATCTGCTTCTTCGTGGACGGTAACAAAGGTTACGAGCTCAAGTCGATGGTTCCCGAGATCCACGAGAGCGAGGACTTGCCGATGCTCCAGTCGATCGTCGACGCGACCGAATTGCACTGAGCTTCTTCTCGATGAGCCCCGCGAGGAGCGTGCGGTGGCAGCGCGAGGGATCGGTGCAAGCCGACGAGCAGAGGAGCGTGATCGTTTCGCCCGCAGCGACGCGGGCGGCGAGCGCGTCGATCGCGTCGCGCTCCGCGCGCATCTCGGCGAGGTAACGCTTTTTGAACTCGCGCCACGCGATCGGCGCGCCGTGCTTGCCGTAGATCGCGGCGTGAAGCTCGCGGCTCGGTCCGAGGCTCGCGTCCCAAGCGCTCCACGTCTCGTCTTCTTTGCGCACGCCGCGGGGGCGGTAGCGGCAGACGAGCAAGCGCGCGCCGTCGCCGGCGTCTTCTGCGTCGTTCCATCTTTTGTTCCGGACCTGGCCGCGCATGGCCGCGAATATGACATGCTCCCAGGCGATGCGCGCGGCGCTCTTCGACCTCGACCGTACGCTGGTGCGCAAAGAGACGGCGACGCTCTACGTGCGATGGCAGCGCGAGGTCGGTCAGGCGACGACGCGCGATCTCGCGCGCGTGATGTTCTGGGTCGCGCAGTACACGCTCGGCATTCTCGACGCGCAGGCAGTCGCCGCGCGCGCCGTCGCGACGCTGCGAGGCAAACCCGAGCGCGAAATGATCGACGAGTGCGAGTCGTGGTTTCGCTCGCACGTCCTCGCGCACGTCGCCGACGAAGGGCGGCGCGCGGTCGAGCGTCATCGCGCGCGCGGCGATCTCGTCGCGATCGTCACCGGCGCGACCCCGTACGTCGCGCGGCCGCTCGCGCGCACGCTCGGCATCGATCACGTCGTCGCGAGCGAGCTCGAGGTCGACGCGCACGGTCGCTTCACCGGCAAGCCCGAGGACCCGCTCTGCTACGGCGAAGGCAAGGTCACGCGCGCCGCGCGCCTCGCCACGGAGCAAGGCTTCGCGCTCGAAGAAGCTGTATTCTACACGGATTCTCTCACGGATTTACCGCTGCTTTCGCGTGTCGGCGAGCGCGTCGTCGTCAATCCGGATCCGCGCCTCAGGCGGCTCGCGAAGAAGCGCGCGTGGCGCATCGAGGCGTGGTGATGGGCCTCTGGCAGAAGGTTTTTCCGCAGCGCGCCGTGGTCACCGTCGACGATGCGGGGGTTCGGTGTCTCGCGGCGGGGACGGGCGTCTACGTGCCGTTCGCCGAGATCGAAAGCGCCGACGTGCGCCAAGGGATCGGTTGGGTCATGCGGCTCACGCGTCGCGACGGGAGCGAGGTCGTCCATCGCCTCGCGCCGAGCGACGCCCTCGAGGTGCAGCGCGAGGTTCTTCACGGGCTCGCGAACGTCCCGCGCGCGCCGGGGCCCGACGTCGAGCGCGTCGCGATGCTCGCGCGCGGCGCGAGGCCGCTCCTCGCGTGGCTCGCGAGCGTCGCCGACGCCGGTCGCTCCGCTTATCGCGGCGCGTCGCTCGACGAGGACGCGGCGCGCGCTTGCCTGACCGACTCCGCCGCGCCCGGCGACGTCCGCGCCGCGTGCGCGCATGCGCTCCTCGCGACGGCTCGAGAAGACGCGCTCGCTACGGTCGCGCGGGCGTTCGTCGCGCACTCGCTGCCGCCGCTCGCCGTCGTCGGAGCACGTCTCGGACGAGCGGGCGCCGCCCTCGTGCCCGACGGCATGTGCGACGACGCGCTCCCGTTCCTTTCGCCGGTCGACGCGACCGCCGCGCGCGGCGCGATGAACGCGCCCGTCACGCACGAGGACGCCGAGCACGCGCACGCGGTGATGCTGCGTTTGCGCGACGAAGCGCTCGAAGCGTTCCGCACCGACGCCGCCGCGCACGCGCACACGCGCCGATTCCGCGCGCGCGGCGTCGGCGGTTACGCTGGCGAGCAAGGCGTCACGCGTTTCAAATGACAAAGCGCTGAAAACGGGGCACCGTCGTCGTCGCGATGGAGAACGTCTCGGATCAGCAGTTTCGAATTCTCGTCGAGAGCATTCGGGACTACGGGATCTTCCTCCTCGACACGAAAGGCAACATCGTGTCGTGGAACGAAGGCGCTCGCCGCATCAAGGGCTACGAGGCCGAAGAGGTCGCCGGAAAACATTTTTCGATCTTCTATCCGCGCGAGACGCCCGCCGGCACATGGGACCGCCAGCTCGCGATCGCCGAGCGCGACGGGCGCTTCGAAGACTACGGCTGGCGCGTCCGCAAAGACGGCACGCGTTTTTGGGCGAACGTGGTCATCACGGCGCTCCGCGACGCGGCGGGCAAGCTCTTCGGGTACGCGAAGGTCACGCGCGATCTCACCGAGCGCGCGTATCGCACGTTCGTCGAAGCGACCAACGGCATCGTCTGGACGACCGATCGCAACGGCCACCCGAACGCAGACTCGCCCGGCTGGCGCCGGTTCACGGGTCAGAGCGAAGAAGCTTGGCGCGACCGCGAGGCGTTCGAGCCAGTGCACGCCGACGATCGCGCGCGGCTCGGCGAGGTGTGGGACGCCGCCAGGCGCGACAAGAAATTGTTCGAGCACGAGTTTCGCCTGCGTCGCCAAGACGGCGAATACCTCTGGATGACTGTGCGCGCGATCCCGCTGCTCGACGCGAACGGCGACGTGCGCGAATGGTTCGGCGTCACGTTCGACATCCACGCGCGCAAGCGCGCCGAGATCGAGCTCCAAGCCGCGCTCGATCGCGAGCAAGCCGCGCGCCTCGCGGCCGAGCAAGCGCAAGCGCGCTGGACGACGACGCTGCACAGCATCGGCGACGCGGTCATCGCGACCGACGCGACCGGGCTCGTCACGTTCATGAACGACGTCGCGCAAAAGCTCACCGGCTGGTCGCAAGACGAAGCGCGCGGCCACACGCTGCGCGACGTCTTCCCCATCGTGAACGAAGAGACGCGCCGCCACGTGGAGGACCCCGTCGCCAAAGTGCTGCGCGAAGGCAAAGTGGTCGGCCTCGCGAATCACACGGTCCTCGTGCGGCGCGACGGCACCGACGTTCCGATCGACGACAGCGCGGCGCCCATCCGCGACGACGCGGGGCAGCTCTTCGGGGTCGTGCTCGTCTTTCGCGACGTCACGACCGAGAAGCGCGAGCAGGCGCGCCGCGATTTTCTCCTGCGCGCCGGCGAAGAGCTGCTCTCCGCCGCCGATTACCACGCGTCGCTCCGCACGGTCGTCCACCTCGCGGTGCCGCGGCTCGCCGACTGGTGCGCCGTCGACGTCGTCGAGCCGAGCGGCGAAATCCAGCGGCTCGCGGTCGCGCACGTCGACCCGAGCAAAGTCACGCTCGCGCTCGAGCTCGCGCGCAAATATCCGCCGAACCGCAGCGACACGACCGGCGTGCGCAACGTCATTCGAACGGGCCAGTCCGAGCTCTACCGCGTCATCCCGCGCGAGCTCATCGAGCGCAGCGCGATCGACGACGAGCACCGCGAGCTGCTCCGGCGGCTGCGTCTTCACTCCGGGATGATCATTCCGCTTCGCGGACGCGAGACCGTGTTCGGCGCGATCACGTTCGTCCACGCCGAGTCGAATCGCGAGTACGACGAGGGCGATCTCGCCTTCGCCGAGGAGCTCGCACGACGCGCCGCGCTCGTCATCGAACGTCGCCGGCTCGCCGACGAACGCAATGTCTTGTTCGAAGCCGAGCGTCGCGCGCGCGCGCAGGCCGACCTCGCGAACCGCGCAAAGGACGAGTTTCTCGCGGTCGTTTCGCACGAGCTCCGAAATCCGCTGAGCGCGATCATCGGCTGGGCGAAGCTCCTCATGGCGCGCGATCTCCCGCCCGATTTGCGCGAGCCGATTCAAACCATCGAGCGCAACGCACGCGCGCAAGCGCGTCTCATCGAGGACATGCTCGACGTCTCGCGCATCATCAGCGGCAAGCTGCAGCTCGACGTCGGCGCCGCGAACCTCGAGCAAGCCATCAGCGACGCGGTCGAATCGGCGCGCCGCGCGGCCGACACGAAGGGCGTCGCGGTGACCGCGACCGTCGAGCCCGCCATCGAGATGCGCGCCGACCAAGTGCGCCTGCAGCAAATCGTGGCGAACCTCGTGACCAACGCGGTGAAGTTCACGCCGCGCGGAGGCACCGTCACGGTCACCGCGCGCCGGCGCGGCAACGACGTGCGCATCGTCGTCCACGACACGGGCGAAGGCATCGAGCCGCACATGCTCGAAGCCATTTTCGAGCCGTTTCGTCAGGTCGACGCGTCGACGACCCGACGCCACGGCGGACTCGGGCTCGGCCTCGCGATCGTCCGCCAGCTCGTCTCCGCCCACGGCGGCGCCATTCACGCGGCGAGCGAAGGACAAGGGAAAGGCTCGACCTTCACCGTCGATCTGCCCACGCACGTCCCGCATCGCGGCGTCTTCCAGAGCGCACCGACCTCCGAGCCGCCGCCCTCGCCCCCCTCCCCGCTCCCGCGCCTCGATCGCACCCGCGTCCTCGTCGTCGACGATCAGCCCGAGCTCGTCGAGCTCATGGCGTTCGTGCTCTCGAGCGCCGGCGCCGAAGTGACCTCGGCGACGTCGGCGGTCCAGGCGCTCGAGCTCTTCGCGCGCACGCGGCCGGACGTGATCGTGAGCGACATCGGCATGCCCGAGGTCGACGGCTACGAGCTCATCCGGCGAATCCGCGCGCTCCCGCCGAGCGAAGGCGGACGCACGCCGGCCATCGCGATCACGGCGTACGTGCGGCGCGAGGACGCCGAGCGCGCCTTCGCGAGCGGCTTCCAGCGCCACGTGCCCAAGCCCGTCGAGCCGCGCGCCATCGTCGTCGCCGTGGCGAATTTGGCGGGAATTCCCCTCGCCGACGGCCGCTGAGGCCGTGCTATGGACGGCTCATGACTGAGCCCGGTCTCGCCCAAGTCGATCCCGAAATCCAAAAGCTCATCGACCAAGAAAATCAGCGCGAGCACGACACGCTCCGCCTCATCGCGAGCGAAAACTACGCGTCGCGCGCCGTGATGGAAGCGACCGGCTCGGTCCTCACCAACAAGTACAGCGAGGGCTACGCCGGCAAGCGCTATTACGAAGGCCAGCAGGTCATCGATCAAGTCGAGCGTCTCGCGATCGACCGCGTGCGCGAGCTCTTCGCGAAGTACGCGCACAAGACCGAGCCCGACGAGGAGATCCACGTCAACGTGCAGCCGTACTCGGGCAGCCCGGCGAACCTCGCCGTGTATCTCGCGTTCTGTCAGCCGGGGGACGTCATCATGGGGCTCGGGCTCCCGTTCGGCGGTCACCTCACGCACGGCCACTCGGTGTCGATCACGGGCAAGTACTTCAAGAGCGTGCCGTACGACGTGCGCAAAGAAGACTGCCGCATCGACATGGATGAAGTGCGCAAGCTCGCGCGCGAGCAAAAACCGAAATTGATTTGGGCGGGCACGACCGCTTATCCGCGCACGCTCGACTTCGCGGGGTTTCGCAGCATCGCCGACGAAGTCGGGGCGATCCTCGCGGCGGACATCGCGCACATCTCGGGGCTCGTCGCGACGGGCGTTCATCCCTCGCCGGTCGGCATCGCCGACGTCGTCACGTCGACCACGCACAAAACGTTTCGCGGCCCGCGCGGAGGAATGATCCTCTGCAAGAAGAAACACGCAGCCGCCATCGATCGCGCGGTTTTCCCGGGCCTTCAGGGCGGTCCGCACAATCACACGACCGCCGGCATCGCCGTCGCGGCCGCCGAAGCGCTCCGCCCGGAATTCGTGCAATATGCACGCAACATCGTCGAGAACGCCAAGGTCCTCGGCGAGGAGCTCGCCGCGCGCGGCTTCGACCTCGTGACCGGCGGCACCGACAACCATCTCTTGCTCGTCGATCTCACGAACAAGAAAGTGACCGGCAAGGTCGCCGCGCAGGCGCTCGACAAGGCCGGCATCGTTCTCAACTACAACGCGGTGCCGTTCGACTCGCGCAAGCCGTTCGATCCGTCGGGCCTGCGCCTCGGCACGCCCGCGGTGAGCTCGCGCGGCATGGGGACGAGCGAGATGAAAAAAATCGCCGAGTGGATGGATCGCGTCGTCGCGTCGCCGAGCGACGAGTCGCTCCTCGCGAAGATCGCTGGCGAGGTACGAGCGTTGTGCGCCGGGTTCCCGGCGCCGGGCATTCGCATCGGAGGCAGGTCATGAAGCTCGAAGGTCGAACCATTCTCGTCACCGGCGGCGCGACCGGGATCGGCTTCGCGTTCGCGGAGCGCTTCGCCAAAGCCGGCAGCACGGTCATCGTGTGCGGCCGCCGCGAGGACGCGCTGCGCGACGCGAAGCAAAAGATCGGGGGCCTCCACACGATCGTCTCCGACGTCGGAAACGAAGCCGACCGCGTCGCGCTCGCGAAACGGGTGATCGCCGAGTTCGCCACGCTCGACGTGGTGGTGAACAACGCCGGCATCCAGCGGCGCGCGCGCTTGAGCGAGGACGCCGCCCCGTGGTCCGAGCGCGAGCGCGAGATCGCGATCAACTTCGCCGCGCCGGTGCACCTCGCGTCGCTCTTCCTCGCGCAGCTCGAAAAAACGAAGGGCACGCTCGTCAATGTCACGTCGGGGCTCGCCTTCGTGCCGGCGGTTTTCGCACCCGTGTATTGTGCAACCAAAGCGGCGATGCACTCGTTCACCGTCTCGCTCCGCCACGATCTCGCAAGAAAATCGGTCGAAGTGATCGAAGTCATCCCGCCCGCGGTCGACACGGATCTCGGCGGCAAGGGCCTTCACACGCAAGGCACGCCGCTCCCCGAGTTCGCCGACGCGGTCTTCGCGGCGCTCGCCAAAGGCGAAACCGAAATCGGCTACGGCTTCGCCGAAAAAGCCCGCACCGCGACGCGCGCCGAGCTCGACGCGATCTCGAGCCGCATGGCTTCGTCCTAGGGCGCGCCCGCGTCGGTGTCGAGAGACGAGAGCTCGGCGAGGTTCGGCACGAGCACGATCTCGATGCGCCGATTTTCTTGACGACCCGCCTCGGTGCGATTGTTCGCCACCGGCTGGAACTGCGCATAGCCGGCGGCCGAGAGGTGCGCCGCGTTCATGCCGCCCTTCTCGAGCGTCTGCGCGACCGTGACGGCGCGCGCCGCCGAGAGCTCGAGGTTCGTCTTGAACGGCGACGTCGGCGAAACGGCGATCGCGTCGGTATGACCCGCGACCTCGAACTGTCGATCCGGAAACTGCCGGAGGATCTTCGCGACGTCGGACACCGCCGTCAAACCGTCCTTCGAAAGCTCGGCGCTGCCCGAAGGAAAGAGCACCGACGCCGGCAGCTTCACGACCATGCGTCCGTGGCGCATCACGACTTGGAGCTTGCCGCTGTCGATGAGCGATTTGAATTTTTCGGTGATCGATTTGAAGATCGCCGCGCGCTTGTCGGCGTCTTCTTTCGCCTTGCGCAGCTCGTCGAGCTCGGCGCGTGACGACGTGAGGCTCGCGTTCGTGTCGGTCGCGCTCTTTTCGCACGCTTCGCGCGCGCTCTTCTCCGTGTCGCGCGTCTTCTCGCAGGCGTCGAGCTTGCCGCTCACGTCGGATTGACCGTTCGCGTGGAGGATGGACTCTCGTCGCTGTTGCACGGCGTAGAGGCCGAGCGCGCCGCACGCGACGAGCAGCAGCACCGCCGCGGCCTTCGCAGGAGCTCCGGGTTGCATGAGACGAGCGTATCGCCGATGCTTCGTCGAGAGGAGGCTCGCGTGATCGTGCGCTCGTTTTACTTGACCTCGGCGTTTTTTTTGATCGCGTGCGGCTCGAGCCCAGCGACCGACGACGCCGGCGTCGACGCTTCGGCGGATGCTCCGTTCGACGCGCCGACGTCGGAGGCCTCACCCGACGCGGCCCCGCCGAGCGGCCCGACGATCGGCGGCTGCCCGATGTTTCCGCCGAGCTACCCGTACGACGTCGACATCTCGGCGGCGCCCCTCGATCCGGGATCGAAGACGTACATCGACAACCTCACGGCGCGCGCCGGCGCGATCGTCGCCGAGTATCCCGGCGACGAGTGGGTCAACGTCGTGCCCGCGTCGCAGCCGATGGTCCCGGTCGGCACGACCGCGTCGTTCGGGTTCGATTCGAGCGACACGTTTTTTCAAAATGACGGAACGGGCGCCACCGCGCCGATCCCGAGCGGCGTCGTTTACGAAAATCAAACGAACCCGAACTCGGATCATCACGTCATCATCGTCCAGCAGGGCACGTGCAAGCTCTACGAGCTCTACGCGTGGAACCCTTCGAGCGCGACGACCGGGTGGGAAGCGCTCGTCACGTGGAACCTCACGAAGAGCGAGCAGCTCCCCGATGGCTGGGGCAGCACGACTGCGGCGGGCACTCCGATTTTACCCGGCGTCATTTGGGCCGACGAGATCGCGTCGGGCGAGATCAAACACGCGATCGACATCGTGATCCCCGGCGCGGCGATCATGCAGTACGGCTACGTGAAGCCGGCGGCGCGCGCGGGCGGCGCGTGCGGCAACGCGTATCCGGCCGATGGGTTTCCGTACGGCGGCCGGCTGCGCCTCAAGCCGGGCTTCGACGATTCGTCGTTCACTGGGACCCAAGCGAAGGTCGTAATCGCCGCGCTGAAGAAGTACGGCATGATCAACACCGACGCCAGCGGCGAGTCGCGTTCGTCGTTTCGGCTCGGCGACGGCAACAAGCTCGATCAGAACGACATGAAGCAGCTCGGCAACCTGACGTGGAACGACTTCGAAGTTCCGGTGATGAACGTGGTGACGAGCCAGAAGTGCGACTGAGCGTCGCGCGCCTGCGAATCGGCGCGCAACAGATCGCGCGCCATGATTTTCGGCGACCGAAGGACGTGGTCGCGTGGCTCGGCGCGGTGCAGGCGCAAGACTACGCGGGCGCGAAGTGGGCGCTCGGCGCGCGACTGCCCGATGGTGTGACCGATGCGTCGATCGAGCGCGCGCTCGACCAAGGCGAGATGCTTCGCACGCACGCGATGCGATGGACGTGGCAGCTCGTCGCGCCTGAGGACGTGCGGTGGATCGTCGAGCTCGTCGCGCCTCGCTTGATGCAGAAGGCGGCGCGACGGCATCGCGAGCTCGAGCTCGACGCAAAGACGATCGCGCAGAGCAACGCGGCGATCGGAAAAGCGCTCGCCGAGGCGCCGCTCACGCGCGCCGAGCTCGCGGCCGTGCTGCGCCGCGCGCGCGTCGCGCCCGACGGGCAGCGCCTTCCGCACCTTCTCGCGTGCGCCGAGCTCGCGTGCATCGCGACGAGCGGCCCGCGACGCGGAAAACAGCACACTTGGACCCTCCTCGACGAGCGCGCGCCCCGAGCGCGGCGCGTCGATCCACGCGACGCGGCCGCCGAGCTCGCGTTTCGATGGGCGCGAAGCCGCGGGCCGGCGACGGCGGACGATTTCGCGTGGTGGTCGGGTCTCCCCTCGAGCGTCGCGCGCGAAGCGCTCCAAGCGAACGCGCACCGACTCGCGTCCGAAACGCTCGACGGTCGGACGCTTTGGTTCGACGCGAAAGCGCGCGCAGGTGATGCCACGTGTCTCCTTCCGGCGTTCGACGAGCTCCTCGTCGGCTACCGCGTTCGCGACGACCTGCTCGACCCGTCGCTCGCAAAGCGCATCAATGCCGGCGGCGGCATGCTCGCTGCGTCGATTCTCGCCGGCGATCGAATCGTCGGCACCTGGCGTCGCGAGCTCGCCGGCGCTCGCGTCGTCGTCGCGCACAGTCTCGACGCACGCGTCGGGCGAGACGAGCTCGCGCGCGCGACGCGCCGCTACGCCGCGTTCCTCGAACGCGCGTACGATGAGGCTCGATGAAACGCGCGCTCGTCCTCGCGCTCGCGGCGTGCGGCCCGAAGCTCAGCACGCCCGGCGTCATCCCTGGACGCACCGATCCGGCCGCGGTCCATGTCGACGGCAGCGCGTTCCGCGATGGCCAAGGTCGCCAGCTCCTCTTTCGCGGCTACAACGCGAAGGTCAACGGCATCTTCGACGCGACGTTCGATGACGGCCGCGCGCCGAACGAAGTCTTCCCCGACTTCGACGAAGCGAGCGCGCAAAAATTCGAGGAGCTCGGCTTCGACGCGATGCGCCTCACGATCAACTGGAGCGCCCTCGAGCCGCGCCCGCAAAAATACAGCGAGGCGTTCTTTTCGAAAGTCGACGCGGTGCTCGACATGGCGCACCGCCACCACTTTTACGTCATCTTGGACATGCACCAAGACGCGTACAGCAAAGAAATCGGCGAGGACGGCGCGCCGCTCTGGGCGATCGTTCCGCCGCCGCAAACGCTCCTCTCCGGGCCGAGCGACGACAGCCGGCGCACCTCGCCGGAGGTGCTCCAAGCAGGCATCGATTTTTTCGCGAACGCGCAAGCGACCGACGGCCGGCCGCTCCAGCAAGCGTTCATCACCGCGGTCTCGACGATGGCGAAGCGCTACACGTTCGACGCTGCCGTCCTCGGCTTCGAGGCGTTCAACGAGCCGGTCGTCTTTCATCAAGATCAGCTCGACGCGTTTCACGCGAGCTTCGCCGACACGCTTCACGCGATCGATCGCGACGCGCCAATTTTGTTCGAGCCGATCTCGACGCGAAACCAGTTCGATCAAGCCGAAATCCCGAGCGCGCCGTTCGTTCATGGCGCGGGCGTCTACGCGGTGCACGTCTACACCGGTTGGTTTTCGCAAGTCACCGGCTGGCAGAACGATCCGTCGGTGCTCGCACCGAGCATGCAGCACGCCGTCGCCGAGGCCGCCGCGTGGGGCACGCCGCTCTTCGTGACCGAGTTCGGCTGCGATCAGTCGGGCGCGGACGGCGCGACTTGGTTGAAGGACGAGCTCGACCTCCAAGATCGAGTGCTCGCGTCGAGCACCACGTGGACCTGGGAGCCGGGCGCGTGGGGAATTCGGCACGACGACGCGTCGAACGCGATCCTCTACTGGCCCGCGACGATCGCAGCCGTCTCGCGTCCCTACCCGCGCGCCGTCGCGGGCGATCTCATTTCAATCGAGCGGCCCTCGCCGGATCGCATGGTCGTCCACTGGCGCACGAACCCGAAGACGATCTCGCAGACGCACGAGGTCAGTGCGTCGCCGGATTATTTCAGCGACTACTCGATCTTCTGCGACGGGTCGCCGGCGTCGGACGTCGTGCGCTCGCTCGGTCGCGCGACCTTCACGTGTCCGGCGAGCCCGGGCGATCACACGTTCGAGGTCCGCGGCACGCTCGTCTCGCCTTAAGGCGTGCGCGCGTGCTCCGTCGCGGCGAGGAGCTCGCGCACGCCGCGCGCGAGTGTTTCCGGCGCGGCATAATCGGGATTGCTGCGGAAGAGCGCGACCGCGTCGACGAGCTGATCGATCTCTTTCGCGCGCGGGTTCACCGCGTGGTGCGCCCACCGGAGCTGCGTCAAGCTGAGCTTGCCCACGTCGACCGCGAGCGCCGCGACTTTGCCGCATCGGCACGGATGCTTCGAGTCCACGAGCCCGCACCGCGCGGTGACGAACTCGTCCATGCGCTCGCGCGCACGCGAGAGACGCTTGCGAAACGCGTCGGAAGAAATCTCGAGGATCTCGGCGCCCTCTTCGCTCGAGAGATCCAAAATCTCGCCGAGGATGTACGCGAGCCGGTGATCGCGATCGAGACAGAGCAGCATGCGCGCGTTGCACGTGAGCTTGGCCTCGCGCACGAGCGCTTGGTCCTCGATCGCCGGAAGGTCGGCGGCGATGCCCGCGTCGAGAAAGCCGGCGAGCTCGTCGAATGATTTCGTCGCTTCCTCGGCGCGGCGCCTCCGCGCGGTGAGCAGCTGGTTCGACGCGACGCGATAGACCCACGTGCGAAACGCGCTGTCGCCGCGGAACGATCCGAGACCGCTCGCGACGCGCATCAAAATTTCTTGCGAGGCGTCTTGCGCGTCGGCCGGGTCGCCGAGCATCCGAACCGCGAGGCGGTAAATGAGCGTGCTCGCGTCGGCCAAAACTCGTTCCATGGCGGCGCGATCGCCCTTCTGTGCCCGTTCGATCAGCTGTTTTTCGTCGTCCATCGGCGTCCCCAGTCACAAATTTCGCGTACCGAGAGTCTACCCATCCATGTTGAAACGCACCATCGCGGCTTTTGGTTTCGCTCTCGCGGCGTGCACCGCTGCCGGCGGCGCGCGCGCGCCGTCCGTCGAAGCTCATCCGATCGCTTGGCACCGCTTCGGCCCCGCCGCGTTCGACGAAGCGCGACGCTCGGGCAAAATCGTGATGGTCGACGCCGGAATCGAAGGCTGCTCCGCGTGCCGCTGGATGCACGAGGGCGCGTACCACGATCCGAACGTCATTCGTCGCATCGAGCAGAGCTTCGTTCCGGTCAGCGTCGACGCCGATCAGGAGCCGGATCTCGGCGATCGGTTCTTGCCATGGGGCTGGCCCGCGACGATTTTTTTCACGCCCGACGGGCACCAAGTCTACGCGCTCCAAGGCAGCGAATCGGGCGGCGAGCTCGCCGAGCTGCTCGACTCGCTCGTCGCGAAACAAAAAGACGGCACGCTCGGCCAAGGCGCGACGACCGGTCACGGCAGCGAGCCCAACCAAGACTCGGCCGCGGCGTGCGTCGACGCGAACCAATATCTCGCCAGCATGGCCGACGATTACGGCTGGGGCGGCGACGAGCGCGTCGCGCTGTTCGGTCCTTTCGAGCACGCGCTGATCCGCGCGCGATCTCGCGGAGACACGAAGCTCTCCGCGCGCGCCCTCGCGGTCGCCGAGGGCGAAGCCAAGCTGCTCGACCCGGTTTGGGGCGGCATCTTCGTCGGCGCGTTCTCGAAGACGTGGGACAACCCGATCCCCGAGAAGCGCACCATCTTCGAGGCGGGCGCGCTCGACGCGTTTTCGCTCGAGCTCCAGCGCACCGGCGATGCACGATGGAAGTCGCGCGCCGATCTCGTTCGCAAATATCTCGAAGACTGGATGCTCGCGCCGGATGGAACGTTTTATTCGACGCAACAAGATCGCGCGCCGCAGCTGCCGGCGAATCTCGAGCCCGGCGACTACTACGCGATGAAGGACGCCGACCGCCGAAAGTACGGCATCCCGCCGATCGATCACGGCGTCTATACCGATCAAAACGCGCTCGTGATTCAAAGCTACGTGCGCTTCTACGAAGCAACCGGCGATCGCGCGGCGCTCGAGATCGCCAAACGCGCTGCCGACGCGCTCCTCGCGAAACGCACGCGCGCCGACGGCGGCATGGAGCAAGCCGAGCTCGAGCCGGATCTCGCCAAAGATCGTCGCATGCGCCCGACCACGCCGGACACGCGACTTTATTTGAAAGCACAGGGCGAGATGGGCCTCGCGCTCCTCTTTTTGCACGAGGCGACGGCCGAGGATCACTGGCTCGACGCCGCGAAAAAAATCGCGAGCGCGATGCACACGCTCGAGGACGCCGAGCACGGCGGATTCTTCGGCACGACCGCGCGCGACGTCGACGCGCTCGTCCCGCGGCGCAAGCCATTCATCGACAACGCGGGGGCCGCGCGCTTTTTGATTCGCCTCGCGGGCGTGACGCGCGACGAGACGTATCGCAAGACCGCCGAGCGAACGCTCGCCGCGCTCGCACCAAACGATCACTTCGAAGGCTCGTGGGGCGCCGGCCTCCTCGCGCTCGCCTACGAGGAGCTCGTGCTCGGCCCCGTCGAAGTGACCGTCGTTCGTGGCGGTGACGACGCGCTCGCACGCTCGCTCCATGACGAGCTCGTTCGCGTCTACGAGCCTCGCAAAATCGTCCGCGTGGAAGACGCCGGCCACTATCCGAAGCCGAAGACCGGCGCCGCGATTTACGTCTGCACGCGGAGCGCGTGCTCGAGCCCGGTCACGACCGCCGAAGCTGCGCGAAAGGAGATCGACCGCATGACGATCGCCGAAGGCGCCCCGTGCCCGTGACGTGACGGTGCGACCCAGCCTTTCGGCGTGGCGCATGCATTGGGCTCGGCATGGCTCGATGGTGCGCGGTATTTCTTGCGTGCGCTTGCCAGCAGGCGACGGGCGCGACGCTCTTCGTCACGAGCGCGCACGACGGCGCCGACGATGTCTCGATCGCGCTCGTCACCGACGGCGAGCACATTGCGGCGTACGTTTGCGCGGGTGACGTCGCGCACGACCCGTATCCGGGGTGGTTCGTCGGCGAGGTGGGCGACGACGGGACCTTCGACATGGAGCTCGCGGGATTCTTTTTCGAGGGCTCGGTCGACGCAGGCTCCGCGCGTGGCGAGATCGTCGAGCCCGATGGGACGGTCGTCCCGTGGGCGAGCGCACACCCGTCGCAGTCAAATTTGACGGGCGTCTACCAAGACGACCCGGACGATTCTGGCTGTGTGGCGAGCGTGATCGTGCTCGACGAGGATTCGTCGCGCCCGCCGATCGTGCGCGGCGCGGCGTGCAACGTCATGCAAGTGACGCCGGTGGAGCCCGTCGGGCTCGTCGACGGAAAGCTTCTGGTCGACATCGCCGACGTGACGTCGCCGCGGCGCGTTTACGTCGCGCCCGTTCGCGCGGTGCCGCGCCGATGAAGAGCTTGCCGAGACCGCTCACGCGCTTCGTCGGGCGTGCCGGCGATCTCGCGAAGCTCGAAGCTCTGTGCGAGCGAGGCGCGCCGCTCGTCACGCTGTGGGGGCCCCCAGGAATCGGAAAAACGCGGCTCGCGATCGAGCTCTGTCGGCGCACGGCGCGGGCCCGCTTTTGCGATCTCGTGACGGCGCGCGGCGCCGACGAAGTTTGCGCGCGCGTGCTCGACGCGCTCGGACTTCAGCCTGCGGGCGCGCTCGACCCGAAGAGCGTGAGCGCGGCGCTCGCCGCCGAGCCGCGCGGCGTCGTCGTGCTCGACAACCTCGAGCAAGTCGCGAGCGCGACCGCGATCGTCGCCGAGTGGATGGCGGCCGCGCCGCACCTCACGTTCGTCACGACCTCGCGCAGCCGTCTGCGGCTCGAGGGCGAGCTCGCGCACGAGGTCCGGCCGCTGCCCGAAGCGAAGGCGCTCTTTCTCGATCGCGTCGGCGCCGAGCGATGCGACGATCCCGACGAGCTCGACGCGCTCGTCTCGCGTCTCGAAGGGATCCCGCTCGCCATCGAGCTCGCCGCGGCGCGCGTCGACGTGCTCGGGATCCGCGGGCTCCTCGCGCGCATCGATCGTCCGCTCGACGTGCTCGGAAGCGAAGGCGCGCTCGAACGCACCATCGAGTCGTCGGTCCGTCTGCTCGCCGAAAATCAGGTTCGCGTGCTCGCGCAGTGCGCGGTCTTTCGCGGGAGCTTCAGCCTGAACGACGCCGAGGCGGTCGTCGCGCCCGCGCCCGGCACGACGCTCTTGGACGCGCTCCAGACGCTGCGGGATCGATCGCTCCTTCGATGCATTCCCGACGGCGATTCGGTGCGCTTCGCGTTTTTCGAGTCGATCCGCGCCCACGCCGCGACGACGCTCGACCGGGGCGACGACGCGCCCGACACGCGGCGACGGCACGCGCGTCATTATCTCGCGATGAAAGCGTGCGATCCGGCGAACGTCGCCGACGCGCTCGATTGGGCGCTGAGCGACGGCGAGGCCGGCCGCGCGTTCGTCGACGACGCGATCGCGGCCCTCGCGCGCGCCGAGCCGAGCGCGCTCACCGACGCCCTCGTCGAGCGACTCGGCCAGCTCATCGAGCTCGCCAGCGGCTGCGAAATCGCGCTCCGCGTGCGGGGCCTCCGCGCTCGCGCACGCGCGTTTCTCCTTCGCGGAAAGATCGTCGAAGCGCGCGCGGACCTCGAGCGCGCGCTCGTGCTGGCCGACGAAGCGCATGCGCTCGCGGCCGAGCTCTGGGCGGACGTCGGCGTCCTCGAGCACCAGCGCGGCGATCTCGACGCGGCGAGGCGCGGCTACGAACGCGCGCTCGCGCTCTCGGACGAAGGCGTCACGCGCGCGCGCATCGTCGGCAACCTCGGCGCGCTCGATCACGACGTCGGCCACTTCGACGAAGCGCTCCGCCGATACGAAGAAGTGATCGCCGCGTTTCGCGCGGCCGGCGAACGTCAGCTCGAGGGAACTTTCTTGGCGAACATGGCCGTCTTGCTCCAAGAGATGGGCGCGGCGCCGCGCGCGCGAGCGACGTTCCAGCTCGCGCTCGAACGTCTCGAGCAGACCGCGAGCCGCCGCATGGAGGCGATCGCACGGACGAGCCTCGGCCTTCTTTGTCACGAGCTCGGAGACGTCCAAGAGGCTCGAACGTGCCACGAGCGGGCGCTCGCCGCGCTCCGATGCGTCACCGACGCGCGCTCCGAAGGTCTGTGCCTCGGCCGCCTCGCGATGGCGCTCGCCGCGCTCGGCCACCACAAAGACGCCGACGCGCGCTGCGAGCGCGCCGCGCGTTTGCTCCGCAACGTGGGCGACTTCGGCGCGCTCGAGGTGCTCGAAGTTTTTCGCGCTTACGTCGACTGGGCCCGCGACGGCGACACCGTCCTCACGCGCGAGCGTCTGCTCCACGCGCGCGCCATCTCCGCGCGGTCGGACGACGCACGAACCGCCGTTCGCCTCATCGAGTCCTCGCTCGCGCGCGACGGCACCTCCGCGCCCGTCCTCGTCGTCGGCCCCGAGGCGTGCTGGTTCACCGCGCCGGGCGACTCGCAGCGCGATTTGAGCAACCGCCGCGTGCTCCGCCGTCTTCTATGGCGCCTCGTCGAAACGCACCGCAGCGCGCCCGGCATCGGTCTCACGCTCGACGAGCTCCGCGACGCCGGCTGGCCCGACGATCGCGCCACACCCGCCGCCGCGCAAAATCGCGTGCACGTCGCGTTGACCGAGCTCAGGCGCCGCGGACTCCGATCGTGTTTGCGTCGCGCGCAATCGCGTTACCTGATCGATCCCGCGGTGCGCATCGAATTAAGAGACGGCTAAGCGCGAATAAGAAGCAGCACCGCGAGCGCGGGCGCAGCTTCTCGGTCGAGCGAAAGGAGAACCCCATGTACGCTCGATACGTCGTTGCCTTGAGTTTTTGTTTTGCGGCCTGCGCGAGCACCAACCCGTCTCCAGGACAGGACGGAGGCTCGAGCTCGAATTCGCCGAATGCGCCTTCGTCCGCCCCCGGCGACGCCGGAAACCCGAACCCCGTCACCGACGCCGCGGCGCCGCCCGAGGTCGTCAACGGCTGCACGTCGTTCACCGACATGACCGCCAACGGCGCGACCATTCAAGGCCCGATGGACGCGCTCCCGGCGCAGTACTCGCCGAACTGCGTGCACATCAAAATGGGCCAAACGGTGACGTGGAACCTCTTCTTCAGCGGCCACCCGATGGCGGCGTCGGGCGGCGACACGCCGAGCCCGATCGAGACGACGTCGACCGGCACCACGGTCACGTTCACCTTCGACGCGCCCGGCACGTTCGGGTTCCACTGTCTCAGCCACCCGACCCAAATGTTCGGCGCCGTCGAGGTGACGCCTTAGGCGTCACGCCGGACGTTTCGTGTATTTTCCACGCATCTCGGGATGCTCGTTCTCGAACGCGTCGAGGCTCTCGCGCGTGATCTCGACCTCGATCTCGCCGTCGACCAGAATCTTCGATTGGCAGCCGAGGCGCGAGGTCGCGCGCACGTCGAACGCTTTGTCTAGGATGTCGTTCTCTTCGTCTTCCATTTCGGAGAGGAGGTTCGCGCCGCGCTTCACGTGAACGTGGCACGTCGAGCACGCGCAGACGCCGCCGCACGCGAACCCTTCGGGTGCGTCGACTTTCTGCGCGGCTTCGAGGAGCGACGACCCGACCGGGACCTCGGACTCCCAGGTCTGGCCGACCGCATGAAAGATCACTTTACTCATGCGCTCGCTCGATGCCCTTCGCGTGCTCGACTTCGCGGTTCACTTCGTCGACTTTGCGGCCGCCGATCGCGCGCGCGATCGCGCGGTTCATGCGGCGTCCCGCGAAGCTTTTGGTGACGCGGTCGAGCTCGTCGATCCCGTTTTGAATTTTGCGCGGGTCTTCGCCGCGACATGCTTCATCGAGGCCGCGCATCGCAGTTTCGATCGCGCCCTTCTCGCCGGGCTCGAGGAGATCGGCGTCGGCCTCGAGCGATTTGTTCGTGGCGAGCAGGATGCGCTGCGCCTCGACGCGCCCTTCGGCGACCCGGCGCTTGAGCAAGTCGTCTTCGCCGTGATCGAGCGCATCCATCAACATCTTCTCGACCGTCTCGTCGTCGAGACCGTAAGTCGGCTTCACCGTCACGCTCTGCTCGATGCCGGTCGTCGTCTCTTTTGCGTTCACGCTCAAGATGCCGTCGGCATCCACGCGAAAGGTGACCTCGAGCCGCGCGAGCCCCGCGGGCAGCGGCGGAATTCCCTTCAGCGTGAAGCGCGCGAGGCTCCGGCAATCGGCGACCATCTCGCGCTCGCCTTGAACGACGTGCACCTCGAAGCCCGTTTGGTTGTCCTGCTGCGTCGTGTACGTGCCGCGCGCCGACGTCGGGATGGTCGTATTTCGCGGCAAAATCTTGTCGACCACGCCGCCGCCGACCTCGATGCCGAGCGAGAGCGGAATGACGTCGAGCAAGAGCACTTCGTCGCTCCGACCTTCGCCCGCGAGCAAATCGGCTTGCACCGCGGCGCCGAGCGCGACGACTTGATCGGGATCGACGTCGACGAGCGGCTCCTTGCCGAACATTTTTTCGACGTATGCGCGGACGGCCGGCACGCGCGTCGCGCCGCCGACCAAGATGACGCCGTCGAGCTCGCCCGTCTTGAGGCCCGCATCCTTCATCGCGCGCTTGCAGGCGACGCCGGTGCGCTCGAGGAGCGGCGCGATCAGCTCGTCGAACCGCGCGCGCGTGATCCGAACGACGCGCGTCCCGCCATCCGGCAGCGGCACCTCGGCTTCGACGACGTCTTTCGTCGTGAGCACGTGCTTCATGCCGCGCGCTTGATCGAGCACGAGTCGCACGACCGCAGGCGTGAGCTTCGGGCTCTTGGTGAGCTGGCGCGGCTTGGATTTTTCGGCGGCGAGCCAACCGAGCTGCTCGAGCACTTCGTTCGCGATCGCGCGGTCCATGTCGTCGCCGCCGAGCTGGCTGTCGCCGCCGGTCGACTTCACTTGAAAGACGCCGTCCTCGAGAAAGAGCACGGTGACGTCGAACGTGCCGCCGCCGAGATCGTAGACGACGAAGTGCCCGTTCTTTTTGGACTGAAGCCCGTACGCGAGCGCGGCCGCGGTCGGCTCGTTGAGCAATCGCAAGACGTCGAGCCCCGCGAGGCGCGCCGCGTCTTTGGTCGCTTGCCGCTGCGCGTCGTCGAAATACGCGGGCACGGTGATCACCGCGCCGCCGACCCGATCGAGCTCGTCCTCCGCGCGGCTTTTGAGCTCGCGCAAAATGTCGGCGCTCACCTCGACGGGCGTCAGCGATTTGCCGCGCACGCGAAATCGAACGGTGTTCACGTCGCCCGGCGAGTCGTCGAACTCGTATGGCCCTAGCCGCCGCGTCTCCGGATCGTCGGCGCCGCGGCCCATGAATCGCTTCACGCTCACGATCGTCTCGCGCGGATGCTCGCTCGCGAGCCGCATCGCCGGCGTCCCGACGACCGTATCGCCCTCGGCGTACGAAACGACGCTCGGCAAAAGGATTTCGCCGTTGCAATCGGCGATCGCGACCGGCTTCTCGTTCCGCACGCAAGCGACGAGCGAGTTGGTGGTGCCGAGATCGATTCCGATCGGCTTGGGCGCAGCTTTGGGATCGTGAATTTCGAAGAGCATTACCCGGCCAATTCCTCTTCGACCGCCGACGCTTCTTCGAGAAAGCGCCGATAAAATCGCATCTCGCCGAGCTTCGCGACCAGCGCGCCGTCGAAGCTCTTGGCGCTCGCGAGCGTCTCTTCGATTTTCTTTTCGCGCGCTTCCACCTCGGCCTCGAGCGCGCGGACCTTGTCGACGTCGCGTTCGTTCTTCGCGTCCGCGAGCGCTTCGCGTTTTTCGAGCACTTCCATCAAGAGCTCGGGGTCAGGCTTCGGCTCGTTCGTCTCGCCCACCGCGATCCCTTCGAGCTGAAACAGCGCTTCGGCTCGCCGCACGGGATCCCGCAAGATGCGCCACGCCTCGTTCACGTCGGCGGCCTTCGTCAACGCCTCACGCCGCTCGGTGGCGCTTCCGCCCGCATACTTGTCCGGATGGAGCACCCGCGAAAGCTCGCGATGATTCTTCTCCGCCGCGCGCAAGTCGACGTCGAATCGCCGCGGCAAACCAAGAATGGTGAAGGGATCGAACATCTGTTGGGGGGAAAGGGGGGCAACGCCCCCCTATTCGGGGTGAGCCGCCAGGCGAACCCCCGAGGGGTGAAGCGGCGAAGCCGCGAGGGGGCGAGCAGCCCCCTTGCTAGTTAAACAGTGAAAGAGTGACCGCAGCCGCAGCTCGTCTTCTCGTTCGGGTTCACGAACTTGAAGCCTTGCTGCATGAGCGTCTGCTCCCAGTCGAGCGTCGTGCCGTTCAAGTAGACCAGGCTCTTCTTGTCGACCACGACGCGAACCGGCGTGCCGTCCTCGGCCTTGTAGTCGAAGACGTTGTCTTTCGCGCGCGGCTCGCCGTCGTGAAACTCGATCACGTACGAAAACCCCGAGCACCCGCCGCCGCGAATGCCGAGCCGAAGCGCGGTATTCGCGTTGCCGCGCTTCGCGATCTGTTTCTTGATCATCTCGACGGCCTTCGGCGTGACCGAAATCGATCCTTTCGATTCGGTCGGCGCAGTCGGCGTGGTCGCGGTCGTTTCGGTCATGACTACTTCGCTTTTTTCGCTTCCTGCTTCTTGCGGAAGTCGGCAATCGCGCTCTTGATCGCGTCCTCGGCCAAAACCGAACAGTGAATCTTCACCGGCGGGAGATTCAGCTCCTCGACGATTTGCGAATTCTTGATCTGCTCGGCTTCGTCGACGCGCTTGCCTTTGATCCACTCGGTCGCGAGCGACGAGCTCGCGATGGCCGAGCCGCAGCCGAACGTCTTGAATTTGGCGTCTTCGATGATGCCTTCGTCGTTCACTTTGATTTGAAGACGCATGACGTCGCCGCACGCCGGCGCGCCGACGAGCCCCGTGCCGACGTTGGGGTCGTCTTTGTCGAGCGTTCCGACGTTGCGCGGGTGCTCGGCGTGGTCGATGACTTTTTCTGAGTAGGCCATTTGCTTTTTCCTGTCAGTGCGCCGCCCACTGGACGGATTTGAGGTCGATTCCTTCTTTGTGCATTTCCCAAAGTGGGGACATGTCGCGAAGGTGCTTCACTTTGTCGACGACGAGGTCGGAGACGAAGTCGACTTCTTCTTGGGTGTTGAATCGGCCGAGGCCGAAACGAATGCTCGAGTGCGCGAGCTCGTCCGACGCGCCGAGCGCGCGGAGCACGTAGCTCGGCTCGAGCGAAGCCGACGTGCACGCCGAGCCGGAGCTCACGGCGACGTCTTTGATCGCCATCATCATCGCCTCGCCCTCGACGAAGTTGAACGAGATGTTGAGGTTGCCCGGCAAGCGATGCTCGACCGAGCCGTTCACGTAAACCTCTTCGATGCGATCCATGATGCGTTTGCGAAGCCGCTCGCGAAGCGCAGTCAAACGCACGCTCTCGGCTTTGCCTTCTTCCATCATGATGGCCGCGGCTTTTCCGAAGCCCGCGATGCCCGGCACGTTGAGCGTGCCCGAGCGCATGCCGCGCTCGTGACCGCCGCCGTCCATTTGCGCGACGAGACGCACGCGCGGCTTGGACCGGCGCACGTAAAGCGCGCCCACGCCCTTCGGCCCGTACATCTTGTGCGCGGTGATCGACGCGAGATCGACGTTCATCTTCTGCACGTCGAAATCGATCTTGCCGATTCCTTGAACCGCGTCCGAGTGAAGGAGCACGCCGCGCTCGCGCGTGATTTTGCCGATTTCCTCCATCGGCTGCACCGTCCCGATCTCGTTGTTGGCGAGCATGATCGAGACGAGAATCGTTTTGTCGGTAATCGCTTTACGCAAATCGTCGAGATCGATTCGCCCGGTCTTGTCGACCGGCAGATACGTGACTTGCGCGCCGTCTTTTTCGAGACGTTTGCACGTGTCGAGGATGGCCTTGTGCTCGGTCACGCACGTGATGATGTGATTGCCTTTGTCTTTGTAGAACTCGTAGACGCCTTTGAGCGCGAGGTTGTCGCTCTCGGTCGCGCCGCTCGTGAAGACGATTTCTTTTTCGCTCTGCGCGCCGATGAGCTTCGCGATGCGCTCGCGCGCGTAGTCGACCGCTTCTTCGGCGACCCAACCGAAGTGGTGACTGCGCGACGCCGCGTTGCCGAACTTGTCGGTGAAATACGGAATCATCTCCTCGAGCACGCGCGGATCGACCGGCGTCGTCGAGTGGTTGTCCATGAAGATCGGAAGCTTGACGCTCATTACATTGCCCTTTGCACACGAAAACCCGAGACGAGCTCGGGCACGACACTCTCGTCGCACGGATGGTGGTTGCACGCGCGGCACGTCGAGAGGAGCCGGTCGGGCTCGCAGACGTCGCACGTATCGAGATATTGGAGGCTCCGCTCGAGCTCGCCCTCGAGCGCTTCGAGACGGCGCAGGTGGGCGCGCGTCTCTTCGAGCTTTTTAGTGTAGACTGCACGCATCTTGGTCATCGCGCGCGGCGCGGTGCCGGCCTTTTCCCAATCGCGCACGACCGTTTGGATGTCGGTCAGGCTGAAGCCCATGTCTTGGAGCTTCTGAATCCAGCGGATTCGCAGCGGCGCGTCGCTCGCGTAGAGCCGATAACCGCCCTTCGAACGGCCCAGCGGTTTGAGAAGGCCGAGCTCCTCATAGAGGTGGATGGCCCGAACCGTTTTTCCCGTTTGGCGCGCAAGATCGCCCACTTGAAGGAGGTTTTCTTCCTTCTCGAGCGTCGCGACGACTGGGAGACGAATGGGCGCTGACATGCCTAACGTTTACGTTAGGGTTTGGTTTAGGTCACGCTCGCCCTCGGGTCAAGGTGGTGATTGTCTGGGAGGATGGAGCTCGGCCAGCTCGTCGCGGGGCGGTTCCGGCTGGAGCAGCGTGTCGGTAGCGGTGGAATGGGGACCGTGTACCGCGCGATCGACGAAGAGACGCGCGAGACGGTCGCGCTCAAAGTGCTGCACGAGACGCTCCCCGAGAGCGTCGAGCGGTTCGGGCGCGAGGTCGCGGCGCTCGCGCGCATGTCGCATCCGGGAATCGTGCGGTACGTCGCGCACGGCGATTCGCCCGCGTTCGTCGCGATGGAGTGGCTCGAGGGCGAGGACCTCGCGCAGCGGCTTCGAAGCGGGCCGATGGAAATCGCCGACGCGATCGAGCTCGGCGTGCGTCTCGCCGACGCGCTCGAGCATGCGCACGGCCACGGGATCGTGCATCGCGACATCAAGCCGGGGAATATTTTGTTCGCCGACGGCCGCGTGCGCATCGTCGACTTCGGGCTCGCGTGGATCGCCGGGGACGTCGGGTTTCGCACGACCGCCGGCACGATGCTCGGAACGCCGGGTTACATGGCGCCGGAACAAGCGCGCGGCGAAGCGGTGGACGCGCGCGCCGACGTGTTCGCGCTTTCGTGTGTACTCTACAAGTGTTTGACGGGGCGCGGGCCGTTCGCCGGCGGAGACGCGGTCGCGACGCTCGCGAAGATGCTCTTCGACGAAGCGGAGCCGGCTTCGTCGCTGCGGCCAGGCGTGCCCACGGCGCTCGATGCGCTCCTCGCGCGGGGCATGGCGAAGGAAAAAATTCGACGGCCGGTCTCGGCGCGTGCGTTCGGCGAGGAGCTCCGAAGAATCGCGCGCGGCGCGGAGGCGGCCGTCCCGGCACCACCGCCGGCGCCCTCGAGCACCACGGTGCTGACCGATCGCGAGCGACGCATCGTGAGCGTCGTCGTCGCGGCGCGCGAAGCGCTCGGCGGCTCGGGGGACGAAGGCGACACCCTTCGCGCCGAGATCGACAGCGGGTTTGCGGCGCGCGAAGCAGTGCTCCACGAGATCGCGAAGCGTCACGGCGCGCGCATCGAAGTGCTTCCTGTCGCGATCGTCGCGCTCCTCTCGGGTGTGTCGGCGAGCCCGACGGGCCGGGGAAGCGCGACCGACGGCGCAGCGGCAGCGGCACGGCTCTCGCTCGCGCTTCGTGACGCGATCGGCGACGTGCCGATCGCGCTCGCGACCGGGCGGGCCGAAATTCGCGGGCGCGGAGGCGTCGCGATCGGCGAGGTCATCGATCGCGCGGTCGCGCGCGTCGTCACCAAAGAAGAAACGGGCGCGACGCGCCATGTGTGGATCGACGAGACGACGGCCGGCCTCCTCGGTCCGAGCTTCGTGGTGCACGCGGCGGCCGGCGGGCTCGAGCTCGCGGGCGAGCGGCAAGCCGACATGCAAGTGCGCACGCTGCTCGGCAAGCCGACGCCGTGCGTCGGTCGCGATCGCGAGCTCGCGTTCTTGGATGCGACGCTCGCCGAGTGCGAGTCGGACGAGGTGGCGCGGGCGGTGATCCTCACGGGACCTGCCGGCGTCGGGAAGTCGCGCGTGCGCTACGAGTGGCTGCGCAAGCTCGCCGAACGACATGCGCCGGCCGAAGTCTGGAGCGCGCGCGCCGATGCGATGACCGCGGGCGCACCGTTTTCGCTCGTCGGGCAGCTCGTGCGGCGCGCCGCGGGAATCGATCCGCGTGAGCCGCTCGACGCCGCACGCGCGCGCCTTCGCGCGCGCATCTCGCGGCACGTCGCCGATGAAACGCAGGTGCTTCGCATCGCAGAGTTCCTCGGCGAGACGGTCGGCGCGCGCTTCGACGACGACGATCGCGTGCAGCTCCGCGCGGCGCGCCGCGATCCGCTGCTCATGGGCGACCAGATTCGGCGCGCGTTCGAGGACTGGATCGGCGCCGAAGCCGCGGCGGCACCGCTCGTCATCGTGCTCGAGGATTTGCACTGGGGCGATCTCCCGTCGGTGCAGCTCGTCGATTGGGCGCTCGGCGCGCACGCCGACGCGCCGCTCATGGTCGTCGCGCTCGCGCGGCCCGAGGTGAAGGACGCGTTTCCGAATTTGTGGCAAGCGCGCGCGCCGCTCGAGCTCGCGATCGGCGAGCTCACGCCGAAGGCCGGCGCGCGGCTCGCGCGTCACGTGCTCGGCACGGGCGCGCCGCCCGACGTGGTCGAGCGCGCAGTCGCACGCGCGGCCGGAAACGCATTTTTTCTCGAAGAGATCCTCCGCGCGACGTCGGAGGGACACGGCGACGACGTGCCCGAAACGGTGCTCGCGATGGTGCAGCGGAGGCTCGATGCGCTCGAGCCCGACGCGCGGCGCGTGCTCCGCGCGGCGAGCGTATTCGGCGAAACATTTTGGCGCGGCGCGGTCGTCGCGCACGCCGCCGAAGGGTCGAACCCGATCTCGCGGCCTTCGGATTGGATCCGCGAGCTCATGACGCGCGAGCTCGTGACCGCGCGCGATTCGAGCCGTTTTCCGGGCGAAGAAGAGCTTCTCTTCCGTCACGCGATCGTGCGCGAGGCCGCTTACGCGATGCTCACCGACGACGACCGCGCGCTCGCGCACAGGCTCGCCGGCGCGTGGCTCGAAGAGCACGGCGAGCGCGACGCGGCGGTGCTCGCCGAACATTTCGATCGCGGCGGCGAAAAAACACGCGCGGTCGCGCACTACGCGCGAGCTGCGGCGCAAGCGCTCGAGGGAAACGATCTCGCGCGCGTGCTCGACCGCGCCGAGCGCGGCGTGACCCTCGGCGCGAGCGGCCCGATCCTCGGCGAGCTTCGCAGGCTGCAGTGCGAGGCGCTTCGATGGCGCGGTCGCATCGCCGAAGCCGAGACCTGCGCGCGCGAAGCCACCGTGCTCCTCGAGCCGGCGACGCGGAGCTGGTACGCAGCGATCGGCGAGCTCGCGACGTCGTCGGGCGCGCTCGGTCACGTCGACGCGCTCCTCGCCGCGCACGCCGACGTCGTCGCGCGCGGCCGAGCGACCGACGCGGATCTTCCCGTCGCCCTCGCGCGCACGATCATGCAGCTCTTCGCGGTCGGAAAGCGCGAGCTCGCCGACGAGGCGCTCGCCGAGCTCGACGCGTTCGACGCGAGCCCCGATCCGATCGTGCGGGCGCGCGTCGAGCAAGCGCGCGCGATCAGCGCGCTCTACTCGAGCGATCACGGCACGTACTACGAAAAGATGAAATCGGTCCGCGCGCTCTTCGAAGCCGCTGGCGATCGTCGCAACGCGTGCGTTCAAGCCGCGAACATGGGCTACGTCGCCGTCGCGCTCGGCATTCTCGACGAAGCCGAAGAGACCCTCACGTCGATGATGGCCGTCACCGACGCGCTCGGCATCATGCGAATCAAGGCCATTTTCCAGCAAAACACGGCTCTCTTGCGTCACCTCCAAGGGCGGCACGTCGAAGCGGTCGCGCTCGCGAAACAATCGGCGGCGACGTTCGACGCGCAAGGCGACGCGCGGCTCGGCGCGTTCTCGCGCATCTACGGATCGATGGCGCTCTCCGCGAGCGGCGCGGCGGACGACGCCATCGCCGAAGCCGAGCGCGCCGTCGAAACGAGCAAGCCGCTCGCGCCCGCGTACGCGAGCGCGCTCGCGAACCTCGCCGACCTCGAGCTGCGTCACGGCCGCGACGCGAAAGACGCGCTCGCGCGTGCGTCGGAGGCTTACGCGATCCTCGAAAAGCTCGGCGGCATCGAAGACACCGAGTCGCTCGTGCGCGTCGCGTACGCCGAAGCGCTCGCCGCGGTTGGGCGACGCGACGAAGCGGCGGGGGTGCTTCACAAAGCGGTCGCCGGAATCGAGGAGCGCGCCGCGAAATTCCGGAGCGAGCGATTTCGCGAGAGCTTCAAACGCACAGCCGAGAACGTGCGGACGTACGCGCTCCTCGCGAAGCTAACGGCGTGACCGACGGCTCGCCGCTTCTTCCTCTTCTTCTTCGTCGGGCTCGAGCTCGCGGTCGCCCTCGACTCGAACGCGCCGCGGCGGCATCTCGATGCGCGCGCCGTGGGTGTTGGCGATCTCGAGCAGCGCGCGCACGCCGTGATCGACTGCGCGATCGAAATCGGCGCCGCGTCTCCGCCACTTCTCGCGACGCGCGCGTTTCTCGGCGCGCCGCCGCTCGCGCTCGAGCACGCGCTCTTCGTCGGCGAAGAACACCGACATGAAATGCATCGCGATCCCGATGCCCCATCCGAGCGTCACGATCCCGAACCACGGAAACGACGGCGTCGTCAGAAAATTGATCAGCGCGAGCAGCGCGTTCACGAGAAAGTACACGACGAAGTGCCGCGCGAACCGGAGACGCGCGCGTCGCTTCCACGTGGCGACGAGCTGCGCGTCGGTCGCGCGCGCAGCCACTGCTTCGCCCTCGCGCGCCGCGGCGTCGATCGCCTCCTTCGGAATGCCGACCTCGGCCGCTGCGGCGACGAGCTCCTCGTGCGTGAGGCGCGTTCCGTCCTTGCCCTGCGCGCGCAGCGCACGCTCGAGGATCGCGTCGACCTCTTCTTGATCGTACGTCTTCATTGGAGGCGCTCGAGCGCTGCGCGAATGCGCTCCGGAATGGGCGTCGGTTTTCGCGACGCACGGTCGACGAAGACGTGCACGAAGCGCCCGTGCGCGCAGAGCGTTTCGCCCAGAAAAATGCCGATTTCGTACGTCACGCTGCGGTTGCCGATTTTGGCCGCGCGGAGCCCGGCGTCGAGCGCGTCCGGAAAAGATGCAGAATGCAAATACGTGCACTGCGACTCGGCGCAGACCCCGATGACCTCGCCGCGCGCGATGTCGAGCCCGCCTTCGTCGACGAGCCAGCGGTTGATGACCGTGTCGAAGTACGCGTAGTAGACGACGTTGTTGACGTGTCCGTAGACGTCGTTGTCGATCCAGCGCGTCGCGATCGGCATCACGAAGCGAAAGTCTTCGCGCTTCACATCGCCTCCGCGAAGAGCTCGCGCAGCTCGGCCTCGCCGACCTCGCGCGGCGCGTTTCCGAGGAGACGCTTCTGGACGATCGTTCCTTTCGTCAACGCGGCCACGTCTTCTCGCGTGTACCCGACCGACCGCAGGCCGACCGGAACGCGCGCGCTTCGCATCATCGTCTCGAGGGCGCGCCCGAGATCGCCGTCGCGATCGCCGAGGACGCGCGCCGCCTCGCGATGACGCTCGGGGCTCGTCTTTTCGGTGAAGCGAAATGCGGCCGGCGCGTTCAGCACGACCGAGACGCCGTGCGGGACCATGGGCTCGTCTTGCGGATAGCCGCGCATCTTGAAATCGCGCACGAGCCCCGCGACCGCGTACGCCATCGCGTGCGGAATGTGGACTCCGGCGTTTCCGAACGCGACGCCCGCAAGCGTCGCCGCCCACGCGAGCGCGTCGCGCGCAGCTTCGGATCCTTCGACCGCCGCGACGAGATTCTCGCCGCCGAGCCGCAGCGCTTCGCGGCTCCCGAGATCGCTCCACGGATTCGCGCCTTGGCTCATCGGACGCGGCAGCCCGCGCGCGCGCAGATTGAACGGCCTCGCCGTGTACGACTCGAGCGCGTGGCACAAGACGTCGAAGCCGCTCGCCGCGACGACCTCCGGCGGCAGCGTGTACGTGCACCGCGGATCGACGAGCGCGAGCGACGGACGCAATCGCGCCGACGCGATGCCCGTCTTCGCCTTCAACGAAAGGACGTCGCACACCGCGATGCCGGTCGTCTCGCTTCCGGTTCCGCAGGTCGTCGGACACGCGACGTGCGGCGGGAGCGCGCCCGGCACCGGCTTTCCCGCTCCGACCGGCGCGTTCACGTAATCGAGAAAATCGGCGACCGGAAAAGTCGCGTAGAGGGCCGCCGCCTTGCACGTGTCGATCGTCGAGCCTCCGCCGACGGAGACGTACCCGTCGAATTTCCCCTCGCTCGCGAAGCGCGCGGCGTCACGAAACGAAGCGTCGGTCGGCTCGACGTGGACCGCGTCGTAGACCGCGCAATCGATATTTGCATTCTGCAATGATTGGCGCGCGAGGGCGACGTGCTCGAGCGCGCCGACGCGCGCGTCGGTGAAGAGCGCGACACGTTTGCAGCCGAGCGCACGAACGTGCTCGCCGACCTCGCCGAGCGCGCCCCGACCGAACACGATGCGCGAAGCGTCGATCGCGAAGGAGCTTTCGAATTGCGCGCCGACGGCGTGAGCGCACGACATGGCGCGAGGATACTCAATCCTTCGCGGTGCGCGCGCGCTCGCGCGCGTCGACGCCGGATTTGATCACCGCCGTGCGCAGCGACTCGTCGACACGCAGCCACTCGGCGCACACGGCGTCGGGCACGTGGTGCGCTTCGAGCACCTCTTTCAGAATCTGATGCCGCCGATTGAAGTGCCCCGGCAAGAGCGGAAGCGCCGCGTGCGCGTCCGGAAGCGAGCGCCCGTCGTAGCGGCTCGGCCCGCCGAGAAATCGCGCGGTGAACCACAGCTGATGCTCGATGAGCTTCTCTTTGTCTTTGCCGTCGAACAGGAACCCGACCATCGCATCGTCGAACAGTCGATCGTAAAACGTCCGGAGGACCCGGCGCAGCGCCGCTTCGCCGCCCATCTCCTCAAAGAGCGAGGTCGACACCGGCTCGCTCCTTCACGATGCGCGCGATGGCCGCGTAGAGCTCTGTGGTCTTGTCTTTGTCGTCCACCCAGCGCGCGCCGTCCCAGTCGAAGTGCCAAGCGCGAGCGCCCGCGGCGAGCCAGATCTGCCGCGTCGGCCGCTGCGTGTTGACGATGCACTTACTCTTGTCCTCGAACGTGAGCGTGACGACGTCGCCGGCGCGCTCGATGTCGACGTGGTCCGCGTCGACCTCGTCGAGCAAGTCCTCGATGCGCCGAAAGGTCGTGTCGGCCAGCTTCAAATACGATTGTTCATCCATGTTCAATTCAATGTGTAGGGGAGCATCAAATCGAACGGCGCGATATCGGCATCGAACGTCGACCCGTCGGCGCGGACCATTTGATACGTGCCGCGCATCTGCCCGCGCGGCGTCTGGAGGACGCAGCCGCTCGTGTATTCGAAGTGCTCACCGGGCTTGAGGTGCGGCTGTTGCCCCACGACTCCCGGGCCGCGAACCTCTTCGACGCGTCCGTCGCCGTCGGTGATGATCCAATGCCGGCTACGGAGATGCGCCGGTTGCGTGCCTTCGTTCATGATCGTCACCGTGTACGCGAAGACGTATCGCTTCTGCCGCGGCGACGATTGTTCGGCGACGTATTGCGATTTGACGGTGACTCGGATCCCTTGAGTGACGGCCTGCGCAGTCATGCAGTTTTCGCTTTCGACGTGGCGGAGAGGTGTTTGGCCAAGAACGCGTGCGTCGCTTTCCATTTCTTTCGCGCCGGCGCACGCCACACCATCGCGTCGAACGCGTGAATCTCGCCCGGCGCGATGAAGAGCTCCGCGTCGACCGAGAGCCGGTCGAGCGCGTCTTTCAATCTTTGGCACTGTTGAAGGAACGGATCGCGCGACCCGCACGCGATGAAAAACGGCGGGAGCGCCCGCTCGGCGGCGAACGCGTTCTCGAGCGCACGCACGGGGCTCGCGAGCACGTGGTGCTCACGCTCGAAGACTTGCCGCCCGAGATACGACGACGCCGCGTCGAAGAGCGCGGCCTTGTACCAGCGCGCGAGCCGCGGATGCGCCTCGTACCGGTCGGTTAGATCGAGGTACGGATACGTCGACACGATCGCGCGCAGGGCGATATTTGCATCATACACGCGCCTCGCGAACGGCACTTCGTAGCGCTTGGCGTGCATCACGCCGAGCGCGGTCACGAGGTTGCCGCCCGCGCTCTCGCCGGCGATGGCGATGCGCGAACGGTCGCCGCCGAAGCGATCGGCGTTCGCGTTGACCCACAAAAGCGCGTTCGCCGCGTCCTCGAGCGGCTCGGGGAACGGGTGCCGCAAGCCCTGGCGATAGTTGATGTTGAAGACGAGATAGCCGCGGCGCGCGATCGCGAGCGCCATCACGCGGTGCGTGTCCTTCGAGAGCGACGCGAACGCGCCGCCGTGCACGTACATGACGACCGGCAGCGGCCGCGCGGCGCGCGTCGGAATGTAGACGTCGAGCGTGTGATGGTACGAGCGCGAAGTCCCATACGGGACGTTCGGCTCGAGGAAGACGTGATGCCGCTCCGGCTGCGCGTCGGGCAGCGCGTACCTGAGCCACGCGAGCGTGTGCGCCGCGCGGTCGACGGCCGAGTAGACCATCGCGCCGCGCGAGAGCCGCAAACGCTGGGACAGGGTGAGGCGCATCGCGGACTCAATTTAGGTCGTGGGAAGCGGTTCGGCTACAGGGTTCGGCCTGGTAACATCCCTGACCCCCATGCTCACCGCTCCGCGCATCTCCGGCACTTGGCTCAGGTCGCTGGCGCGTTTTGCGCGAACGCGCGCGGGGAGCTCGGCCCTCGAGATCGCGCTTCGCGCCGAGCTGGGCATTTCGGCGCTGTCTGATTTGTCGTCGTCGCTCTACGGCGCGTTCCCGCTCGACAACCGCGCGCGCTCGGGGCGGCCGCCGCGGCGGCTCGAAAATCTCGGGCTCGGGCTGCCGAAATCGGGATGGTCCAAAACGTCGGCGGATTTCGTCGCCGCGTACGAGTCGCGTCGTGCGACGCCCGAGCGCATCGCCGGGCGCGTGCTCGAGCGCGCCGCCGAGCTCGCGCGGATGAGGCCATCGATGCGCGTCTTGCTCGACGTCGCCGAAGAGGACGCGAAGAACGACGCCGAGTCGTCGGGCGATCGCTACCGCGTCGGCGCGCCGAAAGGTCCGCTCGACGGCGTGTGCGTCGTCGTCAAAGAGCAGACGCGCGTTCGCGGAATGCCCGCGCGCGGCGGCACCGCGTACATGGACGGCGCGCCACAAAAAGAAGACGCGACCGTCGTCCGTCGCTTACGCGAAGCGGGCGCGATCATCGTGGGCACGACGCCGATGACCGAGCTCGGCATGACGCCGCTCGGGTTCAACCCGCATCGCAGGATGCCGCGCAATCCGCACGATCCGGGGCACGTCGCGGGCGGCTCGTCGACGGGCACCGGCGTCGCGGTCGCGACCGGCTTGGTTCCGATTGGGCTCGGCGCCGACGGCGGCGGATCGATCCGCATTCCGGCGGCGTGCAACGGCGTCTTCGGGATCAAGCCGACGTGGGGACGCGTGTCGCGCGCCGGCGATTTGTTCGCGGGGACCGTGGCGCACCTCGGACCGCTCGCGTCGTCGACCGCCGACCTCGCGCGCGTGCTCGAAGTGATCGGCGCGCCCGACGCGCGCGATCCCGAAACCGCCGCCGCGCCCCCGCTCCCGCAAGGCTCGCTCGTCGCCGCGCTCGGTCGCGGCGTGCGCGGTCTCACGATCGGCGTCGAAGAAGGCGAATGGGGCGACGCGTCGCCCGAGGTCGCCGCGGCGTGCCGCGAGGCGCTCCGCGCGCTCGAAAAAGAGGGCGCCCGCATCAAGACGGTGAGCTCGCCGCTCATGCGCCACGCGCCGGCGGTCGGCTACCTCGCGATCTCGATCGAGACGCGCGCCGAAGCGCGACGCGACTGGCTCGAGCACGGCGACGAGATGTCGCCCGACTTGCAAATCACGATGGCCGTCGTCGAAGAGCTCGGCGGCGTCGAGATGGCCGAAGCGATGCGCCTTCGCTCCGGTTTGCGAAACGAAGCGGCGCGCATGCTCGGCGAGGTCGACGTGCTCGCGCTGCCGACGCTCGTGCGAACGGCGCCCGCGGTCACCGACGCGCAGTTCGAAAGCGGTTTCCTCGATCCGCAAGCGCTCGGCGGTCTGTGCCGATTCAATTTTTTCGGAAATCTCACGGGCCTGCCCGCGTTGAGCGCGCCCGTCGGCAAACACGGCGCGCTCCCGATCGGGCTACAGCTCGTCGGCGACGCGTGGGACGAAGCGACCATCCTCGCGGCGAGCGCTCATCTCGAGCGGCTCGGCGTCGCGAAGTGCGAACGTCCGAAAATCTCCGTCGACGTTTGGGAGGCTTAGATTTTCCCGTGATCGTCGCAATGGCTTCCGTGCGCGTTGTGACGATGGCCTTCGACGACGTAGTCGACGTGATCGCCGTGCTTCACCGTGTCGTGTCCACAAGATTGGCCGTGGACGTGCTTCGAGTCGTGACCTTTGCAAACATGGGGGACGCAGGCTTTGGGGCTCATGCCCATTCTTACGGCCCACGATGAAAAACGATTCCTCGCCCGCGAACGTCTTGGAGCTCGAAGCGCTCGCGAAGCGCACCTTGTCGCTGTCGGCGTTCGATTATTACGCGAGCGGCGCCGACGACGAGATCACGCTGCGCCGGAACCGTGAAGCGTTCGAGCGACGCGCGGTTCACTATCGCGTCCTCGTCGACGTGAGCACGCGCACGATGGCGACGAGCGTCCTCGGCGTGAAGCTCGCGATGCCCGTGCTCGTCGCGCCGACCGCGTTCCACAAGCTGGCGTGCGACGACGGCGAGCTCGCGACCGCACGCGCCGCGCGCGGCGCCGGAACCGCGATGATGCTCTCGTCGCTCTCGAACACCGACCTCGAGGACGTCGCCGAAGAGCATCCGGACGGGACGTTCTTCCAGCTCTACGTCTATCGCGATCGAAACGCGACGGTCGGCCTCGTGCGACGCGCGGAAGACGCCGGCTGCAAAGCGCTCGTGCTCACGGTGGACGCGCCGCTCCTCGGTCGCCGCGAGCGCGACGTGCGCAACGCGTTCTCCCTTCCGCCGCACCTCAAGGTGAAAAATCTGGTGCCGGTCGGCTACGGCGATGTCGAAGGCTCGATCGGAATTTCCGGCTTGGCGGCGTATTTCGCGTCGCTGATCGATCCGGCGCTCGCGTGGAGCGACATCGCGTGGCTGCGATCGATCACGAAGCTGCCGATCGCGATCAAAGGCATCGTGCGCGTGGACGACGCGCGGCGCGCACGCGACGAGGGCGCGAGCGCGATCGTCGTGTCGAACCACGGCGGCCGTCAGCTCGACGGCTCGCCCGCGACGCTCGATGTGCTCGCGCCGATCGCCGACGCAGTCGGCCGCGACGTCGAAGTCTTGCTCGACGGCGGCGTCCGCCGCGGCACCGACGTCTTGAGAGCGCTTGCCCTCGGCGCCCGCGCGGTCCTCGTCGGAAGGCCTATTTTGTGGGGCCTTGCGTGGTCCGGCGAAACGGGCGCCCGCTTCGTGCTCGACACGCTCCGGCGCGAGCTCGACCTCGCGATGGCCCTCGCGGGCACGCCGACGCTCACTGCGATCACTCGCGATTTGCTGGAGCCGTGAACACCGGAATCGTGCTGGAGAACGCGGCGTCGACGGTCCTCGGATCATAGACGTTCGACGCGGCGACGAACGCGAGGTCCTTGTCCGGCGCGAGCCAAGCCGTCGCGGTCCACAGCGTGTTGCTGCCGGAGTGCATCGCCACCTCGCCGCCCCACGCGCGTTTCAAGAAGACCCACCCGCCCGCGTAGCGATGCTCGTCGGTTTCGGGCGGCGTGAGCAATCGTTTCATCGTCGGCCCGCGCTCGCCGCGCATGCCCGCGAGGACCACGGCGAGAAACTTTCCCCAGTCGCGCAGCGAGCAGTGGACGCCGCCGGCGGGCGCGTTCGACGGCGGGTTGTCCGCGCGCGGTCCGGGCGCGTGCGGCACGTTGCCCGGCTCGTGTCCCCACGGCGCGTCTTTCTCCGGCGCGCCGAAGCCGCAGCTCGTCATCCCGAGCGGACCGAAGAGATCGTCGCGAATGAGAGTCTCCCACCGCTTTTTGGTCGCGCGCTCGAGCACGAGCCCGAGCGTCACGTAACCGGTGTTCGCGTATTCGTACGTGCCGACCGGCTGCGTCGGCTCGCGCGAGAGCAGCTCGCCGACCGCGCGCGCACGTTCGCTCGGATCGTCGCCCGCGGACCACATCTCGGCCCAAATGTCCGGCGGGAATTGGTGCGGCAGGCCCCCGCGATGTTGGAGGAGCTGTTCGATCGTGACAGCGCGAAGTTTTTCGTTCACGCCGCCGCCGAAGAGCGCACCGAGCGTGTCCTCGAAGTGAAGCGCACCCCGCTCGATTTGCATCGCCACGAGCACCGCGGTCATCGCCTTCGTGTCCGAGCCGAGGTGCCAGCGATCATCGAGCGTGACGCGCTCGTCGTGACCTTGCCGGCGCACGCCGGTCGCGCCGATCGCGAGAACCTCATCGCCACGAAACGCCGCCGCGGCGAGCGCGGGAACGTTCCCCTTCGCGCGAATCGCCTCGAGCTCCGCCGACAAATCCTTCACGCCCGCCACCGGAACCACCGCCCTCTCCGGCACGACCACGCGCCCACCACACGCCCCGAGAAGAGAAAACAGGAAGATCACAGGATCAGAAGGGAAGCCGAAGAGATTTTTTGTCTTCGAAAACCCAAAACTTCTTTTTCCCCGCCTTCTGACCCTCTGGCCTTCCTGTTTTTCCTCTTCGGCGTTCATTGGAGCGTGGAGCGCGCGATGACGATGCGCTGCACTTCGCTCGTCCCTTCGTAGATCGTCGTGACGCGGACGTCGCGGAGGTGACGCTCGGCGGCGAACTCGCGGATGTAGCCGTAGCCGCCGTGGATCTGCACCGCTTCGTTGCAGATGCGGACCGCGGCCTCCGACGCGAAGAGCTTCGCCATCGACGCCTCGCGCGAGAACGGCACGCCGCGTTCTTTCATCGACGCCGCGCGCATCGAGAGGAGGTGCGCCGCGTCGAGCTCGGTCTTCATGTCGGCGAGCTTCCACTGAATCGCTTGGAACTCGGCGATTGGCTTGTCGAACGCTTTGCGATCCTTTGCATACTGCACGCTTTCGTCCAGCGCCGCGCGCGCGATGCCGATGGCTTGCGACGAGATGCCGATGCGCCCGCCGTCGAGCGCCATCATCGCGATTTTGAAGCCGCCGTTCTCTTCGCCGAGGAGCGCGCCTGCGGGCACGCGGCAAGCGTCGAACTGGAGCGACACTGTGTTCGAGCCGCGGAGGCCCATCTTGTCCTCGGCGCGGCCGATGCGGAGACCCGGCGTGCCGCCTTCGACCAAGAAGCACGAGATGCCGCGCGTGCCCTGCCCGCCCGTTCTGGCCCAGACGACCATCACGCCCGCGTGCGCGCCGCTCGTGATCCACTGTTTGCTGCCGTCGATGATCCACGCGTCGCCGTCGCGGCGCGCGGTCGTTCGCATTCCGCCCGGATCGCTGCCCGCTTCCGGCTCCGAGAGCGCGAACGATCCGGCGACGTAATCGCCGCTCGCGAGCTTGGGACAATATCTTTTCTTCTGAGCGTCGGTGCCGAACCGCGCGATCACCTCGCCGACCATGTTCGTGACGGCCATCGTCACCGCGGTCGACGCGCACGCGCGCGCGACCTCTTGCATCGCGAGCGCATACGCGACGACGCCCGCGCCCGACCCGCCGAGCTCCTCGGGGACGTTGACCGCCATGAGGCCGAGCTCGGCGAGACCCTTCAAAATCTCTTTCGGAAATTGCTCGTGCTCGTCGATGTCGTGCGCCCGCGGCGCGATCATGCGCGTCGCAAAATCGCGCGCGGCCTTTTGGATGAGCGCTTGAGTCTCGGTCAGCTCGAGGTCCATCACAAACCGAACGCGACCTTCGCCGGGTAGCTGCCCGGGCTCGGGAGCTTGAGCGCTTTCACGACGTCGAGGATGCACTGCACCTGCGCGCCGCCCTCTTTGCTCGACGTCGCGACGCCCGCGGCGACGACTTTGCCGGCTTTGCCGCGCGGGGCGACGTACGCGGTGACCGTGAACTTCGCGTTAGGTGCATTCTGCACGCATTTGTCGAAGTCCTTCTTCTTCTTGCCGACGCTCGCCGCGACCTTGTCCGGGTCCCAGTCGGCGGGCTGGCGCGCTTCGCCCGGGTCGAACGTGAGATCGCGCTCGACCGTCGCGTCGCCGCCGATGGGCTTGGGCCACTGCGCGCCCTCGATGGCGTCGAGCAAACAGCGTTCGGCATCGAAGTCGCCGAGGGTCGACTGCTCGACGTAGTCCCACTTGGTCTTGCCGTCCTCGCCGACGCGCAGGAAAAACTTCACCGTGCCCGAAAAATACGGCAGGCGCTTGAGCGCAGCCTTCTGACACGCTTCGAAGCTCGTGCCGAGATCTTGGAACGTGTTGGACACGGCGCGGTCGTCGATCGAGCCGAGCTCTTGGTGAACGACCGGCGTGGGCGCCGACGTCTCGGTCGCGGTCGGCGCGGTGTCGACGTGCTGCGGCTCGGGCGTGGCGCCGCCGCAGGCGCACAGGATGCCAGCGAGGATGAAAACCCGTGTGGACATGGCCGTCCAGGTTAGAGCGTATGCTCGTCGACGTGAAGGCGCTGTGGACGGGCCAAGATCGCGAGGGGATCGCCGCCATCTTCGAGTGCGACGCGGCGTCGCCGCTTCTTCGCGGGCACGCGACCGGCGCGTTCGAAATCGCCTCGCGGATTCTCGCGGCGCTCACCGCGCGCGATGCCGCGGCCCTGTCCGCCGTCGCCGCGTACGAAGAGCCGGAGCCGGTCGTCGTCGTGCTCGATCCGTCGGCGAACGCCGGTTATCGCTCGCGCGGCGAGCTCGTCGCGCTCGAGGACGAAATGTCCGCCGCGGGTTGGACGGTCGCGCTCGAGGGAAATCCTCGCGTGCTCTTCTCGCGTGAGCCGCTCGACCGCGAGGCACGCAAAGCCCTCGCCGCGCGCTCCGACTGCGTCGCGGTCGTCGGCGCGCGCGAAGCGATCGAGCTCGCTCGCTCCGCGCCGATCGTCTGGTACGTCGAAGCGGACGGCGCGTACGAACGCTCGCGCGACATCGAACGACCGCTGCGCGCCGACGAGCTGCGCGGCCTCAAGACGACGCCGCTCGCGCGCTCCTTCGCGACGTCGCCGGTCGTCCGATTCGAGCCGCGCGAGGCCGAGCCGATCGTCGAGCTCGTGCAGCGCCCCTACGTCGACGAGGGCTCGGTGCTCGCTGTGGGCGCGCTCGGCGTCGTGCTCGTTGGCCTGCCCATTGCGGCCATCGTGCTCGGCGTCGTCGCCTTCGTCGCGATGAAGGACGTCGAGGTGGCGTGGCTCCCGATACTCGTCGTGACCTCCGTCGTGATGCTCGTCGCGGCGCTCGGCGCGCGCGCGTGGCTCAAACAACCCGTTCGCGTCCGCGTCGCGCAAGCGAAGCGCATCGCGACGCCCGAGCAAGAAGAAGAAGAACCCGCCGACGAATCCGCTACCGAAGAAGGCTCGCGGCGATGACGATGCGCTGAATCTCGCTCGTCCCCTCGTAGATCTCCGTGATGCGCGCGTCGCGGTAATGACGCTCCGCGGGATACTCGGTCGAGTACCCGTAGCCGCCGAAAATCTGGAGCGCTTTGTGCGCGACGCGCGTCGCCGTTTCGCTCGCGTAGAGCTTCGCCTCGGCGCTCTCGAGCGAGTGGCGCGCGCCTTTGTCTTTCATCGTCGCGGCGCGCCACGTGAGCAGACGCGCGGCGTCGAGCTGCACGGCCATGTCGGCGAGCATGAATTGGATCGCTTGATGCTGCGCGATCGGCACGCCGAAGCTTTTTCGCTCTTTCGCGTACGCGACCGCTGCGTCGAGCGCGGCGCGCGCGATGCCGAGCGCTTGCGACGCGATGCCGATGCGGCCGCCGTCGAGCGTCGCCATCGCGACCTTGAAGCCCTCGCCCACGTTGCCGACGACGGCGTCGTCGCCCACTTTGCAATTCTCGAAGAACACGGTGCACGAGTGCGCGCCGTGGATCCCGAGCTTGTGATCCGCCGCGTTCTGCGTGTAGCCGGGCGTGCCCTTCTTCACGAGAAACGCGGTGTGCTTCAGTTTGGGACCGCTGCGATCGGTCACCGCGAACACGATGATGTGATCGGCGTGCGGGCCGTTCGTGATCCAATTCTTCGCGCCGTTGAGGACCCAGCCGCCGCCGTCTTTTTGCGCGCTCGTCACCATCGTCTGCGCGTCGGAGCCGCTCATCGGCTCGGTGAGGCCGAAGCAGCCGAGCATTTTTCCCTGCGCGGTCGGCGTGAGGATTTCTCTCTTTTGTTTTTCGGTTCCGAATTTGTAGACCGGGTCGCAAAAGAGCGAGTTGTTGACGCTCATGATGACGCCCGAGCTCGCGCACGCGGCGGAGATTTCTTCCATCGCGATTGCGTAAGAGAGCGCGTCGAGGCCGCCGCCGCCGTGCTCGACCGGGATGGCCATGCCGAGGAAACCGAGCTCCGCCATGCGCGCGACGATCTCGCCGGGCCATCGGCCGCTCTTGTCGATTTCGGCGGCTCTTGGGGCGATTTCGCGCTGCGCGAAATCACGCGCGGTCTGCTGGATGAGCCGTTGCTCCTCGGTGAGCTCGAAGTCCATGCGCCGCGTTATACCGCGTCCGTCACGGAAAGAACCGGCTCAAGAGCGCCGCCGCGAGGCCGCCCGCCGCGCAAAAGCCGAGGACGAGAAATGTCCAGAAGAGCCACGCCGGCATTCCGCTCTTGGCGGGCGCGTTCGGCGGGAGCGAGCCGGACATCGCACGCGGCGCGACCGAGCGCGCGCGCGGATCGTCGATCGTCGGCTCGAGTCGCGGCGGCGGCCGAACGGGCAGCGGCGCCATCGGCGACGTCGGACGCGCGAGGGGAGGCGGCGGCGGCGGCGGTGGAAGCGCATGCGGAGGCGGAGGCGGAGGAAGCGGCACGGCCATCGCGACCGGCGGCGCCGAGTACTTGTTGCGGAGCGCTTGGATCTCCGGAGGAGCCTCGGCGACTTGGAGCGTCGCGTGCCGATCCACATGCTCCTCGCCCCGTGCTTGCGAGGTCCCGCCTGCGGCGGCTCCCTCGATTGGGCTGCGCGTGACCACCGTCGCGACGTCCTCCGCGTACGGATCGTCATCCGCCGTCACCGGCCGCGCCTGCGGTGCGATCGGCAGCGGCGCGGTCGCCGGCTGCTGCAGCGAGTGTCTCGGCGCCGCGGCGGGCACGCCTTCGTCGAGCGTCGATGACGGAACGTCCTCCCCCTCCGGGTCGGTCGTCGGCTCGGCCGAAGGCGGCGGGGGCGGGCGCGGACGATCTTGCGGCGTCGGCGCCGACGACGACGGATCGTCCGACGCCGCGTTCGCCCCGAAACGCGCTTCGATCTGCGCGCGCGCGAGCATCACCTCGCGGTTCACGACCGCGGTCTGCACGGTCGTCGCGAGCACCGGCTTCGGGCGCGCGTTGGTGTCGGTCGACGGAATCGCCTCGCGGATCGCCTGCGCGAAATGCTGCGCCGTCGGAAATCGCTCTTCCGGATGCGGCCGGAGCGCGCGCATCACCACGCGACAAATCGGCTCCGGCAGATCCGGCCGTATCTCGCGCGGCGAAGGCACCGCGCCCGCGCGCACGCGTTTGATCACTTCGGCGAGCGGCACGCCCGCGAGCGGGATCGCGCCGGTGAGGAGCTCGTAGAAAACCGCGCCCGCCGCGTAGATGTCGGCGCGCGAATCGACCGTCGACGCGCTCGTCCACTGCTCGGGCGCCATGTACCGCGGCGAGCCCATGCCCATGTCCGGCCGCGTGAGCGGCGCGAGCTCCGAGTCTTGGCCGAGCTTCGAGATGCCGAAGTCGAGGACCTTCACGCACGGCGAGCCATCGACGCGCGTCGTGAGGTAGAGGTTTCGCGCCTTCAGATCGCGATGCACGATGCCGAGCGCGTGCGCCTCCGAGAGCGCGGCGCAAACCTGCGTCATGTAGAGCGCGGCCTCGCCCGCCGGCAGCGGCCCGCGCTCGGCGAGGAGCTGCTTGAAGTCTTTGCCGACGAGCATCTCCATCACGATGAACGGCTCGCCCGTCGGGAGCGTGCCGACGTCCATCACGCGCACGGTGTGCTCGCTCCGCAACCGGAACGTCGCGCGCGCCTCGCGGAGAAAGCGCTCGGCCGCGACCGCCGGCTCGAGCCCGCTATCGACGAGGAACTTCAGCGCGACGGGTTGATTGAGCTGAAGGTGCGTCGCCTGAAGCACGATGCCCATGCCTCCGCTCCCGAGCTGCCGCTCGACGCGATACTTGTCGACGACGACGTCGCCGGCGCGGAGGGGGCACATCGACGCGATCGACGGTACCGCCGCGAGCGAGACCTGTCAGCTACGACTCACGGATGGGTCACTTCGTCAGCGTGAGGGTGTCGGCGACGCCGCCGTCTTCCGCGACGAAATGGACCACGAGCGACGAGGACGTGATCGCGAGGCGGAGCGCGCCGAACGTGCCGTAGATGGCCTTCTGCTGACCCGGAAGCTTCACGCCGCAGTTTCCCTGGAGCGGCGCGCCCGACGCGCCCATGACGACGTACGGCTGCGGCCCGCCGTCGTCGAAGTTGCCGCGCTGGAGCCGTTCGTAGACGTGCGAGTGACCCGAAAGGACGAGGTCGGCGCCGGCCGCGCCGATCCAGCGAAAGTCTTCGCGCCCGCCGTCGCCGTCGTACGAATATTCGCCGCACGACGAATACGGCGCTTCGTGATTGACGACGACGTTCCACTTCGTCGTGCTCGCGGCGAGCGCGGCGCGAAACCAAACGGCCTGCGCGCTGCCCGCGTCGTCGCCCGCGTCGTCGTGATCGTCGGTGTCGAGAATGTAAAACGTGACGAGCGAGCCGAACGCTTTCACGTACCGCGGGGACGCGAGATGAAAGTACGCGAGCGACGGCGCGTCCCCGGCCGCGCTGAGCCAGTCGTGGTTGCCCATCGTCGGAAAAAATTTCCCCGCGTCGATGTCGGGATCGTACGGCGCTTGATCGCCGGGGAGCTGCGCGTAGCTGCCCGAGCCGTACGAGTTGTCGCCGACGGTGACGATCGCGTCGGGCGACCATCCGTGCACCAGCGCGGCGACTGCGATTTCGTCGGGACAAGAGACCGAATATTCCGGCGGGTCGGCGTCGGAGCAGACGCCGTAGTCGCCGATCACGCCGATGAGAAGGCTCGCGTCATCGGCTCCGCCGTCGGCGGCGTCGCCCGCGGACGAATCGATCGGCGGCGGCTCCGAGGTCGCGTCGACGAACGCGTCCGCGCCCGCGTCCCCGCCGCTCGAGTCGTCCCCGCACGCGACGAACGCGCCCGCTGCAGCCGTCCCGAGAATCAACGCGAGCCAAATAATCCGCCGCGACATCGCCGCGGAGTCTAGCTCAACTCGTCGGCGTGGGCGCCGCGGGCTTCGCGTGATGAGGGCCCGTCGAAAGAAACTGCTGCATCGCAGCCACTTGATCGTGCTTGCTCGGCTCGCGTCGCGCGCGCGTCTGGCTGAGCGCGTAGATGTCGAGCGCGTCGTGCCACGCGCTTCCCGTCGCGAGAAGACGCGCGTCTTGGACCTGCTGCAGCGCGGTCTTCAACGCGTTCTCGAGCGTCGCGAGATCGGCGTCGACCGAAAGCTGCGCGAGCATCGTCTTCGGATCCACGCCTTGGGGGCAGACGCTCGCGTCCGACACCGCGAGATTCGCCATCTGCTCGATGTAACGCTCGCCACCCGTGTGCATCTTCAAGACACGCTTGCGCTCCGTGATCGTCATCGTCACGAGACCCGGGACCGACGCGATCGTCTTGTTGATCCCGTCGACGGCAGTCTTAACCGCCGCGCGATGCTTGTCGGTTCCGTTGATCGCCTTCGCCTGAGTCGCCTTGTGATGGTTCATGGTCTCCCCGTTGGTGTCGAAACACTCGCTCCGAGTGTATTGGGAGTCGCGCCGACTCGCCCGACCCTCATGGGACGGTTTGGTACACGAGGCCCCCGACGTCCGCAAGAATCCGCTCCGTCGTGCGCTCGGAATGCGCGCATCATGGCGATCGAGCGATGCGACCGCCGCGTTCCTTCGTTGCGACTGGCCTGGCGGCGTTGGCCCTGATCGCGTCGTGCGGAAGGACGGCGCTCGACGGCGCGGACTACGGCTCGACGCCGGACGCAGAGGCCAGCGCACCGGCGTGCGATCCCAGCGCGCCCTTCGTGTCGATCGAGCCGGTGCCGGGAGTCATCGACGCGCCCGGATACGATTCGGACATTCGTCTGACGCCGAACGAGCTCACGGCGTACTTCGTGAGCGATCGCGCACGCGACAGCGGGGTCTACGGCGGGGAGGTGTTCGTCGCCCGGCGGGCCAGCGTCGACCAGCCCTTCGCGAATGCGACGCTCGTTCCTGGCCTCGCGAATCCGAACTCGACCGCTGAGGACCCCAACGTGACCGCGGACGAGCTCAACGTCGTCTTCACAGGATCCTGCTTTGGCGTATTCGATGACCCCGTGCTTTGCGGCGCGCGCCGGAGCTCGACGGCGGCAAACTTCGGCGCGCCCTTCGTCATCAACGCCGGAGAGTCTTCAAAGCCAATCTACGGTGGGGAGCCCTATTTGTCGCACGACGGCACGGTCCTTTATTTTGATGGGCGGGCCTTCGCCGGCCATGGCGACGGCATCGGACGCGCGGCGCGGGCCGCGACGACGGACGACTTTGGTCCCATCGATTACGTCGGAGTCGACGGCGCAGACGGTGGCATCTTCGACCTCAATCCCGTGGTGACCGACGACGAGCTCGTCCTCTATTTTTCGCGCTACCTGCCGCCATCGTTCAATGCGGGCGCCATCTGGTTTGCGACGCGCGCGAACACTTCGGTCCCGTTCGCAAACGCACATCCGGTCGCGGAGCTCGCGTCGCCGCTCGATGCGTACCCGAATTGGATTTCGCCGGACGGATGCCGGCTCTACTTCACGCGCGAGGTCGCGACAGCCGACGGCGGGAGCCAGCCGGACATCTTCGTCGCGTCGAAGTGATCATTCGGTCAAGACGCGAAGCTTCGGAATGTCCGCGGCGCGATCGATCAGCCTCTGTTTCGGGCGCACGGCGATCGGCCGCTCGGACATCGCGAGCATCTCCCCGTCGAATGCGTTGTCGCCGAACGCCGCGCGGAGCGGCAGGTCCCCGAGGTTTTGTCGCAGCGCGGCCGCTTTGCCGGCGCCGTACGGAATCGGTCGATGAACCGACGCGGCGTAGCGATCGCCCTCGAGCACCGCGGTCGCCGCGAGGACGTGCGCCGCGGGAATGCCGCACACCGCCGCGGCGGCCTCGACGATCGGACGCGGCGACGCGCTCACGACGAAAATCTCGTGACCCTGCGCGCGCGCCGCGGCGATCACCGACGCGACCTCCGGGTGCACGCGTGACGTGAACGCCGCCGAGACGAGCGCGAGGACGAAGGCGGTCGTCGCCGCGTGCGTCCAGCCGGCGTTCACCCACGTCATGACCTCGCAGACGCGCTCTTCGTCGAACTCGCCCCGCAAGTACGCGTCGTAAATTCGCCGCGCGGTCGCCGATGGCGAAGCGCCTTCTTCGATTCCCGCGTCACGCGCGGCGCGCGCGATCGCGCCGGCCGCGACGTCGGTCAGCTTGCCCGAGTCGAGCACGCCGAAGAAAAAATCTTCGCCGACGTCGCCGCTCCACAGCGTGCCGTCGCCGTCGAACGCGAGCGCGCCTCGCGAGACCTCACCGAGCTCGCGCGCGAGATCGTGCGCCGAGATGCGTTCCACCTCAGAACGGGATTTCGTCGTCGCCGCCGCCGGCGCCGCCACCGCTGCCGGCGTCGAAATCGTCGGCAGGTCCCGCGTCCATCGGAGCTTCGTCGCGCGCAGGCCCGCGCCCGCCGCCGCCGCCACCGCCGCCGTACGAGCGCGGCGCGTCACCTTCGCTCCGCTCGCGGCGACCGCCGCCGGCGAGGATGATGTTGTTCGCGATGATGTCGGTCGAGTACCGCTTCTCGCCGTTTTTCTCGTAGCTCGAGGTCTGGATGCGACCCTCGACGAAGATGCGGTCGCCCTTCGTCAAAAATTTCGCGAGGGCTTCGCCGCGCTTGCCCCACACCGTCACGCGGTGCCATTCGGTCCGCTCTTGGCGCGTGTTCGAACGGTCGAGGTAGCTCTCGGTCGTGGCGAGCCTGAGCTTCAGCACGGCCTGCCCTCCGGGCGTGACGCGCAGCTCGGGGTCCGCCCCGAGGTTTCCGAGCAAGAGCACCCTGTTCAACCCTTCGGCCATCTTGTCGCCTCCTACCGAGCGAGGACGTATGGCCTGGCTTGCCCCGCCCGTCAACGGTCGGCTACAAGGTTTCGTTCTTAGGCGTTAATGAGCATGGCGGACCCGCGCATCTCCATCGTCATTCCCATCTACAACGAGCAGGCGATCCTTCACGCCGCCGTCGTCGATCTCCGCGAGCGTCTCAAGCCGTACGGCTGGAGCTACGAAATCATCCTCGCCGAAAACGGCTCGCGCGATCGCACGGTCGAGATCGCCGAAGAGCTTTCGGCGAAATACGCAGGCGAGGTCCGTTTCATCTCGCTCGGCGAGCCGAACTACGGAAAGGCCTTGAAACAAGGCATTTTGCTCGCGCGCGGGCAGGTCGTCCTCTGCGACGAGATCGATCTCTGCGACACCGATTTTCATCGGCGCGCGCTCGACATCCTCGACAGCGGCGAGGCGGATCTCGTCATCGGCTCGAAGCTCCTCGCGGGCGCCGAGGACGATCGGCCGATGCTGCGCCACGCGGCGAGCATCGCGTACTCGAGCCTGCTCCGCGTGATGCTCGGGTTCCGCGGGACCGACACGCACGGGCTCAAGGCGTTTCGCCGCGCGGCCCTCCTCGACACGGTGCGCGCGTGCCTCGTCGACAAAGACGTCTTCGCGAG
>DASXHD010000013.1:0-1624 GCA_036488725.1 Polyangiaceae bacterium | reverse complement strand
TCGCTCTTCGCTGGCATGCACCATCACGACGCCGGCCATTCGCTCTTTTCTCTCGTCCACTTCGCTCGCGCGGCGCGCAAGGCTCCCACGCGGAGCGAAGCACTCATCTGGGCGCAGCTTCGCGGGCGCAAGCTCGAGGTTCGCATCAGGCGACAGCATCCGCTGCATCCGTTCGTGGTCGACTTCTTCGTCTGCGCGCATCGGCTCGCGATCGAGGTGGACGGCGGCATCCATCGCTTCCAACGCGAGCGGGATCTCGCGCGCGATCGTTATCTCGCGTCGACCTATCGCCTACGCGTGCTGCGCATCGACGCCGAGCTCGTGGAGCGCGACGTGCGCGCGGCAGTCGCGATCATCCGCGCGGCGCTCTGATTGGCAACGTTGCCGGTCGAACGGCAATGTCGCTGGCGGCCCGGTCCCGACAGAACGTATCGATCCAATCAGGCGGTTTGGGGGCCACGACCTGGCGTCTCGGTCACATTTAGACGCTAAACTGATTCGGTATGCCCGGCTGCGTCGCACCGCAAGCGCTCCTCTCCGCGCTCGTCGCGCGCGCCCGCGAGGGCAAGCTCCCCGCGCGTCGGGACATCGAAGCGGTGATCGCGGCGGGCTGCAGCGCGGACGAAGTGCTCTCACGCTTCGCCCGCGTCAGCGTGGACTTCAAATCGGCCCAGGTCGCGGATCGCGCTTCACCACCACGATCTCCAAGTCGCCGTCGCACCGATCGATCTGAATCCCCACGTGCGGCCCGTCGCGATGAACCGTCACGTCCGCGCTCGCGTCGCCGACGCGCAAATTCCGAATGCGCAAGCGGTGGAGATTTTCGGGCAGCATCGGCCGCAAAAAGCGGAGACGTCCCGACGGCGCGTCGATGTCGAGGCCGATGCACGCTTGCAGCAAGAGAAACGACGCGCCCGCGGCCCACGCTTGCGGCGAGCACGCGACCGGATACGGCGTCGGCCCGTCGTGCTCGGCGCGCGTGAATCCGCAAAAGAGCTCCGGCATGCGATGCAGATCGAAGTGCACGCTCGCGCGGTACATCGCGTCGAACACGGCGAGCGCGTGCTGCTTGTATCCGTATCGCGCCATGCCGATCGCCGCGATCGCGTTGTCGTGCGGCCAGACCGAACCATTGTGGTACGACATCGGGTTGTAGCGCGCCTCGCGATCGTCGAGCGTGCGGATGCCCCAGCCCGAAAACATGTTCGGGCCCATGAGCGTCGCGCACAGACGCTCCGCGCGCGCGGCCGGCGCGATTCCGGAGAAGAGCGTGTGACCGGCGTTCGACGCGCGCACCATGCACGGACGTTTGTCGCCGTCGAGCGCGAGGACGTAGCTGTCGAGCTCGTCCGACCAGAACACGCGATCGAACGCGGCGCGAAGCTCGGTGGCGCGGTTCTCGAGTCGCTCCGCGCGCGCTTCGTCGCCGAGCGCGCGCGCCACGAACGCCGCCGCGCGTCGCGCCGCGTACGCATAACCTTGCACCTCGCAGAGCGCGATCGGCCCCTCGGCGAGCGCGCCGTCCTTGTGCATGATCGCGTCGCTCGAGTCCTTCCACCCGTGCGAGACGAGGCCGGTGCGCGAACGGCGCGCGTACTCGAGGAAGCCGTCGCGATCCGGGTCG
>DASXHD010000140.1:0-10027 GCA_036488725.1 Polyangiaceae bacterium | reverse complement strand
CCAGCTCCCCGAAGGCACCAAGATGGTCATGCCCGGAGACAACATCACCATGACCATCGAGCTCATCACCGCGGTGGGTCTCGAAGAGCAGATGCGCTTCGCCATCCGCGAAGGCGGCCGCACCGTCGGCGCCGGAATCGTGACGAAAGTGATCGAGTAATCCAAATGACCAAGATTCGTATTCGCTTGAAGGCCTTCGATCACTCGCTCCTCGACAAGTCGGCCAACGACATCGTGGAGACGGCGAAGCGCACCGGCGCGCGCGTGGCGGGTCCCATCCCGCTGCCGACGCACATCTCGAAGTACACCGTGCTCCGCGGACCGCACGTCGACAAGAAGTCGCGCGAGCAGTTCGAAATTCGTACGCACAAGCGCTTGCTCGACATCCTCGAGCCGACGCAGCAAACCCTCGACGCGCTGATGAAGTTGGATTTGTCGGCGGGCGTGGACGTGGAGATCAAGTCATGAATCTCGACGTGTTCAACATGAAGCGAGAGAAGGTCGGCTCGCTCGATCTCGCGGACGAAGTGTTCGCCACCGAGGTCAAAGAACAGCTCTTTTACGAGGTCGTGAAGGCGCAGCTCGCCTCGCGTCGTCAGGGCACCGCGAGCGCCAAAGAGCGCAGCGCGGTCTCCGGCTCGTCGAAGAAGCTCTACAAACAAAAGGGCACGGGACGCGCGCGTCACGGCTCGATCCGCGCGCCGGTGTACGTCGGCGGCGGTCAAGCGCACCCGCCGCGCCCGCGCGACTGGAGCTACCGTCCGCCGCGCCAAGTGCGCATCGGCGCGCTCCGCTCGGCGCTCTCGAAGTTCGCGAAAGAGGGAAACCTCATCGTCGTGGACAAGATCGAGCTCAAAGAGATCAAGACCAAGGGACTCTTGTCAGCCCTCCTCGCGCTCAAGACCAACAAGAAGGTCATGGTCGTCGACAGCGCCGACAACGAAAATTTGAAACTGTCGATCCGCAACTGCCGCGATCATCAGTTCTTGCCGCCGGAAGGCGTCAACGTCTTCGACCTTCTCCGCCACGACACGCTCGTCCTCTCGAAGGACGCGGCCAAGAAGCTCGAAGCCCGCTGCCTCGGAGCCGAAAAATGAGGGCCGATCAAATCCTTCGCCGCCCGATCGTGCTGACGGAAAAAGCCAACCGTCTCCGCGACCGCAATCAGATCGTGTTCGAGGTCAATCGCGACGCGAACAAGGTCCAAATCAAAGAAGCCGTTCAGGCCATGTTCAAGGTCAAGGTCGAGAACGTGAACACGAGCATCGTCCGCGGCCGCGAGCGCCGCATGGGACGCGGCTACGAAAAAACGCAGAACTGGAAAAAAGCCGTCGTGACCCTCAAAGAAGGCGACACCATCGACTTCTTCGCGGAGACGGAGTGAGCCATGGGTATCAAGACCTACAAACCCACGTCGGCCGCGCGCCGCTATTACACCGGGTCGGACTTCAAAGAGCTCACCAAGGGCAAGAGCCCCGAGAAGAGCCTCCTCGAGCACCAGACCCGCAGCGGCGGACGCAACAGCGACGGCCGCATCACGTCGCGTTTCCGCGGGGGTGGTCACAAGCAGCGCTACCGCATCATCGACTGGAAGCGTGACAAGAACGGCGTGCCCGCGACGGTCGCTTCGATCGAATACGATCCGAACCGCACCGCGCGCATCGCGCTACTTCATTATCTCGACGGCGAGAAGCGCTACATCCTCGCGCCCGACGGGATGCACGTCGGCGACAAAGTGCTTTCGCACAAGTCGGCCGACATCAAGCCGGGCAACGCGCTTCGGCTCCGCGACATCCCGCTCGGCACCACGATTCACAACATCGAGCTCAAGAAGGGCAAGGGCGCGCAGCTCGTTCGCTCGGCCGGCTCGGGCGCGGCGCTCATGGCGAAGGACGGCGATTACGCGCAAGTCCGTCTCCCGAGCGGCGAAGTTCGTATGGTGCACCTCGACTGTCACGCCACGGTCGGCCAGGTCTCGAACATCGACCACGCCAACATCTCGATCGGCAAAGCCGGTCGCACGCGCTGGCTCGGCAAACGTCCGCACAACCGCGGCGTCACGATGAACCCCGTCGACCACCCCATGGGCGGCGGCGAGGGACGCACCTCCGGCGGTCGTCACCCGTGCTCGCCGTGGGGCCAGCTCTCCAAGGGTCTCAAGACCCGCAACAACAAACGCACCGACGGTTTCCTCGTGAAGCGTCGCAACTCGAAGGGTTGATAAATGCCTCGTTCAATCAAGAAGGGCGCCTTCGTCGACGGTCACCTCAACGAGAAGATCGCCGCCGCGCAGGCCACGCAGTCCAAGAAAGTCATCAAGACCTGGTCGCGCCGCAGCACGATCACGCCGGAGGCCGTCGGCCTCACGTTCGCGGTGCACAACGGTCGCAAGTTCGTTCCGGTCTTCGTGACGGAGCGCATGGTGGGTCACAAGCTCGGCGAGTTCGCGCCGACGCGGACCTTCCACGGCCACTCGGCCGGTGACAAGAAGGGCAAAATGGGCGGCGCCCCCGCGGCCGCAGCGCCCGCAGCACCGGCAGCGCCAGCGAAGAAATAATCTTCGCGCGACGTATCACGCCCACATCCCGCGCGCTCGCATGTGCGATGGCGCATTCGGATGAAAACGACCATCATGTCGATGGGCGGAGGTTGTGATGCGCGTCCGAGATCTCGTCGCCGTTTGCGGTTTGTTGTTGGTCGCTTGCGGCTCTTTGCCGAGCGGGTTCGGTGACGGCGGCACCGACGCCGGCGACTTCGACTCGACGACGCCGCCGAAAGACTCGGGTAACCCGTTCGGCGACGTCGGCGCCGGCGAAGCCGCACCTCCATGTCAGGGCCTCCAGTGCCAAGTCGTGAGCTGCGGCGGCAACGCGCACACGACCATCTCCGGCACCGTCTACGATCCGGCCGGCGCCGAGCCGCTCTACGACGTCCTCGTGTACATCCCGACGTTCGCGAACGATCCGCTCCCGCCGATCACGCACGGCATGAGCTGCGACACGTGCGCCGCGAAAATCGACAACGCGATGGCGACCGCGCTCACCGACGCGAAGGGCAAGTTCACCATCCAAGACGCGCCCGTCGGACAGAACATCCCGATCGTCGTTCAAGTCGGCAAGTGGCGTCGCAAGCTCACCATCGCGACCGTCGCCCAATGCGTCGACAACGCGTATCCGAACCCGAACACGCCGGCGCAGCGCATGCGATTGCCGGCGAAACAATCCGAAGGCGACATGCCGCTCATCGCGCTGTCGACCGGATGCGACCCGATGGAATCGCTCTTCCAGAAAATCGGCATCGACCCGAGCGAGTTCACCGCGGCGTCGGGCACCGGGATGGTCCACGTCTACGGAGGAAACGAAGCGGTCTTCACCGTTCCCAACGAGACGAGCGCGTACACGTTCTGGGATTCGCTCTCCGAAATGGAGAAGTACGACATCATCATCAACGAGTGCGAGTGCTCTCCCAACCCGCGCGGCCAGGGCTACCAGAACCTCGAGACGTATTTGAACGGCGGCGGGCGCTTCTTCGGCTCGCACTATCACATCAACTTTTTCACCGGGAACACGACGTCCGGCACCGACGCAGTTCCCGCCGACATGAAAGCCGCGGTGAAATGGGCGCCGCAGTTCGCGGGGAGCTGCGGCAGCGGCCCGTACGCGATCGACACGACGTTTCCGAAAGGCAAGGCGATGGCCGACTGGCTCGAGAATCTCTACCCGAGCATTCCGTACGGCACGTTCACGCCGACCTCGAGCTGCATCGTGCCCGACATGCTCGGGACCGTGACCGGCATCTCGCAGCAGTGGATTTACGACACGTCGAGCCAAGCGCCGGCGTACGTGTCGTTCAACACGCCGACGGCGAAGCAGCCGACGGATCGTTGCGGTCGCGCGGTCGCCGCCGACCTTCACGTCGGCTCGGGCAGCGGGCCGCTCCAGCAGCAAGAAGCGGCGCTCGAGTTCATGTTCTTCGATCTCGCCGCGTGCGTTCAGGACGACAACACGACCCCGCAGCCGCCGCCGGTCAATTGACGGACCGCGTGTCTTTGCCGGCGTGGTTCGAACGAGCGATCGCGGCTCCCTGCGACGAAGGATTCGTCACGTGCGAGGGCGCGCGCATCCACTATTTGCATTGGGGCACGCGCGGCAATCCGGGCCTCGTCCTCGTGCACGGCGGCGCGGCGCACGCGCATTGGTGGAGCTTTCTCGCGCCGCTGCTCACGTCGCACTACGACGTCGTCGCGCTCGACATGAGCGGCCACGGCGACAGCGATCGCCGCGAGGCGTACCCGCGCGAGGCGTGGGCGCGCGAAGTGATGGCCGTCAGCGACGCGATGAATTTCCCGGGTCCTCCCGTCGTGATCGGCCACAGCCTCGGCGGGCTCGTCGCGATTTTGGTCGCGTCGCAGTTCGGCGACCGACTCGCCGGCACGATCATCGTCGACTCGCCGGTGAACAAGCCGAGCCCCGAGTCGGACGCCGCGCGCTACACGTTCTTCACGCCGCTCAAAGTCTATCCGACCGAAGAAGCGGCGCTCGCGCGCTTCAAGCTCATCCCCGAGCAGCCGTGCGACAACCCTTTCATCGTCGACTACATCGCGCGCCACTCGCTGCACGCCGTGACGTCCGGATTTTCCTGGAAGTTCGATCCGAAGATCTTCATGCGCCTGACGCAGGGTATCGACACGATGAGCGATCACCTCGCGCACGTGAAGTGCCGCGTCGCGCTCTTGCGCGGCGAGCTCAGCGTCGTCGTCCCGCGCGAGACGGGCGAGTACATGTACGACGTGCTGAATCGCTCGGCGCCGCTCGTCGAGATCCCGCAAGCGCATCATCATCTGATTTTGGACCAGCCGCTCGCGTTCATCGCCGCGACCCGCGCGCTCCTCGCCGACTGGGAGCATTCGATCCCCCGCAAGCGAGCGGGCGCATGAAGATCGTCTGCGCGGCGGCGCTTCTTCTGGCTGCATGCAGCTCGAATCCCGCGCCGGCCCCCGACGGCGGAACCGACGACGCGGACGAAGCGGGCGCGCCGACGAGTCTCTCCGTCGACTGCCGCGCGAGCGCGAGCGATCTGCGGTGCGTGCCGCTCGCTTCGAGCAAAACGCACTCGGTCGGCAAAGGACCGAACGGCGACGGCTACCGATACGGCGGCGGCTTCGTCGATTCGGCGCAGGGCCGCATCGTCCTCGGATTTGCGTGCCCGACCTGCTCGGACAAAGACAGCGGCATCATGGCGATCGATCTCGCGACCGGCGATCGCACGCTCCTCTCGGGCACGGTGAACGACGCCGTCAGCGGCATCGCGCACGTCGGCGCGGGCGACGACTTCACCAACGTCGGCGACGTCCAGCTCGCGCCCGGCGGCAAGTGGTGGGTGCTCGACACCGAATCGTTCGGAGCCGCGATCGACGAGGTCGACCCCGCGACCGGCGACCGCACGCCGCTCTACACGCAGTCCGACCTCGACGGAGAGACGGGGATCTGCACGTCGATGGGCCTCGGCCTGAACGTCGGCGAACAAGGCGCGAACGCCGCGAGCGGTGACGGGCTCGCGAACCTCGTCGTTCATCCGGACGGCAAAATCTATTTGCGCGCGTCGCAGCCCTACGATCTCATGTTTCAAGAGATCGACCTGCAAGCGATCGTCGAGCTCGATCAGCGCGCGTGTCGCGTCGTCAGCACGTTCAACGGAAAAGACCCGTACGGCTGGCTCGCAGACGACGGCACCGCGCTCGTCACGAACGTCGGTCACGACACGCTCGATTCGATCGACATCGCGAGCGGCACGGTCACGACGATTTCATCCACGGGTCCGACGTTCGGCGGCGCGTGCAACGCGATCGCGCCGGGCGACGAGACCGTTCTCACGACGAGCGGCACCGACGGGCCAGCGTGGGCGCTCGTCTCGATCGACCGCGCGAGCGGCGACCGCACGTCGCTCGTCGCGACCGCAGGCCCGCAGACGCCCGACGGCACGGGCGCGATCGTCTTCGTCCACCCGACGCTCCCGGGCGTTTACGTGATGGCGGGCGTCGGGCTCATCACCCTCTTCGAGCCGTCGACTGGAAATAGCGCGTACCTCTCGCGGTGACTCACGGCGTGATCGAGTCCCAGAAATCGCACGCGGCCTTGTCCAAGCCGACGGTCGTCGTGACCGAGCGCGCCGAGGCGATAATTGAACGTGACGATGACCGCGTTCGTCGCCGCCGCGAGCGCGAAAAATAACGCCAGCAGCGCGAGGAGCCGCATGCGCAGCACGTAGCTCGACCGCAGCTGGCACACGCTTCGCTGGGCGTTCGAGCATGAGAGGTCGGCCGCTCGCGTTCGTCGCGTTCCTCGCGCTTGCGGCGTGCGCCTCGGACCCGCAAATCGTGACGACCGGCGCGACGTTCCCGCCGCCGCCGGCCGCACCGGCGCATCACGGTCCGACCGCAACCGGCGCGCTCGACCGCAAGCTGTTCGGTGCATTTGCGTCGCACCCCGGCAATTTCGTCTATTCCCCGACGAGCCTCGCCGGCGCGCTCGAGACTGTACGCCGCGGCGCTCGCGGTGCGACTGCGGCCGAGCTCGACGCAGCGCTCGGCGCCGCAGACTCCGAAAAATTGCCGGACTTCGCGCCGGCCGTCACGACCACGACCGCCCTCTTCGTCGACGACGGCGCCCGCCTCGAGCCCTCGTTCTTCGGCGCGACGAAAGTCGACTTTCAAGGCCACCCCGACCGCGCGCGCATTCACATCAACCGCTGGGTGGCGGAGCAGACGCACGATCGCGTGCGCGATCTCCTCGCGGCCGGCCTCGTCGTGCGCGACACGCGAATGCTCGCCGTGAGCACGATTCACCTCAAGGCCGTGTGGCTCACTGCGTTCCCGCACGGGTCGACGCGGCTCGATCCGTTCCGCGTCGGCGCCGGCGCCACCAAGAACGTCGAGACGATGCACGGCCGCGTGACCGCGATGGTCGGCGAGCACGCCGGCGCACGCATCCTCGACTTGCCTTATCTACCGTCGCGCACCGGCGCCGCGCTCGCGCTCACGATCATGCTTCCGAAAAATGACGACCTGGCTGCTGTCGAGTCGGCTTACCGTCGCAGCGGCCTCGCGCCGTTCGCCGACGCTGCCAATCGGCCTGGTCGCATCGACGTCGCGCTTCCGCGTTTTTCGGTCAGCTCGTCCGGCGACGTCGCCGAAGCGCTGCGGGCGATCGGCGTCCGTCGCGCCTTCACGGATCAGGCTGATTTCACGGGGATCTCGCGCACCGAACCGCTCCGTCTTTCGGCGGTCGTGCAGCAAGCCTTCGTGCAGGTCGACGAGAGCGGCACCGAGGCCGCCGCCGCCTCGACCGGCGGAACCGTCGAAATCACGAGCGCCCGCATCGAAGCGCCGCTCGCCTTCAAGGTCGACCATCCGTTCTTGTTCGTCATCCGCGATCGCACGAGCGGCGTCGTCCTCTTCGCCGGCCGCGTCGTGGATCCGGGCTGAATTTCCTTGCGGAAGCGGCTTCGATGGGTAAACTCCGCGCTCCCAATCCACGGGACCCCGCATTTTCGCGGGTTTTCGTGGTGAGGCGGCCGTAACGGCGTCTGGTTTCGACCAGACGTGCGACGGCGTCTCGCGGGAAACACCTAGAGGCTCTCCCATGGTCAGCAAAGCGATGGCTCGCTTCGCGCACATCAGTCCGCGCAAAGCCCGCGTGATTGTGAATTTGGTCCGCGGTCGCCAAGCCGGCGAAGCGCTCCAGCTTCTCGAGTTCACGCAAAAAGCGGCGGCCCCCGTCGTCAAAAAGCTCATCGAGAGCGCGGTCGCCAACGCCCGCACGCAGTCGCCCGGCGTCGACCTGGACTCGCTCTTCGTCGAGACCGCCTTCGTCGACAAGGCGCCGAACAAGTACATGCGCCGCTGGCGCCCGCGCGCGATGGGCCGCGCCACGCGCGTTCAAAAAGGCTTGAGCCACATCACCGTGATTCTCGGAGAACGAGCGTAATGGGTCAGAAAACGCATCCGTATGGTTTCCGTCTCGGCGTCATCAAGACGTGGAACTCGAAGTGGTTCGAGGACAAGGCGTACGCGAAGTGGCTCCACGAGGACATTCGCATCAAGCGCGCCGTGAAGGACTACCTCATGAACGCGCACGTCGCGTCGGTCGAGGTCGAGCGCGCCGCCAACAAGGCCAAGGTCATCGTCTTCACGGCGAAGCCCGGCATGGTCATCGGCAAGGGCGGCAAAGGCATCGAGACGCTGAAGGTCGGCAACATCGGGACGGCCGCCAAGGGCGAGCCGCTTTTCCCGGGCGTTCAAGCGTTCACGGCGAACGAAGTCTTCATCGACGTCCAAGAAATCCGCAAGGCCGAGACGGCCGCGCAGCTCGTCGCCGAGGGCGTCGGCTCGCAGCTCGAGCGTCGCGTCGCCTTCCGCCGCGCGATGAAGAAAGCGGTTTCGACCGCGATGAAGTTCGGCGCGAAGGGCATCCGCATCCGCTGCTCGGGCCGCCTCGGCGGCAGCGAGATGTCGCGCGTCGAGACGTACCGCGAGGGCCGCGTCCCGCTCCACACGCTCCGCGCCGACATCGAGTTCGGTCTCGCCGAAGCGCGCACGAAATACGGAATCATCGGCATCAAGGTCTGGATCTTCCGCGGCGAGGTTCTCCAGCGCCGCGTTCGCCGTCCCACGACCGGCCTTCAATCGACCTGATCAGGAAGAGTCATGCTTTCCCCGAAACGAACGAAGTACCGCAAGATGCAGAAGGGCAATAACCGCGGGGTCGCGCAGCGCGGCAACTCGGTGTCCTTCGGCGATTACGCGATGCAGTGCAGTGAGCCCGGCCGCCTGACCTCGCGTCAGATCGAGGCCGCGCGCATGGCGATTCAGCGCCACGTGAAGCGCGCCGGCAAGCTCTGGATTCGCGTCTACCCGCACCGCCCGGTGACGAAGAAGCCGCTCGAGGTCCGCATGGGCGGAGGCAAAGGCGGCGTCGAAGAGTGGGCGGCGGACGTGCAGCCCGGCCGCGTGCTCTACGAAATCAGCGGCATCGACGAAGCGACCGCGCGCGAAGCGTTCCGTCTCGCCGGACACAAGCTGCCCGTCGGTTACCGCTTCCTCCGTCGCGACGAGGTGATCGCATGAAAGCCAAAGATCTCCACGAACGCACCGTCGAGGACTTGAAAGAGCTCGAGAAGACGCTCAACACGACCCTCTTCGATTCGCGTTTCAAGAACTTCACCAACCGCCTGGACAACACCGCGTCGCTCCGCAACACGCGCCGCGAGATCGCGCGCGTGAAGACCGTGCTCGCCGAGAAGGCGCGCGGCACGACGCCGGCGACGCAGAAGTCGCCCGAAGTCGCCGCCGAGAAACCGGTCGCGAAAGCGAAGAAGGCTGCTCCGGCGAAGAAAGCCGCGGCTCCGAAGAAAGCCGCCACCAAGAAGAAGACGACGGAGAAGAAGGCATGAGCGCCCAAACAGAAAAAGCGCCGGAAGCCCAACAAAAAGGGCATCACGCGCACGGCTTCCGCCGCAAGATGGTCGGCAAGGTCGTTCGCCCGAACAAGAAGAACGCCGGCGGCCGCATGGACAAGACCGTCGTGGTCGAAGTCGTCACGCACTCGCCCGACGCGCTCTACGGCAAATACGTTCGCTCGCGTCACCGCTACAAGGCGCACGACGAGCAGAACCAGTACCTGCCGGGCGACGAAGTCGAAATCCAAGAGCACGCGCCGATGTCGCGCAGCAAGCGCTTCATCGTCGTGCGTCTCATCAAGAAGTTCGTGCAGGAGTGATGGTGCCGTCATGATTCAGATGCGAACCATCCTCGAAGTCGCGGACAACTCGGGCGCCAAGCGCGTCCAGTGCATCAAGGTCCTCGGCGGCTCGCGCCGGCGCTACGCCGGCCTCGGCGACGTCATCGTCGTCTCCATCAAAGAGGCGCTCCCCGCTTCGAAGGTGAAGAAGGGCGACGTCGCGAAAGCCGTCGTCGTGCGCACGCGCTCGCAAGCCTCGCGCAACGACGGCAGCTACATCCGCTTCGACG
>DASXHD010000017.1:0-43219 GCA_036488725.1 Polyangiaceae bacterium | reverse complement strand
GCTGCTGCAGCTCTTCGATCTGCTGCAAGCCCTTGCGCTTCTTCTCGGGCCGCTTGGTCGTGATGTCGGCACGCGCGAGGCACAGGAGGTCGTCGAGGTGCTCGCACAGCTCACGTGCGAAGCGGCGCACCGCGCTATCCGTCCAGTCCGGGGAGTACTGATTCGCCCGCAGGTGGTGCAGGACGAGGAAGCGCACCGTATCTTTCAGCGCGCGCTCGCTCGTGAACAGCCCCGTGCGGCGATCGAGCTTCTCGAACATGCGCGTCCCGACCTCGGCGTGCCCGAGGAAGTGCACCTTGCCGTCCGGCGTGATCGAACGCGTTTTCACCTTGCCGATGTCGTGGAACAGCGCGGCCCAGCGCACTTCGAGCCGTGGCACCGACTGACGGACCACTTGCTTCGTGTGCTTCCACACGTCCTTGTGGCGCCACTCGCCGTCGCCGAAGCCGACCATCGCCGAAACCTCGGGAAAAAGCGCCTCGAGCGCGCCGCCGTCGAGGAGCGCGTCGAGCCCGCCCTCCGGGTCTTCGCCCATGACGACGCGGTCGAGCCGGTCGCGCAGAGCCTTCGCGTCGGCGCGCGCGAGCTCGAAATAGTCGTCCGTGCTCGCGCGAATGACCGCGGGCGGCGGTTTTCCTTCGGCGACGGCGGCCGCGCGCTCGAGCGCATCCATGGCGCGGTGCATCGACGTGTTGGTCATCGGACGGAGGGGGAGCGCCCTTACCATGATTCGTGTTCCGTTGCACGACGCCGCAAAGACGCCCATACTGACGCGCCAACGGGGAAGCGGGAGCTCGGCAATCATGAATCGTTGGACTTTGCTTTTGGTCGTGGGTGTCGTGGGCGGATGCGGCGGCGCGATCGACAGCCCGCTGCTCGATGATTCGGGCACCGGCGGCCCCGAGGATTCTTCCGTTCTGCCCGACTCGGGCAAGCAGGACGGCGGTCCGGTCGAGGACGCGGTGGTCGACGTTCCGGTGATCGAGGACGTCGTCGTCGTGGACGTTCCGGTGGGTCCTCCCGACAGCAAGATTCACTGCGGGCCGTCGCTCGAGTGCAGCGCGCAGAACGAAGTCTGCTACGCGACGGTCAACACCCCGTTCAGCTACGCGTGCGTCGGCTCGCTCAACGATTGCTCCGGCCAAGATCAGATTCCGATCAACTGCTCGAGCGGAGAGAACTGCGCGTCGGAGGGCCAAGCGGGCTTCATCTGCTGCGCCTCGCCGGGCGGCCCGCCGAACCCGAACGCGACGTGCAACCAATTCGAGACGGCCTCGCAGGTCATGTGCCAGCAGTCGTGCGATCCGCAGCAAGGCGAGTTCGAGGTCGGCTGCAATCCGAATCTGCAGAACTGCACCGACAACACGCAGAGTTGCATCACGAGCAAGTGCACGCTGCCGGGCTACGGCATCTGTCAATGAACGCGCGCGTCGCCGGCGCGCTCGTCTTCGCGTGCGCGTGCGGCGGCTCGGACGCGGTGAATTTGTTCGACGACGCGAGCGCTCCGGCCGACGCCACCGCGCCGCTCGACGCATCGCCCGCGCCGGACTCGGCGATTCAAGACGCTGCCGCGCTGCCCGACGTCGTGAGCGTGAAAGACGCGACGCCGCCGAAAGACGCCGGCAACCCGTATCAAGACCCGGGCATCGCGTGCGGCAACGCGGAATGCGACGCTGCGGCGGCGCTCTGCTGCGGCACCATCACGCAGTACTTTCCCGAGTACGCCTACGCGTTCGCGTGCGAACCGGCGAGCGACCTCGTTCAGTGCGCCGCGGGCCTTCCGGTTCATTGCGACGACGATCACGACTGCCCGTCGGGCGTCTGCTGCGGCGACCTCGACTTCCAAGGCCACTATTCGAAAGTCTCATGCAAGCCGACGTGCACCGGAACGGTCCTCGGCTCCACGCAGGTGCACTTCTGCGATCCCAAAGCGCCCGACTGCGACAACGGACAGACGTGCAAAGCGGCCGCGGGGCTCACCGGTTACTTCGCCTGCCAGTGAGCCGTGTTCAGTTCGCCGACGGCGCGACCGTGCGCTCCGGGAGCTCCTCGTCGGTGAACGACTTGAGCTCCTCGGTCACCGTGCGGAGATACTGCTGCTTCACGTGGAACGGGAGGAACGCGCTCTTGAAGCCGCTCGTGATCATTTGTTTGAGCTCGCCGAGCGAGCAGCCCATTTCTTTGTGACAGAGCCAGAGCTCTTTCGAGACCGTCGTGTCGGTCACGAGCCGGTTGTCGGTATTGACCGTCACGCGCAAACCCAGATTGAAATAAAGTTTGAGCGGGTGCGACGCGAGGTCGCGCACGGCGCCGGTTTGCACGTTCGATGACGGGCAGCACTCGAGCGGAATGCGGTGGTCGTTGACGTAGTGGAGGAGGTCTCCGTTTTCGCGGAGGCGGCAGCCGTGTCCGATGCGGTGCGCGCCGCAGACGTGGACGGCCTGCGCGATCGACTCGGGGCCGTACGCTTCGCCGGCGTGGATGGTGACGTTGATGTTGTTGTCGCGAACGAGCTGAAACGCTTGGAGGTGATGTTTCGCCGGGTGGTCGTACTCGGCGCCGGCGAGGTCGAAGCCGACGACGCCGCGGTTTTTGTAGGCGACGGCGAGCTCGGCCATTTCGAGCGAGCTCTCGGACGAGACGTTGCGGATGCCGCACAGGATGACGTTGGACTCGATTCGAAAATCTTTTTGCGCCGCGCGGAGGCCGCTGAGAACCGCTTCGACGACGCGCGTGAGCGAGAGGCCCTTGCGCGTGTGGAGCATCGGCGAGTAGCGCACTTCCATGTAGCGAACGTTTTCGAGCGCGGCGTCCTCGGCGAGCTCGTAGGCGGCGCGAGTGAGCGCTTCTTCGGTTTGCAAAACGCGGAGCGTCACGTCGAACGCTTTCAAATATTCGACGAGCGAGCCGCAGTTCTTTCCGAGATTCATCGCGCGGCGCAAACCGTCTTCGTCTTGTGCGGGCAGCTCGACGCGCTGCCTTTCGGCGAGGTCGAGGATCGTTTGAAGACGCAGCGACCCGTCGAGGTGGACGTGAAGGTCGGTCTTCGGGAGCTTTTCGACGAGCTCCAACGGGATCGATTTACCCATGCGAAAGGATAACATGAAGGCCGCGTGATGCCTAAGCTCGTCCGTTTCGCCTTCGTGCTGCTCGCTGCGTGTGACGGCGCCGGGCCGGTGCCCGACGCGGGATCCGACGCGGCCGCAGACGCGCCGGCCCATCTCGAGGCGGGCCTCGACGCCGACGCCGCGCCCGCGCCCGCGCTCACGCCTTCGGGCCCGCTCGATTTGAGCGACGCGGGCGACGCGTCGTTCACTGGGCTCCACGTGACGTCGGACGCAGGTCCGTGCGTGCACATCGACGGCGTCTCGAACGTGACGATCACCGCGTCGGAGATCGGTCCGTGCGCCGGCAACGCCGTCGAAATCTCGAACGCCGACGCGATCACAATCTCGGACAGCTACATCCATCCCGAGCACGAAGCGGCCGGCTGCTGCGACTCGGCCGACGGCGTCTTCGCGACCGACACGACGAACCTCACGCTGCAAGGCAACGTCATCGCGTTCGGCGAGGCGAACATCGAACTGACGGCGGCGATGCACGTGCACGTCGTCGGCAACTTCCTCCTGAACCCGCAGAACGCGGGCTCGCGCGGCCAGAACTTTCAGGCCTGGAGCAACGTCACCGACGTGCTCGTGCAGGGCAACTACGCGCTCTCGAGCATGGATGCACAATACAAGTATCCCGAGAAGCAAGAAGACTCGATCAACTTCGGCTTCGCCGACCAGATCGTCGCGAAGGACAACTACGTGACCGGCGGGCACAGCCCGTCGGGCTGCGGGATCATCGCCGACGAGGCGGCGACGAACGTGCAGTTCCTCGACAACGTGCTCGTCGACACCGGGCAGTGCGGCATCAGCATCGCGAGCGGGACGAACCAGATCGTCGACGGAAATAAAATCATCAACAGCACGCCCGTCCAAGGCGGCGGCAACACCGGGCTCGTCGTGTGGAGTCAGTACCCCGACGCGTGCGGGCCGGTGACGGTCTCGAACAACGTGTCGAGCGAGCTCAAGCCGGACCTCGTGACGGAGTCGGGTTACTGGAACGGCGGCGGATGCGATCCGGTGACGCTGACGAACGACACGTTCGACGCGCCCGCGCGCGCCGCGCTCACGCCGGTCGCCCAGAAGCTTCCGCCGCCGCTCGTGCCGCCGACTCCGGTCGCGTGCGCGCCGGCAACGCCGTGGACGACGCAGACCGCGCCGCCGTGTTGGTCGCCGCCGAGCGCGCAGTGACGCTCACGGCAGCTTGACGTTTTTGATCTCGGCGTTGTTCGGGTCGAGTCGTTTCGCTTCGTCGAGCTGGCTCTTCGCCTCGGCGCCGCGCTTGAGCGTCACGAGCTCTTCGGCTTCGAGCGCGTGCGCGGTCGCCGCGTCTTCGGCGTTCGGCTCGCAGAGAAGCGCCGATTCGAGCTCGAAAACAGCCCTTTCGTGATCGCCGAGCGCCGAGAGAGCGCGCGCGTAATTCATGTGCACGTGCGCGTCGTAGATGGCGACGAAGAGCGCGGCCTCGCCGATCTTCTTCGCCTCTTGCCACTCTTTGTCGTCGACGAGGTGCTTCAGGAGCGCGCCCCACAATTTCGGATCGTGCTGATCGAGCATCGCCGCTTTGCGCAAAATGTCGACCTCGTCGGCCTCGCGATTTTCTTCTTTGGCGAGCTCGAACAAGTTGCCGAGTGGCTCGACTTGCGTCGGGTCGAACCGATAGGCGGCCTCGAGCTGCTTTTTATACTCGGCTTTGTCTTTCTTGCGCTTCGCGATGAGCGCGAGCTGCGCGCGGACGAAGTACCCGTCGCCGCCGAGCGATTGAATCGTGGCGAGCTCGGTTTGCGCGGCGTCGGTGTCGTGGCCGGCGAAACGGAACGCGAGATAGTGCGCGCGGAAATTCTTCGGGTCGGCTTTGAGGGCCTTGTCGAGCGTCGCCTTCGCGTTGTCCTCGTCCTCTTCGCGCACGTAAGCGATCGTGAGATCGACGAGCGCGTCGCCGTCGTTCGGACTTTTCGCGACCGCGTCTTTGGCTTGCTGGAGCGTCTTCACCATCCGCAAATCAGGGATGAACTGACCCTTGTAACGATCGAGCCGCTTCATCTGCCACTCGCGGTACATGCGGTCGTAGTCGGCGGCGCTGACGCCGAACGCGTGCGGGATGACGTCGGCGGTGACTTCGTTCTGGCCCCACAATTCGAGCGCTTTGACGACCTTCGGCATGCCGAACGTCTCGACGGTGAAGACCATCATTTGCGACGCGGCGTAATACGCGACGGTGATGTCCTCGGCCGACTCGGCGTGCGTGAAAATGTGGTTCATGTCGACCGCGCCGGGCAGCCGATTGTGCGAGAGCGCGACGTAGAGCTCGGGATCCATTTCGCGCTGCCACTCGGGGCGCCGCGCGATCGTCTCGTACTCGCTGAGCCCTTCGGTGAACCAGCGCGGGACGTGGTTCTTCGAGAGCTGAATCGCGAAGACGTGACCGAGCTCGTGCCACAAAACGTTTCCCCAATTGAACGGCTCGGCCGCCGGGCCCATCGCGGCGATGACGTGACCGAAGCAGACGCCTTGGAGCATGCCGCCGGGGAGCCCGCTGATTCGCACGTTGAACTGCTGGCGCGCGTCGCTGATCTTCCCCTTTTCATCCGGCTCGAAGATCTCGATTTGAACGGGCTGCGCAGGCACGAAGCCGTAACGCGCTTTCATCGAGGCCCAAGCCTCGCCGAGCATGCGCGGGACGTAGCGGCGCAAGATGGGCTCGGTCTTTTTCAAATAGCGAATCTTGAACGGACCTTCGTCGACCAAATCGTAGTCGTTGGCGAAGTTCGATTCGTAGAGCTTGAGCGTGTTGAGGACGTAGGCGTTGTAGTGATCGTCGGACCACGCTGTGTTGAGGTCTTTGACGCCTTGTTGCTCGTCGCCGCGGCGCGTCTCCAGCAGTCCGAGCTGCGCCCACGCGAGGCCGTCGTCCGGGTCGACCTTCACGGCGTCTTTCATCATCGCGATGATGTCGTCGTAGCGGTGCTCCCACTCGGCGTACTCGGAGACGGTCGTGTAGAACTTCGAATACTCCTTGTCGCGCGCGAGCGTCTCTTTGCGCGCGGCGTCGTAGCCAGCGCGATCGTCGGCGAGAAAGCGCGCGGCCGCTTTGAGGCTCCACGCGGCGAGGTCGTTCGGATCGCTCGCGAGCGCCGCGGCGATTTCGGCCTCGGACGTTTTGATGTCCATGTCGTGGAGCGCGAGGCCCGCGCGGACGTCGTGCGCGCCGGGATGATTCGGGTTCACCGCGAGCGCGTCTTTGACGAGGCCTTCGGCCGTGTCGAAGTCCATCGTCTGCGCGAGCTTGATGCGCGCCATCAGCACGATCGCGTCCGGGTTCTTCGGCTCGAGCTTCAATACTTCGCGCGCGTGCTTCTCGGCGCCGGCCATGTTGAACTTGTCGAGGTCGAGCATCGCGTGCCACATGCGCGCGCGGATGTTGCGGTCGTCGTCTTTCTCGGCGCTCTGGTAGGACTCGTCGGCGTTTTTCCACGCGCGGAGGAGCTCGGTCGCGCGGCCGACGAGCGTCATGCCGACGGCGTCCTTGTCGGTGACCGCGTCGGAGTTGTAATCGCTGACGAGCGTCTGCAAATAAGGATCGGCGTCGGCGCGGCGGCCCATGTCGATCAGAAATTCGCCGAGCTCGACGCGGACCTCGCGTCCGCCGTCGCCGGTCGCGTTCTTTTGCGACTCGAGGAGCTTGATGGCTTCGTCGCGCTTTCCCGTGTGAAAGAGGATGTACGCGCGGAGCGCCGCGGCGTCGGCGGCGCGACCCGCGGCCGCGAGCTGTTTGCACGTCGCTTCGGCTTCCGAATCTTTTCCTTGGAGCGTCTGCAACCGAACGAGCTCGGCGAGCGCGTCGCCGCGCGATTTGCCGGAGATGCCTTTCAAGACTTTTTCGGCGTCGGCGTAGTTGCCTTGAGCGAGCGCGTCTTTCTCCGCGGCGAGCGGACCGGTCGCCGGAACGTAACGCGGCGGATGATGCGCCGAAGCCGACGCCGAGGCCTGCGTGTGACCGCCGCCGAGATGCGGCTGCGCGAACGCGGACGCGAGCGGAAACGCGAACGCAAGCGCGACGAGACCGAGATGAGATTTTCGCATTAGACGCTGACCTCGTCTTTTCGACGCTGGATTTCGCCGCGTTCGTCGAGCATGAGCACCATCTCCACCGCGTCCTCGCCGTCTGCGTAGTAGCTCTTTCGAACGCCCATCGCGAAGAACCCGCAGTCGCGGTAGAGGCGAATCGCGGGCATGTTGGAGCGGCGCACTTCGAGGAGCACGTGGCGCACCGCATGCTCGCGCGCGTAGGCGAGCGACTGCTGCATGAGCGCGCGGCCGTAACCCTGGCGGCGCAACTCGGGATGCGTCGCGACGTCGAGGACGTGAAGCTCGTCGGCGACGTGCCACGCGAGGAGGAACGCGACGGCGCGCGGAGCACCCGCGGGCGCGTCACCACGCGCGACCCAGATGCGCGCCCACGGACGCGCGAGCTCTTCGCGAAGCTGCGCGCCATCGAGGCGGCCGCTTCGCGTCGGTTTTTTCTCGCGCTCTTCTTCGCGGACGATGCGCGCGCGCGACTCGCGAAATGATGCGGTCTCGATCGCGAGAACGTCGGCGACGTCCGCTTCGGTCATGCGCTCGACGATCACGATCGCGTCACTATACGCTCACGTCACGCGTGGCGCGAGGGCGCGCGCGCGCGGCGCCAGCGCGTGCGCGTCGAGCGCGAGCCGAACCGTTCCGTCGCCGCGGACGATCGCGCCGGCGAACGGTCCGATGGCGGCGACGAGCGGCGTCAGCGGGCGAACGAGGAGCTCTTCGATCGTGAGCGCCGCGTCGACGCTCACGCGCGCCGCTTCGTCGTCGCCGGGGACGGCCAAATCCAAGCACATCGGGCCAGGCGTCGCGTCCGCATCGCCGAGGCAGGCGGCGAGGTGAGGCGCGCCTTCGCCCCGCTTCACGGCAGAGACGTCGGCGGCGAGGATCGCGAACGTCTCTCCGCGCGCTTCGACCCAGAGCACTTTCGCGAAGCCGCTCTCGACTGGGACCTCGATCGCCGCGCTGAGGCCTTCGCCTTTGCGGCTCGAGAGGTGCACGCGACCGCCGAGCTGTTGAATCGCGCCGAGCGCGATGTCGAGGCCGATGCCTCGACCCGCGAGCAAGTCCGACGCGTCGCGTGTCGTGAGGCCCGGCAAGAAGAGGAGCGCGAGGAGCGTGTCGTCGTCGGCGTTTTCGGCGAGCGCGCGCGTCACCATGCCGCCCTCGATCGCGCGGCGGCGAATGTCGGCGACGTCCGCGCCCGCGCCGTCGTCGGAGATCTCGATGCGGAGACGGCCCGCGCTTTTTCGCGCGGAGAGACGAAGCGCGCCGGCGCGCGGCTTCCCGGCGCGCTCGCGCTCCTCGGGCGGCTCGATTCCGTGCGCGACCGAATTGCGTGCAATTTGCAAACAAGGATCGACGAGCGCTTCGGCCAGGCGGCGATCGACCGTCTCGTCGCCGCCGATTTCGGTCACGAGGATTTCGCGGCCCGCGCGGCGCGCCTCGGCTTCGACCGCGATCGTCAAGCGCCCGAAGAGTTGACGCAGAGGCGTTTGGCGCATCGCCGAGAGATCGCGTTTTTGCGCCGTCGCGACGTCGCGCAGGGCGCGCGCCGGGCGACGCACGGCGGCCGCAGTTTCGTCCAGACGCTCGCCGGCGATCGCGAGCGAGTCGGCGACGGTGCGAATGCGCGAGAGCGCCGCGGCAGGCGCGCCCCACGGACGCGGCGGGCCAATCAAGCGGAGCGCTTCGGCGAGGTCGGCCCGCATCGCGCGCATCTCGGCGCTGCGTGCGTCGAGCGCGTTCGCCGATTGCGCCATCGCTTCGCGCGCGACCGACACGGTCGTCGTTCGCTCGAGCAACCTGTCGACCGACTGCGCCGCGACACGAATGGTCGCGGCATCGGGAAGCGAGAGGCGCACGGTCGGCTCTTCGTCCGGCGGACGCGACGTCGGCTCGGCCCGCGGGATGTTGCTGCGCGAGCGCGGCGGCCGCAGCGAGAGGAGCGCGCTCGTCGGATCGTCGAGCAACCCGCCGAGCACGCCGCGCCACCGCGCGAGCTCGGTGAGCGCCGCCTCCGCCGCGTCGCGGCTCGATGGCCCCGCGCGAAGGCGCTCTTCGAGCCCGTGGCAAAACCACGCCATCGGCTCGTCGCCGATCGAGCTGGCGGCGCCTTTGATGGTGTGCACCTGACGGTATGCGAGCGTGATCGCTTCGAGCGGGGCGAGCGAGCCGCCGAGCGCTTCGTCGATGCGCGCGAGCCTGTCGCCCATCTCCGCGAAATATTGCGCGCGGATCGATGGATCGATCGACCGCGGCGCGAGCGACGCCGGCGGGACCGGCCAGAACGTCAGGCCCGACGACGCGGGCTCGCCCGCGAGGAGCTTCTCGATGGCGTGCCGCATCGTGCGCGCAGCGTCGCGCGCCGACGTCTCGTCGCCCGAATCGAGCTTCCGTTCGAGACGGGCCATCTCTTGCGCGAGCGCATTTTCGCCGGCGAGGCCGAGCGAGCCTTTGAGCGCGTGAAGCGCGCGACGCGCCGCGACCGGGTCGAGCGGGTCATGTTCGAGCGCCGGCAAGTGCCGAGCGATTTCGACGAGCAGGAGCCGCGAGAGCTCGGGATCGCTCACGTCACTCCTTTTCGCGCTCTTCGGCTTCGTCCTCGTCGAACAGCGAGCGCACGAGCGGCTCGAGCACCGGCCGGAGCGCCGTCGTCAGCAGCGCACGCGGCACGCGACCGCTCAGCGTGCCGAGCGCCGACACGAGCGCGCGGGCGTGCTCGGTCGCTTGCGCGATGGCCTGCGCCGTCTCCGGATCGCTTCCGGTCGCCGTCCGCAAACGCTCTCCGAGCTCGGCGAGCGCGCGCGTCGCTTCCGAGGCCGAGCCGGCCGCGCTCGACGCGAGCTGCGTCACGTCGGCGCCGTGTGCGCGTGCGTCGTCGAATCGCGTGGTCAGCGCGCCGAGCTCGCGCGAGCAGTCGGCGAGCGATCGTCCGATCTCGCGCGCGGCGTCGGCGCCGCGCTCGGTCTGCGCGCGGAGCTCTTCGCTCACGAGCGTGAGCGGTCGCCCGGCGATGTCGCCGAGCCGCGCGCCCTCGAGCCCCGCGTTGAGCGCGACGACGTTCAAACGCTCGAACGCGTCGGCGATGCGCGCGACGTTCCGCTGGAGCTCGTCGTTGCGCGCGGCGGTCGCGCGCGCTTCGTCCGCGCCTGCGTCGAGCGTCGCGCGCTGCTTCGCGGTGCTCGTCGCGGCGCGCTCCGCCGCCTCGGAAGCTTGCTTCGCCGAACTCTCGGCGCGGCCGTGCGCGGCCCAGAGCGCGCCTTCTTCGGTGACCGAACGCGCGACCTTCCCGTCGCTGCCGCGCCGCCACAAGCGGAAAAAACGATTTTTCTGACGACTCTCCGCCATGGTCACCTCACGTTGCGAGCGGCGCGCGCGCGCCCGAGAGCTTGGCGAACGTCGACGCGAGGTCGAGCGTTCTCGCCGGTTCGCCGCGAAAGGCGACCGCGCCCTCCGTGCTCGGATCCGGCTCGAAAAGGCCGGTTTCGACGACTTCGCACCCGACGATGCCGACCGGCTCGCCGAGGTAGCGACACACGATGAGCTCGCCGTGCGCGGCGTCCACGTCGTCGAGCCCGACGACCGGAACGATCTCGCCGCCCTCGTACGCGATGCCGAGCATCGGCTCCGGCGCGCCCGGCACGCGCGACACCGGCGGGCACTGCGCGATGCGCACGACGAGCGACGCCGGAAGAAATCGGAGCGCCCCGCGATGCCGAACGACGACGCCGCCACGCTTCGCGGCGGTCATCACGCCGCCTTCCGCCGGACGAGCCGCGCTTCGATCAGTTGAAACAAAATTCGGCACGCGTCGAAGCTCGAGAGATGACTGGCCGCGATGACCTCGCGCACCGTGCGCTCGCCGTCGATCGCCTCGAGCACCGCGCGCTCGGCGCGCGCGAGCTTTTTGTCGCCGCCCATCGAGTCGACCGAAGCGGGGTCGGGCAAGAGCACTTGCTCGAAGCTCCCGAGCCGCGCCTCGATGACGCGCCATTCGTCGACGCGGCGAAACCCTTCCATCACGATCGACGCGACCGGCATCGCGAGGCGCGCGCGCTCGGCGAGCGAAGACGTCGCGCGCTGACGGAACTCGAACTGCCCGGCCGGCCACCGCAAGACCTCGTAGATGAGCTCGCTCGACTGTCGCGAGAGCGCGTCTTTCAGCTGTGCGTCGGTCACGTGCCCGGCCTCGACGAGCATGTCGCCGAGCAAGCGGGTCGGCCGCGACGAAGGCCCCGAAGACGGCGGCGGCGGATTTTGCGAGCTCCGCACGAGGCTCTCGAGCTCTTCTTCGGTGACCAGGCCCTCCTCGAGAAAAAATCGTCCGAGCCGAAACTCGTCGCCGGCGCCGCGCGACTGCACGAGGTCGACGAGCCCTCCGCGCATGTGCACGGCGACTTCGCTGTCGGAGTTCCAAATCGCGAGCGTGCCCGTCTGCGCCTCCATTTGGAGGAGCTGAAGCACCGCGCCGATCGGAATCGCGCCGAGATTTCCCGCGAGCACGACGGCCTGTTTTTCCGCGAGATCGACGCCGCGCACCGCGCGCGCGAGCCGCGCGATTTCGTCTTGGCCAATTTTGGTCGCGAGCGCCTCGATGATGCGCCCCTCGTCGCCGAACACGCTCTGCGGCAGCTTCGCGACGACCGGCGCGAGCACGTTGCCGAGCTGCGCGGCGAAGTCCGCCGAGGCGCGCGCGCGAATCGCGTTCTCCTCGCGCGCCGCCGTCGAGCGCGTCGAGAGCGGCACGTCGGTCTCGTCGAGCACGAGCGGCGGCACGTTCGCGACTTGCCCCGCGGCCACCCTCTTCAGCGCATGCTCGACGACCGCGACCAGCGCCTGCGCGTCGAACGGTTTGGTGATCGCGTCGATCGCCCCGGTCTGCTGCACGAACTGCTCGCGGATGCGATCGGTCTTCGCGCTCATCAAGAGCACCGGCAGCCGTTTCCACTCTTCGCGCGACCGAATCGCGCGGCAAAACTGGAAGCCGTTCATCTTCGGCATCACGAAATCGAGCAGCACCAAGTCGTAGGGCTGCTCGGCGCTCGTCAAGAGCTCGACGGCGCGCTGCCCATCGCTCGCCGCGTCCGGCTCGAAGCCGTGACGCTCGAGGATGCCGCACACGACCCGCCGGATCGTGTGGCTGTCGTCGACGACCAAGATGCGCGCGCCCATTCGCCCGGCGAAGCCTAGCGCCGAAATCGTGCCCGAGGCGCGCCATTCTGTTAGTTCGTCGGGCCGTGGACCTGCTCATTCGAGGCGGGACGATCGTCACCTGCGACGGCGCGAACGCCGTCGTTTCGGGCGATCTCCTCGTCCGCGGCGGTCGCATCGCCGCAGTCGGAAAAACCGCCGCGCGCGCCGCGCTCACCCCCGCGCGCGTCCTCGATGCCCGCGGCTGCGCGGTATTGCCCGGCCTCGTTCAGGCGCACGTCCACCTTTGCCAAGTCCTCTTTCGCGGCATGGCCGACGACCTGCCGCTCCTCGAATGGCTCCGCCGCCGCATCTGGCCGCTCGAAGCCGCGCACGACGAAAAGAGCGCGCGCGCGAGCGCCGAGCTCGGCCTCCTCGAAGCGATGCGCGCCGGCACGACGACGCTGCTCGACATGGGCACGGTTCGCGCGCACGACGCGATCTTCGACGCGTGTCTCCGCTCCGGCGCGCGCGTCTTCGGCGGCAAGACGATGATGGACGTCGGCGACGGCGTGCCGCGCGGCCTCCGCGAGTCGACGCGCGCGAGCCTCGACGAGAGCGATCGCTTGCGTCGCGACTGGGACGGCCGCGCCGGTCGCATCCGTTACGCGTACGCGCCGCGGTTCATCCTCTCGTGCAGCGAGGAGCTCGTGCGCGGCGCCGCCGACCGAGTTGCAGAATACAACTGTCTCTTTCATTCGCACGCCGCCGAGCACCCCGGCGAGCGCGCTGCGGTCCGCGAAGCGCTCGGAAGAGACGACATCGACGTCCTCCGCGCGTGGGGCGCGGCAGGTCCCCGTACGATCCTCGCGCACGGCGTCCAGCTCACCGACGAAGAAGCGCGCGCCGTCGCGGCCGACGGAACGCGCATCGTCCACTGTCCGAGCGCGAACTTGAAGCTCGGCTCCGGCGTCGCGCGCGTCGCCGATCTCGACGGGCTCGGCGTGCAGCTCGCCCTCGGCTGCGACGGCGCCCCGTGCAACAACAACCTCGACCCGTGGCAAGAGCTCCGTCACGCCGCGCTCCTCGCGAAGATGCGCACGTCGCCGACCGCGCTCCCCGCGGCGCGCGCGCTTCGCCTCGCGACGATCGACGGCGCACGCGCGCTCGGCGTCGCCGACGAAATCGGCTCGCTCGAGGTCGGCAAACGCGCCGACGTGATCGTCGTCCGAATCGATCGCGAGCACGAAGAGCCCGGCGGCGACGTCTTCTCGCGCCTCGTCTACGCGGCCAAATCGAGCGACGTCGAGCACGTCTTGGTCGACGGCGACCTCGTCGTCAAAAACGGGGAACATACACGCTTCGACGCCGAAGCCGTCCGCGACGCCGCCCGCCGCGAAGCCCGCCGCCTGGTCCTACGCGCCGGCGTTTGAAGCTCAGGTGATCGAGCGGCCCTCGGCGTCCTCGATTTGTCCGAGGACGACCGCGAGCGCGTCTTTCGCACGCTCGAGGGCGGCGCGGTCGGCCTCCCATTTCGCGTAGGCCTTTTCGGCGCGCGCCGACTCGCGCGCGTGCGCGGTCTTCGCTTCGGAGAGCTCGGTGCGGAGCGCCGCGGTCTCGGCTTCGAGCACCACGATGCGCTCTTTCGCGAGACCGAGCTCGCGCTCGAGGCGCTCCTTGGTTTGCACGAACTCGCCGACGTCTTGCTCGAGCTCCGAGATGCGCGCTCCGCTCCGCGCGTTCTCTGCGTCGCGCATTTCGCCGAGCTTGGCGATCTCGCCGCGCATCATGCCGACCATCTCGTCGCGCGAACGTTCGATCTCGGCGAGCTTGCCGTCGCGATCGCGCTCGGTGGCCGCGACCCGTTCGTCGCGATCGCGCTCGGCCGCGCCGACGCGCTCGTCGCGCTCGCGCTCGGCCGCGCCGACCCGTTCGGACATCTCGCGCTGGAGCGCCGCCAGCTTCTCGTCACGATCGCGCTCGATCGCGGCGACGCTCTCGGCGCGCTGCTGCTCGAGCTCGGCCTCGCGCGCGGCGAGCCGCTGTTCGGCCTCGCGACGTGCCTCTTCGAGCTGCTCCTCGTGTCGCGCTTGCGAGAGCGCCGACTCGTTGGCGCTCCGCGCGGCGATCGCTTCTTTCTCCTGATCGTGCTCCGCGCGAAGCTTCGCGATCTCTTCTTGCTGCGCGCGATGCAGCGCGCCCAGCCTCGCGTCGGCTTCGGCCTTGAGCTCGCCCTCGCGCACGGCGATCGACTCGGCCAAATCCGCGACGGCCTTTTGCTGCGCGGCCTCGAGCGCCGCGCTCTTCTCCGCCTGCACCGCCTCGAGCGCCGCCGCGCGTTCGGCTTGCTCTTTCGCGAGCGCGCTCTCGAAGTCCGCGCGCGCCGCCGCAGCCGCCGCTTCGTGCGCCGCCGAGAGCTCGGTCGCCTTCACGTTCGCTTCTTCGAGCTCGTGCGAGCGCGCCGCGAGATCCGTCTCGAGCCCGGTGATCTTCGACTTCACCTGTCCGAGCTCGGTTTCGCGCGCGTCGAGGTCGGCCTGCGCCTTCGCCAGCCGATTCTTGAAATCCTCCGCGGCTTTCTTCGCCTGCTCTCGGTCGCGCGTCAGCGATTCGGCTTTTTCCTTCGCCTCTTCGACGTCGCGCATCGCGGCGATCATCTTGTCGTCCAAGTCCGCCTTCGCGCGCTCGAACCCGATGGCGCGCTCGCGAACCTCGATGATCTCTTTGTCCTTGCGCGCGAGCTGTTCGCGCATTCCGAGGATCTCTTTGTCCTTCTTGTTGAGCGCCTCGCGCAAGTCGAGGAACTCGCGGCTCGAGACGCCGCCTTTCGAACCTGCCGCCGCGAGCTTCTGCCGAAGCTCGTCCATCTCGGCGTCCATCTTTCGCTGCTCGGCTTCGATCTTCGCGTCGAAATCGGAGCGGAGCTGCGCGGCCTCTTCGCGCGCGCGAATGAGCTCGTTTTCGAGCTCGGCGACGCGCCCGTCGTCGACCGGCGGCGGGGGTGGCGGCGCGACGCTCTTCGGCCTCGGCTCCTGCACGGCCTCGGGCGCCGTCGCAGCGAGCGACGCGGACCCATTCGTCGGCGCGGGCGCACCCGTCATCTTGCCGAACCCACCTTCGACGAACGCGTCGATGTCGTCGTCGACGTCCACCTTGGCCGGCGGCTGGCTCGGGGCGCGCGGCGGCATGCGCGACCCGCGCTTCGGCGGCGACGGCACGACGGCGGCCGGGCTCGCGGCCGTTTGCGCGTCCTCGACCACCAACGTGCCTTCTTCCTCGATGTCGATGCTCGAAATCTCGTCGTCGATGACGATCCCGTCGCCCTCGTTGTCGGTCGAATTCGTCGTCGCTGCGAGCTGCACGAACCGGTTGATGTGCTGCAAGAGCTCACCGAACGCGATCGGCTTGTGCACGTAATCTTCGGCGCGCGTCCGGAGCTTCTTGTGCTGCTCGAACGTCTCGTCGCTCGACTCGGTCGACATGATGATGAGCGGGACGTCTTTGAGCTTGCCGTCTTTTTTGAGCTTGTTGCAGACGGAAAACCCATTCATCCGCGGCAGCTCGATCGACAGCAAAATCAAATCGGGCCGGTCGGACGCCGCTTGCTGCAGCCCCGCGTTGCCGTCGTCCACGACGTTGGTCACGCACCCCAGCTTGCCGAGCTCGTTTCGAAGCTCGGCGGCAAAGGCCGCATCACTCTCGAACACGAGCACCTTGGTCGACATGAGAGAGCGACCAAGCGTACATAACGGCGAAAAAAAAGACTAGATCATGCGCGTCGCGAAGCTTTCTCTTCGTGACCGCTCTGACCGAAGCGCCGGTCGAGCTCGGCGAGCACGTCGCGCAGCGGAACGTTGCGATGCCGGAGCGCGACCATGACGTGATAGACGAGGTCCGCCGCTTCGCTGACGACGCGCGAGTCGGCCTCGGCGTCCACCGCGCGCGCGAGCTCGTCGGCTTCTTCTCGCAGCTTTTCGCCGATGCGCCGCGCGCCGCCTTCGTAGAGGCTCTTCGTGTAGCTCTTCTCGCCGGTGCTCGCCTTGCGTGCTTCGAGCTCGGCTTCGAGCGCGACCAAGAGCGGTTTGCGTGCGCCCGCAAAGCACGTCTCGGCCCCCGTATGGCACGTCGGCCCCTTCGCATGGCCGAGGTAGAGCGCTGCGTCCTCGTCGCAGTCGAGCCGCACCTCGCGCACCTCGACCGTGTTTCCGCTCGACTCGCCCTTCACCCACGGCGCGCTTCGCGATCGTGAGAAAAACGTCGCGTGCTTCGACGTTCGCGTCCGCTCGAGCGCCTCGGCGTCGGCATACGCGAGCATCCGCACTTCGCCCGTCAGATCGTCCTGCACGATGACCGGCATCAGCCCCGCCGAATCGAATTTCATACGGGAAGCATGCTACACCGCGTGCGATGACGACGCCCTCCATCGCCTTCGCGACCCCGCGCAAGCTCCCGCGCGCGGCCGATTTGCACGGTCGCGTCGTCGTGCTCGACGTCGCCTTCGCGTCGGAGGCGTCCGGCGGCGGCTTCGAGAAGCTGACGCGCCCGTTCATCGACGGCCTCGGCCCGCGCCTGGCCGCGTGGATCGATCACCACGACCACGTTCTCCACGAAAAGTACGCGAGCGATTCGCGCTTCGTCCTCGCGACCAAAGCCGAGCACGGCGCGTGCCCCGAAATGGTCACCGCGGAGCTCGTGGCGCGCGTCGGCGCGGTCGACACGATCGTCTGCCACACCGATTTCGACGGCCTCTGCAGCGCCGCCAAGTGGATGTGCGGCGGCCGCGAGCCCTATCCGGGCGCCGACGACGACGCCCGCGCGATCGACACGCGCATCGGCAAACCGAGCACGACCGCCGACCGAATCGATCGCGCCATTCGCGCGCGGCCGCGCGACACTGCGCTCCTCGGCCTCATCGTTCGTCACCTCGCCGGCAACCTCCGCGACGCCTCGCTCTGGAAAACGATCGACGAGGCGGGCGACAAGCTCGCCGTCCTCGAGACCGAAGCTCGAAAAATCGCGGAGCGCTACACGCGCCTCGAGCTCTCCGGCGCGGCAGGTCCCCGCACCGCTGCGTTCGTCGACGCGAGCGACGCCCACGGCCGCTACGACAAAACCCTCCTCCTTCTCATCGGCCAAGAGCGCGCGGACATCGCCGCCGTCGTCGACCGCGACACGATCACCCTGGCCGCGCCGTTCGACAGCGGCGTCAGCTTCCTCAAGTTGCTCGGCCTCTCGGGCGGAATGCCCACGCTCGTGTCGGTCCCGAAGAACGGCCTCGCCGAGACCCTCCGCCGCCTCGGCGCAGCGAGTGACGACGTCATGAAGCTCGCTTGAATCGCAGTCTTGCAATCCGGCGCCAACCGACCGGAAGCCGGACGTCACTGTAAAGATGCCGGCCTAAACTGTCGATTTATCACCCATTCCACGTTGACCGCGTCGCTCGCGCCGTGGTACTCGCGTTTCACTTTTGAAAGCGACTCGCAGCTCATAGCAGGGTGGGTAGAGAAAACATGGCGGCAAAAGCCTGGGGTGGTGCGCAACAGAAACCGGTCGAGGAGATTTTCTTCCAGAACGACGCCGTCTCCTTGTGCCTGATGATTCACCGCCGCGCGAAGACGATGCGCGTCATCGACTTCCGGGCCGGGCCGAGCAACGCCAAGCGCATGTTCGTGCTCGCCCTCGCGCAGCGCGAAGGAGTCGAGAAGGTCTACACGCTCGTCGAACGCGACGAGGTCTCGACCTGGCTCAAGCTCGGCTTCGCGCGCGAAGGGAACATCCCCGGATTCTACAAGCGCAGCGACGCGTTCCTCCTCGGCTGCAGCGTCGCGAACGCCGGCCGCCCGCAGAGCGAAATGCGCATCGCCGTGCGCGATCCGGCCATGAGCGAAGAGCCGGTCGAAGAAGAGACGGAGGAGTCGCCGGTCGATGCGCGGGCGCTCGAGCTCGCCGAGCGCACCATCGTCCATGGGAAGAAAGCCGCGAAGGCGCTCTCGGGCAAGGCGCTGCCGAACGTGAAGATCAACCCGATCACCGAGGCCGAGGCGAAGAAGCACATCGCCGCCGCGGTGAAGGCGAATCGCGCGCTCACTGGCTTCGAGCCGTTCGGGCGCGACGTCGAGCGCGCGTATTTCACGCTCACCGGTCGCGGCGGGTACGAGCTCGTCGTGTCGACCGAGTCGCAAGCGTGCTTCGGCAACGCGTACCTCGAGATGCTGACCGCGCCGAAGACCGACGGCGAGCGCCTCGGCGTCGTCGGCGCGCTCCGCGCGATGTGCGAAAAGCTGATCGCCGCGGGAGCCGTGAGCGTCTTCGCGCTCGCGCCGTCGGACGACGTGACGCTCGCGACGGCGTTTTCGTTCAACAGCTTCCGCCGCACCGGCCTCTTGCAGAACCATCTGCAGGTCGGCAACGCGCGCAAAGATGCGATCATCTGGTCGCGTCGCCTGGCGAACCCGGCCGACATTACTTAGTTCGACGGTTCCGAAAAGTTGCGGCCATGCGGTAACGGCATGGCTGTCAAACTTGGACCGGCTTGGGCTCTGCTGCTCGCGCTCGTCGTCGCGATCGTCGCGGCATGCGGTAGCACCGGCGGCGACGACAACAACGGCAACCCCGATGGCGGGAGCGACGGCACGGTCACGTTCGGCGACGGCGCCGCCTTCGGCGACGGGCAAGCGGGCCCGCTGACGATCTCGCCGCCCGACGCGGTCGTGACCGTCAATTACGGGCAGCCGGCGACGTTTCCGTACGTCGCGTACGAGGGCAACAATCCGGTCAGCGCGACGTGGGACATCGACCGCGGCGAGCTCGGGACGATCGACAATTCGGGAACGCTCACGACGACGAGCACGCTCGGCGGCAAGGCGACCATCACGGCGACCGCGGGTGACGGCTCGAAAGGCTCGACGACCGTCACGATAGTTGTAAATTACACACAAAACGGCGACCCGAACGCGGGCGACGCGGGCGGCGGCGCGGGCGGAACGGGCGGCGTCGGCGGCGAAGGGCCGGGCGCCGCGGTTTCGAATACGACGCTCGGCGTGCTCAACGGGACGCCGACGACCGACCCCGGCCTCGGCTGGCTCTATCCTTATGATGCGACCGTGTGGCCGCGTGGGCTGCTCGCGCCGCTCCTTCAGTGGACGCTCGGCGCGCAGGGCGATTACGACGCGGTTTACATCCACGCGAAGGAGAACGCGTTCGAATACAAGGGTTACTTCGCCAAGACGAAGGCGCCGTTTTCGCATCACCCGATTCCGCAAGCTGCGTGGGATGCGATGACGTACTCGAACGCGGGTGAGGATCTCGAAGTCGATCTCGTGTTCGCGAAGGGGAGCGCCGCGTTCGGGCCGATCACCGAAAAGTGGAAGATCGGAAACGGGCCGCTGAAGGGGACGGTTTATTACAACTCGTACGGCACCGCGCTCGCGCAGAACTTGTGCTGCGCCGCCAACGGTTCTCCGTTCGGAGGCGCGACGCTCGCGATCAAAGGCGGGTCGACTTCGCCGGTGCTCGTCGCGGGGTCGAACGGCGGGTCCGCGCAGTGCCGCGTGTGTCACTCGGTGAGCGCGGACGGCTCGACGCTGCTCACGCAGCACGGCGACGACTACGCGGCGACGAGCCAATACGATTTGAAGAACGGGTACGCCGAGACGCCGATGAGCCCGCAGGACTCTCGGTTTGCGTTTCCGGCGCTCGCGCCCGACGGATCATTTCTCTTCACGAGCGCGTGTCCGCTGCCGGGCGTGAACAATACGGCGGCGAGCGCGCTCTTTTCGGTGCCGTCGGGCAACGCGATGGCTGCGAATGGGCTTCCGAGCGGGCTTCGCGCGTGCACGCCGGTGTTTTCGCCCGACGGCAAGCACGTCGCGTACATGGCGTACGCGGGGACCGGCGCCGACGGAAAATCGCTCGCGGTGATGGATTATGCGAGCGGGACGTTCGGCGCGCAGACCGTGCTCGACACGCCGTCGGGCACGCTGCCGGACGTGTTTCCGTCGTTCTTGCCGACGAGCGACGCGGTCGTCTTCGAGCGCGAGACTTCGACCGATGGCGAGCTCGGTGCGACGCGCTACGGTTCGCACGCCGAGCTCTGGTGGTCGCCGACCGCGAGCGCGCAGCCGGTGCGGCTCGACAAACTGAACGGGCTCGGTTACCTGCCGAATTTCGGGACGAACCACGCGGGCGACGCGACGCTCAACTACGAGCCGACGGTGAATCCGGTGCCGTCGGGCGGTTACGCGTGGGTCGTCTTCACGAGCCGTCGCGCGTACGGAAACGTCGCGACGATCGACCCGTTCTGGAGCGACCCGCGCGAGCACGACATCTCGGCGACGCCGACGACGAAAAAATTGTGGGTCGCGGCGATCGATCTGAACGCGAAGCCGGGGACCGATCCGAGCCATCCGGCGTTTTACTTGCCGGCGCAGGAGCTCCTCGCGGGAAACTCGCGCGGGTACTGGGTCGTCGATCCGTGCAAAGTCGACGGCACGTCGTGCCTCACGGGCGACGAGTGCTGCGGGGGCTACTGCCGATCGGGCGACGGCGGGCTCGTGTGCCAGCCGGCCGCGCCGGGGTGCTCGCACGAATTCGAGAAATGCACGTCGAGCGCCGATTGCTGCGGCGGCCAGAACCTCACGTGCATCGACGGGCGCTGCGCCCAACAAACTCCGAACTAGCTCGCGCCGGGCTCGGTAGGCTACGGTTCGACTGGCTTGCGTTTCGAAATCGTCCACGAGTTCGAGATCCCGCTCGACGCCGTCGAGCTCGCCGTGCTTTCGCCCGACCTCGTTTCGAAGCTGAAAACACGGCTGAAAAACATGGAGGACGTGCGCCAGACCGAGCACCGGCTCGAGCACGGCGTCCTCGAGCGCGCGTGGTCGTATCAAGCGAGCGTGAAGGTGCCGGTGCCGGTCTTCGCGAAAAAAGTCGTGACGCGCGAGATGCTCTCTTGGGAAGAGCGCTCGACGTACACGATCGAGACGCACTCCGCGGCGTGGAGCGTGCGGCCGAACGTGAAGCCGGAGTGGCAAAAATACTTCCAAGCCGAGGGCAAGTACCGGCTCGCGCCCATCGAGCGTGGCAAAACGCGGCGCACGGTCGAAGGGGAGCTCCATCTGCGCGTTCCGATCGTGCAAAAGATGGCCGAGAGGGCCATCCTCGGTGAGGTTCGGCGGATGTTCGACGCCGAGGCTGACACCCTTCGAGACATGGCGACGCTCGTATGAAGAAGACCGCATCCGTCGTTTGCGCTTTCGTCCTGGCATTAGTTGCAGCTCCAACCATTTCGCGCGCCGACTCGCCCGAGCCGCAGCGCGCGACGCGGCTCGATTCGTTCGGGCGGAGCGCGGCGAGCGAGGACGGCGCGGAGGCGATTCGGCTGAATCCCGCGAACCTCGGGTGGATTCCGTCGTGGGAGCTTCGTTACGACGGCGTCTATTGCGACGGCACCGACAAGATCAATTGCGGGCACGCGCTCGAGGCCGCGACGCCGCTGCTCTTCGGTTTTTCGACTGCGGCGCGCGTCGACTACGTGCTCACGCCGGGAACGACTACGCCTGAAAATCTGATCTATCGGAGCTCGAGCTACACGTGGCTCACGTGGGCGCTCGCTTGGCAGATGAGCGACTCGCTCTCGTTCGGCGCGTCGCTCCAGGGGTCGCTCTCGGGAGAGGCGCTGTTCAACGGGCTCTTCGGCGTGACGCTCGGCGCGAGCTGGCGACCCGACCCGCACATCGGGCTCTCGGTCGTGTTCGACGATTTGAATCGGCCGAAGAGCGCGCCGCTCCCCAACGGGCAGCCGCTCCTCGATCGGAGCTACACGTTCGCGGCGGCGTTTCGTCCGACGGGCCGACGCAACCTCGAGATCGGTCTCGACGTGCGGTACCTCGAAGGCGCGGACGCGACCGGGCAGACCTCGGCGATCGCGTCGCAAGTGAGCGATTTGTGGGTGCCGCGCGCGTCGGTCGCGGTCGACATTCCTTACGTCGGTCGCGCGCGCGGCGACTTCGAGATTTCGCACATCGAGAACGACGCGCTCCGGAGCTACGTCGCGAGCGCGTCGCTCGAGCTCGCGCTCGGACATTTCACCGCGGGCGGCGGCGCGTTCTTCGGCAGCGGGCTCGGCGGGCGCGACATCGGCGCGTTCGGCACCGTGTCGATCAACGGCGTCCGCGAGCCGGGACTGCCGACGGTCGAGCACGCGGTATCGATTCGAATCGAGTCGACGCCCGGCACGCGCGGCCACGTGAAGCTCCTCCGCGAGCTCTGGAAAATCGCCGACACGCCCACCATCGACGCCGTCGTCCTCGAGCTCCGCACGGAGCCCGCCGATTCGTACGCGCACGCCGAGGAGCTCGCCGACGCGATCCGCGTGCTCCGCGCGCGCGGAAAAAACGTTCTCTGCAGCCTCGAGGACAACGGCGGCCGCTCGCTCTACGTCTGCGCCAACGCCGACCGCACCGTCGTGAATCCCGCGGGCGGCATCCGCTACTCGGGCCTGCGCTCGCAATACATGTATCTTGCAGGTTTGCTCGAGAAGGTCGGCATCAAGGCCGAGTTCGTGCGCATCGGCGCGCACAAGAGCGCGCCCGAGGAGTTCGAGCGTCATCACGCTTCGCCGGTCGCCGCGGCCGATCACGAGGACTACCTCCGCAACGTCGAAGCGGTGTTCAACCGCGACGTCGCCAACGGCCGGCACATGACCGACGAGCGCGTCCGCCAAGTCACGCTCAAAGGCCCGTTCATCGCGCGCGAAGCAAAAGAGTACGGCCTCGTCGATGGCACCGCGTTCGACGACGAGCTCGACCACGTCGTGCGCGAAATGGTCGGCAAGCCCGTCTCGCTCGAAAAATACGACGACCCGACGGACGCGCCGATCGCGTTCGGCTCGCAGAGCAAAGTCGCCATCCTCTACATCGACGGCGACATGGTCGACGGGCGCTCGCAGACGATCCCGATCGTCGACATGAAATTGTGCGGCTCGTACACGATCGCCGACACGGTGAAGGCGCTGCGCAGCGATTCGAGCATCAAGGCGGTCGTCTTGCGCATCGAGAGCCCGGGCGGCTCGTCGATGGCGGCGGACGTGATGTGGCGCGAGCTTCGTCTGCTCGCTCAAAAGAAACCGCTCATCGTCTCGATGGGCGGCGTCGCGGCGAGCGGCGGTTATTACATCGCGGCGGCCGGGAAAGAGATTTACGCGCTGCCGCTCACGCTGACTGGCTCGATCGGCATCTTCTATGGCAAGGCCGACGTGAGCGGGTTGCTCGGAAAGATCGGCGTCGACATCGACACCTATCGCACGACGCCGCGCGCCGACGAGGAGTCGCTGTTCCGCCCGTTCACGGCGGACGAGAAGACGCTGCTCCAACAGAAGGTGCGGCAGTTTTACGACGTCTTCCTCGATCGCGTCGCGACCGGACGGCACATGACGACGGCGCAAGTCGATGCCGTCGGGCAGGGGCGCGTCTGGGTCGGGCAGGAGGCGATTCAGAAAGGGCTCGTCGACAAGATGGGCGGATTGCGCGAGGCGCTCGCCGAAGCGCGAAGGCTCGCGGGCTTGCCGAGCGACGCGCCGATCGCCGAGTACCCGGTCGTCCAGCGGAGCCTGCTCGAGATCGCGCTCGGCTTGAACCGCGAGACGCGCGTGATGTCGCTCGCCGGTCTGCCGGCGCAGCTTCGCGAAGCCGCGCGCGCGATCGCGCCGATGGCGGTCTACACGCAGGACGTCCCGATGGCCCGCATGGAGTGGGTCAGCACCGAGTCGCCCGGCACGGACTGAGCGCGCGCGTGCTCAGCGCGTCGAAGCGCGGCGCAGCGTGATCTCGACGATCGCCGGCGCGACGCCGATGCGGATCGGCGGACCCGTCGTGCCGAGCCCGGGGTGCACGTAGAGCGTGCTCTTGCCGCGCCGATAGATGCCGAGATGATGCTCGTGCGAGAGCTTGCTCAAGTTGAGCTCGCGCGCGAAAAACGGAAAGGCGATTTGGCCCCCGTGGGTGTGGCCGCTCAAGACGACGTCGACTCCGCGCTTCGCGGCCGCGTGGAACTCGTCGGGATCGTGCGCGAGGAGGAGCGTCGCCGCGCCCTCGGGGCGTTCGCGCAGCGCGGCGTCGAGATCGTCGCGGCGCGTCCACGTGTCGTCGATGGCTGCAAGATACATGTTTTGCCCGGCGCGCTCGAGCAGCTCGCCGGCGTTACGAATCACGCGGACGCCTGCGGCGCGGAGCAGCGAGATCAGCGGCTCGCCGTCGCCGCCGAAGTAGTCGTGGTTGCCCATCGAGACGACGACGCCGTCTTTCGCGCGGAGCGAGCCGACGACCGATGCGATGTCCTCGTGGAACGCGGTGCCGCTCGTGACCATGTCGCCGGTGACGACGGCGAGATCGGCATCGAGGCGATTGGCGGCGCGCGACCAGCGCATGCCCCAAGACTTCGGCGTGAGCGCGCCGATGTGCAGATCCGAGAGGTGCGCGATGCGGTAGCCGTCGAACGCGTCGGGCAGATGCTCGACGTCGATTCGAACGCGCTCGATGCGGAAGCGCCGGCGGCGATAGACGACGCCGTAGAGGCTAATCACGAGCGCGACGAGATAGGTCCACGCGACGCCGGCCCACGGGAATGCGATCGGCGCGCCGCGGACGACGTCGACGACAGGCGACGCGGCGATCATGAAAATGGAGAGAACCGTCGCGAGGAGCGACGCGCACCAGTGCGCGAAATACGGCTCGTCGACGACGTGAAGAAGCCACCACGGCTTCGGCGAGTCGGACATGCGCGCGCGTGCGCGGCCGAGGAAGAGACCTACGCCGTACGTGAACGTCGCCGCGCCCCAGATCCATGGCTCGCGGAAGTGCGCGCGCGAGGCGAGCTCGGCGACCGCCAGCGCGGGCACGACTTGCGACGCGGCGGTGAAGGTGAGGAGCACCCAGAGAAAGCGCGCCATCCGAGGCCGACGTCCGATGGCGCGCGTGGCGGCGCGCGGCGGAGGCGGCGCGCTCGAACGAGTGACGCTCAGGGAAGCCGACCTTCGATCATCGCTCCGTCGGAGCACATCGCACGAACGACGCGCGGGCCCGCCCAAATCGCGCTGATGGCCGACGTCACGCCGACCTCGAAGGGCATTCGAATCCAGCTGTCGCCCGTCCGTCGGATGACGCGCGTGCGATCGCCGCCTGCCCAGCCGGAGCCTTCGTGGCCGACGCAGACTGCGCCGAGATCTGCCGTCGTTTGCACCGCCTCGAGGTGCCACTCGAGCGCGGGCGTGAGCGAAAACGCGTGGCCGCCGGTGCCGACGACGAATGCGCCGCCGTCGGGCGTCGGCGCGACGGAGAGAAGATCGCCGTGGCAGAGCGAGCCGCGAAACGCGAGCACGCCGCCCTCGATGCGCACGAGCGCGCCGCCTTCACCGACCGCCGCGTAGAGGCCAGACGCGAGACGCGTGACCGCGCGGAGACGCGTCGTGCGCGCCGCGTCGTTCGCGCGCGTGATGCGGCCGCCTTGGTACTCGACGACGAAACCGATTCGCTCGCCGGGATGCGCGCGGTCCGGCCGCTCGCCGACGAGGACGACCGTCTCCGCGGCGCCGGCGTGCGCGCCGTAGAGCGTCGCCTGCGCATCCGAAACGGCGAGCACCTGCCACTGTCCTGCAGCCGTGAGACGCAGCAAGAGACCGGCCGTGCCGAAGAGCAGCGCCTCCGATCGCGGGAGCATCACGACGCCGCGCAAACGGCTCGAGTCGAAACCCGGCGGCAGACCGATGCCGCCCCAGCTGCCGCGCTCCCAGCGCGCGACGCCGTTCGGCCCGATGCCGATGCCGACGTTGCCGTCGTCGCTGAACGCGCCAGCGCGCACGACGCCGGGTTTGATCGGCCGCGTCGCGACCTGCCACGTCCAGAGCGATGGATTCGACGTGTCGCCGCGCGGACGCGTCGGTGGACTCGGATCGCCGGTGCTCGCCTGCGGCGAAACGACGACCGGCCCGTACTGAATCGGCGACGCTTGCGAGGGCCGCGTCTTCGCGGCGTCCGGCATCGCGCTCGGGCGCTCGAACGGCGGAACGATCACCGGAACTTGGTTCGGCATCAGCGACGCGGCGACGTTCGACATCGACGCGGGCACCGTCTCCGAAAAGGGGAGCGCGCGCGAGGGCGGCGGGTTCGCGCTCGGCGTGCCGGTCGCGGCGCGCAGCACCGGCTCGATCGCCGAGAAAAAATCTTGGACGGTCGCGTGTCGCGCGTTTGGATCGGCCGAGAGCGCGCGCGTGATGTGCGTGTCGAGCACGGCGATCAAATCAGCCCGCGACCGGAGCTCGGGCGCGAGCGACTCCGCGGTCTTCGCGAGCTGCGGTCGCGTCTCGTTCAAAATGCGCGTCACGACGAGCAGCGGGTTTTCGCCCTCGCGATACGGAAACGCCATTTTTCCCGCGAGCATCTCGTACGCGATCGCGGCGAGCGAAAAGACGTCGGTGCGCTCGCTCACACGCTTGTTGCCTTGCTCGTACTGCTCCGGCGGCGCGTAACCGAGCGACGCGCCGGCGAGCGTCGTCGTGCGCGCCATGCCCGGGTCGACGAGCTTCACGAGACCGAAGTCGGTGACCTTCGCGACCTCGGCGCCCGCCTCCATCGACAAGAGAATGTTCGACGGTTTGAGATCGCGGTGGATGACCTTCTTCGCGTGCACGACCTCGAGCGCCTGCGAGACCTGACGAAGAATCCGTCGCGCGCGCTCGACCGCCATGCCTTTGCCGGGCGCCGAGTCGAGCACGCGCTCGAGCGTCGTGCCGCCGACGTACTCGAGCACCGTGAACGGCAGCGTGTGCGTCTTGCCGTCGGTCGCTTGGATCACCGCGGTCGCGTGATCGAAGAACCGAACGATGTACGGGTTCGGCTGCCCCTGCTGCGACAGCATGCGGAGCACGTCGGCCTCGCGCTGAAAACGTCGGAGCGTGTCCGCGTTGACCGCGTCGGGCCGCAGCACTTTGACGATGACGACGAACCCGCCGGGCTCGTCCCAGTTCGCGGTGAAGACCCAGCCCTGACCGCCTTCGCCGATGCGCTCACGCAAGTGATACGTGACGCGACCGCTTCCTCGGAGCACTCGGCCCGGGAGACTGTCGCGCAGCGCGACGAGACGCGGGTCCTGAGTGAACACTCAGCTCTCGAGGAGCTTCATCAGCGTTTCTTTGTTCGTCACGCCGACGTGCTGCCCTTTGACCTCGCCCCCCTTGAAGACCATCACGGTCGGCACACCCTTGATGCGGTACTTCGCCGCGATCGAGGGGCACTCGTCGATGTCGACCTTCGCCACCTTGTATTTGCCGACGTTCTCGTCCGCGATTTTGTCGACGACCGGCGCGAGCTGCTTGCACGGGCCGCACCACGTCGCGGTGAAGTCGACGAGCACCGGGCTGTCGGACTTGAGCACTTCGCCCTCGAACGAAGAATCGGAGATCGTGACGACGTTCTTGCTACCGGACATGCGAATCGCTCCTCTCGGATTGACTCCGTAAGGTACTCATCGGCCGGGCGAAAATCCAGACGGGCTGCCCGAAGGGATGGGTTTTGGGCGCGGCGGCGGGGCGAAAGCCGAGCTCACGGCCACGCGGACGGCGCGGGCGATTTCGCTTTCGGGCGCTTTCAGCCGGAGCGCGAGCGACGGACCCTTGGATTCGAGCCGCAACGCGTCGAGGAGGCCGGCGATCCCGGCGAAACGGGCGGCGGGCTCGGCCGCGATCGATTTGCGCTTCCGGTCGATGAAATCGCGCACGACGCCGCAGGCGTCTTCGGTGTCGCAATCGAGCTCGGCGTCGATTTCGAGCAGGTCGCCGGTCGGCGCGATGGCGAGCGAGACGGCGTTCACCGAGAGGATGGCGCTCATCGTCTTTTTTTGAGAGTCGGACGTGTCGGTTTCGTCCGAGACCTCCCGGCCGATGCGGTCGCGCACCGATTTCGGAAGGATCGCGGTCGCGATGAAGAGTGCGTCCTTCGGTGCGCGCGCGCGGAGCGCCGCGTGACCCGATGCGCCGGCGCGCTGGGTCCTCCCGTCCAGCGCGGCTTGCATCGTCGCGAGGTAGTCGCCGCGCGCGACGAGGAGCGGCGCGCCGTCGCGGTACGCGATTCGCGGGCGCGTGGCTTCGGCGAGGAAGCCTTCTTGCTCGAGGACGGTCCACGAGCCGTGCTCGGTGACGCTCGGCATCGCGCTCCGCGCCGACATGACGCGTTCGGCGCAATGAACGAGCTCGCCGCGCGCGAGATCGCTCGTGATGGCCAGGCCGAAGACGCCGTCCGGTTTTTCGGGGACGCCGATCGCGACCGACTTGGCGTGCGCGAGCGGATCGAATCCGCAGAGCTCGGCGACGTCGCTCACCTCGCGGAGGCCGCCGAGATCTTTTGCGAGCGGCGAAGCGCGCAGCGCGACGAGGTCCGCGGTGACGACGAGAAACGCGCCGCTCGGGATCGCGTCGATCGCTGCCGGCTGCGACGCGGCGGGCGCGAGAAAGAACGCGCCGCCGATCGCGAGCGCGAGGACGCCGAGGAGCACGAGCACATTGCGCCGTCGGGTCGTCATGCGAATGACGAAGGTAGCGAAACTTGACCCCGCAACGAAACGGGCAGACGCTTGCGGCATGCTCGTCGCGCTGGGGATCGCCGCGATGGTCGTCGTCGTCGCCGGCGTCGCCATCGTGATGGCGCTCGCGCGAAAACAGGCCGAAGGCGACGCGCCGCCGCCGAGCGTGGGCGCCGATTTCGTCGCGCCGGTGAGCTCGGGTCAGTACCGATTTCGCGCGCCCGACGAATCGCCCGACGAGTTCAAAGCGCGCGTCGAAAAAGAAAACGACGAGATCGCGTCGTCCAGCAAACGCACATGAGTCAGGGCGAGATGCGCTCGCTCACGACTGCGCCGCCCGGCGCGACGCCGGTGAGCTGAACGTACGAAACGCCGAAGAGCGAGAGCTTCACGTAGACGTTCGAGACGCGCGCTTCGGTGCCGGCGATCGTCATGCTCGAGGCCGCGTCGCAGCGGCCGTCGTTTCCGCGATACGTGTGGACGGTGATCGGACGGCCGCGAAGGCCGCGCACGATGAAGCGCACCGCGTCGCCCGAAGGCTCTTGCTGGTCGACGCCGAACGCGCGCTGCTCTCCCGACGTGAGCGGCTCGGTGGCCGCCGCGCTTCGTTCGAGCATGCGCCAATAAGGATGCACGGGCGACGAGCCCGTCGGCGCGCACGCGTCGTCGACGTCGATGGCGTAGCTCACTTCGTTTTTGTTCGAGCTCTTCGCGATCGTGAAGGCGCTCGGAATTTCTCCGAGCTGGCGTGCATCAGCGGACGTGGGGGCCGCGAGCGTTACGGCCGCGGCGGCGAGAACGAGGAGGTGTCGCATTCGTCATGAACTTGGCACGGCTCGTCGCGCGCCGCAGGCTCGAGCGTTTCATTCAGGCTGCGCGAGATTGCCAGAGCTCGGAGCGCATCGCGGCGACGAGCGCGAGCGCTTCGCGCGAATTGGGCAAGCCGAGCGTCCTCGCGAGCCGACGGTCGGGCTCGGCGCGATTCGCGGCTTCGAGCTCGGCGACGGCGACTTGCATCGCGTGCTCGACGTGCAAACGATCGGCCGAGCCGAGCCGCGACGCGGCCCAATCGAAGACGCGCCAGCCGAGCGCCGCGTGGCGCGTCTCGTCTCGCGCGATTCGCTTCATCGCCGCGCGCACGCGGAAATCGCTCGCGTGCTCGGCCTGCCACGTCGCGACGAGCGCGCCGAACGTCTCGCGCACGCAACCTTCGATCGCGTTCTCGAGCGCGATCTCCGCGACGGCGCGCACGTTCCTCGGGCCGACGCTCGGCACCGCGGGCTCGCCGCCGAACGCTCGCGCGAGCGCGCCCATCTCGCGCGCGTGGCGCACCTCGTCGGCGCCGGCCCGCTCGGCCGCACGCACGAGCGCACGCGGCGCACCATGCGCGCCCAATTCGGCGGCGAGGATCGCGAACGCGTCCACCGCCGCGGCCTCGAGGTACGCCGCGCGTGCGAGCCAATCCCCCACCGCGTCCGCCCTCGCGCCCGCGAAATCGTCACGCAGCCCCGAAGGCAACCGCCCCGTGCAAAAGCTCTGGCACGTGAGAAGGTCCGTGCTCGAATCGTAGGTGCAGCTGTAATTCGGCCCGCCGCAGAGATTCGTGCAGACGTTGGATGGGACGGCCGGCGGAGCGTCGATGCCGCACGCGCTCGCGCTCGAGAGCTGGATGACCTTGCCGTTGCAGCCGACGGCCCCCGCGTCGATCGCGACGCCGTCGCAGAGCGGCGCGAGCGCGTCCTTCCCGGCGTCACCGTCGTCCGCGATGCCTCCGCAAGCGCCGAGAACCGGAGCGGCGAGGGCCGCGAGCATCACGCGCCGGAAGCGCGTCGAGAGATCATGAGCATGCATGCGCTCGCGTTTTGCACGAGCTGGACCACACGCGATTCGCCGTGTTTCAGCTGGTTTTACGCGTGTCAGATCGTGCCGCGACGGATCGCGGGATCAGCGCGGCGCCGCTCGTCGTTCTTGCGGCGACCCTCCGGGCGCGGCGGGAACAACCGTCGCTCGCCGCGGCGCCGGTCTTCGCCGGCCCGCCGTTCGCGTTTTTCGCGCGTGCTCTTTCCCATCTCAAAACCATCGGTCGCGGCGCGACCGGGGGCCAAGTTTTCGAGTAAGGTTCGAGGGGATGAGCCTGAAGAAATCGCTGATGAAGCAAGGCATGAAGCTCATGACCGACCCGCGCGTCATGAAGCTCATGCAGGACCCGCGCGTGATGAAGGCCGTGGTGACCGCGATGAGCGTCCCGGGCAAGGTGCAGACTTTCGGCAACGAGTCCGTCGAGAAGATCGCCAAAGCGATGGCGCTCGCGACCGAGGACGAGGTGAACGACCTGAAGCGCACCGTCCGCAGCCTCGAAGAAGAGGTCTCGCGCTTGCGAAAAGAGCGCGAGGACCGAAATTCGAAGAAGAAGTGAACCTCCTCACGCACGCCATCGTCGAGGCCGAGGCTCCCGGAGCGCAGCGAACGATGCTGTTTCTCCACGGCATCCTCGGGTCGGGCGCGAACTGGCGCACGTTCGCCAAACAATTCGTCGCGGTTCGTCCATCGTGGCGCGCGGTGCTCGTCGACTTGCGCAAGCACGGCGGCTCGCAGGATTTCGCGCCGCCGCACAACCTCCGCGCGTGCGTCGACGACTTGCTCGCGCTCGAGCGTGAAATCGGTCCGGCCCACGGCGTGCTCGGCCACAGCTTCGGCGGCAAGGTCGCGCTCGAATATCTCTTCGCGCGAAAAGATCTCGAGGTCGCGTGGATCGTCGACTCGGCGCCCGGCGCGCGTCCCGATCGTCGCGGCTCGGAGACGACGACGCGCATCGTCACGATGCTCGACACGCTGCCCGAGCGCTTCGCGACGCGCGAAGCGTTCATCGACTACGTGCAGCGACAAGGCAACGAGCGATCGATCGCGATGTGGCTCGCGATGAACGTGCGCCCCGCGCCCGACGGAAACGGTTACACGATGCGCGTGGACGTCGCCGCGATGCGCGCGCTCCTCGACGATTATTTCGCGCGCGACGCGTGGCCCATCCTGGAGGACCCCGCGCGAACGACGAAGGTGCACCTCGTCGCCGGCGGTCTCTCGAAAGTGCTCGACACCGGCGAGCGCGCGATGGCGCAGCGGCTCGCGACCGGATCGCCCGGCCGCTCTTGGCTCCACGTCATCCCGGCCGCGGGGCACTGGGTGCACGTCGACGCGCCGGTCGAGTTCCTCGAATTGATTGTACACTACATATAAATGGCGGCGATCGTCCTCGACCACGTGACGAAGCGCTTCGGCGACAAAGTCGCGGTCTCCGATTTGTCGCTCGAGATTCGCGCGGGCGCGTTCGTCGGGCTGCTCGGCCGAAACGGCGCCGGAAAATCGACGACGCTCAAAATGCTCACCGGTCTGCTCGCGCCGACGAGCGGCACGATTCGTTTGCTCGGTCGCGACTTCGAAGACGCGGCGCTCGACTTGAAGCGGCGCATCGGCGTCATGCCCGAGGACATGGCGCTCCTCGAGATGCTGACCGGCGCGCAGTACCTCCGCTTCGTCGGGCGCATGTACGGCCTCGAGGACGACGTCATCGACGAGCGACGCAAGGAGCTCTTCGAAAAGCTCGATCTCACCGCCGGACCGCGCACGGTGATCGCCGACTACAGCTTCGGCATGAAGAAAAAAGTCGCGCTCTCGGCCGCGCTCATCCACGGGCCGGAGGTGATTTTTCTCGACGAGCCGTTCGAGGGAATCGATCCGGTCACGAGCCGCACGATCAAAGACATCCTCGCCGCGCTCCGTCGTCGCGGCACGACCATTTTGCTGACGAGCCACATCCTCGAGATCGTCGAGAAGCTCTGCGAGGAGATCGCGATCCTCGAGAAGGGCGAGCTCCTCGGCTTCGGGACGCTCGAAGATTTGCGAAAGGGAACGACGCTCGAAGCAGCGTTCGTGGAGCTCGTCGGCGGCGCGCGCGCCGGGGAGCTTTCTTGGCTCACGTAGGGCCGCGGCCGCTCCGCGCGGTGCTCGCCGCGCATTGGCTCGCGACGCGCAATCGGGCGACGCGCGAGCTCGGGCGATCGGGCGTTTGGGTCTTGTTTTTGGGGCTCGCGGTGATCGGGACGACGTTCCTCGCGCCGCTCTGGCTCGCGATGCTCGGGCTCGGATTCGCGTTCGGAAAAGAGCTGCCGGGTCCGCACGCCGAGCCGCTCTTCGGCGCGCTCCTCTTCGGCCTCTCGTATTTCGGCGGCGCGACGAGCGGAACGATCAGCGGCGCCAAGCAGCTCACGTGGGAAGCGTATCGAACGTATCCGGTGCGCTTGCGAACGCTCTTCTTCGCCGAGCTCGTCGCGAGCGCGGTCGATCTCATGCCCATCGTGATCGGCGTCGCGACGGTCGCGCTCTGCGCGGGGCTCGGGGTCGCCAATCCGCGCTTGATACCGCTCTTGCCGTTCGTCGTCATCGAAGGCGTCGTCGCCGTGCTCGTGGTGCAGCTCCTCGTCGGCGCGCTCGCCGAGCGGGTCGTGCGGCGGCTTCGCGTCGTACTCAACGTGCTCGCGCTGCTCCTCGCCGTGGGCCTCGTCTTCGGCACGATGGTTCCGCTCGCGACTCAGTCGGCGGATCCGATGACCGCGGCGCTCGACCTCATGGCGCGTGCGCGCGGACCGCTCGAGCGCGCTGCGGCGATTTTACCGACGACGTGGACGGCGCATTCCCTCGGCGCGCTCGCGGAAGGCCGTATTTTACGGGCGATCGCGTATCAAGCGATTCCGGTCGCCGTCCTCGGCGCGATCGCGTGGGTCGCCGCGCGCATGCTCGGTCGCGACGCCGCGGGCGACGCCGACGCCGACCAGCCGCCGGAAAAGCTCTGGTCGTTTCGCACGGCGATCGCCGGCGTCGCACGTTTGCAGTTTGCAACCATCATGGACAGCCGCGTCGGGCGCTTCGGGCTCGTCTTTCCGCTCGTCGTGGTGGTGCTCGTGCGCGGGCCGCTGACGACGCTGGTCGGGCGCGCGCCGTGGACCGTGCCGGCCGCGTTCATTTACGTCGCGCTCCTCGGCACGCAGTTTCAGCTCAATCAATTCGGGCTCGACGCGCACGGCACGAAGGCGCTCTTGCTCCTGCCGATCGACGAGCCCGACATCTGGCGCGGCAAGGCGCGCGGGCTCCTCGCGTATCAATCGCTCCAGGCGGTGTCTCTCGCCGTCTTTCTCGGGTTCGTGCAGCGGCCGTCGCTCGCCGAGATCGCGTCGGGCGTGCTCGTCTTCTTCGCGATGGTCGCGACGCAAAACGCGGTCGGCCGCGCGACGAGCGTGCTCATGCCGCGCATGCTCCCGCGAAAGAGAATGCAATCGAACGCGACGCCGCTCGGCCTCGTGCTCGTCGCGCTCTTCATGTCGCTCGTCTTCGGCGGCACGCTGATGCTCGCGTTCGCCCTCCTCGCGCGTCACGCGCCGGCGTATCGGCCGCTCGTCGCCGCCGGACTTTTGATCATCGCGGTGGTCGCGCAGCGCGCGCTCCTGCCGCGCGCGAGCGAGATGCTCCGACGTCGAAAAGAGAAGCTCTTGGCGGCGCTCGGTTGAACGCGATGGCGCGCCGACTGCTTTGGCTGGCGCTCGCGACGGCTTGTGGTCCGGGCGCTCCGCCGCCGCACGTCACGCTGACGAGCCCGACGCCGCGCGATGCGCCGCGGGCGCTGCTCGAGCTCGCGCCGGATTTCTTGCGCTGTCCGCTCGAAGTCTCGACCTTCGAGCTCGGCGAAAAAGGCGACGGCGCACCGAGCGCGCCCGTCGCGACGCCGGACGGGATCATCGTCGCGTTCAATCATGGGTCGAACGTGATGACGCAGCGTCTCGACGCCGCCGGGGTCTTGCACGACGCGGTCGTTCTCGGCAACACGCACGGGGCGACGCCGCTCCTCGTCGCGGACCACGGCAAGCCGCGAACGGCGGAGGGCGCGCTGCCGGACGTCGGGCCGAACATCTGGCCGGACGCGCTCGCGATGGGACCGCGCGGGCTCGTCGCGACCTTCTTGCGCGGCGCCACGCGCGTCGTCGTACGCGGCGGCCGCGAGATCGCGATCTTCCCCGAGACGGGTCCGTATCCGATGATGGCCGAAGAGGTGCTCGCGAGCGGGCCGGCGGTCGACGTCGTCGTCCTGCGCCAGCCGACGCTTCGTGTCGGCGTCGTGCCCGCGAGCGGCGCTTCGGTGATGCATCCGCTCCGCACGAATCCGTTCGCCGAGGTGAGCATCGCCGCGGGGCCGAGCGGTTATCTCGTCGTCGGCGACGGGCCTGCGCTCACCCATCTCACGGTTTTTCCGCTCGATCGAACGGGGGCGCCGTCCGCGCCCGTGGAAGTGCCCAGCCCGGGCGACTCGGAGGTCACGCGCTTTCCGCGTGCCGCAGCGGTGGAGGGCGGCTGGGTCGTCACGTATTGGGACGGCATCGGACCGTCGGTCGTTCGCATCGACGGCGCCGGCCGCGAAGCGTCTTCGCCGATCGCGCTCCGCAGCGGCGACGAGCGAGGCGGTCAGACCGAAGCGCGCATCGCCGTGACGAGCCGCGCGATCGTCGTCACGTGGGTCGTGGGCACGCCGTGGTTCAGCCACGGCGTCGCGGCGGAGATCCCGGATCGGCCCGGCCCGCGCCTCGCCGTTCTCTCGTGCCGATAGGCGCGGTGGTGTACGATCGACTGATGGCGCGACGTGTGCTCGTCGTCGAGGACTCGGCATCGACGCGCGCGTTCGTGCGCGCGGTGCTCGAGGGGACAGCGTTCTCCGAGCGACTGGGATCGGCAGAGGTCACCGAAGCGAAGTCCGGCTTCGAGGCCATGCGGATGCTCCCGCGCGGTCCTTACGACCTCATCATCACCGACATCAACATGGGCGACATCAACGGGCTCGAGCTCATCGCGTTCGTGCGAAAGAGCGAGCACCACAAGACGACGCCGCTCGTCATCATCTCGACGCAGTCGACCGAGCGCGACATCGAGCGCGGCATGGCCCTCGGGGCCGACAAGTTCGTCGCCAAACCTTTCGTCGCCGAAGCGCTAGTCGACGCGTGCGCCGAAGCGCTCTCGACACGGAGCGCCTGATGGCGGAGCAAGGCGGCGGCGGCAAAGGCGAGAACGATCGCGCGCGCGAAGAGTTCCTGTCGGAGGCGCAGGAGCTCATCGACGGTCTCGGCCGCGACGTGCTCGCGCTCGACGAGCTCGCCAAGGGCGGCCGCTCCGATCCCGAATTGATCAACGACGTGTTTCGCGCGGTGCACACGCTGAAGGGCCTGTCGGGTCTCTTCGGCGCGGCGCTCATGTCGGGGCTCTCGCACGAGCTCGAAGAAGTGCTCGATGACTTGCGCCTCGGGCGCATCGAGCTCTCGCAGCGCGTGCTCGACGTCGTGTTTCGCGCGGTCGAGCTCTACGGGTTGCTCCTCACCGTCGAGCGCGGGAGCGGCGCGGATCCTTCCGCCGACGTGGAGGGTCTGCTCGTCGCGCTCGGCGAGGTCTCGCATCGCGGTCGCGCCGGCGGCGCATCGCCGGTTGCCCAGTACGAGCTCGATCCGGGTCTCCTCGGCGTGCTCACCGAATACGAAGAGCATCGCCTGCGCACCAACATCCAGAACGGGATGTCGCTCTACAAGCTGCGCGTCTCGTTTCCGCTCGCGACGATCGACACGGCCCTCGACGAGCTCAAAGCGTCGGCGCGCCCGCACGGCGAGATCATCACCTACTTGCCGACGGGCGGCGGGTCCGACGCCGACGCGATCGAGCTCGAGATCCTCATCGCGAGCAAGGAGCAGATCGAAGTGCTCCGCCGCGATCTCTCCGCGCACAAGCTCGTGATCGACGAGGTGCCGCGGAGGCCGCTCGCGCAGGGGCGCACCTCGCTGCCCGTCGCCGCGCCCGCGGGCCGCGTGAGCCTCGCGCCGTCGTTCAATCCGGAGGCGGGCACGCAAGTGCTCGGGCAGTTGCCGCCCGCGCCGGCGCCGCTTCCCTCGCTCGTCCCGCCCGAAGCGCGCGAGGTGTCGCTGCGCTCGGTCAGTCAGACGGTGCGCGTCGACATCCGCAAGCTCGATCACTTGATGAACGTCGTCGGCGAGCTCGCGATCGTTCGCACCGAGCTCATGACGGTCGTCGATCGATTGCGAAACCGCGCCGACATGCGGCCGCTCATGCAGGAGCTCTTGCGATTGCATCGCTCGTTCGAGCGCCACCTCGGGCAAATGCAAGGCGGCATCCTCGAGGTGCGCATGGTGCCGCTCGGGCAAGCGTTCGAGAAGCTCGCGCGCGTCGTGCGCCAGCTCTCGCGCGAGCACGACAAACAAGTTCACCTCGTCATCACCGGCGCCGAGACCGAGCTCGACAAGCTCATCGTCGAAGAGCTGAGCGACCCGCTCATGCACATGATCCGAAACGCGCTCGACCACGGCATCGAGAGCCGCGACGACCGTCTTCGCACGGGAAAGCCGCCGCTCGGAACGATCGCGCTCAACGCCTTCCAGAAGGGCAACCAAGTCTTGCTCGAGGTCGAGGACGACGGGCGCGGGATGGATCCGAAGGCGCTCGCCGCCGTCGCGGTGCAGCGCGGCATCCTCACGCCGGAAGAAGCGCGCGACATCTCGGCGCGCGACGCGCTCTCGCTCATCTTCCGTCCGGGGTTCACGACGCGCGACGAGGTGACCGACACGAGCGGTCGCGGCGTCGGCATGGACGTCGTGAAGACGAACATCGGCAAGCTCGGCGGCGTCGTCGAAGTGACGAGCGACGTCGGCATCGGGACGAAGATCACCATCACGCTGCCCATCACGCTGGCGATCATCAGCGTGCTCTTCGTCGAAATCGCGGGGCGCACGTATGCGATGCCGCTCGCGAGCATCGAGGAGGCCATCGTGTACGACGCCTCCTTGACGCGCTCGTTCGAAGGGCGCGAGGTGATGACGGTGCGTGGCGCGACGCTGCCCGTGTGCCATCTCGCGCGGACGTTCGGGCACACGACGAGCTCGCCGCCGCCGCACGGGTTCGTCGTCGTGACGTCGGTCGGCAATCGGCGCGTCGGGTTCGTCGTCGACAGCTTGATCGGGCAACAAGACATCGTCATCAAGGCGCTCGGCCGGACGCTGCGCGGGGCGCGCGGTTTCGCGGGCGCGACCGAGCTCGGCGATCAGCGCGTCGCGCTGGTGCTCGACGCGTCGACGCTCGTGGAAGAAGCGTTCCAAGCACACGACAAAACCAGCGAGAAAATCGCGGGGAGGCTCCCGGCATGACTGCCATCGTGAAGCGCCGCGGCGATCTCGCGCGATCGCGCAAGGACGGATCCGCCGGAAGCGGGGCGTCGCGCACGCGCGACAACGAAAAACGCGTCGAGTACCTCGCATTCGTCCTCGCCGGCGACACGTACGCGGTGCGCATCGCAGTGGTCGGCGAGATCGTGCGACCGCCGCCGATCACCGAAGTTCCGCGGGCGCCGTCGCCGATCATCGGCGTGACGAGCGTTCGCGGGCGGCTCGTGACCGTCATGGACTTGCGGCGCCGCTTCGCGCTGCCCGAGGCGCCGATCGACGGCAAGACGCGCATCCTCCTCGTGCAGGTCGACGGCGACGAGCACGTCGGCTTGCTCGTCGACGAAGTGCTCTCGGTCTTTCGCCTCGCCGAGTCGGAGATCGAAGGGGCGACCGTGCTCGGTGGCGAGCAGCCCGCGTATCTCGCGGGCGTCGGCCGTCCGAAAGAAAGGAAAGACCTCGTCCTCGTCCTGCTCGACCTTCGAGCGGCGATCGCGAGCTAAGGCATGGAACGGCAGCGCCGAAAAGATCCGTCGAAGAACTTGGTCGAGTGCATCGTGGCCGACGTTCGCTATGCGGTCACCATCGCGTTCGTGCGGGAGATCGTGAATCCGCTGCCGACCGTGGCGCTCGCGAGCGCGCCGCGTTGGATCGCGGGCGTGGCCGATTATCGCGACGAGGTCGTGCCGGTCGTCGACTTGCGCACGCGCTTCGGGCTCGAGCGGGCAGACGAGGGGCCGCGCACGAAATGGATCGTCGTGCGACACGGAGACGTCTCCTTCGCGCTCGTCGTCGACGCGGTGACCGAAGTTTTTCGCAGCGGGGACTTGCGGCCCGCGCCGGCGCTTGCGGACGGCGAGGACGTGCGCGCGCTCGAGGGCGTGACGACCCACGACAATCAGCTCGTCTTCATTCTCGACGTGCGGCGTCTCGCGCTGCTCGTCGATCCCCGTTTCGTCTCGGAGGGTCGTCGAAGAACCGATCCGCCGCGGGAGGAAGCATGAGCGCCGAAGATCTCGCGTCGCCCGATCCCGAGGTGCGCCGTCTCGCGGCGCAGGCGCTCGCCGAGGACGACCGGCCCGAAGCGGCGGCGCTGATCGGTCGCGCGCTCGCCGACGCCAACTGGCGCGTGCGCAAAGAAGCGGCGATCTCGGCGAAGGCATCGCCGCGTCGCGCGGAGATCCTCGAGGTGCTCTTGCGAGCGCTCGGCGATCGCGACGACGTGGGCTTGCGCAACTCTGCGGTGGAAGCGCTCGTTGCGATCGGGCCCGACGCGGTGCCGACCGCGATCGCCGCGCTGAAGGCGCTCGACGCCGACGGGCGCAAGTTGGCGGTCGAAGTGCTCGGCGGCGTGCCCGACACGCGAGGCGCCGAAGCGCTCGCCGCGGCCCTCACCGACGAAGATCCGAACGTGCGTCAGTCCGCCGCCGAGGCGCTCGGGGCGAGCGCGCTCGCGGGCGACGAAGCACGCCAGACCGCGGTGCGCGCGCTTCACTCGGTGCTGCCGCGCGGCGAATCGCACGCGCCTTCGCGGACGAGCGCCGCGCCGCTCTTGACGCTCGCGTCGGTCGGCGCGCTCGCGCGCGCGTCGGCGTCGCTCGATTGGAATCTCCTCGCGCCGTATCTCGCCGATCCGCTGTTGCGCGGCTCGGTGCTCGCGGTCTGCGGACGATGCCCGGACCCGGCGTGTGGCGAAGCGCTCGCCGATGCGCTGTTCGATCCGAACCTCGCGCACGCGCGCGTCGCGATGACCTCGCTCGCCGAGTGGATTCACGCTGCGATGCAGCGCGGCGCCGCGATCGACGCGATCGCCGGAAAACTCCAGGCGCGCGACGCGGGCGCGCGCGTTCACGCGATCGACGAAGGCACGCCGCAATCGCGCGGCGCGGCGCTCACGCTGCTCGCGATTTTGGGCGACGCCGAGGCCGCGCCCGCGATCGTGCGCGCGCTCCTCGATCCGATGCTCGCCCGCTCCGCCGAGGCTGCGGTCTCGATGCTCGGCGCCGCGGCGTTGCCTGCGCTCCTCGCGGTGGGCGAGCGCGAGCCGCCGTCGCGTCACGCGGCGCTGTTGCTCGTCGTTCCGACGCTCGCCGGGCAGCTCGACGAACGCGCGCTCGCCGTCATTCGCGCGACGCTCGGTCACGCCGAGAGCGACGTCGCGGCCGCGGCCGCGCAGGTGCTCGGCGCGGTGGGCGAGGGGAGCGACATCGAACGGCTCGCGCTCTTCGCGACGAGCGAGAACGCGCCGCGCTCGGCCGCGCTCGCGATCGAGGCGCTCGCCGAGCGGCATCCCGACGAAGCGCGCGCGGCGTTCCAGCGGCTCGCGGGCGACCCTTCGAAGACGCTGGCCGGTTGCGTGCTCCTCGCGGCGCTGCGCGGCGCGCCGCCGGGCTCCGTCGAGTACCTCGAGCGCGCGATCGGCGACGACGATCCGCGCGCTCGGCGCGCGGCGATCGATGCAATCGCGATGATCGACGGCGACACCGCGCGCGAGCGCGTCGCTGCGGCGCTCGCCGACGAGGACCGCGACGTGCAGCTCGCCGCGATCCGCGCGCTCGGCGTCTTGCGGCACGGCCCTGCGCTCTCGACGCTCCTCGCGTCGGTGTCGGACCCGGAGATCGTCGCCGCCGCCGTCTCCGCGCTCTCCGAAGCCGACGCGAGCGCGGCGCTCGAGGTCTGCGCGCGTCTCGCCACGCGGGAGGACCCGGCGATCGCGAGCGCCGCGGTCACCGCGCTCGGCCGTCTCGGTCCACGCGGCGAAGAAGGTCTCTTCAGAGCGCTCGATCATCCGAGCGACGAAATCGTCCGGCTCGCGCTCTCCGAGCTCGGCCGCGCGCCGAGCGAGCACGCCATCGAGCGGGTCGCCGGTTGCCTCGAGCACGCATCGTGGGAAGTCCGCCGTCTCGCCGCCGAGGTCCTCGGCGAAGCCGGCGGCGAGCGCGCGATGGCGCTTCTCCGCGCGCGCCTCGAGCGCGAAAACGAAACCGCCGTCCGCGAGGCCATCATGTTCGCGCTCGCCGGCCCGAGCCTCTTTCCCGTGGGAGGCGCAGAGCCGACGTGAGCCGTTCGACGTACGAAGCAGGGGGCCTGCTCAAGCCGGAAGAATTTCGGCTTCTGCGCGATTTGCTCGCGCAGCGCACGGGCCTCAGCTTCTCGGCCGACGCGCGCGCGTCGATCGAGCGGCGCCTGCGCGAGCGCCTCGCGGTCGTCGGCGTCGAGACCTTCGCGGAGTATTACCAGTACCTCCGCTTCAACCCGCGCGCGTCGTCGGAGTGGGAAGAAGCGGTCGAGCTCCTCACCACCAACGAGACGTATTTTTTCCGCGAGGACTATCAGCTCCGCTCGTTCGCCGGCGAGGTGCTGCCGATGCTCCACGAGCAAGCGCAGGGCCGTAAGCGCCTCGCGCTCTGGAGCGCCGGCTGCTCGACCGGCGAAGAGGCGTACACCATCGCGATGCTCGCGCTCCAGTCGGGGCTCTTCGACGGATGGGACCTGCGCGTCTTCGGCTCGGACATCTCGAAGCGTTGCATCGCGACCGCGCGGCGCGCAGTCTATGGGCCTTCGAGCTTTCGCTCGACGCCGCCCGAGATGAAGCGCGCCTATTTCATGGAGCGGCCCGACGGCTTCCACGTCGTGGACCGCGTCCGAGCCCTCTGCCACTTCGGCTCGATGAACCTGCTCGACGAAGAGCGCGCCCGCCTCGTCGGCCGCGTCGACGCCATTTTCTGCCGTAACGTGCTCATTTACTTCGACCCGCACGCCCGCAAACGCACCATCGACATGTTCCACGAACGCCTCTTCCAAGGCGGTGTTCTCTTGCTCGGACACTCCGAGTCGCTTCTCAACGTGACCACGGCCTTCGAGCTGTTACACTTGCGCGAAGATCTCGTGTATCGAAAGCCGCACGGCATACGCGAGGGGGATTCGGGCACGTGAACAAGCTTCGCGTGCTCATCGTCGACGACTCTGCGTACAACCGGCGAAACATCGCCGACATCTTCGCAGGTCATCCGGACATCGAGGTCGTCGGCAAGGCAGCCGACGGCGAGGAAGCGCTGCGCCTCGCGACGATGCTTCATCCGGACGTCATCACGCTCGACCTCGAGATGCCGCGCATGGACGGCTTCACGTTCTTGCGCATCATCATGTCGAAGCAGCCGACGCCGATCATCGTCGTGTCGTCGTACGCGCAGAAAGAAAACGTGTTCAAGGCGCTCGAGCTGGGCGCGCTCGATTTCGTGACCAAGCCGGATCAGAAAATCGCGCCCGACGCGCGCGAGCTCAAAGATCAAATCCTCGCGAAGGTGCTCGCGCTTCGCACGATCAAGCCGAAGCTCATTCGGTTGCCGCCGACGCGGCGTTTGCCGAGCGGAATTTTTTCGGACGGCGACGTGCCGAGCTCGGACGGGCGGCCGTCGCTCAAGTGGTCGGGCGATTACGCGCCGCGCTGGGTCGTCGGCATCGCGTGCTCGACGGGAGGACCCGGCGCGCTGCTCGACATTTTCGGACGCATCATCAAGCCGATTCCGGCTGCGTTCGTCGTCGCGCAGCACATGCCCGACAAGTTCACGCGCACGTTCGCCGAGCGGCTCGCCAAGCGCGGGCCCATCCGATTTTCGGAGGCGCAAGACGGCGACCGCTTGTTCGCGAAGAGCGGTCTCGTGTGTCCGGGCAGGCAGTGCATGGAGATCGTGATGCAGGAGCTGTCGTTTTTCGCGAAGCTCTCGCCGCCGTCGAGCACCGATCGATACGTGCCGAGCGGCGACAAGCTCTTGCGCAGCGTGGCGCTCGCGGGGCCGCGCGCGGTCGGCATCGTGCTGACGGGGATGGGCGACGACGGCGTCGAGGGCGCGCGCGCGATCCGCGCGGCCGGCGGCACGGTGATCGCGGAGTCGGCGGAGACGGCGGTCGTCTATGGGATGCCGGGCGCGGTGGTGCGCGCGGGGATCGCGAGCAAGGAGATGCCGCTCCCGCAGATCGCGGAGTTTTTGACGACGCTTTCTTGAGAGGGATTTCTCCCCCCGCCGACATGCTCGGCCGGCGCCGCGCGTTCACGCACGATTCCATGAGCGCCGGCCT
>DASXHD010000104.1:0-9457 GCA_036488725.1 Polyangiaceae bacterium | reverse complement strand
TGCCGTCGATCCGCGTGGCTATGCGACGCTGCTCGAACGCGTAGGCAACGAGACGGGCGATCCGGCGTACGCGAGTCATTGGCTGAGCGAAGCGGCGAACGTTTGGCTCACGGCGCTCGGCGACGCACACCGCGCCGCGCGCACGTTGATGGATGCCATCAACAAAGATCCCACGCAGCAAGTCGCGGCCGATCGGCTCGCGCAGCTCTATCGCGACAAGGGCGACGTGAAGGCGCTCGCCGCGCTCCTCGATCGGCGGAGCAAAGCGCTCGCGCCGCTCATCAACCAGCAGCCGGAGCTCCGCGCGACACTGAGCGCGATGCACGAAGAGCTCGGACGCTTGTGGACGGAGGCGCCGCTGTCGCAACCGCGCAAAGCGATCGACAATTACAAGCGCGCCGCGGAGCTCGATCCAGAGAACGCGCTCGCGATCTTCCAAGCGCGCGAGCTGCTCAAGGGCCAGGCGGCGTACGACGAGGCGTATCCACTCTACGAGGCCGAGCTCGCGATCGAAAGCGACCCCGGTCGGCGCGTCGCGCTCCTGCGTGACGAGGCGGCGACGCGGCGCACGGGCGGAGATCTCGCCGGCGCGACGCGCGCGCTCACGCGAGCGCGCGAGATCGATTCGCAAGATCCGGCCATTCAGCAAGAGCTCGCGTCGACCGTGCTCGATCGCGTCACCGCCGGCGAAGCGGTCGGCGCGTCGGAGCGAGCGACCGCGTGCGAGCTTCTCGTCGCGCTCGCCGAGGTCTACGACGGCGAGCACGGTCTCGCGTACGCCGCGGGCGCGCTCGATCTCGATCCGGGTCACGACCGCGGGCTGCAGCTCTTTTCGTATTACGCGCGCACGCTCGGCCGCGACGGCGAGCTTCCCGCGCGTCAGCTCGCGTACATCACGCAGAACCCGAGCGGCGCGATGGGCGTCGAGGCGCGTCGCGGTCTCGCGATGTCGTACGAGATGAACGGCCAGCCCGCCGAAGCGATGGCGCTGCTCGAGCCGATCCGAAATCTGGATCCGGAAGCGGCGCAAAAGCTCGGCGAGCTCGCCGCGCAAGGCGTCGTGCCTTCGGCGATGCCGACCCTCGACACGCACGACGTCGCGCCCGAAGCCGAGCCTGCGCAAGAAGCGGTCGTCGCCGCCAAACGCGTGAGCGGACTGCCGGCCGATCGACTCCAAGGCGTCCTCGACGCCGCGCAGATGCTCGCGGGCAAAGGAAAGAAGCCCGAGGCATTTGCAAAATACAAGGAAGTCCTCGAGGCCGATCCGGCGCACCCCGAAGCGCTCTCGTGGGTCGAAGATTATTTGAGGAGCAAGCGCGACTACGCGTCGCTCCGCGACGTGCTCCTCGCGAGCGTGCGCGCCGTCGCCGCGTCGCACGAATCGCTCGAGACACGCAAAGAGCGCCTGCGCGAGGTCGCCGGGATTTGCGAAGGCAACTTGCGCGACATCGACGGCGCCGTCTCGGCGCTCAAGCAGCTCCTCGCGCTCGATCGCAGCGACGACACCGCGCGCCAGGCGCTCTCGCGCATCCTCGAAAAAGCGCAGCGCTGGGACGATCTCGCGAACGTGCTCGAGGCCGAGGCGAACGCCGCCGGCGAGATCGAGACGAAGATCGCGCTCGAGAAGAAGCTCGCCGCGCTGCACGAGCAGCGGCGTCGCGATTTCGGCGCGGCCGCCGAAGCGTGGGGACGCATCTCGCGCCTCTCGCCGGAGGACGAGCGCGCGGTCGCGACGGCGGCGAAGCTCTTCGAGAAGGCCGGTCAGCTCGAGCAAGCCGCGCAAGTCATCGCCGACGGCGCCGGCACGCTGGAGGACCCCGTCGCCAAGGGACAGCTCCTCGAGCGGCTCGGTGAAATCCGCGAGCAGCTCGGCGACGCGTCGGGCGCGGGCGACGCGTACGCCGACGCGGCCGAAGCGCAAAAGAACGGCAAGATGTGGGAGAGCGCCGAGCGCTGCTTCGCGGCGTCGGAGCGCTGGGACCGCGCGGCGGTCGCGGCGACGCAATGCGGTCAGCTCGCCGGCGAAGGTCGACTCGAAGCGCAGTGCTATGCGCGCGCGGCGGATCATTATTTCCGCGCCGGCGACGAACCGACCGGCCTCGAGCGCCTCGAGCGCGCGTGCGATCTCGATCCGACGGTCGACGATTTCGCGAGCGCGCTCGTCGAGCGTTACACGGCGATCGAAGCGTGGGACAAGGTCGTCGCGTTCCTCGCCAAACGCGGCGGACGCATCGGCGACAAATCCAAACGCGTCGCGCTGCGACGTCAAGCCGCGAGCCTGTCGGAATCGAAGCTCTCCGACAAAGACGCGGCGCGCGAGCACTGGCTGAAAGTTCTCGACGACGGCGACGATCGCGAAGCCCTCGAGCGTCTCGTCGATTACGCCGTCGAGCGCGAAGATCACAACGAAGCGACGACGCTGCTCCGCCGGCTCGGCGCGCTCGCGACCGACAAAGCCGAAAAAGCCCGCGTCGCGCTGCGCGAAGCCGAGCTCCTCGCCGAAGGCATCGGCGACGTCGACACCGCGATCGCGCGCTACGAACAGGTGCTCGGCGATCTCGATCCGACGTGCCGCCCCGCGCTCCAAGCGATCGCCGATTTGCAGGAAGCGCGCGACGCGTTCGCGCCGGCCTCCGACGCGCTGGAGCGCGAGCTCAAGCTCGTGGCCGACGCGGGCGAGCGCTCGCAAATCGGAAATCGCCTCGCGCGCCTCTACGACAAGCTCGACGACCCGCAAAAAGCGGTGCGCGCGCTCGACGTCGTGCGCAAGGCCGACCCGGACGATTTCGACGCGCTCGCGCGTTTGACCGACCTCTGCGAAAAGCTCGAGCAGTGGGACCGCGTCGCCGAATTGCTTGCACAATGCATCGAAGTCGAGGGCGACGAGGACGAAGCGAGCGAGATGACGCTCAAGCTCTCGCGCATCCTCGCCGACAAGTTGAATCGCGGCGACGAAGCGCTCGCGACGCTCACCGAGCTCGCCGATCAAGGCATCTCGAAGCTGCGCGACGCGTACGTCGACCTCGGCGATCGCCTCGGGTGGAAAGGCCTCGTCGCGACCAAGCTCGTCGAGTGGTGGCTCGGCTCGCGCGGCGGGGCGGAGCGCACGGCGGCTCTTCGCGGTGCGTTCGATCGATTCAGCGACGTCGGCCGCCACCAAGACGCGACGCGCGTCGGCCTCGAGATCGTGCGCGCGCGCGGCGCCGATCGCGAGCTCGCCGTGAAGCTCGAGGAGCTCGCGGTCAAGACCAACGATCAGGATGCGCTCTTCGTCGCGCAGGATCTCCTCTTGCGCGAGCTCGCCGGCATGGAGCGCGCGACCGAGCTCGTTCGCCAAGCCGAGGCGCGCGTCGCAGCAGGCGCCACGCGCGGCGAAGCCATCGCGCACGGCGAGCAAGGCCTCGCGGGCGTTCCGCCGGCGGAGGCCGAAAAGCTGCTCGAACGGCTCGCGGTCATCGCCGACAAAGCCGGCGAGGTCGTCGACCTCTACGAGCGCCAAGTCTCGCGCTGCAAGCAACCCGCGGATCGCATGCGCGCCCTCGCGCGCGCGGCGCAAATCGCCGGGGCGCGCGGCCAGCTCGATCGCGCGCGCGTCTTCTTCGAGCTCGCGCTCTCGGGCATGCCGACCGACGAAACGCTCGCTTTGCTCGAAGAAGCCGCGACCGACGGCGATCGCATCGGCGGCGGCGACAAGCAGCGGCGCGCCCTCTGCCAGGCCCTCGCGGCCGGCGGCGGCGGCGCGCGCGACGGCGGAAAAACGCGCGGCGCGCTCCTTCGCCGCGCCGCGGGCCTCTCGTATCGCTCGCTCAAAGACGTCGATCAAGCCTTCGGGTGGATGGGCGACGCGCTCGTCGCGCACGTCGACGACAAAGCCCTCGACGCGCTCGAAGACATGGCGCGCGAGGTCGGCGATCTCTCGCGCGCGGAAGCCGCGCTCACGCACGCGCTCACCGAGGTCTTCGACGGCCCGCTCGTTCGCCAGCTCCTCTCGCGGCGCGCCAAGCTCCGACGCACCGAGCTCGGCGACAAGACGGGCGCCGCCGCCGACCTCAAGAAGCTGCACGATCTTTCGCCCAACGAGCCGAGCGTGATGGACGATCTCTCGTCGCTCCTCACAGAGCTCGGCGACTACCGCGGCATGGTCCAGCTCTACGAGGATCAGATCCTCCGCGGCAAAGACATGGGCACGCGCGCCGAGCTCGCGCGCAAAGTCGCGCGCATGTGGGAAGAGCAGCTCGCCGATCCGCGCGAGGCCGCCGACGCGTGGCGCCGGGTCCTCCGCATGAAACCGGGCGATGCCGAGGCGACGAGCGGCCTCGACCGCGCGAAATCCAACATGCTGAAGAAGCCGGACCCCGACGCTCCGGCCGATCAATACGCTCCGCCGCGCATCTCCCAGCCGCCGCCGCCCTCGCGCGCGCCGCTCTCGGAGACGACGCAACCGGTCTTCGACGGCAGCGCGACGCCCATCGTCGGCGTCCCCGCGGCCGGCCCGATCTCGACGCCGCCCGCGTTCACTCCCCCGAAGCGCGCGATGCCGACCGACACCGGCGCGATCGTCGCCGCCCTCACCGACACCGCCGAAACGCCCGCCGGCCAAGAGACCGCGCCGAAGCCAAAGCGCGACTCCGAGTTCCCGACGATGGCTTTGCCCGCCGAAGAGGTCGCTGCGCTCCAGCGCAAGTCGTCGGCCGGGCCGGTCTCGCAGACGCACAACGAGCCCGTCAACAGCGTCAACGGCGGCGAGCTCCTCTCGACCACCGACGAGCGTCCGGTGCTCGACTTCAACGACGAGACGATCGCGCGTCCCTTCGAGATGCCCTCGCCGCCCGACGAGGAGGAAGACGTCGTCGTCGTCGACGACATCGCCGAGGTCATCGAAGAAGACGACGAAGAAGAGCAGCCGAAGAAGAAATCGCAGTCCTCGGCCCCGCCGATCCCGCGCTCGTCTTGACAAATAGCACGACCGTTCTATTTTTAGAACGGTGAGCAAAGGCGAAATCACGCGCTCGACGATTTTGGGCTCGGCGCTCTCGCTGGCGAGCGAGGCCGGGCTCGCGGGCGCGACGATCGGCGCGCTCGCCGACCGCACGAAGATGTCCAAGAGCGGGCTCTTCGCTCACTTCCAATCGAAAGAGAATCTCGAGGTCGCGATCCTCGAGGAGGCGATTCGTCGTTTCGTCGCGCTCGTCATCAGCCCGGCGCTGGCCGAGAAGCGCGGGGAGCCTCGCGTCCGCGCCCTTTTCGATCGCTGGCTCGCGTGGCCGAAGCACGAATTTCTTCCGGGAGGCTGCGTTTTCGCGGTCGCCGCGGTCGAGCTCGACGATCGCCCGGGCCGCGCGCGCGACGTCCTCGTCGGCGCCCAGAAGGATTGGCTCGGCACGCTCGCGCAAGCCGCCCGCATCGCGGTCGACGAGGGGCACTTCCGGAAAGACCTCGACGCGCACCAGTTCGCATTCGAAGAGTTCACGCTCGTCTACGGCACGCAGATCGTCCACCGCCTCGGCCTGGACCCGAAGCCCGGCCGGCGTCTGCGGACGGCGTTCGATCGCCTCGTGCTGGAAGCGCGAACCTGCCGGCTCACGATGAAGGACTGAACCCCAAGGAGGCCCGGATGAGCGGCTCGATCGTCCCGCAAAATAGCACGAACGTTCGTACTACAATTCAGGCCGCGCGGGCCGCCGTGCATGCGCTCGCTCCGGCCTCCCCCGCCCTCGCCGCGCGGCTTGCGATGGAGCTCTTCGTTCGCCCGCGACGACACCGCGCGCCGGAGCGCGAGCGTCGCGCGATGGCCGAAGCGCGCTTCGAACGCGTGCCGTTCGGCGATGCCCACTTGCCGACCTGGACGTGGGGAGACCCCGCGCGGCCGGCGGTGCTCCTCGTTCACGGGTGGGAAGGCCGCGGCGCTCAGCTCGCGTCGTTCGTGCCGGCGCTTCGTGCGGCGGGCTTTCGCGCGGTCGCGTTCGACGGTCCGGGGCACGGCAGGTCCCCGCTCCACCGCTCGTCGGCGGCGCACATGGCCCTTGCAATCGAGCGAATGGCACAAGCGTTCGGACCGTTCGCCGGCGTGGTCGCGCACTCGGTCGGGGGCGCCGCGGTGCCGCTCGCGCTTCGTCTCGGACGCGGCGCGCTCGACCTCGGCCGCTGCGTGCTCCTCGCGCCGCCGGTCAGCGCGCAGCGCTTCTTCGACGGATTTTGCGAGCAGCTCGGGTTGGGCGACACGCTCCGCGAGGCGGTCGCCGCGCGCATCGAGCGCGAGCTCGGCGTCGCGATCACGTCGATCGACGTTCGCTCGTGCGCGTCGTGGCTCGGCGCGCCGATGCTCCTCTTGCACGACGAAGGCGATCGCGAGGTCGCTTTCGAAAACGCACGAACGTTCGTTTCTGCGTGGCCAGGCGCCAAGCTGGTCGTCACGAGCGGCCTCGGCCACCGCGCCATCTTGCGCGATCCCGACGTCGTCGCCGCGACCGCGGCGTTCATCGCGGGCAAGGACGACGTCGCGACGGGGCTGCCCTTCGGATCGGTCGAGCGAGACCTGTTCGACCGCTCGCGGCGCTGGACGCGCGCAGCGACGTGACGCTCAGATGACGGTCGGAGGCGGCGGCTTGGGAAAATTGTCGTCGGCGGTGACCCAACGTCCGCCGGCGAGAAACCCGAGAAAACAGCCGATGATCATCGCGACGACGATGGCGGCGGGCATATCGGCGAAGGCCCAGATGACCGTACCGATGACCGCGCCGAGGAGCGCGCCGATTCCGGCGGTCGAGACGGCGTGGAGCGCGCGGTAGCGCTTCATCGCGTGGCGCGTCGCGTAGACCTCGTGCTCGAGGCGCTTCATGTCGGCGGTCATTTCGGCGACGCGTTGCTCGAGCTCGGCGGCGCGCATCGGCAAGTCGCCTGCGACGCGATAATTCGGCCGCGCGTCCTCTTCGGGCTCGGGCAGCTCCTCTTCTTCGTGCGGGCTTCTGCGCAGCACGCGGCGTCCGTCAGAGACCGCCGCCATCGTGCGGATACGTCGTCTCGCAGAATTGGAGGCCGGCTTGGTCGATGGTGGGCGCCGGAACGTTGGGCGGCGTCGCGTTCGGCGCGCCGGCGAAGTCGAAGAGGTCCATCAGGGCGTCGGCGTTCGCGTCGCGCGCGGTGAGCGCGGGCACTTTGAACTTCGCCTCGATGAAACGAAGAATGCTCGTGTGGTCGTAGGTCGCGTGACCGACGTAACCCTTCTTCGCGAACGGCGAGACGACGATGAGCGGCACGCGCACGCCGTAGTGGTCGAACTGCGCGTTGATCGTGTTGTTTCCCGTCGAATTCAGGATCGGCGCGACGCTGTCCGGCACGCACGCGGGCGGCGGCGGGAGGTGATCGTAGAAACCTCCATGCTCGTCCCACGTGATGATCAGCGCGAGGTGCGGCCATTGCGGGCTCGACATGACGGCATGAACGACGTCGCTCATCCATTTTTGGCCGATTTGAACGTCGGCCGGCGGGTGCTCGTCTTGCCCGTCCGAATTTTCGTGGATCGTGTCCGGGTCGAGGAACGACATCGCCGGAAGCGTGCCGGCCGCGGCCGCGTCGAGGAAGTCGCTGTGATCGGTCGGCGTCGCCGCGCTCGGCGTCGCGCGGTGAAGCGGGAGCGGCCGACCGAAACGGTTCAAGAGCCCGACGCCGTAGTAAACGAGCGCGGTCGGCGACGCGTCGGCGTAGATCGCCCAGTCCACGTGACGCTCCTCGAGCTCGTCGAGGATGCCGGCCTCGACGTTCGCGTAATTTCCGTTCGCGTCCTCGGGCGGGAACGGGTTGTTCGAGATGTCGGGGAAAATGTTTTCCGTCCGCCCGAGGCTGCTGCCGCCCCAGAGGTACATGCGATTGACCCACGTCGGGCCGAGAACCGACGCGTGGTAGTGGTCGGCGATCGCGAAGTTCTGGGCGAGCGCGTAGTAGAACGGGATGTCGGTCTGGTCGTAATAAAACATCGCGCGCGCGCCGCTCGCGAGCGTCGGGTCCGCGCCGTTCGGGAGATCCGACGCCGACCAACCTTCGTTCTCTTGCGCGAAACCGCTCATGCCGCCGTCGGCCCACGAGAGGTGCGTGCCGTCCCACTCGTGGTTCGTGTCGAGCGTGCAAAGATGCGGCGCGTGCGTGTACGGCGCGATGGTCGTTCCGCCGTCGGACGCGACGATCGTGTTGGTCTCGCCGCCGTCGGGGTCCTCCACGTCGGTGCGGCTCTGCGCCTTGTTCAGTTGGCCGAAGTAGTTGTCGAAGGAGTGGTTCTCCATCATCACGACGACCACGTTCGTGATGGGGATGTCTTTGTCGACCGGCGTGCTCGCGCCGAGCGTCGCCGCGGGCATGTCGCCGCGTTTGTAGGTGCAGCTCGCGCGGCTCTGGGTCGCGGTCTGGTCGTCGGGGCGCGTCACCGGGGCGTCCCACGCGGCGGGCGTAGGGGGCGGGTCGTAGCCGTCGTCGGTGACGTCCGGGCCGCCGTCGCTGTTGTCGCCGCTCGAGCAACCCGAGGTCATCGTGGAAGCGACGTAGCCGAAGATGCCCAGCGGAATCGACGCGAGGATCGTGTAAGCGAGCGCCTGACGCATGGCGCCGAGTGTACACCAGCCTCTAATTTCGGATGCGCGCTGTCCTCACGCCGGTCGCACGAAAATCGCCGGTCCACGGATCGACCTGACCCGCGAGCACCTGCACCGTGGCCGTTTTTGGCGCGGCGGGCGCGGGCGCGCGGGCAGCGAAAGCTGCCGCGAGGAGCGCTGCGTGCGCCGCGACGGAGCCGATGGCGATGAACAGCGGTCGCACTCGGCGTTTCGGCGATTCGAGCACGAGGGCCTCGTCGACGGCGTTCTTGCGGTACATCGTCATGCGGATTCAGACCTTCTCGGCCCGTAAAAGTTCCTTTTCGGCGAGTCCATTGTAAGCTCCTAGAAAGACGGGGGGAATTCTCGACGTGCCTTCAGACCAGTCGAAAACTCCAAAGCCGAAGCCGCTGCCCGCAGGCAAGACGCTGCAGTCGTATCCGCTCGCGCCGGTCGATGGGTACGTCCTGTCGCGCATCGACGGGACGCTCTCGGTGCGCGATCTCGTGACGTTGACGGGTCTCGATGCGACCGCCGTCACGGCGTCGATCGACAAGCTGGAGTCGCTCGGCCTCGTCGATCTCGGGTCGCGGCCCCCGCAGCCGCGGTCGATGCCGCCGCCCGACGGCACCGCGCAGCGCTCGCCTTCCATTCCCGTCCGGCCGGTGACCGAGGTCTCCGACGTGCTCGCGACCGGCGCGCCGAAGCCCAAACCGGCGCTCTACGATCCCGCGGAGCTCGACGAGGACGTGGAGCTCGACCGCGATCACCGCCGGAAAATCCTCGACACCTTCTATCGCCTCGCCGACCTGGATTTGTACGACGTCCTCGGGGTCGAGCGCTCGGCCGGCGGAGGCGGCGGCGTCGAGATCGCC
>DASXHD010000098.1:0-25789 GCA_036488725.1 Polyangiaceae bacterium | reverse complement strand
GATCGATGAAGCTCGGCGCGCCGGTCGAGATCAGCGCGCCGAACAACACGACCGACCTCAACGACCACCCGAAGATCTTCGTCACGACGACCGGAACGCTGCTCGTCGGTTGGGCCGATTATCCGAACGGCGGCAACTCGGCGACGGGCACCGGCGTCATCGCGCGGAGCACGAACGGCACGACGTGGACGCGCGACACGCTCGTCGCCGACGCCGACTTCGGCACGTTCTTCTGGTTTTGCGAGGGCGCTTCGAACGTGTACACGGCGTTCCTCGAGGCGCAGAGCCAGCAGTTTTTTGCCGGCGTTCGCGCGAGCGCCGACGACGGCGCGACCTTCACCGCGACGACCGTGAAAGCCTCCGCGCCGACCGACGAGATCGCGGCGCTCGATCCGGCGTGCGTCGCGTCCGGGTCGGATCTCTGGGTGATGTACGGCACGACGCAGAACCCGTCCGTCGACGAGTCGACCATCGACGGCGCCGATCACGTGTACATCGCGCACTCGGGAAACGCGGGCGTGAGCTTCGACCCGTCGCCGGTCGACGTCATCGACCATACGAAATCGAAGCTCGCGACGCTCCCGCTGCTCGCGCGCGACGACGGCGGCATGCTCGACGTCGCGTACGTCGCCGGCGACACGGCGGGCGACTCGAACGGCGCGGTTCGCTTCACGCGCACGACGAGCGCCCTCTCGGTCTCGCCGAGCGTCTTCGTGGACGGGCCGATGGAGTTCGACTTGAGCCGCACCGACCAAGCATGGCTCGGCGACTATTTCGGCGGCGTGGCGCACGGCGGTGCCTTTTATCTGGCGTATCCCCGCAACGAGACCGGCCTCGATCACATCTACTTCGCCAAAATGCCTCTGCCGTAGAGTATCGTCGGCGCGTGCGGCTCGGGCACTGGGCGGTGGGAAGCGCGACGGCGATTGCGGTCGCGTGCGTTTCGGCGCGCGCGTCGGCTTCGCCGGAGGATCTTTTCGGTTACGGCGCCGAGTCGCCGGCGATGGCGGGAACGGGGACGGCGACGAGCTCCGATTTCGAAGCGGCGTACACGAATCCGGCGCTCCTCTCGCGCATTCGGAGGCCGAGGCTCGCGCTCGGCGTGCTCGGCGCGAACTTCGACGAGGTCGCGGTGGGTGACGGTTTGCCGGGGCGCATCGAAGATCGCTCCGCGCGCGGTCTCGACATCGGCGCCGACTTGCCGATTCCGTTCGGCGGCGTTCTCAAAGATCGCGTCTCGGGCGCGCTCGCGTTTTACACGCCGAGCGAGGTCATCGTGCGCGGGCGCATCCTCTATCCGGAGACGCCGCAGTTTCCGCTTTTGTCCGACCGCGCGCAGTGCGTCGCGATTCGCATGGGCGTTGGCGTCGACATCGGTCACGGCGTTCGCATCGGCGGAGGCTTCGCGGCGCTCGCCGAGATCGTCGGCACGGTCGTCGTCGCGACCGACGCCGCGGGCAAAGTCGGCACGCAAATCGACGATCAGCTCATCGCGACGTACGCGCCCACGCTCGGCGCGTCGTACGAGCACGCGCTCCGGCTCTTCGGCGAGGACGGCACCGTGCGCGTCGGCGGCGTCTTTCGCGGCGCGCTCGCGGCGCGATTTTCGGTGACGATCGACGCGACGAAGCTCAGCTCGATCGCGATCCCGGTCTTCGACATCGCGGGCCTCGCGCAGTACGACCCGCTCCAAGCCGGGCTCGAGGTCGCATGGGAAAATTCGAAATGGAAGCTCGCGATCGGCGCGACGTGGAAGCACTGGAGCGACTACCCGGGCCCGCTCGAGCCGACGCTGCCGGACCTCGACGTGCCCAAGCCCGACTACTCCGACACGGTCGTGCCGCGCGTCGGCGTCGAGCGATCCTTTCCGCTCTCGCGCTCGGCGAAGCTCCACGTGCGCGGCGGATATTTCTTCGAACCGACGCCGGTCGGCGCGCACCTTCCGTCGTCGCAGGCTTACGACATTCCGAGTCAAACCCTCGTGACGGTGCCGACGCGTTACTTCGACGCCGACCGCCACGTCTTCACGGCGGGCCTCGGCGTGAGCCTCGAAAAGCCGCTGCGGCTCGACGTCGACGCGTTCGCGCAAGCGCACGTGCTCGCGCCGCGCACGATGACGCTCGACGCGGGTGAGCCCGACGGCTCGACGTCGACCGCCAACGTCTCGGGCTCGATCGTCGTCACCGGAATTCAGATCGGGGTCGGATTTTGAAATCGCGCGCCATCTTCCTTTTTGCGATGACGGTCGCCGGGGCGGCGCGCGCGAACCCGCTCGACACGTTCGGCTTCGGCTCGCGCGGGACCGCGATGGGCGACGCGCAAGCTGCGGACGCGGCGGATTTCTCGGCGAATTATTACAACCCCGCCGGCCTCGCGCGCGCGCGCGGATTCGAAATTTCGGTCGGCTATTTCCGCGCGACGCACGAGCTCGAGACCAACGGCAAGAGCAACGGCGTCGATCCCGTCGCGGGTCTCGTCGGCGGTCTCGTCCTACCGGGCAAAGTGCTCGGCGTGCCGATCGCGTTCGGGCTCGGCCTCCACGTGCCCGACGATCGTCTCTCGCGCGTCCGCGATTTGCCGCAGACCGAGCCGCGTTGGGAGCTCTACGACAACCGCAACCAGCGCGTCTATCTCGCGGCGAACCTCGCGATCTCGCCGTGGCCGTGGCTCCAGCTCGGCGGCGGCCTCTCGTTCATGGCGGCGACGACTGGCACGCTCGACATCTCGGGCGAGGCGAACATCTTGAACGTGAACGCGTCGCAAGTGCGGCACGAGGTCGACGCGTCGCTCGGCGCGATCCGTTATCCGCAGCTCGGCGCGCGCGTCGCCCTCGGTCCGCGCGCGGCGCTCGCGCTCGTCTACCGCGGACAGTTCTCGCTCGACCTCAACTTGACCGCGCACCTCCTCGGCGAAATCGCGACCGGCTCGGGACCGGGCCAAGGCCTCACGACGGCGTACTACGCGCTCCAATCGGCGAGCATCGACGCGTATCTGCCGCAGCAAGTCGTCTTCGGCGGGAGCTTCTTGCCGCTCGATCGCTTGCGCGTGAACGTCGACTTCACGTGGATCAACTGGAGCGCGTACGTGACGCCGGTCGCGAACCTCGACGTCGCGCTCGACATTCCGCCGCCCGCCGCGGGTTGGCCCGCGGGCATCACGCCGCCGACCGTGCCGACGAAGACGCCGGTCGTGCCGCTCGTCATGAGCGATCGCATCGTGCCGCACGTCGGCGTCGAGTGGACCGCGTTCGATCGCGGCAAGTGGAAGGCGTTCGCGCGCGCCGGTTACTCGTTTCAAAAATCGCCGGTCGGACCGCAGAACGGCGTCACCAATTATCTGGATCGCGATCGACACACGATCGCGATCGGCGGCGGCTTCGCGGTCGATCGCCCGGGCGCCATTTTGCCGGGCGATTTGCGCTTCGACGTGCACGCGCAATTCGACGTCTTGCCGATCTCGCTCACGTTGAAAGACGACCCCGCCGATCCGATCGGCGATTACTCGGCCGGCGGTTTCATCTGGAACCTCGGCGCGACGCTCACGGCGGGCTTTCGATGAGAGCCATCGTTCTCCTCGCCACGCTCGCGTGCGCGTGCGCGACGATCGCCGAGAACGCGGGCGGCGATCAAAACCTGCCGACCTCGGGCGCCGGACCGTTTCGCAAGCTCGCCGGCGCGGAGGTGCACGGCACCGCGCCCGTTCTCCTCGACGACAAGACGCTCGACTATCGTTCGCCGTCTGCGCTCGCGCTCGGCGACGGGACCGACGTCGCGCTCTATTTCGTCGTGCACGACGCGGGCGGTCACGACGTCATCGCGCGCTCGCGGGCGACCGACGGCCGCACGTTCTACGGCGCGACGCTCGACCTCGGTCACCACGCGCCGCAGGTGCTCGCCGCCGATCAAGCATGGGAGGGGCCCGACCTCGCGCACCCGAGCGTCGTCCGCGTCGCCTCCGAAATATGGCTGTATTATGCAAGTAACGGGTCGATCGGCCTCGCGAAGAGCACCGACGGGCTCACGTTCACCAAGCTCGGCGCGCCGGTGCTGGCGCAGGACGCGCTCGGCCCGATCGACTCGGCGAGCGTCGCCGTCTTGCCCGACGGCAGCTTCGACATGATGCTCGCGCAAGCCGGCGCGATTTACGAAGCGACGAGCACCGACGGGGCGAGCTTCACGCGCGCGGGCACGGTCCCGGTGCTCGCCGCGGGCTCGGCGGACGAGTCGCCCGCGTTCGACACGCTCGGCGTCGCCGATCCGTTCCTCGCGCCGCGCGTGACCGCGGCGGGCCGTCTCCAGGTACGTGTATTTTACACGGGATTCGCGGCGGGCGAAGCGGGCACGGCTTCGTCGATCGGCTTCGCCGCCCGTTACGGCGCGACCGGTCCGCTCGAGCGCGCGCCGAGCGCGGTCTACGCCATCCACAAGAACGAGCGCGCGCCGTCGGTCTTCGAGTGGCAATCCGGCTCACTCCTCTACGTCGAGCAAGACTCGAGCGACGCGACGTACCGCGTCCTCGGCGGCGCGGTCGCGCCCGCCTCGATCACGCTGCCCTTGCCTGATCCGTATCCGCCCAGCCCGTGACGCCGAGGGCGGGCCCGAGCGTTGCAAGCTCATCGGGCCGTGCAGTCGAAGCGCGATGTTCTCATGGCGATCGCGTCGGTGGTCATCATCCTCGCCGGCCTGAAGCTCGCGCGCGATCTCCTCGTGCCGGTTTTGCTCGGCATGATGGTCGCGGCCACGTCGTCACCCGTCGTCACGTATTTGCTGCGAAAGCGGCTGCCGCCGATTTTCGTGGCGGTCGTGGCGCTCACGCTCGACATCGTCGTGCTCGGCATTCTCGGCGTCCTCTTCGCCACGGCGGCGGGCGACGTGAGCGCTTTCTTGCCGCGGCACGCCGCGTCGATCACCAACGCGGACGCCTCGTTCGGCGGCTGGCTCGCGCATCACGGCATTCACGACGTGCCGCACCCGCTCGCACCGCTCCTCCGAGGCGAGCGAGTCGGGCAAACGATCGCAGGCGCGGCCGACACGTTCGCGACGGTCGCGTCGGGCATCGCGGTCGTCCTGCTCGTCGCGTTCTTCACGCTGTGCGAGGTGACCATCCTCGGCGACAAGCTGCGCGCGTTCGTCTCGAACGCCGAGGCCCACTTCGCGCGCCTCGATCGCATCATCCACGAGATCCAGCGCTACCTCGTCGTGAAAATCCTCGTGAGCCTCACCGCCGGCGTGCTCGCGTTCATCGTGCTCAAGGCGCTCCACGTCGAGCTCGCGCTGCTCCTCGCGTGCGTGCTCTTTCTGCTTCATTTTTTGCCGGCCATCGGCGTTCCGATCGCGATGATCCCCGCGGTGGGCGTCGCGCTCCTCTCGCGCGGCGTGGGCACCGCGATCGCCGTCGCGATCTCGTACGAGGTCATCGCGATTCTCTGCGGCAACATCCTCGAGCCGCGCATGCTCGGCCGCACCATCGGCCTCTCGCCGCTCACGGTGCTCCTCTCGATGCTCTTCTGGGGCTGGATGTGGGGACCGCTCGGCGCGATCCTCGCCGTGCCGCTCACCGCGGTCGTGAAGATCGTCCTCGAGAACGCCAAAGGCTTCGAGTGGTGGGCGCGTCTGCTCGAGACGTCACCAGACCTCGGGAAGAAGCACCCGTTTTTGCAACCTCCGACCTACGTCATCGGCGAAAAGCACGGACCGAAGCCTCACGCGTCTTAACTGCCGATCCAGACGCCGAGGCGGTTCAGCAGCGCGACCTCCCAGCGAAGGCGCGCCTCTTTCACGTCGAGCGAACGACCGCGCTCGCCGCGTCGCCGCCGATTTTTGATGAACGCGATCTCGACGAGCGCGAGCTGCTTCTTTCGTCGTTGCCGAAATTTGGACCATCCCTGCGACAGCAGCGTGCCCATGTTCTTCCAGCCGATCGAAAAATAAGTCGTGATGAGCGTGAGCTCCTGCGGATGAAGGAGCGCGCCGACCTCGGGCAGGAGCTCCCGTATGACGATGGAGCGATCGCGTACGACGAGCATCGCGAGCAGCACGAAGAAGAGAAAATCGATGCACCACGAGACGAGGATCATGAGCACCGTCCCCTCGGCGTGGAGGAACGTCGGGAGCGCGTTGTGCATCGCGTGCATGCACATCGCGCATCCGTAGCCGAGGATCGGCGCGAAGATTTTCACGAGCCAGCTGCGCGACTCGACCGCGATTCCGAAGCCGAGCCCGGTGCACGCGGTGAAGGTGCAGTGCGAGAGACCGAGGAGCACCGTGCGGAGAAAGAGCAAGCCGACGAAACCGGCGAGGCCGCCCTCGACGTACGCGCTCGAGACGTAGAGCGTGTCTTCGGTGAGCGTGAAGCCGAGGCCGACCATGCCGCCGTAGATGGCGCCGTCGAGCGGGCCGTCGAGCTCTTTCACGCCCATCGCGCTGATCGCGGCGATGATCGCGACGCCGAGACCTTTGAAGCCTTCTTCGAAGACCGGCGCGAGCACGGTCGCGCCGAAGCTCTGGATGCCGACGTCGTTCGCGGGCGCGCCGGTCACCGCCATCGCGACGCCTTCGCCGACCGCGCTCGAGAGACCGCCGCCGAGCGTCGCGAAGAGCGCGCCCCACAAAAACGCGCAAATCAGCAGCCACCACGGCTCCGGCTCGAACCGATCGATCCACCGGATGAAGAGCGCGTAGCAAATGACGAACGGCGACACGAACAGCACGCCGAGCATCAAGCCGACGAGGATGGCCATCCCCGCCAGAGTATCGGATGCTCAGTGCGCGAGCTTGACGAACTTGCCGTCGACGCGGAGGGACGTGATCGACGCGAAGCGAGACTCGTCTTTGACGAGGATGTTGCCGCCCCCGACGTGGTCGAACGGCGTGAAGTAGCCGGTGACCGTTCGCGTGACGCCGCCGTCGTCGAACGTGACGGTGCGCGTCTGGCCCGAGACCGCGCCGTAAAGCGGGAACGGCGCGGTCGCGTCGTCGAGCGATCCGTCGGGCTCGACGGTGATCATGCGGTACATCGTCGGCGTCTTCGCTACGATCATGTCGGCGCCGTTGTCGGCGGCGATCCAGTCGAAGAGCGCCTTGTAGGTGTAGTCGCTGATCCAGTCGTACGCGCAGTAGCCCATGATGTCGTAGTACTTCGACGGGTCGATCGCGCCGCCGCCGGTCGTGTCGTAGCCCCAAACGCCGATCGCGCCGTTCGCGTACGGGTAGCTCGGGTCGATGCCGCTCGGCTCGCTGCAGCCTTGGATGTTCTGGTTGGTCGGCGAGTGCTCGCGGCCGTGGCCGTGCCCGACCTCGTGCGCCATCGTTTGACCGGTGGCTTGCGCGTCGTTGCCGCCGTAGACGAGACCGATGCTGACTTTTTGGCTCGCGTCGTTCGGCGAATTCGGGACGTTGCTCAAACCCGCGACGCAGCCGTAGCCGCAGAAGGTGTCGAACGAAGCCGTCGGCGCGAAGGCGCCGTAATAATAAACGTCGGGCGAAGGATCGCCGGCGCGCTTGTTCGTGAGCGCGGTGAGGAGCTGACTCCAGCCGTTGCCGTTCGCCGTCGGAATCGAGCCGGCGTAGTTGAACGTGGGCTGCACGGTCAGCGTCACGTTCGACGCCGGGTACATGCCCATCACCACCGATTGGTACGCGCTGAGATCGCCCGCGCCAGTCGCCGGCGTGCTTCCGCTCGCCCCGGTGAAGTGGATCGGGAAGACGTAGATCTTCACCTCGCCCGATTGCTGCGCGCCGAGCGACGTCGGCGTTCCGCTCGTCGGGTATTGCGCCGAGGTGTCGCCGCTGCCGGTGCCGCTCGGATCTTTGAGCTGCACGAGGTACGTCGTGTCAGTGCCGATGTTCGAGGGGTCGACGTTGAAGTTGAACGTGCTCGAGAACGTGCCGTCGCTCGACGCCGCCTTCGGCGTGAGCGAGATGTTGAAGGTGTGATCTTGTCCGGCGGTGTGGAGCGTGAGCACGCCGGTGATCGGATGCGGCGAGAAGCTGCCCGAGGGCGTGACGAACACACGAAACATCGCGCGACGTCCGGCCACGACCGGAGCGTTCTTCGTCGCCGGCGCGCCGTTTTTCACGAGGCCGATCTCGACGGCCTGATCGATCGTGATGCCGGTGATCGACAAGCCGGTCGCGAGCGGCGCGTTCGCTGGCGGCGGCGGCGTGGAGCCGTCGTCACCGGGCGTCGTGCCGTCGTCGGTCGCGCCGCCGTCGTCACCGGGATTCGAATTGTTGTCGTCCCCGCCGCCCCAGTTGCCGTTGTTGCCGGCGCACGCTGCGATCGCGACGAGAAGAGGGAGAGTGGTCAGAGCGAGGATGTTCTTCACGTTTCCTGCCTCCGCTCGGAGCAGTCTACGCACCTGCGATCGCGCGTCGAAATGATCCGCACGATAAAACGCACGCTTTCGCTGGCACCGCAAAGATGCGACGCGAAGCGACCGAATTTCCGCCGCGAAGGTGAAATTTCAGACGGTGTCGTGGAATTTCGTGAGGTCGAGCACGCGCGTGCCGTCGGCGAGCTCGCTGATCACGTCGACGAATTTGTGATCGAACAGAAAATCTTCGTGCGTCCACGAGTGGCGCGCGTGCACGGTCTGCGAGAGCGTGTCGTCGAGACCAGTCATCGTGACGACGAGGCCCGGCGTGCCGTCGGCGACGTTCTCGGGCGTCACGCCGAAGAGCGGGCTCGCTTCGTCGATCGTGTGGAACACGGTCCACGTGATCATGAACATCGCCGAGTCGGCGCGATGCAGCTTGAGATCGATGAGCCGCCTGAAGTGCATGCCCTCGGGCGTGATCGTCTCTTTGAGGAGGGACACGCGCACCGACGCCTGCATGATGCGGTTGCCGCGCTCGTTCGCGAGACGGAACATGAGCGTGCGCTTGCCTTCGTACTGGCCGACGATGACGTTCTTGCTGAAGAGGACGCGCGCCGTCGGCCTCGAGAACTTCGCGAAGAGGAGCCCGGTCGTGAGCGCGGTGAAGAGCATGCCGCTGAACGCTTCGAGCGTCACGACCACGTGCGCGACGCGCGAGACCGGAACCATTTTTCCGTAGCCGATCGTCGCGAGCGTTTGCACGCTGAAGAAGAACGCGTCCTCGAAGTCGCCCGGCCGCGTGCCCTCGACGCCGCCGCCGAGGAGCACGTAGACGAGCGCATAGAGCAAGTTGATGCCGACGAACGCACCGAGGATGACCGCGAAGGTCACCGGCCAGCTCGCGCGCATGAGCGTGTGATAAAAATCGGTGAGCGGGTGCGCGGTGCCGCCGATGCGTTTGAGCGGCTGCGAGCCCGGCGCGACCGGGGTGTTGCTCACTGCGTTCCCCACGCGCTCTCGATCGTGATCGAGCGGACGCCTGCGTCGCTCGGGCTGAACGCCGACATGCGCAGCGGCGCGAGGATGCACACGAGCCCGACCGCCGACGCTTCCTGCGGCGCAAACACGACGTCGGGCGCGCCCGCGATTCCGCCCGCGTCGATCGGCAACGTGATGCGCGCCGCGCCCGCCGAGAGCGCCTTGCGCTCACGCAAACAAGCGGTCGCCGAGTCGGCGAGATGATCGACGATCGCGTGCGCGTCTTCTTCGGAGAGCCCGTCGACCTTCGCGAGCCCCACCGCGACGAGCGGCCTCCGCGCGACGTACGAATATTCCTGCGGCGCCCCCGCCTCCGCGTGCACCACCGGCCCTCCGCCCCCGAGCGTATCGCGTGGACCTGCCGCGCACCCCGAGAGAATGAACAGGAAGATCACGAGAGCAGAAGGAGCGAATGTTTTTGTGAAAAATTCCCAAAAAATTCCTTCTGAGCTTCTGAGCTTCCTGTTTGTCTCTCTCCTCACGCGAGCGTGTTGCGGGCGATGACGAGGCGCTGCACTTGGGCGGTGCCTTCGTAGATTTGGAGGATTTTCGCGTCGCGCATCAGCTTCTCGACGGGGTAGTCCTTCACGTAGCCGTTGCCGCCGAAGACTTGGACCGCGTCGATCGCGCTCTGCATCGCGGCGTCGGCGCCGAACGCTTTCGCGTAGCTCGAGCTGATCGGGTTGCGGATGCCTTGGTCGAGGCTCCACGCCGCTTTCTTCACGAGGAGCATCGTCGCTTCGTAACGAATCGCCATCTCGGCGATCATCGCTTGAACGAGCTGGTGCTGCGCGATGGGTACGCCGAACGTCTTTCGCTCTTTGGCGTACGTGACGCTCTCGTCGAGGCAGCGGCGGATGATGCCGCACGCGATCGCGCCGATGTCGGGGCGCGTTTGGTTGAACGTCTCCATCGCGAGCTTGAAGCCTTGGCCGGGCGGCGCGAGCAGTTGCGACGCGGGGATCCGCACGTCCTCGAGCAGCACCGTGTTCGTGTCGCTCGCGCGCTGGCCGAGCTTGTCCTCGTGCTCGCCGACGCTCACGCCCTTCTGCCCGCGCTCGACGATGAACGCGCCGATGCCCTTGTGACGGAGCTCCGGATTTTCGGTCGCGAAGATCACGTAGAACGACGCGAACGACGCGTTCGTGATCCAACATTTGGTGCCGGAGAGAATCCAGTCGGCGCCGTCTTTCCGCGCGCGGCACTGCATGCCGGCGACGTCGCTGCCCGCGTTGGGCTCGCTCGTCGCGTACGAGGCGAAGATGGGCTCTTTGGCGAGCCAGCCGAGATATTTTTTCTTCTGCTCGTCGGTGCCGCCGAGCTTGATCGGCGTCGCGGCGAGGTTGTTCGCGCTCATCGACGTGCAGATCCCCGAGCAGCCGTAGGAGAGCTCCTCGGTGATGAAGGTCATGTCGAGATCGGTGAGCCCGGCGCCGCCGTACTCCGATGGGATGCACGGGTTGACGATGCCGAGCTCGTGCGCGGCGACGAAGACGTCCTTCGGAAAGACCGATTTCTGATCGCACTCGGCGGCGATCGGAATGATTCGCTCCTTGGTGAAGCGGCGAGCGGTGTCTTGCAGCGCTTTTTGCTCTTCGGTCGCGTCGAACCCAAACATGTCTACTCCTTCATGCGTCGGCGGCGCGTGCCGAGGCGTTGGCGCTCCGTCCGGACGCCGAGAATGTATCCCAGCACGGTGCCGATGAGCAGCACGCCGGGGATGAAGATGACGTGCTCGATGGGCATCAGTCTTGCGCGCTCTTGGGCCGATCTTTGACGATCGTCTCGGCGAGCCGGTCGTCGTTCGCCTGGCTCTTGGACTCGGCGCGATCGAGCGCGCGTTCGAGCTCGTCGACTTTGTTCGCGAGGCCGCGCTGGCGAAGCCACGTGACCAGCACGAACGTCATCGCGATGAGCCAAAACGCGATGTACGCCGTGACGAGAAGCTTCACGCCGCTGTGCTGCTCGGGGATCGGCGCGCCGGCTTGCGCTTCGAAAGACGTGATGTTGGGCGTGGCCGACGGCTGCGGTTGGTTCATCACTGTGCGGGCTCCTCGTCGAAGACGCCGAGATCGACCATGTCCTGCTCGGCGCGGTCGATGCGGCTCTGGAGCATTTTTTGTCGCGTGCGCACCCAGAGGAGCGAAATCACGAAGAACGTGAACGCGAAGAACGAGAGCGTGAGCGCGAGCTTCATGTCGGGGTGGTGCAGGCCCCCGCCTTTTCCGGTGATGACCGCGGGGTGCTGGCCGCCCCACTTTTGCACGCTGAAGTGGATGATCGGCAGGTTCGCGGCGCCGAGGATGCCGAGCGCGGCGGCGAACTTTCGCTCGCCTTCGCCGTCGCCCGCGAAGCCTCGCAAGACGAGATACGCGACGTAGATGAGCACCGAGAGGAGCGCGGTCGTGAGGCGCGGGTCCCACGTCCAATAAAAGCCCCACGCTTTGGCCGCCCAGAGCGGCCCGCTCACGAGCACCATCGTGCCGAACGCGACCGCGACCTCGGCGCCGGCGCGACCGAGCCCGTCCCACAAATCGTTGGGCCGCGCGAGGTAGCCGACCGAGCCGATGAAGCACGCCGTCGCGCCCAGGTACATGCTGTAGGCGCTCGGCACGTGGAAGTAGAAAATCTTCTGCACGATGCCCATCCGCGCTTCGATCGGCGCGCGAAAGAAGACGACGTAGATCGTCGCGGCGTAGAGGGAGGCGGCGGCGGCGAGCACCAGGCCGAAAACGAGATCGAGAGCGCGTCCGCGCATGACGCGGTGGAAGCTAGCACATCACGCGGCGAACGCGCCGAGGGCGCGAAAGCGCTTGTAGCGGTCCTCGGCGAGGTCGTCGGGCGTCATCCGCACGAGCTCGCGCAGGGCGGCCCAGATGGCGTCGCCGACGAGCTTCGCGGCGCCGTCGGGATCTTGGTGCGCGCCGCCGGCGGGCTCTTCGACGACCTTGTCGACGATCTTGAGGCGCAGGAGATCCGGCGCGGTCATTTTCATCGCTTCGGCGGCGGCCTCGGATTTCGAGCCGTCTTTCCACAAAATCGACGCGCAGCCCTCGGGGCTGATCACGCTGTACGTGCCGTACTCGAGCACGTGCACGCGGTTGGCGACGCCGAGCGCGAGCGCGCCGCCGCTGCCGCCTTCGCCGATGATCGTCGAGACGATTGGGACGTGCGCGCGCGCCATCGCGGCGATGCACGCGCCGATCGCTTCGCTCTGCCCGCGCTCTTCGGCGCCGATGCCGGGGTACGCGCCGGGCGTGTCGATGAACGAAAGCACCGGGAGCCCGAAGCGCTCGGCGAGCTCGAACATGCGGAGGGCTTTTCGATTTCCCTCAGGCTGCGCCTGGCCGAAGTTGCGCGTCACTTTTTCTTTCGTCGAGCGACCTTTCTGATGACCGACGACGACGACGCTGCGCCCGCGAAAACGGCCGATGCCCGCGACGATCGCCGCGTCGTCCCCGAAGCGCCGGTCGCCGTGGAGCTCGACGAAATCGGTGACGAGCCGCTCGATGTAGTCGAGCGAGTAGGGCCGATTCGGATGACGCGAGAGCTGGACCTTTTGCCAAGGCGTGAGGCTGGCGAAGAGCTCTTTGGCGACGCGTCCGGTTTTTTCCTCGAGGCGACGAAGCTCCGACTTCAGCGAGTCGTCTTGCGCGGCGAGCTCGCGAAGCTCGCGCACCCGCGAGAGCAGATCGACGACCGGTTTTTCGAACGGCAAGACGAGCGCAGCCACGGCAGCTTTCTTAGCATCACTTCTTCGCGAGAGGCTCGTCCTCGTAATAATCGAGCGGCGGCTGGTCCTCGCGAATCAGCTTGAAGAGCCATCCGCTCTGGATGCCCTTCTTCGGGTCGACGCCGGCGGCGAACGCGATTTTCTTCGAGTCGGGATACGCGACCACGTCGATCGTCGTCGGGATCGCCGCGCCGGAGAGCGCGAGATAACGAAGCGGCGTCGCACCGTCGTTGGTGAGCGCGTGACACGTGTCGGGTCCGGGCGGGAACGCGACCCAATCGCCGGCGCGGACCTTCACCGTGTCTTTTCCGATGCGCAGCGTGCCGGTGCCTTCGAGGATGAAGAGCGCCTCCTCGATCGCCGAATGGTAGTGAAACGGAAACGCCGTTTTTCCGGGCGCGACCTCGGTGTGCGACGCGCCGAGCGCTCCGCCGCCGGTGCCTGCGCCGAGACGACGGCGCACGCTCGCGAAGCCGCCGCGCTCCTGCTTCATCGGTTCGATTTCGTCGACGTTCACCACACGCGCGTGACGGCGTTCGCTCATCGGTTCACCTCCGAGCGGAGGTTCTACCGCCAGTAGCGGCCGACCGCCATGTGCGTCGCGCCGCCGGACGTGACGGTTTCGAGAACGAGAATTTTGCGGTCGTCGTCGATGGCGAGCGCTGCGACGTCGCACGCGTCGCCTTGCGTGAGCATGAGAATGCCGGAGCTCGCGAAGCTCGTGTCGAGCGCGCCGGCCGAGCTCACGCGCGCGACGAAACATCGGGTCGCCGAAAATCCGCCGACGTAGAGATCGCCGTTCGAAGGATCGCGCGCGAGCGCGCGCGAAGCGGATGACGCGCCGATCGTGAGCGCGCTCTTGCCGCCCGCGCCGAAGCTCGTGTCGAGCGCGCCGCTCGGGAGGACCCGGAGGATCAGCGCTTGTCCGCCGTCGTCGGTCGCGACCGCGATCGCGCCGTCGGGTTGCAGAATCGCAGCAGCCGCGCCGTACGTGCCGGTCGCGAGCGGCACGGTCGTCGTCTGAAGGAGCGCGCCGCTCGTGTCGTAATGAAGGAGTGCGACGTCGGTCGTCGTGTCCGCCTGAAAGCCGAGCACGTAGAGGCTGCCGTCCGAGCCGAGGAGCATCGAGCTCGCGCCCGCGTTTGGTTTCGCGAGCGTGGTCACGACGACGCCGCCTTCGCCGAAAGTCGGATCGAGATGCGACGTGATCGCGTCGGGCCCAGCATCGGCCGCGGAGTCGGACGCGGAGTCGGAGACGGCGTCGGATGGCGCGTCGGTTCCGGCCTCGAGGGGGAGGGGTGCTTGCGTGTATCTTGCAACTCCGAACGCGCTCGCGTCGCCCACCGAGCCCGCGGCGACGAGGCGGCCGCCGGGCTCGACGACCGCGGCGCGCGCGACGTCGTCGCCGAGCGTGATCGGCGTCACGACCGCATACGTCGGATCGAGGCCGCCGGCTGCGAGCATGCGCACCGCGGCGAAGTCTGCCTTCGCGCCGCGCACGTCGCCGACCGCGAAGACGCGACCGTCGGGAAGCATCGCGATCGATCGAAGCTCGCCCGGCGCGAACGTCACCGCAAACGCGCCGTCGACGCCGCCGCCGCTTCCGAGGCGGAACACTTTCATCGTCGAGACGCTGCCCGCGTCGCCGGTCTCGACGTGCGTGCCGCCGACGAGGACGCCGCTCTGGAGCGCGATCAACGCGGCGCCCACGTCTTGCCCGGAGCTCGGCGGAAGATCGGCGACGCCGCTGCCTGCGAACGACTCGTCCGGCGCGCCCGACGCGCCCGCGACGTGCACCGTGAGCGTCGCCTGCGCGTCCGCCGTGCCCGAGGCCACGTCGATCGTCGTCGTGTCGCTCCCTTGCGCGAACGCGGCGGCGACGTGCACGGTGAGCGTTCCGGTCGTATTTCCCGCCGAAATCGTGAGCGGATCGGCGCTGACGTTCGCGCCCGCTTCGTCCTCGAGCGCGACGACCGCGTCGCCGTCGCCGCCCGGCCCGCGCGCGAGCCCGATTTGAATTTGCGCCGACGCGCCGGGCTGCACCCAAATCTCTTGCGGCGTGATCGACACCGAGAGCGGCTCGATCGTCACGTCGCAAGACGCGTCGCAAGCGCTCGTGTCGTCGCCTCCGCACCACGTGACGGCGCCGAGGAGTCCCGTGAGAGCGAACGCGAAAATGGTGGCTCGGTGACGAATGGTAGGACGATGGTCGATGGCGCGAAGCGCCGTGTCAACGATCGAGCGCGTCGATCGCGGCGGCGAGCGCATCTTCGTCCTCCTCGAGCGCGGCGAGCGCGGCCGAGCGGACCTCGGGCGCGGCGATGTCCTCGACGGCGACTCGCACCCTGGCGCGAGCTTCCTCGCCCGCGCGCGCAAGGCAAATCGCGGCGCCGACGCGCGCGGTCTTGTCGGCGCTCGGGTTCGCGAGCACGTGCGCGAGCTCGTCGTCGGAGATCGGCGCGACGCGGTACCGGACGTCGCGCGCCGTCTCGAGCTGACGCAGCCATTCGCGCGTCGGTCGTCCGCCTCGCGCGAGCACGTCCGCTGCGCGCGGCTGCGCGCGGTTCGCGAACGCCAGCGCGGTCTCCGCCGTCTCGAAGAGGTGATCGCCCGCGAACATTCCGTCGCGCAAGCGCTCGTGCATCGTATCGACGAACACGCGCTTCCCCGAGTCGAGCGCGATCCAAAAACCGCGAGACACCATCGGCCCTCGCCGGTTGGCGCGCACCTCGCGCTCGAGCGACGTGATCTCGGCGTACGGCAAGAAGCGCTTGCGGCCTAGCCCTTCGATCAAAATGCCGTCTTGTCCGATCGTGACGGTTTTCGTGAAGAGCCGCACGAGGCCGTAAGCGAACGCAGCGACGGCGAGCAGCCCCATCGGCAGCCCGAGCATCCCAACGAGGAGCCCCGCGGCGACCGTCGCGAGCGCGACGATCGCGAACGCCGCCGCCGTCGACAGCGGCTCGCGGAAGCGCGTCGTGCCTTCGCGCGGGTCGAGGCCGAGCGCGCGAACGAAATTGCGCGCGTCTTCGTCGGTCCCGAGCGCGACGCGCGCCGGGTAGACGTCGAAGCGCCGGCGGAGCTGGACGATCGCTCCTTGGCCCGGCGGCTGCGGGATGATGCGTGCGTGCGCGACGTCCGTGCGGAAGAGCGGCGCACCGTTCGCGAGGACGCGCCGGCCCGCGACCTCGAGGCGCGCCGGGCGACGCGTCGCGCGCGTCCAGCCGAGGTGCAGCCCGAGCGAAGCGGCGAGCGGCCACATCGCGTACATGCCGACCATCGCGAAGTCCGAGCCGAGCAGGCCGGCGACGAGCGACGCGAGGACGAGGGCGATCGAGGCCGCCGCAACGGCGCCGCTCCGCCGACTCCGAACGACGACCGCGCCTTCGAACGTCAACGCACCGTGGCCGTCGGCTTCTCGCGTTTGACGTTGTAGATGCGAAGCGGCTTTTCTTTGCCCTTCAAGTTCGCGGGCGGAAGCTCCTCGACCTCGAAGCGGTTGCCGAGCTTCGCGAGCGTCGACTCGCTGACGATGATCTGCCCCGCGAGCGCGATGCCGCAGAGACGCGCCGACGTGTTCGCCGTGTCGCCGATGACCGTGTACGAGAGCGCTTTGCTCGACCCGACGTAGCCCGCGACGAGCGGCCCGGTGTGAATGCCGATGCCGATCGCGAGCGGCGCTTGGTTGCGCTCGATGCGCTGGCGATTGAACGTCCCGAGCCGCTCCATCTGCTCGAGCGAGCTCTGCACGGTGCGAATCGGATCGTCTTGATGTGCCGCCGGCGCGCCCCAGAGCGCCATGATCCCGTCGCCCATGAACTTGTCGAGCGTGCCTTCGTACTTGAAGATCGTCTCGACCATCATCTCGAAATACTCGTTGAGCATGTCGATCATGGCTTCGGGCGCGGCGCCTTCGCTCATGCGCGTGAAGCCGCGGATGTCCGAGTTGAAGACGGTGCAGTCGTTCAAGAGCTGCCCGCCGAGCTTCACCTCGAGCTTGCCCGAGATGACTTGCTCGGCGACGTTCGGCGAGAGCAAACGCGAGAAGCGCTCGCGCGTGACGATCTCTTGCTCGACTTTGCGCTGGAGCAAGTTGTTCTCGATGAACATCGCCGCTTGGTTTCCGACCGCGGTGATGATCTCGAGATCTTTTTGCTGAAACTGCGCGAGCGATTCGGAGTCGAGCCAGAGCGCGCCGAGCACGTCGCCTTCGTGGAGGAGCGGCACGACGATGGCGCTCGAGATCCGATTGAGGATCATCGATTTGCCCTTCGACGCCGCGAAGTCCATCGACGCGTCGTGCGTGAGCACGCTCGCCTTCTCTTTGATGATGTGATTGAGAATCGTCGACGAGACTTGAATCGGCGCGTCGGTGCCGTCGCGCCGTCGCGCCGCGCGCGGCTGCAATTCGCCCGTTTCGTCTTTGAGCAAGATCACGCCGCGGTCGGCTTTGACGAAGCGGAAGAGCGCTTGGAGAATTTTTTCGAGCAGCTTGTCGAAGTCGCGCTCGAGCCCGATGTCGCGCGTGAGCTCCCACGTGATGCGAAGGCGCTCGTAATCGAGCCGGAGCTGCTGCGGATCGGCGGCAATCTGCTCGAAGGGCAAGAACCCTTTCGTCTGCGCCGCGATTTGCGTTCCGATCGCGCGCGCCGAGTCGAGCATGTCGACGCGCGTTCCGCTGAAGCTCGGTGGCCGCGCCGGTCGTCCGTACTGGCCCATCTGGGGCGTCGCCGGACCCGGCTGTCCCGACATCGGGTTCATCGGGGCGCGCGCTTGCTGCATGAGCGGCGCGCCGTACGGCTGCTGCGGAACGCCCATCGGCATCTGCGCGACCGGCTGCTGCTGCATCGGGCGCTGCATCTGCATGCCCATCTGCGGCTGCATCATCGAAGCGGGCGGCGCGCCGGGCTGCGGCCAAGACGGCATCTGCATCGGCTGCTGCATGGGCTGCTGCATCGGCGGCGCCGCGCCGCCTTGCACGATCGCCGGCGGCGGAAGACCCGCGGCGACGCCCATCGGCAGCGGCGGAGCCGGCGGAAGCGGCTGCGTCCCGTCGTCGTAACGCGCGCGCGTCGAGCCGAGCGTGATCTCGTCGCCGTGACGGAGGAGCTGCTCGCCGCGAACGCGCTCGCCGTTGATGTACGTGCCGTTCAAGCTCCCGAGATCGCGCAGGATGAACAGCCCGTCGCGCTGCTCGACGATGCAGTGCTCTTTGGAGACGATCTTGTCGAGCAGCTGGATCGAGTTGTTCGGATGGCGCCCGAGGCTGTTGATGGGCCGCAGCTCGATACCTTGCTGGCCCTCGGCCGTCGATAGGATCAGTCGCGCCATCTTCGTTCGATCTGGACCGAGTTACTCTACGAGTGTTTCCCGCGGACGAGAAGGGTCAAGGCGCTTGCAAGGACGCTTGCGCGACGCCCGCGATTCCGTCGTTCGATCCGGCCGTTCCGCCGGTGCCTTTCGCGCCCGCGGTGCCGGTGGCCGTGGTCGTGGCGGAGTCGACCGTCGGCACCGCGCCCTTGTAGAGGACGCCGACCGAAATCCCGCCCGCGCCGCCCGCGCCGGTCCCGCCGGCTGAGCCGTTGCCGCCCGCGCCACCCGAGCATCCGCTGCCGTTTCCGTGCGGGCCGCCGCTCTGACCGACTTGTCCCGCCGCGCCTTTGCCGCCGTTGCCCGCGTTGCCCGCGGTGAGCGTGCTCGCGTTGACGGCCACGGTGCTCGCGATCGAAGCGAGCGCGATGCTCGCGCCGCCGCCCGCGCCGCCGGCTCCGCCTCCGCCTCCGCAGCCGCCGCAGCCTCCGCCGCCGCCGCCGCCTTGTGCGGTTCCGGCTCCGCCGCCGCCGCCTTGGCCCGGGGCCCCATTTTTTCCGGTCGCACCCGCAGTGGGCGCCCAACCGGTGGCGTCGAACGCGCCGAGCGCCGCGGGCGATACGCCATCGGTGCCCGCCGTCGGCGCGGGGTTGCCATCGCCGCCGCTACCGGGCCCGGCGCACGCGTCGTTCATGATACCGCCGGCGCCCCCGCCGAGATTCGGCCCGCCGCCCGCGCCCGATTGAAGCGAGCCGCCGCCTTGTCCGCCCGCGCCGCCGACGCTCGGGTTCGGATCGTTCACCGTGCACGTGCACGCGAGCGTCGGTCCGCCGGCGTTGCCGTTCGCGTTGTTTCCGGTCGCGGCGGTTCCCGTGTAGTTCGCGCCCGGAGCGCCGTCCTGACCGTTGAACCCGGCGCCGGCCGTGAGGCTCACGCGCGTGAACGTCACGGCGCCCGTCGCGTTCGCTACGAGCGCCGCGATGCTCGACTCGTTGCCGGGGATGCCGTCGGCCGACTTCACGCTCACGTCCTCGATCACGAGCGCTTTGGTCGTGCCGGTGATTTTCAGCGCGATGTTACCTTTACCGATTGTTGGCTTGTTACCCGAGTAACTCCAGTCGGTGCAGCTGAACCCGCCGTAGATCGAAACGCCGTCGACCGGCGGCGCGATCGAAACGTCCTCGGCGTACGTGCCTTCGCAAACGTAGACGCGCGTGAGCGTGCCGACCGACGTGAGAGCTTTTCCGATCGTTTGGAACGGCGCCGCTTTGGTGCCGGGGTTGGTGTCGCTTCCGCTCGGGCTCACGAAGACGCCGACGCGATCGTCGAGGCACCCGAGCGCGTCTTTCGGATCTTTCGTCGTGTCGCAGACGAGCGGCGCAGGGCCGTCGCCGCCTTCCTGCGGGCAGGTCGAGGTCTGCGTGCAATCGTCCGGGCTCGAGCTGCACTTCGGCACGATCGCGAGCACGAGCGCCGAACCGACGAAGAGAAAGACGTGCGATTTATTCATGGGGCTCCCTCAAAAGCGAAACAGCAAACCGTCGCGTGAAGCACTGACGAGTGGATGAACGTTCGGCCACGCGACGACCGCGACGATCGCGCCGACGGCGAAGAGCGTGCCGAAGACGAAGAACGTGGCCGACAGCGCGCCGAACGTGGATTGATCCGAGCGCTCGCCGGCGAGCTTGAGACAATCGGGCGACTGCGCGTTGGTGCAGCCGGACGAGCCGAGCTTGGTCGCGAGCGCGTCGGCGTCGCGCGCGTTCGAGAGCGAGGCCGCGAGAAATGACGGCGCCGCGATGAACGATCCGACGGCGAGGACGCCGAGGCCGACGGCGGTCACGACTTTTCCGGTCGGCCAGTGCGAGGTCTTGGTCCACGTGACCGGCTTCGGCTCCGGCGTCGGCGGCGCCACGACGACGGGCGGCGGTGGCGGTTCGACCGTTTTCACTTCGGGCACGGGCGTCGGCGGCGTCACGACGGGCGTCGGCGGCGGCGGCGCGGGGTCCTCCCAGTCGACCTGCGCGATCTCGCCGGCGTTCGGCGAAACCGAGCGCGTCTTCATCGCGTTTCCGACGGCGAGGTCGATGCGATGCGCGCCGGGCGGAACGTCGATCGGCTCGCCCGGATTCCAGCTCACGGCCAGACCGTCGAGCGAGACGTGCGCGCCGAGCGGCGCTTTCACGTCGATGCGCCCGATGCGCGTGTAGCACTCGTTCATCTTGAGGACCGCCGAGCCGCGGTCGCCGCTCGAGATGCGCGGGTTCGGCGGAAGCGCGACGTACGCGCGGTAATGCGCGATGGCGTCGACGCAGTGGCTCGAGAGCTGCTCGGAGCGCGCGAGGTTGAGGAGCGAGTTCGGGCTCGGAAATTTCGCATACGCCTCGGTGAACTTCGCGCGCGCGCCGTCGAAATCTTTGTGCTCGAAGAGCTGCAAGCCTTCGCGAAACAGCTTGTCCGATTCGGCTTTGCTGTCGCCGGCGAGCGCGGCGGCGGGCGCGAGCAACGCGCCAGCGAGGACGGCGAGCGCGGCGAGCCGCGCCAGCCCGGTGACCGATGGCGTTCGCCGCATCAGTTCTCCACCTTGATCACGTCGTCCGGAGGTTTGGACGACGTCGCATGGCTCGCGTGTGGCGCCGCGGTCGCGTGCGTGGTCGCCGTCGCGGTCGCAGTGGCCGTCGCCGTGATCGCAGGCGCCGCCGAACTGCTCGCCGCCGCGGAGGCGCTGCCCGGTGTATCGGTGATCTCGACCGGCGCCATCGTGAACGCGTGCGCGGGCGCCGGCTCGGCGCTCGGAGCGGGCGGCGCCTTCGGCGTTTTGTGAAGCGAGCGAATCGCGAAAAAACCTCCCACGCAGAGAAGCGACGCCGCGCCCATGCCGACGAGAAATCGCGTGATGGGGCTTCCGCTCGGCGCTTCGCCGACGAGCTTGCGCGCGGAAATCGCCGGCGGCGGGACCGGCGTCGGCTCGGGCGGCGGCGGCAGCGACGGAACCGGGACCTTCGGCTCCTCGGCGGTCGCGGGCGGAAGGCTCGGCGGAAGCGGCGGCGGACCCTTGCTCACGTGCGTCTCGGGTTCGTCGATCGAACGCTTCGAGCTCGGCGGGAGCGGGAGATCGAGCAAATCGATCTGCCCCACGTCGAGCTGCATGGTGCCGTCTTCTTTCTTGGGCTCCGTCACGCCCCCGGAGTGTACCGCAGAACTCCGATCGACTGTGTGCCGCCATGCTAAGACCAAAGGAAGCCTACATGCCGCGTGCACTCGAAGCCGACGAGGCGCCCACTTCATCCGAAGGTGCCGCGGCCGGGCTCTTCCCGGCGCGCGAGGACGCGATTCGCGAGCGTGTCGGCGTCGCCCCCGAGCTCGCGACTGTGCGGACGAGCCCGGACCTCGTTCCGGAAGAGCCGGCGCCGAGCACGGGCTTGCTCGACTTGCTCGACGGCATCGCGCGGCGCGCGCTCGAGCTCGGTCTCGCCGCGCGCGAGCCGAGCTTTCACGTCTTCGTCGCGGCGCAGCCCGAGGTCGGCATCGAGGACGACGTCGTTCGCTACGCCGAGCGTTTCGCGCGCGAGCACGCGGGCGCAGTCACGCCGCCGGACCTCGTCTACGTCCACGATTTCGATCACCCCGAGGCGCCGCGCGCGTTCGTTTTGCCGGCCGGAGCCGGCGCGAAGCTCAAAGGGGCGATGGCGAATTGCCTTGGGACGCTGCGCGAGCAGATCGTTTCCATCGGCGACATCGACGCGGTGCGCGAGGCGCAGATCGATCTCGGGCGCGAGCTCGAAGCCAAGAATCGCGAGGTGCTCACCGGCCTCGAATCGACCGCAAAAACCCTTGGATTCGGCGTGCGCGCGGTGCAGGGCGGCGTGCAGACGTTTCCGATTTTGCACGGCAAGCCGCTGAGCGCCGAGCAGTTCGAAGCGCTCGACGAGGCGACCAAGAAATCGCTGGCGTCGGCCGAGCAGCGTCTCACGCGCGAGGTCGAGAAGAGCGCCGTCCTCGTGCGCGAGACGAGCAAGCGTTACCAAGAGGCGCAGCGGCGTGCGCTCCTGGTCGCGGCGCGCGCGGTCGTGCGCGAGGCGATGGAGCCGGTCGTCGAAGAGTTCGCGTCGCTCGGCGAGGACGTCGCGACGTGGCTCGAGCAAGTGACGCTCGCGCTCACGCAGGACTGGGAGGATCTCGTCGTCGAAGAAGAGCGCGGCGAAGAAGAAGACGCGAGCGACGTCGACCCGGAGCACGCCGTTCGGCTCAATCGTTTTCACGTGAACGTGCTCATCGGGCACGAGCCCGGCTCGCCGCCGCCGGTCGTCTACGACACGAACCCGACGTATCCGCATCTCTTCGGTTATCTCGAGCGACGCGCGCGGTTCGGCGCGCTGCTCACCGATTTCACGCGCATTCGCGCGGGCTCGATTCAGCAGGCGTCCGGCGGCGTGCTCGTCGTGCGCGCGGCCGACGTGCTCGCGGATCCGATCATTTGGGAGAGACTCAAACGCGTCTTGCGCGAGCGCGCGATCGGCGCGGAGGATCCGCTCGGGCCGCTCGGTTTGTACGCGACGTCGCTGCGGCCGATGCCGCTTCCGATTCGTGTGCGCGTCGTGCTCGTCGGGCCGCACGAGCTCTACGCCGCGCTGCTCGAGAGCGACGCCGACTTCGCGTCGCTCTTCCGCGTGAAGGTCGAGATCGAGCCGTCGATCAAACGCAACGACGCGAGCCTAGCGGGCCTCGATGCGTATTTGATGGCGAAGGCGAGCGAGCGCGATTGGGGACGCTTCGATCGGGGCGCGCGCGCGGCGCTGCTCGACATCGCGACGCGTCTCTCGAGCCACAAGGACAAGCTCTCGCTCATGCTCTCGCCGCTCGAGGAGACGATGGCGTTCGCGAGCGCGATCGCGGCGGCGCGTGCGCTCGGCGGGTCCGCGGAGGGCGGGGCAGCGCCGGCGTTTCGCGCGTCGGTCGCGCCGCCGTCGGGGAGCGTCGTCACCGCCGCCGACATCGAGAGCGCGTGGCGCGAGCGCCGAGAGCGCGCGGGCGCGGCGGAGCGCGCGATTCGCGATCTCACGCTGCGCGGCGAAGTGGCGCTCAGCACCGAAGGCGCGCGCGTCGGCGTCGTGAACGGCCTCTCCGTTTTTTCGGCGGGCGACGTCGAGTTCGGTCAGCCGATGCGCATCACCGCAGTCGTCGCGCTCGGGCGCGAAGGCATCATCGACGTCGAGCGCGAGGCGCAGCTCGGCGGCGCGATTCACACGAAGGGCGTCGCGATTTTGCGCGGCTACCTCGGGCGCATGTTCGGCCAAGAGCGGCCGCTCAGCTTGCGCGCGCAGCTCGCGATCGAGCAGAGCTACGGCGAAATCGACGGCGACAGCGCGTCGTCGAGCGAGCTCTTCGCGGTGCTCTCGGCGCTCGCGGATCTGCCGATCGATCAAGGCATCGCGGTGACCGGCAGCGTGAACCAGCTCGGCGAGCTCCAAGCGATCGGCGGCGTCTGCGCGAAGATCGAGGGCTTCTTCGATTTGTGCATGGCGCGCGGATTGAGCGGAAAACAAGGCGTGATGTTGCCGACGTCGAACGTGCAGCACCTCGTGCTTCGCGACGACGTCGCCGAAGCGATCGCGCAGCGGCGGTTTCATTTGTGGGCCGTCGACTCGGTCGCGCAGGGCATCGAGCTCTTGACCGGCGTGCCGGCGGGCGAGCGCGACGAGTCGGGGCACTTTCCGGCGGCGAGCGTGTTCGCGCGCGTCGAGCGGCGATTGATCGAGATCGCCGAGCGGCTGCGCGAGGCCGAAGGGCACATGCACCACGAGGTCGTCCCGGAGTCGGACGCTTCGACCCCGGAGCTCGCCGACGCGTCCGATTTCAGGGTCCGGTAAATGCCGCTCGAGGACATTTTGCGCGGGGAGCTCGTCGACCTCGCGCCGTACGTGCCGGCGTCGCACGCGGGCGCGGCCGTTCGGCTCGACGCGAACGAGGCGCCGCCGCCGTCGTCGCCGGCGATTCGCGACGCGGTGACGAAGGCGATCGCGCGCGTCGCGCTCGAGCGATATCCGGACGCGCGCGCGCTCGAGCTGAAGGAAGCGATCGCGGCGCGCACCGGCGCGCCGGTTTCGTCGATCGTCGTGGGCACCGGATCCGACGAGCTCATCGCGCTCCTCGCGACGGCTTGCGCGCGGCCGCGCGGGCGGATGACGCAGGGGACGATCGTCGCGCCGACGCCGACGTTCGTGATGTATCGCGTGACGGCGCGCGCGCATGGGCTTCGCGCGGTCGACGTGCCGCTCGACGCGGCGTGGGATTTGGATCTCGCGGCGATGGAGAAGGCGCTCGAGCTCATGCAGCCGAACGTGATTTTCGTCGCGAGCCCGAACAATCCGACCGGGAATCGGGTGAGCCGCGATCGACTGGAAGCGCTCGCCCTCGCGGCGCAAGATACGCTCGTGGTCATCGACGAGGCGTACGTGGATTACGCGGCGGAGGGCTCGCTGCGCGGCCTTCGCGAGACGCATCCGAACGTCGCGATTTTGCGGACGCTCAGCAAGGTCGGGCTCGCTGCGCTTCGCGTCGGGTGGATCGAGGCGGGTGATTCGATCGCGCGCGCGCTCGACAAGGCGCGGCAGCCGTTCAACGTGAGCGCGACGAGCCAAGCGGCGGCCGCGGCGGTGCTGCGCGATGCGTGGGGTGCGGTGCGCGAGCACGTGGGAGGCGTCGTGCGAGAGCGCGAGCGCGTCGCGTCGGCGATCACGGCGACTCGTGGAGCGCGCGCGCTTCCGAGCGAAGCGAACTTCATTTGGGTGGAGACCGAGAAGGCGGCGGGCGCGGTGCACGAAGCGATGCTGGCGCGCGGCGTTCTCGTGCGGAGCTTTCACGCCGCCGGCGGGCGGATGGCGCGGCACCTGCGCATCACGATCGGGACGCCGGCGGAGAACGACGCGATGCTCGCGGCGCTGGCGGAGGGGTGCGCGTGACGCGCGCGTGGGTCGCGGTTTGGGCGCTCGGCGTGGCCGCGTGCGGAGGTTCGGGCGGGCAGGTGACGCGCATCGTCGACGGGCGGACGGTCGAAGGGCACTTCGTGGGGCCCGAGGCGTACGGATCGTTTTTGCGCGGTGCGATCGAAGAGGCGCACGGCGCGCTCGAGAAGGCGGCGGAGTCTTACGAGGCGGTCGCTCGGGTCGACGATTCGGATCCGGAAGTGTTCGCGCGGATCGCGCGCGTTCGATGCGAGCGCGATCCGCACGACGCGCGAGCGCAGGAGGCGATCGCGCGGGCGCTCGAGCTCGACGCGGATTATGGGCCGGCTTTGGCGGCGGCTGCGATTTGCGGCGGGGGAGACGTGGGGACGCTCGCGCGCGCGGCTCGTGCCGAGCCGCGCGACGTGAGCGTCCAAGTCGCGGTCG
>DASXHD010000036.1:0-20189 GCA_036488725.1 Polyangiaceae bacterium | reverse complement strand
GCCGACCCAGTCCCAGAACTCGAACATGTTCGCGGTGTCGATGCCGAACTTCGAGACTTCTTTCGCGTTGGTCGAGACCGCGACGAAGTGCTTGGCGACGGCGTCGTTCTTCGCTCCGAGCTTCTCGAGCAGCCAGCGCCGCGCGCTCTCGGCGTTGGTCATCGTCTCGAGCGTCGTGAACGTCTTGGACGAAACGACGAAGAGCGTCCGCTCCGGATCGAGCTCGCGCACGGTCTCGGCGAGGTGCGTGCCGTCGACGTTCGACACGAAGTGCGGCCGCGGATTGCGCCCGTACGGCTTGAGCGCTTCGGTCACCATCACCGGACCGAGATCGCTCCCGCCGATGCCGATGTTGACCACGTCGGTGATCGTCTTTCCGGTGTAGCCCGTCCACGCGCCGGAGCGGAGCCGCTCGGTGAAGTCGCGCATCTTCGCGAGGACGGCGTTCACCTCGGGCATCACGTCTTTGCCGTCGACCAAGATCGGCCTGTTCGACCGATTGCGGAGCGCGACGTGGAGAACGGCGCGATTCTCGGTGCCGTTGATCTTCTCGCCGGCGAACATCTTGTCGCGCCAGGCTTCGACCTTTTGCTGCCGCGCGAGATCGAAGAGGAGCTTCATCGTCTCCGCGGTGACGCGGTGCTTCGAGTAATCGAGGAAGACGTCACCCGCTTCGATCGAGAAATGGTCGAAGCGCTTCGGGTCCTTCGCGAAGAGATCGCGTAGCGGCTGCGTCTCGATCGTCTTCTTGTGCTCGGCCAATGCGTTCCACGCGGCAGTTCCTACGAGCGCCATTCGCCGAGGATACGGACGCGCCAAGGAAACGCTAGTGAAACGCAAACTCCGGCGCGGCGTCGCATTGAAACAGGCCGATCGTGCTCGTCACGCCGGACGAGGTGAACGCGCCGGTCACGTCGGCGAGCGTCTCACTGCCGCCCGCGAGCGGGATCGCAGTCTCCTGCACGGCGAGGCTGCGCGGCTCGCCGCACGCGTCGACCGTTTCGTACGTGCGGCCGTCGCCGATCGCGCCGACGATGTCGCTCGACCCGTAGAACGCCTGGCCGGAGACGGTCGTCAAGAGAACGTCGGCCGGCTGCGCGTCGATGATCGCGCGATACGGATTCGAAACGTCGCCGCGCACGACGACGAGATCGGCGTAGAGCCCTTCGGCGATCGTCCCGATCTTGTCTTGCATGCCGATCGACTTCGCCGGGTTCGACGTGACCATTTGCACGAGCTCGGCGTCGCTCAAGAGGCTCCCGTAGCGCTCGCGATTCACGCGGTCGGCGACTTTGAGCTCGCCGAGCACGTTCGCGCTGCCCGACGGCGACCAATCGGGCGCGATCGAAATCGTGATCCCCGCGGCGACGGCGGCCGGAATGTTCGTCGTCTGCCCGTAGAGCGCGAGGTTCGAGAGCGGCGACCACACGAGCTTCGCGCCGACCTGACCCATGCGATTCAGCTGATCGACGGTGAGCGCCGTCCCGTGAATCGCGACGAGCTGCGGCTTGATGAGCCCGATCTGATCCATGTAATCGAACTCGGCGCGCGACGAGTCGTCGATGCCCTCGGCGAGGTGCACGATGTACGCCGTGGTCTGGCCGCTCGCGAACTGCGCGTTCAGCGTGTCCGCGTCGGTTTGCTTGAGCGCGGTCACCGGCAAGACGTACTCGCGCACGTGATCGCTGCAGAAGTTTTCGAACTCGATGTTGCGCGCCCACGAGCGCGTGCACGTGAGATCTTCGGAGCCCTCGATGCTCGTCGTTCCGCCGACGAGCGCGCGGAACTCTCCGTACTTCACCGCTTCGCACTCGTGCTTGGCGTTCTTCACGTCGTTGTACGGCACCTTGACCGCCGTGCTGTACGCGGCGGCGCGCGCCCACTGGTAACGGTTCTGCCAGCGCTTGCCGGAGTTCCAGAACGGGATGAAGTCGTACGCGACGTGGTTGTGCAAATCGACGAAGCCCGGCGCGATGACGCCGCCCGTCTCGATGATCTTCGCGCCGCTCGGTACGCTTGCGGGGTCCGTCGCGACGGCGATGATCTTCTCGCCGCTCACGACGACGTACGCGTCCTCGGGGCCGGCCGGAAGAATCACCGTGCCGTGGAGCGCGTAGCTCGGACCTGCGAGCGGCTTGCAGCCAGGCTTGTACGTCGCGCTCACGTCGTCGCTCGAGGTTTGCGTGTCGACCGCGGAGCAAGCGAGAGGCGCGGCGAGAAAGGCGAAGAGCACGCGCGTACGGCGAAACATGAATGGACCTCGGTATTTACACTGCAAAGCGAGTGGATGAAGGTCGCGGATTCGTCCTTTTGCCCGGGACGAATCAGCGACGGTCCTTCTACGTTATGAACGTGGTGAAACCTTTCTCCGTCACGCGAATGATTCGACTCGCCGGCGCGCTCGCGGTCGTGGGGTGCGGCGGCGCCGCGCGCCCGGCCGACGTGCCGACGAACGCGCCGCAGCGCATGGCGACCGCGAACCTCGACGTGCGCCGCCTCGTCCTCGAGATGGCGCGAAGCAAAGCGTGCTCGCAGCTCGAAGGAAAATGGCTCGGCCTACCGGGGCAAACGACCGACAAGCTCGAAGGCGCCGACGGCGGTCTCTCGTCGTCGTGGGGGCGCCTGCAAATTCGCGACTGCAAGAGCACCGCGACCGACGACACGCTCTCGCTCTCGTTCGGCGGCGTCGGCTGGACGTGGGTCGATCAAAAGAGCGGCTCGGTCGGCGTGAAACAATACGTGTATCTTACAGCTACCGTCGAAATGACGAGCGCGCTCGACATCGGCTACGACCCGCAAGCGAAGATCGCGTCGGTGTGGCTCACGCCGACCGAACCTTTGAAAGCGCACGTGCAAGCGCTCGGGACGATCAAGCTGATCGGCGACGGGTTCTTCGGTCAGCTCGAAAAGGCGGCCGCGACCGCGCTCGGCGTCGACCCGAAGCAGCAGGTCGCAGCGCAAGGCGCCAAGACGTTCGAGGACGCGCTCCGCAAAGGCATGACGATGACCTTCGACACGCAATCGCAGCAAATCGATCTGCTGCTCGCGCCGCTGCCGAACGGCGTCGTGCCCAAGCGGCCGATGCCGCTCCTCGCGCGGCCGTGGCTCTTGAACGAGCGGCAAGAAGTCTTTCCGGGAGGCGTGCAGTTTTCGGGGCCGTACGATCCGGCGCCGGCGATCGAGCTCGACGCGAAGTGGGAGAGCGGCGGCCCCGCGCACTACGGGATGGTCTGCGCGACCGACGCGACGAGCGCCGCTGATGCGCTCGCGCGAGGCGACAAGCCGTCGCTCGTTTTGCAGAGCACGGGCGATCTGTCGTCCGGGACGTTCAGCAAAGTGCTGGTGCCGCCGCCGTGCCCGTGGGTGCTCGTGACGACGTCGAAAGGCGCCGATGCGTCGCGCTTCGCGCTCGAGCTCACGCCGGCCGACGCGCCCGCGGGCTCGCCGATTTCGACGCCGATCGCGTCCGCGCCTTCGAGCGCGACGGTGTGGATCACGGTGCTCGGCTTCGACTTCGAGGGCCGCAAGCCGGACGGCAAATCGTGGGACTTCGGCGGCGGCGCCCCCGATCCGAAAATCTGGCTCCGCGCGGGCAGCGGCACGCAGCTCGTGATCGTGCCGATGATGAAAGACACGTTCCGCGCGAGCCCGATGCTTCGCGCGCCCGCGGCGGTCGAGGTGAGCGCGTCGTCACCGCTCGTCGTCGGTGCGACGGACGTCGACGAAGCCTTCGACGACCCGATGGGCGAGGCGACGATCACGCTCGACGACGTCCTCGCGCACCGCGAAATGGACGTCGAGACCAAGCTCGGCGGCCTGCGCACCGGCACGCTCCACCTGCGGCTCGAGCACTGAGGAGTTACTTCCGTTTGGGTTTGCGGCCGATTTTTTCGGCTTTGAACGCGCTCGGGCAGACGTCGTTGACCGGGCAGTCTTTGCAGTTTGGTTTGATCGCGGTGCAGCAGCGGCGGCCGTGCCAGATGAGGACGTGGCTGACGAGGTCCCAATCTTTTTTGGGCAGGAGCTTCATCAGGTCGGCTTCGACTTTTTCGGGCTCGGCTTGCTTCGTCCAGCCGAGGCGCTGCGAGAGGCGACCGACGTGCGTGTCGACGACGACGCCCTCGGGCGCGCGAAACGCGACGCCGAGCACCACGTTCGCGGTTTTGCGGCCGACGCCGCGTAGCTTCACGAGCTCCTCCATCGAGCGCGGCACGTCGCCGCCGTGTTGCTCGACGATCGAACGCGCGAGCATCACGATCGACTTCGACTTTTGGCGAAAGAAACCGAGCGTGCTGACGAGCGGCTCGAGCTCCTCCGGCTCGGCTTTCGCGAGCGCGCGCGCGTCCGGATATTTCGCGAAGATCTTCGGCGTCGCCTTGTTGACGTTGACGTCCGTCGTCTGCGCAGAGAGCACCGTCGCGACGAGGAGCTCGAACGCGTTTCGATGATCGAGCTCGCAGTGCGCGTCGGGGTAGTGCGCCGCGAGCTTCTCGAACGCCCGCAGCGCGATCTCTTTTCCGACGACCTTCGCGCGCTTCGGCATCGTCAGTTGAGCGCGGAGGGGTCGTCGCTCGGGGGCGGGGGAATGCTGCCGCCGTCGCCTTCGGGTGCTTCGCTCGCGCCGGGCGGCGCTTCGGCGATGCGCTCGAGCGCGGTGACGCGTTCGTCGCCCTCGACGCTCATGATCTTCACGCCCTGCGCGTTGCGACCCGTCTCGCGGATCTCGGCGACGCGCGTGCGGAGCGTTTGGCCTTTGTCGGTGATGAGCATCACCTCGTCGGTCTCGCCGACGAGACGAATGTCGACCACCGGCCCGTTGCGCTCGCTCGCGTCGATCAAGATGATGCCCTTGCCGCCGCGGTTCTGCAGGCGGAACTCTTCGAGCTGCGTGCGCTTGCCGTAACCGTTCTCGCAAACCGCGAGCACGAAGGGCCGCGTCGGCTCGGTGACCGCCATGCCGACGACCGCATCGTCGTCGCCCACGTCAATCGCTTTGACGCCGACGGTCGAGCGCCCCATCTTGCGGACCTGCTCCTCGGGAAAACGAATCGACTGACCGCTCTTGGTCGCGACCAGAATTTCTCGCGTCCCGTCGGTGAGCGCCGCGCCGAGGAGCGTGTCGCCGTCCTCGATCTTGACGCCGATGATGCCCTTCTCGCGGAAGTTCGAATAATCGGCGACCTCGGTCTTTTTGATCTGACCGCGACGCGTCACCGTCATGACGAAATGTCCGGATTCGATCTTCGGCACCTCGACGATCGCCGCGACCTTCTCGCCCGGCTCCATGCCGACGAAGTTCACGATCGCGCGACCCTTGCTCGTGCGCGCGGCGACCGGGATTTCGTAGACCTTCTTCACGTAGACCTTGCCGCGGTCCGAGAAGAAAAAGACGTACGCGTGCGTCGACGCGACGAAGAGCTGCGTCACCCAGTCTTCCTCGCGCGCCTCCATGCCGAGCTTGCCTTTGCCGCCGCGCCGTTGCGCGCGGTACGTCGACGTCGGCACGCGCTTGATGTAACCGGCGTGCGAGATCGTGACGACCATGTCCTCTTCTTGGATGAGATCTTCTTCGTTGATCTCGGCCTCGGTCGGGACGATCTCGGTCTTGCGGCGGTCGGCGTACTTGGAGCGAATTTCTTCGAGCTCCATGATGATGACGCCCATCTTCACGCTCTCGTCGGCGAGGATGCCGCGAAGGCGCGCGATCTCGTCGCACAGCTTGCCGTACTCGGCGGCGAGCTCTTCGGTCTCGAGGCCGGTGAGCTTGGAGAGGCGCATCTCGAGGATCGCCTTCGCCTGGCGCTCCGAAAGCGTGTAGTTTCCACGTTTCTGCGCGGCGGCGATTTCGGCCTCGGGCCGGCCCGCGCGGCGCACGAACGCCTCGAGCCCTTTGAGCGGGAGCGCCATGAGCCGGCTGCGCGCTTCGTCGGTGTCGCGCGACTCGCGGATCGTCTTGATGACGAGGTCGACCTCGGTGATCGCCATCCCGAGGCCTTCGGTGATCTCGCGCTGGCCCTCGGCCTGGCGCAGCTCGAAGCGCGTCCGCCGCGTGACGACGTCGCGCCGGTGATCGATGAAGCACTGGAGCGTCTGCCGGAGATCGAGCGTCTGCGGCCTGCCGGCGACGATCGCGAGGTTGATGACGCCGAAGGTCGTTTGCAAATCGGTCATCCGATAGAGCTGGTTGATGACGACCTGGGGAAGGACGTCTTTCTTCAGCTCGACGACCAGGCGGATGCCCTCGCGGTCGGATTCGTCGCGCACCTCGGAGATGCCTTCGATGCGCTTGTCGCGAATGAGCTCGCCGATGTGCCCGGCGACGCGCGCCTTGTTCACTTGATACGGGATCTCGGTGACGACGACTTGCTCGCGGTCGGGGCGATGCGGAATTTTTTCGACCGTGATGCGGGCGCGCATGATGATCGCGCCGCGCCCGGTGCGCTGCGCCTGCTCGATGCCCGAGCGTCCGTAAATGAGGCCGCCGGTCGGAAAATCGGGGCCCGGCACGAAGCGCATCATGTCGTCGAGCGTCGCTTCCGGATTTTTCGCGAGGTGAATCGTCGCGTCGACGACCTCGCCCAAATTGTGCGGGGGAATGTTCGTCGCCATACCGACCGCGATGCCGCCGGTTCCGTTGACGAGCAAGTTCGGAAAGCGCGCCGGCAAGACGAGCGGCTCGGTCTTGCTGTCGTCGAAGTTCGGCCCGAAATCGACGCACTCCTTGTCGATGTCGGCGAGGAGCTCCATCGCCATCTTGGAGAGCTTCGCTTCGGTGTATCGATAGGCCGCCGCCGGATCGCCGTCGACCGAGCCGAAGTTTCCTTGGCCGTCGATGAGCGGGTAGCGCATCGCGAAGTCTTGGGCGAGGCGCACCATCGCGTCGTAGACGCTCGCGTCGCCGTGCGGGTGGTACGAGCCGAGCACGTCGCCGACGATGGTCGCGCTCTTCTTGAACGCCGCGCCCGGCACGAGCCCCGCGCGATACGCCGCGTAGAGGATGCGGCGGTGCACCGGCTTGAGCCCGTCGCGGATGTCCGGAATGGCGCGGCCGATGATGACGCTCATCGCGTAGTCGAGGTAGCTCGAGCGCATCTCGTCCGAGATGCTCACGGGGATCTTCGAGCTCGACGGCGGTGCCGGCGGGGGGACGTTGGCGTTGGACATGCGGAGGGTTCTTTTACTTCGGATGGGCGCCGAGGACGAGCCCTGCCGACGAAATCACGAGCTGCTCGCGAGGAGCCGCAAAAGCTCGGCCGCGACCCGCTTTCGCTCGCCGGATTCGCCCGGCCCGACGCACGCGGGGCAGCCGGCAGCGCATGCGCACGACGTCACGAGCCGCAGCGCTCGCGCAAAGAGCTCCTCGCGCAGCGAGAAGATGCGCTCGGCGAGCCCGCTTCCGCCGGGCACGTGCTCGTAGAGAAACATCGTCGGCTGCCCGTGGATTTCTTCGCGACCGTCGTCGAGCGTCATTCCGAGGTCGCGCGGATCGCACATCAGCCGAAACGTCGCGACCGTCTCGAGCGCGATGCCGAGCCCGCGGAGCCCGTCGATGCGCTGCGCCGGCGGCGCGACGTGACGCGTATCGTCGCCGAGCCGCAGCCAGAACGAAGTCGTGTGCATCTGCATCGCGGGCAAGTGCACGTCGCCGTAGCCCGTGTTTTCGTGTGTGTTGAACTTCACCTTTTTGTATCCCACGACTTTCTCGACGACCGAAACGTCGCCCCAGGCAGTCACGAGGGGGCTGCTCTCGGCTTCGACTTCCAGGATTGAAACCTTCTTGTGCGTCAGGGCGGTCGTGAAATAATCGGGCTCGACTTTGCGGACGTAGGCTTTGTGGTTCTCGTAGTCGAAGCGCTCGACTTGCCACGTCTCGCCGTCGTGTTGGTAGATCGCTTGCTCGTGGAGCATCGTGTGCGCGGCCGGCCAATCGAGCTCGCCGAGCACTTTGTCGTGCTCGACGTCGATGATCACGACGTTGTCCCAGCCGACGCTCCGCAGCGAGACGGCGTTCGCCGGATACGCGTCGGTCGCCCAGTGATAATTGCCGCCGCTCTCGTGGAGCACGCGGTGCGACGCGAGAAAATCGAGCGCCTCGCCGGTCTCGCCGGCGCCGACCGAGCCGAACGACTCGCCGCGCCGAAACGGAAGCTCGAACGCCGCGCACTTCAAATGTTGGACGAGCACTTCGACGTTGTCGGCGTCGATGCGCGCTTCTTCGACGTTGGCGGAGAGCAAATACTCCGGCTCGCGCGCGAGAAATTGATCGAGCGGCGCGCTGCACGCGACGAGCACGCAAATGGAGAGCGCCCCGCGCCGGCCCGCGCGACCGAAGCGCTGCCACATCGCCGCGACGGATCCCGGATACGACGCGCACACGACCGCGTCGAGCGCGCCCACGTCGATGCCGAGCTCGAGCGCGTTGGTCGCGACGACGCACAAAATGTCGCCGCTCCGGAGGCGCCGCTCGATGTCGCGCCGCTGCTCGGGCAAGTACCCGCCGCGGTACGCCATGATCTTCGACGGCTCGATCTTGTCGCGCGCGACCTTCTCGCGGAGATACCGCAGCATCATCTCGACGCTGTTTCGCGACGGCCCGAAGACGATCGTCGGCACGCGCGCGCGAACGAGATCCGCGGCCAGCGACACGGTCTGCTTCACGTAGCTCGCGCGAATGCCGAGCTCTTCGTTGACGACGGGCGGGTTGTAGAAAAAAAACTTCCGCGCCCCGCGCGGCGCGCCGCTCTCGCCGACGAGCTCGACCTCGTCCTCGCGTTTTCCGAAGAGCCGCGCCGCGTGCTCGCGCGGGTTGCCGATGGTCGCCGTCGCGCCGATGAGCAGCGGATTCGATCCGTGAAACGCGGCGACGCGCATCAAGCGACGAATGACGTTCGCGACGTGCGAGCCGAAGACGCCCCGATACGTGTGAAGCTCGTCGACGACGACGAACCGCAGCGCCTGGAACATGCGCGCCCACGACGTGTGGTGCGGGAGGACCCCGGCGTGCAGCATGTCCGGGTTCGTGACGATGACGTGGCTCTTCTCGCGCGCCGCGCGCCGCGCGTCGCCGGGCGTGTCGCCGTCGTAGGTGACGATCGCGATTCCTCCTCCGGCCTCGGTCATCAGCTCGCGCACCGACGCTTCTTGATCGCGCGCGAGCGCTTTGGTCGGAAACAAGTAGAGCGCCCGCGCGTCCGGATCGCGCAGCATCGCGTCGAGGACGGGCAGGTGAAAGCAGAGGCTCTTGCCGCTCGCGGTCGGCGTCGCGACGACGAACGACCGCCCGCGCGAAGCGAGCTCGAACGCCGCGCCCTGATGCGTGTAGAGTGCATCGATTCCGCGCGAGGCGAGCGCGCGCGCGATCGACGGATGAAGCGACGCGGGCAGGGGAGCGGTGCGCGCCTCGCTCGGCTCGTAGTCGCGCTCGGCGGCAAAACATGGCCGAACGCGTTCGCCCGCGAGCCACTCGCCCAGCACGGGCTCGAGACCGCGCTCCCCGCGCCACGGACGTGGCTGAACCAGTTTGAGCTGCGCCATGGCGACCGATACTAAACAAATGTACCGTGCTGGCCAAGCTCGCTAACTGACTCATCCCGTGGTAGCCGTCACCCGCGAGTCGTGACGATGCCCGAAGAAGCACCGCCGGTTTCCCAAGAGCCCGAGCCGATTCCGCCCCCGCCGGCGAAGCCCGCCGTCGCCGTCCCAGGCGTCGCGCGCCTCGACGTGCCGCCGGGCGCAGGCAAACAGATCCCGGCCGAAGGGTCGCCCTCGTACCTTTTTCTGGCGATCGTCTCGATCGTCACCCTCGGCCTCGACCTCGGCACCAAAGCGTGGGCCGAGCGCACGCTCGATCTCCGGCCGCCGATCGTCGTCATCGACAAGTACGTCGATTTCATCCTCGCGCGGAACAAAGGCGGCGCGTGGGGCTTGCTCCAAACGACGAGCGAGCTCGTTCGGAAGCCGTTTTTCTTGCTCGTCTCGGCGCTCGCGATCGGCTTCATCGTCACGCTCTATTCGCGGCTTCAACCCCGGCAGCGCGCGCTTCGGTGGGGACTGCCGCTCGTGCTCGGCGGCGCGCTCGGCAACGTGTTCGATCGCATCCACTACGGCTGGGTGATCGATTTCATCGACGTGCACGTCGTGCAAAACGGCATCGAGCGTCACTGGCCGACGTTCAACGTCGCCGACATCGCGATCTGCGTGGGCGTCGGGCTCATGGCGCTCGACATGATGTTCGGCAAGAAGACCGTGAAGCCGAAGACGACGCCCGACCTTCCGCCCGAGGCCGCGCCCGAACCGCCGGCCGCGCCCGAGCCGCACGACACACCGCAAGAAGAGCCCGCGAAGCCTTGATCGACGTCGCAACCTCGTACCTTCGCGGCGCTCCGGCGTGCGAGGTTGCATGAGACCAGAGCTCTTCAAGCTCTTCGACATCGGCTTTCCCAGCTACTTCGTACTTCTCCTCACCGGGTTCCTCTTCGCGACCGCGCAAGGCGCGATGTGGGCCAAGCGCATCGGCCGCGATCCCGACGTCATCGTCGATCTCGGCCTCGCGATGCTCCTCGCGGGCGTCGCCGGCTCGCGCATCCTCCACGTCCTCGCCGACGGATATTTTTGGGACTACGTCCACCTCTGCACCGATCCCGGCAAAGTCGTCTGGCCGCTCGACGCCGCGACGTGCGTCTCGCCCGACTACGGCGGCAAGTGGGATGCGGTCGCCAAAGTCTGTCACCCAGGCAGCGCCGATTGCTTCGCGTGGGCGAAATTCTGGGCGGGCGGCCTCACGTATTACGGCGGCCTCATCGGGGCGACGCTCGCCGCGGTCTACTTGCTCCGCCGCGACAAGTTCCCGTTTTGGAAAGCCGCGGACATGGCCGGCTTCACGATCCCGCTCGGCCTCGGCTTCGGCCGTATGGGATGTCTCCTCGCGGGCTGCTGCTTCGGATCGGAATGCGAGCTTCCGTGGGCGCTCTCGTTTCCGCCCGGCAGCCCCGCGAGCGAATCGCAATCCAAGCAGCACCTCCTCGCCAGCGCGCACGCGTGGAGCCATTACGTGCATCCTACACAGATTTACGAGTCGGCCGCGTCGCTCGGAATCGCCGCGATCTGCTTGCTCGTCGTCCACCCGCGCAAGCGGTACGACGGTCAGGTCTTCGCGGCGTTCCTCGCGCTCTATGCGATCGTTCGCTTCTTGCTCGAGTTCTTGCGGCGCGACGATCGCGGCGGGCTCTTCGGCGTCTCGACGTCGCAATGGATCGGCGTCCTCATGGTCGCTTGCGCGGTTGGGATTCACGTGTGGCGAGGCGCGGCGCGCCTTCGGATTTCTCGCCCGAACGCCGCGGCCGGCACATAATGCGATCGTGAAGACGGTTCTTTTTCTTTCGATCGCAGTCCTCGCGGCGTGCTCGCAAGCGGACAAGCATCCGACCATGCTCGGCGACTGCGACGTATGTACGCCGGTCATCGGCGGCGGCACCGGCGGCGGCGGCGATTCGGGAGTCGACGCGAGCGGCGACGACGGCGCGGCGAGCGACGCGGGCAGCGACGTCGATCTCGCCGACGTGATCGATCTCGACGGACCGTCCGAGTAAAGTAGAGTGGCGCGCGTGACCGCGCGCATCCTCGATGGGAAGAAGCTCGCCGAATCGGTGCGGGCCGAAGTGAAAGAAAAAGTGTCGGCGTTCGTCGCCGCGCACGGCAGGCCCCCGGGTTTGGACGTCGTCCTCGTCGGCGACGATCCGGCGAGCGCCGTCTACACGCGCAACAAAGAAAAAGCGTCGAACGAAGTCGGCATGCGCGGCACGCTCCACAAGCTGCCGGCGGACACGAGCGAAGCCGCGCTCCTCGAGGTCGTGCGCAAGCTCGGCGCCGACGGCGCGACCGACGGCATCCTCGTTCAGCTCCCGCTGCCGAAGACGATCCGCGAGAGCGTCGTGCTCGACGCGATCGATCCGTCGAAAGACGTCGACGGTTTTCTTCCGATGAACGCGGGCCTCGTCGCGACCGGTCGCTTCGATCGCGCGCTCGTCTCGTGCACGCCGCGCGGCGTGATGAAGCTCCTCACGCTCGCCGGCGCGAAGCTCGAAGGCGCGCGCGCAGTCGTCGTCGGCCGCAGCAACATCGTCGGCAAGCCCGTCGCGCAGCTCCTGCTCGCGGCGAACGCGACCGTCACGCTCGCGCACTCGAAGACGCGCGACTTGCCGGCGGTGTGCCGCGAAGCCGACGTCCTCGTCGTCGCCGTCGGCCGCCGCGAGATGGTGCGCGGCGATTGGATCAAACCGGGCGCGGTCGTCATCGACGTCGGCACGAACCGAAACGACGCCGGCAAGCTCGTCGGCGACGTCGCATTCGCCGAAGCAAGCGAAGTCGCAAGCGCGATCACGCCGGTGCCGGGCGGAGTGGGGCCGATGACGATCGCTTGTTTGTTGGAAAATACACTCATCGCCGCGTCGAGACGGGTTTGAGCAGAAAAAAGGGCCGGACGCTCCTCGCATCCGACCCTTCTTCTTCGCGATCGTTTTTTCTTACCGACGCCAGTGACCCGGCGACCGGTACCAACCCGTCGGCCCGTGAACCCAGTGATCGGGCTCCCACGACCAGCCGGCGCGGCCCGCCGACCAGCGGCCCGAAACCCAGACGTGGTTCATGCCGTTCCAGTGCCAGTAACCCGGAATCCAAACCGCGCCGCCGAACGGCGCGACCGGACGCACTTCGTTGATCATCGGCGGCGGCTCGGTCTGCACGTAGACCGGCTGCTGCGGAGGCGGCGGCGGCTCGTACGCGACGGTGGCCGGCGGCGTCGCCCAGCGCCAATGTCCTTCGCGGAACGCCCACTGCCCGCCGATGTTGGACCAATGCGCGGGCTCGAACACCATGCCCGGCTGCGGCGGAAGCGCCCAGTGACCGCCGACCCAAACGTGACGGCCGTAGCGCCAAGCCCAGTGACCGCCAATCCAAATGTGGCTCGGCGACGGCGCCATCGTGCGCACTTCGACTTGCGGCGGCGGCGGCGCGATGTTGACACGAACCTCCGGCACGACGAACTGCGCATGCGCGGAGCCGGCGACCGAGAACATGGCGGCCGCGGCGAACGCTGCGACCGTGAGCTTCAACGTCTTCGACATATCCAAACCTCCCGAAAGAACCCCGTTGGACGTCGAGGATGCTATCCGATTCACGTCCGATTCACAGCAGTCGATCGAGCAGACGATCGAGCGCATCCAAATCGGCGTACGGCACGACGAGCTCGCCGCCCTTGCCGCGTTCGCGGATTTCGACGCGCGTGCCGAGCGCGCGCGCGAGGCGCCCTTCGAGATCGCGAGCGCTCGCCGTCTTTTGCGCAGGCGCGTTCACGGCCGAGCTCGCCGCTTTTTGCTTTCGGACGAGCGCCTCGGTCGCCCGGACGCTCAGGCCGTCGCGAATCACTCGGTCGGCGAGCGTCTCGAGCCGCTTCGGATCGGTCTCGCCGAGAAGCGCGCGCGCGTGCCCCTCCGACAGCTCGCCCGCAGTCACGCGCTGACGCACGCGCGCCGGCAGCTTCAAGAGACGAAGACTGTTGGCGACCGTCGTTCGATCTTTTCCGATCCGCGTCGCGAGCGCTTCCTGCGTGTAGCCGTGCTCTTTGACGAGCCGATCGAGCGCCTCGGCGAGCTCGACGGCGTTCAGATCTTCGCGCTGCACGTTCTCGACGAGCGCGAGCTCGAACACTTTCGCCGGCGACACGTCCTTCACGACGACGAGAATTTCTTTGAGCCCCGCCTTCTGCGACGCGCGCCATCGCCGCTCGCCGGCGATGAGCTCGAACTTGTCGTCGCCGATTTTTCTGACGACGAGCGGCTCCAGGAGTCCATGCTCGCGAATCGAAGCCGCGAGCTCGTCGAGCGCCGGGAAGTGCTGACGCGGCTGCCCCTTCTGCGGAACGATGCGCTCGATCGGGCACGAAAAAACGCTCTTGTCCCCGTAGCCGCTCTTGGGCGCGCTCACCGGCAAGAGCGAGTCGAGCCCGAGCCCGAGCGCGCGCCGCTTCTCAACCATGAATCAGCTCGCGCGCGAGCGAGAGATATCCTTGCGCGCCCTTGGACGCCGCGTCGTAGAGCAGCGCCGGCTTGCCGTGCGACGGCGCCTCGCTGAGCCGCACGTTGCGCGGGATGACTGAGTCGAACACGAAGAAGTGCTTCTTCACTTCCTCGGCGACTTGATGCGCGAGGTTGTTGCGCGGGTCGAACATCGTCAAGACGACGCCCTGCACCTCGAGCTCCGGGTTCGTGCTCGATTTCACGCGGTCGATCGTCGCCATCAAATTCGTGAGCCCCTCGAGCGCGTAATACTCGCACTGGAGCGGCACGAGCACGTGCGTCGCCGCGGTGAGCGCGTTCACCGTGAGCAAACCGAGCGACGGCGGACAATCGACGAGCACGTACTCGTAACGCTTCGCTTCGAGGAGCGGCTCGAGCGCCTTCTTCAATTTGAACGCACGATCCGGATCGTCGACGATCTCGAGCTCCGCGGCAGCGAGATCGGTCGTCGCGGGCGCGAGATCGAGATCGGCGATCTCGGTCTTCAAAATCACCGCTTCGAGCGTGTGCCGGCCGATGATTGCATCATACACGCTTTTGTCGACGGTCCGCGGACGCACGCCGACGCCGCTCGACGCGTTCGCTTGCGGATCCAAATCGAGCAGCAGCGATTTGCGCTCGGCCGCCGCGACGCTCGCCGCGAGGTTCACCGCCGTCGTCGTCTTGCCGACGCCGCCCTTTTGATTGACGACCGCGATGACGTGCGCGCGCTCGTTCGGTCGCTTCGGTGCCGCGCGCGTCTTCGCCATCGCGGCTCCTCATAACATTTCCGTCGCGGTTTTTTTGGTGTGGTCGAGCCCGGGTAGTATGGTGTCGTCAGATGTAGGATAACCCTCCCGACGCGGGACGGAGAGAGACCAACATGGGTATCCCCAAAAGCTACCGATCACTCCAAGAGTTCGAACGCGAAGAGCTCGCCAACGATTCGAAGGCCGGCTTCGCGCTCGACGATCTGATTCACGAAGCAACCTTCGGTTCGAGCGATCTGCTCTTCGACGACACCGTCGACGAATACGATCCCGAAGGCTTCGATTCCGACGATTGATTCCCAGCGCGCGGGTCGCGCTCCCTTAATCTTACGTCGCGCGCGATCTTCCTCCCGACAGCGCCGACGTCTCCGCCCTCGAAGGTCGCCTCCCTTCGAGGGCTCTTTCTTTTTGTGCTTCTTGACGCGACCGGATGGGAAAGTATGTTGCCGCTCCTCATGCAGGTCAGCACGAAGCGTGTTTCCCCCGTGATGCTCGAGATGTCGGTGCAAGTTCCGGCCGACGCGGTGAAGAGCGAAATCGACAAGGCGTACCAGACGCTCGCCAAGCGCGCGCACATTCGCGGGTTTCGTCCCGGCAAAGCGCCGCGCGACGTGCTCCAGCGCGTGTACGGGCCGCAGGTGCTCGGCGACGTGATGAACTCGCTCGTGCAGAGCACGCTGCCCAAGGCGCTCAGCGAGAACAACGTCGTGCCGATCACGCAGCCGAGCGTCGAGCCCGGCAAGGTCGACGCGAAGGCGGATTTCTCGTATGTCGCGCGCTTCGAGGTGACGCCGGACGTCGCCGAAGTGAAGTACGAAGGCTTCGAGCTGACGCGGCCGAAGGCCGAAGTGAAAGACGAGCAAGTCGACGAACAGCTCGAAGGGATTCGCGCGCAGCACGCGACGCTCAAGACGCCGGAGCCGGCACGCGCGGCGAACAAAGGCGACGTCGTCACGATCGACTTCACGATTTCGATCGACGGCAAAGAAGTGAAAGACGGCGGAGGGCAGGGCGTTCAGATCGAGCTCGGCGCCGGCCAGGCGCTCCCGGAGATCGACACCGCGCTCGAGGGGAAGAAGCCCGGCGAGAAGTTCGACGTCGAGACGAAGTTCGCCGAGAGCCACCCGCGCAAAGACTTTCAAAACAAGACGGGCACCTTCCACGTCACGCTCACCGACGTGAAAGAGCGCGTTCTTCCGGCGCTCGACGACGAGCTCGCGAAGGACTCGGGCAGCTTCCAGACGCTCGTCGAGCTTCGCGCCGACGTGCACACCAAGCTCGAGAAGATGGCGAAGGATCGCTCCGAGATGGCGGTCGCCGAGCAGATCGTCGAGAAGCTGAACGCGGAGAATCCGCTCGATCTTCCGCCGTCGCTCGTCGAGCAGCAGGCGCGCGTCCTCGAGCAAGAGCTCGTGATGAACGCGCGGCGTCTCGGGCAGCGCATCGCGGCCGATCAGGTCGAAGGGATGCGCGAGACGATCAAGAAGGACGCCGAGCGAAAGGTGCGCGCCGGTCTGCTCATGGCCGCCATCGCCAAGAAGCTCGACATGAAGGTGACCGACGAGGACATCGAGAAAGGTCTCGAAGAGCTCGCGCAGGACACCGGGAAGAACATCGCGAAGCTCCGCGTCGAGTACCGCGAGAAGAGCAAACGCGACATGCTCATCGGGATGATCCTCGAGGACAAAATCCTCGACCACATCGAGAGCAAATCGAAGATTACCGAAGGTGAGCTGCCCAAAACGGCAGTTGAAACCGAAGAGAAAAAGCCCAAGAAAGGGAAGAAGTGAACATGCGACCCAAGAACCGCGATCAGGCGATCGCCGAGATCGAGCGTCACAAGGACTTCATCCCGTACCCGACCGTCGTCGAGACGACGCACCGCGGCGAGCGCAACTGGGACATCTTCAGTCGGCTCTTGAAGGACCGTATCGTCTTCCTAGGGACCGAGATCAACGACGACGTGGCCAACATCGTCATCGCTCAGTTCCTCTTCCTCGAGAGCGAGGACCCGGACAAAGACATCATGCTCTACGTGAACTCGCCCGGCGGCGTAATCACGAGCGGTCTCGCGATCTACGACACGATGCAGCACGTTCGTTGCCAAGTCGCCACGACCTGCCTCGGGATGGCCGCGTCGATGGCTTCGGTGCTGCTCACCGCGGGGCAAAAAGGTCGCCGGCTGGCGCTGCCGAACGCCCGCATCATGATTCACCAGCCCCACGGCGGCGCGCGCGGTCAAACGACCGATATCGAAATCATGGCGCGCGAATCGCGACATTTGAAGGACGTCCTCGTCGACATCTACGCGCAGTGCACCGGCAAGGCGAAAGACCAGATCCACAAGGACATCGACCGCGATTACTGGATGGGCTCGCTCGCCGCGAAGGAGTACGGGCTCATCGACGACGTGCTTCAGCCGAAGACGAAGGGCGCCAAGGACTGAGATCTTTGCCCGCTTGCTTGCCGCGATAACGACACCTGCGTAAGCTTTTGGATAGGCAAATGTCGGGAAACCGCAGAGACGACCACCAGAACGGGAACCTGAACTGCTCCTTTTGCGGGAAATCGCAGAAGGAAGTGAAAAAGCTCATCGCAGGACCGACGGTCTACATCTGCGACGAGTGCATCGGGCTCTGCAACGACATCATCGCCGAAGAGGTCGAGAAGGAAGAGCCGTACGCGAGCTCGCATCCGGTTCCGAAGCCGAGCGAGATCAAGGCCATCCTCGACGACTACGTGATCGGCCAAGAGCGCGCGAAGAAGAGCCTCGCGGTCGCGGTGCACAATCACTACAAGCGCATCGACAGCAAAGTCGGCTCGGACGACGTCGAGCTCTCGAAGAGCAACATTCTTCTGCTCGGGCCCACCGGCAGCGGCAAGACGCTCCTCGCGCAGACGCTCGCGAAGATTTTGAGCGTGCCGTTCGCGATCGCGGACGCGACGACGCTGACTGAAGCGGGCTACGTCGGCGAGGACGTCGAGAACATCATCGTCCAGCTCTTGCAGAACGCCGACCACGACGTCGAGCGTGCGCAGCGCGGCATCGTCTACATCGACGAGATCGACAAGATCAGCCGCAAGAGCGACAACCCGAGCATCACGCGCGACGTCTCGGGCGAGGGCGTGCAGCAGGCGCTCCTCAAGATCATCGAGGGGACGATCGCGAACGTCCCGCCCAAGGGCGGCCGTAAGCATCCTCAGCAGGACTTTCTGCAGATCGACACGACCAACATCCTCTTCATCTGCGGCGGCGCCTTCGTCGGGCTCGAGCAGATCGTGCAGCGGCGCATCGGTCGTCAGACGATGGGATTCAGCGCCGACATCAAGTCGAAGAAGGACTTCAAGCTCGGCGAATTGCTCGAGCAAGTTCAGCCGGAGGACTTGCTCAAGTTCGGGCTCATCCCGGAGTTCATCGGGCGCTTGCCGGTGCTCGCGACCCTCCACGAGCTCAACGAGGACGCGCTCATCGACATCCTCACGAAGCCGAAAAACGCGCTCGTGAAGCAGTATCAGAAGCTCTTCGAGATGGACGGCGTGAAGCTCAAGTTCACCAAAGGCGCGCTCTCGGCGGTCGCCAAGGAAGCGCTCGCGCGTGCGAGCGGCGCGCGCGGACTCCGCGCCATCCTCGAGCACGCGATGCTCGACATCATGTACGACATCCCGTCACGCAGCGGCATCAAGGAAGTCGTCGTGAACGAGGACGTCATCGGCAAGCACGAGTCGCCGATCATCGTCTATCAAAAGGAAGCCGAGCTCGCCTGAGGCGTAACGTAAAGTCGCAACGGACGCGCCTGCATCTGCGTGATCGCGTAGCCGGAATAGGCTAAACCTTCCGGACCGCATGTTCTTTCGCAACAACGAAGACCCGAAGCAGCCGGGCGCTCGCCGCAAGGCGATTCCGCTCCTTCCTCTCCGCGACATCATCGTCTTCCCGCACATGGAGAGTCAGCTCTTCGTGGGTCGCGAGCGGTCGATCAACGCGCTCGATGCTGCGATGGCGGCGGGAAAAGAAATTTTCCTCGCGGCGCAGAAGAACGCGAAGACCAACGAGCCGACGCCCGAGGACATCTTCGCCGTCGGCACGATCGGCGTGGTGAAGCAGCTGCTTCGTCTGCCCGACGGCACGGTGAAAGTGATCGTCGAAGGGCGCAAGCGCGCGATGATCAAAAAGTACGCGCAGACCGACGAGTTCTTTCTCGTCGAAGTCGACGAGATCGCCGAGACGGCGAAGACCGGCGTCGAGGTCGAAGCGCTGATGCGCAGCGTGCAGGCCGCCTTCGAGATGTACGTGAAGCTGAACAAAAAAGTTCAGCCCGAAGTCTTGATGGGCGTGCAGACGATCGACGACCCGGCGCGTCTCAGCGACGCGATCGTCGCGTGCTTGCCGACGATCAAGCTCGCCGATCGCCAAGCGCTCCTCGAGGCCGACGACGCCGTCAAACGTCTCGAGCGCCTGCACGAATTGATGCAGGCCGAGATCGAGATCCTGCAGGTCGAGAAGAAGATCCGCTCCCGCGTCAAGAAGCAGATGGAGAAGACGCAGAAGGAGTACTACCTCAACGAGCAGATGCAGGCGATCCAGCGCGAGCTGGGCGGCGAGCGCGAGAAGAACGAGATCCAGGAGCTGGAAGAGCAGCTCAAAGCCAAGCGGATGTCGAAGGAAGGCACCGCGAAGGTCAAAAAAGAGCTCAAAAAGCTGGAGATGATGCACCCGACGTCGGCGGAAGCGACCGTCGTGCGCAACTACGTCGACTGGATCCTCGGGCTGCCTTGGTACGACAAGAGCGAAGAGAATTTCGATCTGCGCGGCGCGGAGACGATCCTCGACGAGGATCACTACGGCCTCAAGAAGATCAAAGAGCGCATCGTCGAGTATCTCGCGGTGCAGGCGCTCACCAAGAAATTGCGCGGGCCGGTTTTGTGTTTGGTCGGACCGCCGGGCGTCGGCAAGACGTCACTCGCGAAATCGATCGCGCGCGCGACCGGACGAAAGTTCGTGAGGCTCGCGCTCGGCGGCGTTCGTGACGAAGCCGAGATTCGCGGCCACCGCCGGACGTACATCGGCGCGATGCCCGGAAAGATCATCCAGAGCCTGAAAAAGGCCGGAACCGGCAACCCGGTGTTCTTGCTCGACGAGGTCGACAAGATGTCGAGCGACTTCCGCGGCGATCCGGCGGCGGCGCTCCTCGAGGTGCTCGACCCCGAGCAGAATCACTCGTTCAACGATCACTACCTCGATCTCGATTACGATTTGAGCGACGTGATGTTCATCACGACGGCGAACACCTTGAGCGGCATCCCGGTGCCGCTCCAGGACCGCATGGAGATCATCCAGCTCTCCGGCTACACCGAGTTCGAGAAGCTC